>NZ_JAJSSH010000031.1:2500-5971 GCF_021403115.1 Sphingobium sufflavum
ACTGTGGGTCTGGCCGTATGCAAGGGTCAGGTCCAGCATTGTCGTTGGTGGTGTGGACTCTCAAGCGTGAGGTAAGAGCATCTGGTGGATGCCTTGGCATGTACAGGCGATGAAGGACGTGGCACGCTGCGATAAGCGTGGGGGAGCCGTGAGCAGGCTTTGATCCCGCGATTTCCGAATGGGACAACCCACCTTCACCATTTAATCTCGACCCAGCCGCAATGCTGGAGCGGGGTTAAATGGGGGAGGTATCACTAAGCTGAATAAAATAGGCTTTGGTGAGGCGAACCCGGAGAACTGAAACATCTCAGTACCCGGAGGAAAAGACATCAACCGAGATTCCGTTAGTAGTGGCGAGCGAACGCGGACCAGGCCAGCGCCTCATTCTAAACAAGCAGAACACTCTGGAAAGTGTGGCCATAGCGGGTGACAGCCCCGTATGCGAATGTGAGGAATGAGGACTTGAGTAGGGCGGAGCACGTGAAACTCTGTCTGAACATGGGGGGACCACCCTCCAAGCCTAAATACTCGTACATGACCGATAGTGAACCAGTACCGTGAGGGAAAGGTGAAAAGCACCCCGATGAGGGGAGTGAAACAGTACCTGAAACCGGATGCTTACAAGCAGTGGGAGGGCCCTTGAGGCCTGACCGCGTACCTCTTGCATAATGGGTCTGTGACTTAGTGTATCATGCAAGCTTAAGCCGTTAGGTGTAGGCGCAGCGAAAGCGAGTCTGAATAGGGCGACTGAGTATGATGCATTAGACCCGAAACCCGGCGATCTATGCATGACCAGGTTGAAGGTGGGGTAACACCCACTGGAGGACCGAACCGTTCAATGTTGAAAAATTGTCGGATGAGTTGTGCTTAGGGGTGAAAGGCCAATCAAGCCGGGAAATAGCTGGTTCTCCGCGAAATCTATTGAGGTAGAGCGTCGAATGATTGCCGTTGGGGGTAGAGCACTGGATGGATGCGGGGGTCGCGAGATCTACCAACTCTAACCAAACTCCGAATACCAACGAGTCTAGTTCGGCAGACAGACGGCGGGTGCTAAGGTCCGTCGTCAAAAGGGAAACAGCCCTAACCTACAGCTAAGGTCCCCAAGTCATCACTAAGTGGGAAAGCATGTGGGATTTCCAAAACAACCAGGAGGTTGGCTTAGAAGCAGCCATCCTTTAAAGAAAGCGTAACAGCTCACTGGTCTAAATAAGAGATCCTGCGGCGAAGATGTAACGGGGCTAAAGTGATGCACCGAAGCTTAGGGTGTGATCGTTTACGATCACGCGGTAGCGGAGCGTTCCGTAGGCCGATGAAGCCGTCTGGTAATGGACGGTGGAGGTATCGGAAGTGCGAATGCAGACATGAGTAGCGATAAACAGGGTGAGATGCCCTGTCGCCGAAATCCCAAGGGTTCCTGCTTAAAGCTAATCTGAGCAGGGTAAGCCGGCCCCTAAGACGAGCCCGAAGGGGGTAGTCGATGGGAACCACGTTAATATTCGTGGGCCTGGAGGTGTGTGACGGATGGTGTAACTTGTTCGGGCTTATTGGATTGCTCCGGGCAGGGAAATCGTCCCAGGAAATAGCCCCTCCATATAGACCGTACCCTAAACCGACACAGGTGGGATGGTAGAGTATACCAAGGCGCTTGAGAGAAGTATCCTGAAGGAACTCGGCAAATTGCCTCCGTACCTTCGGAAGAAGGAGGCCCCATATATGCGCAAGCACTTATGGGGGGCACAGGCCAGGGGGTAGCGACTGTTTAGCAAAAACACAGCACTCTGCTAAGTCGGCTTCAAGACGACGTATAGGGTGTGACGCCTGCCCGGTGCCGGAAGGTTAAGAGGAGGAGTGCAAGCTCTGAATTGAAGCCCCGGTAAACGGCGGCCGTAACTATAACGGTCCTAAGGTAGCGAAATTCCTTGTCGGGTAAGTTCCGACCTGCACGAATGGCGTAACGACTTCCCCACTGTCTCCAGGATATGCTCAGCGAAATTGAATTCTCCGTGAAGATGCGGAGTACCCGCGGTTAGACGGAAAGACCCCGTGCACCTTTACTGCAACTTCAGAGTGGCATTAGGAAAGAGCTGTGTAGCATAGGTGGGAGGCTTTGAAGCATCGTCGCCAGATGATGTGGAGCCATAGGTGAAATACCACCCTGCTGTTTTCTGATGTCTAACCTCGTACCGTTATCCGGTACAGGGACCCTCTGTGGTGGGTAGTTTGACTGGGGCGGTCGCCTCCTAAAGAGTAACGGAGGCGCGCGATGGTGGGCTCAGGCCGGTTGGAAACCGGCTGTTAGAGTGCAATGGCATAAGCCCGCCTGACTGCGAGACTGACAAGTCGAGCAGAGACGAAAGTCGGTCATAGTGATCCGGTGGTCCCTCGTGGAAGGGCCATCGCTCAACGGATAAAAGGTACGCCGGGGATAACAGGCTGATGATTCCCAAGAGCTCATATCGACGGAATCGTTTGGCACCTCGATGTCGGCTCATCACATCCTGGGGCTGGAGCAGGTCCCAAGGGTTTGGCTGTTCGCCAATTAAAGTGGTACGTGAGCTGGGTTCAGAACGTCGCGAGACAGTTTGGTCCCTATCTGCCGTGGGCGTCGAAATTTGAGAGGAGTTGACCCTAGTACGAGAGGACCGGGTTGAACATACCTCTGGTGTACCTGTCGTTCCGCCAGGAGCGCAGCAGGGTAGCTATGTATGGACGGGATAACCGCTGAAAGCATCTAAGCGGGAAGCCTCCCTCAAGATAAGATTTCATCGAGCCGTGGAAGACCACCACGTTGATAGGCTGGATGTGGAAGTGCGGTAACGCATGGAGCTAACCAGTCCTAATTGCTCTTTTCGCGCTTTGAGAGTCCCACCATCAACGACAACGCTGGGTAACCAGCTCGTCGCTGACGGTCATGGATATTGATAACGCAACGCCCGATTACATGCACGGATACCCAAAACATCCTGCACATAGTGCATCGATTGAAAACCCGAACCTTAGCTACTGCGCCTGCTTCATTGCTTGGTGACCATAGCGTCTGTGACCCACCCGATCCCATCTCGAACTCGGCCGTGAAACCAGACCGCGCCGATGGTACTATTGCTTAAGCACTGGAAGAGTAGGTCGTCGCCAGGCATTGAAGCCGGCGCAGCAGCCAAAGGCACGGATATAAACCCATTCACACATAGGGCGGCCCCATAACGGCCGCCCTTTTGTCGTTCTGGCGCTTTATAGCCCAGAACAACCGTCGGCCAACAAGGCCCAGTGTCGCGGGATGGAGCAGCCCGGTAGCTCGTCAGGCTCATAACCTGAAGGTCGTAGGTTCAAATCCTACTCCCGCAACCACTGTTATGGAACTACATACGCCGCCCTCCGGGGCGGCGTTGTCGTTTGTGGCGTAGACCACCAGATCCGCCGCGTTCGCGACAACCTCCGCCTCAGGGCCATTGGCGCCGTCGGGACGGACGTTGG
>NZ_JAJSSH010000032.1 GCF_021403115.1 Sphingobium sufflavum
CGCTTGGGGGGCGCGCAGCGCCGGCCGTGGGTCCCTCCTATGGACTACCGGGACAACCGCCTGGCAACCCGAAAAGGGGGTCCCTATTGCACGCCGATATGGGGTCCCGGTTCGACGCCTATTTACAATCGAGGTCAAGACACATTATAGCGCAACGCTCATTGCGCGCGGCGTTCCGCACCATCTCCTGTAAGCGCTCTCGTAACAAGAATCGATTGGCGAGGTCGGTCAGGGCATCGTGACGCGCCAGATGGGCGATGCGCGCAGCGGCGCTACGACTTTCTGTAATGTCTGCGATCGTGTCGAGATACCCTCCCCCCACGATCCAAGTCCGGCTGACAATCAGGGTCCGTCCGTCCGGCCAGCTTTGTTCGACAAAGCTATGTTGCTCATCCAGGCTCACATGCTCTCTGATGAGATGCTGACGAAACCTCGGCTCCATGACCCGCATGACTGGGCTGATCGAAAGCAACGGCTCAAGACTCGAGCCCGAAGCGCAGAGCATTTCACTCAGTCCGTATATTTCCTGGAATCGACGGTTGCCCACCACGAGCATGCCGTTGTTGTCGAAGAGACAAAGGCCTTGAGTCATATTGTCGAGCGCTGCCTTGAACCGGGCAGCCTGAAGGGCGCTTGCGGCGACCGCTTCTTCTAGTTCCTCCGCCATGAGCTCATTGGCCCGGTCCGTCCGCTGGCGATCTGCATCTTTCTCCTGATAAGCCCTGGAGACCAGACCGAGCAGGCGGTCAGTGTCGAGTTCGCCTTTTGCTCCGCTCGCCTTGGTCAATTGACGGCAGAGCAGCGGGTGCAGGTCGGCGCGCGCTTTCACGCCGCCTCGCTCAACAGCGTCAGAGTAACGGTCTGGTTATGAAGGCCGCAGACCTCCGAAACATTCTGGGGGGCGATTTCGCCGTAGGAATAGAATCCCGCTATCTTCGTAGCTACACCGAGCGCTTCGGATACTGCATCGACCTCTTCCTCAGTGCTTTGACCCATCAGCAGGCGGCGCCCCACACAGCTGACGAACAGGCAGAGTTCGGAATCGACTTTCGTGTCACCCATCGCAGTCCTCGCATGCTGCGCTGCCTGCCGCGCCCCTTCGACGAGGCTTTCTTGTGTTCCGCGCATGAGTTTTGCACACCAACCCTCGGGAATGTCTCCTGCCAGCGTGATCGACCGTGCGTCATGATCCACCGACAAGATTGTGCGCACAACGGCGTCATCGGGATTTGCCTCATCCCAGATCATCAGCGGGAAAAGGAGTCCAGACGCTGGGAGCCCGGTCGCCTCGTCACCCAGATACCGCTTGTAGAGGTCGAGTGCAGGCTTATGGTCGAGTTCCAGAAGCGTGGATCCGGCAGATTTGGTGACCCGGCGTGTCGGACCGAACTCGCTCCAACCTCCGGCAATGCCATGGGCAAGTCGGACCGACGTTCCATAAAAGCCGATGGCAGCGATCGCTTTCTCAACCGGTTTGCCATTGATCGAAATCCAGGTCGTCTCGAACCGGGCGCCATCGCCGGCAAGCCCGCCGCTGATGACCGCCTTGCGACCGAGAATCGATTGGATGCCTTCTACCAAGGCGCTTCCATTGACGCCCAGTCCGCTACTCAGGAGAAACAAGCCCGCGAGATCGGGTGCCGCGATCTTTCGGGCAAGCGCTGCGCCTGCCGGAAAAGAGCGGTCAATATCTGCCAAAGGTTCACAATGGAGGGCAATGCGGGTACTCTCGAAGCCGACGAGGACGATAAGCAGACCGTCGTCATGGAGGTCCACGCCCTTCACGAGCGTACCGGTGCTACAACCGAGATGCGCGGCAAGGGGAAAGCGCTCGAACAGCCCAGCCGGCGCCCTCCCGGAAGCAATTGTGTCAGTATCCCCAAAAAGGAAAATCAGATTCGGGCTTCTTTCGACCGAGAGCTGTGCAATCTCATCGAGGCTTTCACTGCACAGATAGAATTTCTCGACCCACATGGAAGACCTCGCGTTGAACTGGAGGCTATCGTCACCGTGGCGCTGGCATGTCGTCGGCACCCTATAGGATTGAAGGACCGAGCCGTGACAGGGGCGTAGGAACGAGAACCGTTTTGATTGTCGTTCCGACCTAGCTGAATTTGTTAACGACTGGTTTAAGCAGAGGCACCGTATATATACGGAGGCCTATGGCGTTAGAACGCTGATTTTAGGAAATTTTTTTAGATTGTCTCCTTACAATTTAATAGCGGCAGACAGGTCAGAGCGCCTTCGAGACACCCCTGAAATGCATTCGGGATAGAAAAATTGATGTCGCTGTCCTAGTCGATCTTGCCGAAAGCCAAATCCTATCAGCGGAAATCACCGCCCGTTTCAACGATGAAATGGAACATCGCTATTTGGCCGGCGTGGATGAGGAATCCATAAATTGCTCCTCCGTAGTCAGCCGGAGTTTTGCGTCCCGGCCACAACTCCTATCTGTTCGAACGAAGAGATCGACTGGACGAGTCGATGATAAAAAGATTTTCATTAAATTGAATCTAGCAGTCGGAAAGGTCCGCCAGAATGCACGCTCTTATTATTGAGGACGACAGCCGAATTGGTTTGGCGATCTGGAGTCTCTTGCAGTCACTCGGCTTCGAAAGCGTGACGATCGCGCAGACGGAGAAAGCGGCGATGGCAGACGCTCTTCGTGAGCGCCCCGATTTCATCACATGCGATGTTCATCTCAAAGAGGGTCTAGGCACCCGCGCGGCGCACCTCATTCGCAAAATGCATGGGCCAGTGCCCATGGTCTACATCACGGCGTCGCCGGCCGATATCGCGGACAGCGATCCATCTGCACCGATTATCGTTAAGCCCTTTTCACCGCGAGCACTGTTTGACGTCTTAAAAATTGTAGGAGTGGAGGTCGATCTGTCAGTCACGGCTGCGCGCGACCAAGGCTGGCGAAGCCAAATCTTCGCTGCACACTGATGCAGTCTTGCTGCCGGATGCCACTGGCAACAGGTGCTCAGCCTGGGCGCATCTCTTTGCGAAGAAGCCTGGACCAGAACAATGGCTTTTGTCGCGCCCTGGGTGGGCAAGTCCACGATGCATGCGAAGCTCAAGCGCTGATCGCTGCCACTCCCGAGGGGCCACCCTTTACCTGATGGTGGCAGACGAGCTCATTTATCCTTCTGCGCGAAAGCGCTCAGGTATTTTTACGTACATTAGCTTTTAATATTTTGCAAAAATTTCTACCGATACTGCCTCTCAAAGAAATGACCTATTAGTTTTTCGATTGGCCCAAATTCGGGCATGCGGAAGGCAGTCTAATGTCTAAACTCCAAGAACGCCTGTCATTCTATGGGCTACAGAATCTTGAGAGCCGAACTTTGTCCGGCATTCATCGGGTAGTTTGCAGGCATATCGCTAGCCGCCTCACGAAATTCTACAAGAAGATTTCCACGGTTCCAGCACTGTCGCAGTTCTTTAGAGCCTGTCTTGGATCTCATGCGTAACGAGCGACGCGCCTGATGAGAACGATAGCCGCGGCGGCATAGAGTAGCGCAGTTGCGGATTTGATGGTTTGCTCGAAGTCCTTGGCGAGGCGGCGATTGCGGTTGAGCCATGCGAAGGTCCGTTCGACCACCCATCGTCTGGGATGGACGACGAAACCGGTCTGATCGGCGAATTTGCGGACAATCTCTATCGTGAT
>NZ_JAJSSH010000033.1 GCF_021403115.1 Sphingobium sufflavum
TGTAAATAGGCGTCGAACCGGGACCCCATATCGGCGTGCAATAGGGACCCCCTTTTCGGGTTGCCAGGCGGTTGTCCCGGTAGTCCATAGGAGGGACCCACGGCCGGCGCTGCGCGCCCCCCAAGCGCTGGCGGTGCCGGCCGTGGGAGGTTCCTGTGGACCCACCGGGTCAACCGCCGGGTGGGGGGTCCGGGGGGAGGGTTTTAGCTTCGGTTTCTGAGGCGCCAGCTGTCGTTGCCGGTCTCAACGATGTCGCAGTGATGGGTGATGCGGTCGAGCAGCGCGGCGGTCATCTTTGGGTCGCCGAACACGGTGGGCCACTCGCCGAACGCCAGGTTCGTGGTGATGATTACCGAGGTGCGCTCGTAGAGCTTGCTGACGAGGTGGAACAGCAGCTGGCCGCCCGAGCGGGCGAACGGCAGATAGCCAAGCTCGTCTAGCACGACGAGGTCGAGGCGCGAGAGCTGGGCCGCGAGCGCGCCGGCCTTGCCGAGGCGGCTCTCTTCCTCGAGCCGGTTCACCAGATCGACGGTGTTGAAGTAGCGACCGCGGGCACCGGCACGCACGACGCTGGCAGTGATCGCGACCGCCAGATGAGTCTTCCCGGTCCCGGTGCCGCCGACCAAGACGATGTTGCGCCGACCAGGCAGGAACGCTCCAGCATGGAGCGAGCGTACCAGCTCTTCGTTGATCGGCGTGCCCTCGAACACGAACGCGTCGATGTCCTTGACCACCGGCAGCTTGGCCGCGGTCATGCGATAGCGGATCGAGGCCGCGTGGCGATGAGCAGCCTCAGCGCGGAGCAGGTCGGTCAGGATCTCCATGGCGGTGCGCTTGCGCTGCATGCCCGTGGTGACGGCCTCGTCGAACGCGCCAGCCATGCCCTTGAGCCCCAAGCTGCTCATCGCGGCGATCATCTCATGCCGCTGCACGGGCGCCTCGCAGCAGATCGTAGCGGGCGCAGTCGGCGGTCGGTGGGTGGCTGAGCGCGAGGGCATCGGAGGTGGCGATCGTCAGCGGCCGGGGCGGCTCGCGCCGCCGCGCCAGGATGTTGAGGATCACATCGTCACTGGCAGCACCGGCGGCGAGCGCTTCGCGGATCGCGTCCTCGACCGCTTCGAGCCCGTCGGTGAGCACGGCGGATAACACGCGCACGAACCGGCGGTCGGCGTCATCGCCAGTCCCGAGCTTGCGCCTGAGCCGAGCCAGCGCCGGTGGCAGATCCCAGTCCTGGAACGGTGCGCCGTTCCTCAGGGCGCCTGGCTTCTTGGCCAGCACCGGCAGGTAATGCCACGGGTCGAGGATCATCCGATCGCGTCCGAAGAAGCGGGGATGTTCGGCGACGACCTCATCGTCCAGGCGGACCACGATCCGGTCGGCGTAAGCCCGCACCTGCACCGCGCGCCGGGCTGCCTTGGCCATGACCGAGTAGCGGTTGCGGTCGAAGCTGATCAGGCAGGTGCCGGTCACCGCGTGCGACGTCTCGTGGAAGCCGTCGAACGGCGCCAGCATCACCTGTAGCGCAGGGCGTTCGGCGTCCCATGCCTGGGCAACGGTCAGCTCCTTCTGCTCGGGATGCGAGTGCAGCGCCGCCCACCGGCGGCACTCTGCCTCTAGCCACCCGTTCAGCTCCTCCAGGCTTGAGAAGCGCAGCCGGGGCTGGAAGAACCGTCCGCGGATCGTCTGTACCTGGTGCTCGACCTGGCCCTTCTCCCAACCTGCCGCCGGCGAACAGGCGGTGGGCTCGATCATGTAGTGGTCGGCCATGATCAGGAAGCGGCGGTTGAAGACCCGTTCCTTGCCGGTGAACACCGTCGTCACCGCGGTCTTCATGTTGTCGTAGATGCCCCGCGTCGGCACGCCGCCGAAGAAGGCGAACGCCCGCGCATGGGCGTCGAACACCATCTCCTGCGTCTCGCGGGGATAGGCCCGCACGTATACCGCTCGCGAGGCGCATAGCCGCGTGTGGGCGACCTTCACCCGCATCGGCTTGCCGGCGATCTCCACGTCCTCGTGGCTCCAGTCGAACTGGTACGCCTCGCCCGGCCGGAACATCAGCGGGATGAACGCCGCAGCGCCGTCGCCGGCATCCTTGCGCCGATCATCCAGCCAGCGCTTCGCATAGCGCCTCACGGCATCGTAGGAACCGTCGAACCCCTCGCGCAGCAGCAGGTCATGGACCCGTGTCATCCGCAGGCGCTCGCGCCGCGGCCGTGCCTCGTTCTCCGTCAGCAGAGTGTCCAGGCGCTCCTGGAACGGCCCAATCCGGGGAAGCGGCTGCACTGACCGCCGATAGGCAAATCCCGCCTCGGGAGCCCGGATCGCCTTCCTTATCACCTTGCGCGACACCCGCAGGTCACGCGCGATCGCCTTGATCGATTTACCGTCCGCGTGCTCGCGCCGGATCCTTACCACCGTCTCCAATATCAACATCCCGATCCCGCCGTCTGGTCATCACCAAACGGACGCAACTAAACCATCGAGATGGGGGTCCCTTTTAGACGCCGATCACCCCCATAACGGGGTCCTTTTTGCACGCCGATCCACA
>NZ_JAJSSH010000034.1 GCF_021403115.1 Sphingobium sufflavum
GATCGCTATTTCGCCTGACGGGGCGGCAAGAATGCTCTCCTTGCCTTTTAGCAAGATGATGGCGTTGAACCGTTGTGCGATGTCGCGGGCCACGCCCTCCGGATCGGCCTTCACCGCTTCGACCTCCAGCCCGGAAAGATGCGCCATTTCGCCATGATGGGGCGTCAGTATGACATGCCCGTGATGCGCCGCGATCAGTCCTTCCAAATATTGCGCCGACGTCAGCGCCGCCGCGTCCAGCAAGATGGTACGCGAGGCGTCCGGCGCACTGAGGAGGTCAGCCACTAGCTGGTCGGTGCGCTCGCCAATGCTCATGCCAGGGCCTAGAATCAGGGCGTCGCAGCGCAGGAGCTTTTCGCGAAGCACCTCCGCCGCCTCCGCGGCAATCTCGCCCTTCTCATCGGAAGGCAGGGCAATCATGGCCGCTTCGGGGATCAGCACACCCAGAGCCATCGCCACAGTCTTGACCGTTGCGAGCTGCAGCTTGCCCGCACCCGCACGCAGCGCTGCCTCGCCAGTCAGCCGCAGCGCGCCGGGCACGAACTCCGCCCCGCCAACCACCAGCACGCGACCCCGGCTGTCCTTATCGCATACGGTGTCCAAGTCGGGCAGGGGATGGGCTGTAAGCCAGGCATCGTCGATTTCGGTCACCCGCGCGCGCCCGCGATGCGGTCCGGGGCTTTGGTGACGGGCGTCGCTTCCTTCTCCATCGCTGCGGTGACATTGTAACGCTGCAGGAGCAGCTTTCCCGCCGCCTCATCGAAACGGTAATCGGTGATGGCGCAATTCGCCACATCGCCTATGGCGTCGATGGCAAGTATCTCCTGCTCACCCAGATTCTCGATAATGTAGCGCAAGCATAACACGACGACCTGGTGCGAAAAGATCATCACGCGCTTGCCCGCATAATGCAGCGAGATGGTGTCCATTACAGAGCGTAGGCGCAGGATAACGTCGCACCAACTCTCCCCTCCCGGCGAGCGATGATAGAATTTGCCGAGCAGTTGCCGGAATGCCGCCTGTTCCGGCTGGAGGTGACGGATGCCCGTGCTGGTCAGGCCATCCAGTATCCCGAACTCCTTTTCTCGCAGACGCTCGTCGAAGCAGATCGGCTCATCTCGGGGGGCGCCGCCCTGCGCGCGGAAAATGTCTGCGGTCTGGCAGGCGCGAAGATAGGGCGAGGACAAGATGACTTCCGGTCGGTCCTCTTCAGGTTGCTCAGCGAACCAGTGCCCCAGCGCCGCCGCCTGCTCGCGCCCGAGATCGCTCAGCGGCACATCAGCATCGGATGGACAGGGGGATGCGGTCCTCCTCCGCCTCATGTGCTGCATCGCGCGCGACATTCCCGGCGCTTTGCCCGTGGCGCACGATGATGAGCTGGCTTGGCCAGCGGCCGGGTCC
>NZ_JAJSSH010000035.1 GCF_021403115.1 Sphingobium sufflavum
CTTCATGAGAATCACGATGATTGGTTCGGGCTATGTTGGCCTTGTGTCCGGGGCCTGTTTTGCGGATTTCGGTCATGACGTGATCTGCGTGGACAAGGACGACCGCAAGATCGCGGCGCTGAAGGCGGGGCAGATCCCGATTTTCGAGCCGGGGCTGGATCATCTGGTGGCGGGCAATGCGGCGGCGGGTCGGCTGTCCTTCACGACCGACATCGCATCGGCGGTGGCGGGCGCGGACGCGGTGTTCATCGCGGTGGGCACGCCCTCGCGTCGCGGCGACGGCCATGCCGACCTCAGCTATGTCTATGCCGCGGCGGAGGAGATTGCCGGCGCGATCACCGGCTTCACCGTCATCGTGAACAAATCGACCGTGCCCGTGGGCACCGGCGACGAGGTGGAGCGGATCATCCGCGCCACCAACCCGGACGCGGACTTCGCGGTCGTCTCCAATCCGGAATTCCTGCGCGAGGGCGCGGCGATCGACGATTTCAAGCGGCCCGACCGCATCGTGATCGGCGGTGACGATGCGCGCGCGCTGGAGGTGATGCGCCAGGTCTATCGCCCGCTGCACATCAACCGCTCGCCCATCGTGGAGATGAGCCGGCGCGGCGCGGAGCTGACCAAATATGCCGCCAACGCCTTTCTGGCGGTCAAGATCACCTTCATCAACGAGATCGCGGACCTGTGCGAGAAGGTGGACGCCAATGTGCAGGATGTGGCGCGCGGCATCGGCCTCGACAATCGCATCGGGTCCAAGTTCCTGCACGCCGGCCCCGGCTATGGCGGCAGCTGCTTTCCCAAGGACACGCTGGCGCTGCTCAAGACCAGCCAGGATTATGACGCGCCGCAGCGGATCGTGGAGGCGGTGGTGGCCGTCAACGACAATCGCAAGCGGGCGATGGGCCGCAAGGTGATCGCGGCGATGGGCGGCGATGTGCGCGGCAAGACGGTGGCGGTACTGGGCCTGACGTTCAAGCCGAACACGGACGACATGCGCGACAGCCCGGCGATCGCGGTGGTGCAGACGTTGCAGGACGCGGGCGCCACGGTGCGCGCCTATGACCCGGAAGGCACGGAGCAGGCCAAGCTGGTGCTGAGCGACGTCCACTATTGCACCAACGCCTATGAGGCGATGGAGGGCGCGGACGGCCTGGTCATCGTGACCGAATGGGACGCGTTCCGCGCGCTCGACCTCGACCGGGCCAAGGCACTGCTCAGCCAGCCCATCCTGGTCGACCTGCGCAACGTCTACCCCAGAGACTTCGTCGAAAAGGCCGGATTTACCTATACGGCCGTCGGACGGTGA
>NZ_JAJSSH010000036.1 GCF_021403115.1 Sphingobium sufflavum
TGACCTGACCCCCAACCTTCATCCGGTTGCGATTAGAGTCTCGGCATCGTTTTTGCGCATGAGCGCGGGTTGAGCAATGGCCTGTGCAGCGGAGCCCGTAGGGCGTAGCGAAGCGGGCCATTGCTTATTCAGCTCAGCGGCGAACGCTGCCGGTGTGGCATATCCGAGAGAGGAGTGCGGTCGCTCGGTGTTGTAGTCATCGGCCCATGCCGCGATCTTTTCACGAGCGTGCCCCATGCTCATGAACAGCGTCTCGTTGAGCAGCTCGTCACGCATCCGTCCGTTGAAGCTCTCGACGAAGGCGTTCTGGGTAGGCTTGCCCGGCATGGTGTAATGCCACTCGATCTTGGCCTCGCCGCACCAGGCCAGCACCGCGTTCGATGTCAGCTCGGTGCCGTTATCGCTGACGATCATGCCCGGCTTGCCGCGCTGGGCGATCAGTTCTTTCAGCTCGCGGACAACCCGCTTGCCCGAGATCGACGTGTCCGGCACCGCACGCAGGCACTCGCGGGTCACGTCATCGACGATGTTGAGCACCCGGAACCGGCGGCCCGTGACGAGTTGGTCATGCACGAAGTCGAGGCTCCACCGCTGGTTAGGCAGCGCCAGCACCGGTGGCGGCATCCGCGCTCCCACCGCTCGCTTACGGCCCTTGCGCCGCCGCACCGTCAAGCCTTCTTCGCGGTAAAGCCGCTGGGTCTTCTTACGGTTGATCGGCACCCCGTCGCGGCGCAGCAGGATGTGCAGGCGGCGGTATCCGAACCGTCGTCGCTCCTGCGCCAGGACGCGCAACTTATCGCGCAGCTCGTCATCACCGGCGCGCCGGGATCGATAGCGCACACTTGTGCGATCCGCTGCAATGACCCTGCACGCCCGCCGCTCGCTGACATCAAGCAGGGCCTGAAGATGCGCGACCGCTTCCCGCTTGGCGGCAGGCGTTACCATTTTTTTGACAGCAGGTCCTTCAGACCCGCGTTGTCCAGCATGGCATCGGCCAGCAGCCGCTTGAGCCGACCGTTCTCGTCCTCCAGCGCCCGCAGTCGCTTGGCCTCAGATACTTCCAGGCCACCGTACTTGGCCTTCCAGTTGTACAGCGTCGCCTCCGACACCCCATGCTTGCGGGCCAGATCAGCCGTTTTCGCGCCTGCCTCAGCTTCCCGCAGAACCCCGATAATCTGCTCTTCCGTAAACCGTATCCGCTTCATCAGTCCGTCCTTCCATGGGCCGGACTCTAATCGTATCTGGAGGAAAATCAGGGGGTCAGGTCA
>NZ_JAJSSH010000037.1 GCF_021403115.1 Sphingobium sufflavum
GAGGGCATGTCCGCGACGTTTTCGGGCGTTGGGGAATCGGCCAAGGCCGCGATGGAGGCCGATTTAGAGAAGCTGCATGCCAAGATCGGGCAGTTAGTCGTGGAGCGGGATTTTTTAGCCAAAGCCTCCGGTCGATGAGCGTGACACGGAGGCGATCGATGATCGATCCCGCTCATGGCGATCTGTCGATCTCTGCCCAGTGCCGCCTGCTGTCGATCAGCCGGTCGTCCTTTTATTATGCGCCGGTGCCGGAGACGGAGGAGACGTTGGCGCTGATGCAGGTGATCGCCGCCGCCTTCCTCGACATGCCTTGGTATGGCAGCCGTCAGATGGTCCGCCATCTGCGGCGTAACGGTCGCGATGTCGGGCGTCGGCGTGTTCGGCGATTGATGAGCAAGATGGGGCTGTCGCCCATTTACCAGCGGCCCTGGACGAGCGATCCTCACCCGAAGCACCCGGTCTATCCGTACCTGCTCCGCAAGCTGGTGATCGATCGGCCGAACCATGTCTGGTGTGCGGACATAACCTACATCCCGATGCGGCATGGCTTCCTGTATCTGGTGGGGATCATGGACTGGGCGACGCGCAAGGTACTGGCGTGGCGGCTGTCGAACACCATGGATGCCGGCTTCTGTGTCGCGGCATTGGAGGAAGCGCTATCGCGCTTCGGCAAGCCCGACATCTTCAACACGGACCAGGGCAGCCAGTTCACCGGCTTTGCATTCACCAGCGTGCTGCGGGATGCCGAAGTACGGATCAGCATGGACGGGCGTGGGCGCTGGATGGACAATGTCTTCATCGAGCGCCTGTGGCGCTCCCTCAAATATGAATGCGTCTATCTGCACGCCTTCGAGACCGGATCGGAGCTGCGCGCTGGTCTTGGCCGGTGGATTACCTATTACAATACGCAACGACCCCACTCCGGGCTGGCAGGGCGAGCCCCGGCAGAGGCCTATGGGCGGATCAACGCTTCGGATGATGGGGGGAATGCCCCCCATCATCCGATGACCAGAATGGCGGCATAATCACACCCGGGATTAGCTTAACTTCGCCGCCAAACTGTCCAAAAAGGCGGCACCACCTCA
>NZ_JAJSSH010000003.1 GCF_021403115.1 Sphingobium sufflavum
CGCCTGCCTCAGCTTCCCGCAGAACCCCGATAATCTGCTCTTCCGTAAACCGTATCCGCTTCATCAGTCCGTCCTTCCATGGGCCGGACTCTAATCGTATCTGGAGGAAAATCAGGGGGTCAGGTCAATCTCTCTGAAGCATGGATACGGATTCTATCATGTCGAGATGAAAATCAGTATGATCTATTTCTATTCCTTGTATTTCCGAAGCTTTAGATACGTATCTAACAACTTCATCTTCTGTAAAAGAAACTTTATGATCAGCAAGGGATTTATAGCAGAATGCCGCAAATATCGCTCGAAAACGATCTGCAGGTAGGTCACAAAAATGCTTTCTTCTCAAACCTTTGGTCCGGTCATGACGGCGGTAAAGTACTTCAAAAGCTTGATCATAAAATGCAGTTGTAGTTTCCCCAAGCTGTAGGTGCTCACCATAGCACATCAGAAGCAAAACGGCGAGAAGAGGAATTTGAAGGAAACTAGTCCTGTCATCGAAATCCCCTTCTTTTAATTTTTTTAGAAATTCTTCCTTAGCTTCCTCATCTTGGAATGGCACTTTCTCTATCAGGAGGATCGTTTGATCCTTGGTCAATGGTTCTATCGCCATTGTGTAGAATCCCTCCCAGCCACTAAAATCAACATCGGGGCGTGATGAGAGTATGATTTGCAGTTTCGGAAACCTGACGGTTAAGCGTTCAACTTGCTCTCTGAACGCAATCCGGTGCTGCGGAGGCACTTCATCCACACCGTCGAGGAACAGACAGAACCCTCCGGATTTCAGTGCTTCGTCAAAAACCTCACGATTTCCCCTTTGATTCTCTGGCGTAACAAGGTCGAAAATACTGTCTAGAATGGGCAAGTCTGAAGGATTTGCCATGTCGCGCAGATCAATAAAGAGTGGCACTTGAGGGATTTCGTCAGTCAGCGCTCGCAACGCCAAACTGCGCATTAGCATGGTTTTCCCAGCGCCAGCTGTTCCTTTTATTAAAATAAGACCAGTTTCTCGTAATATTTCCAAAATATCTTCGTCTCTAACAGTATTTCCATCACTCGTTACATACAAATTTACATAAATATCATTTATCTTCGTAAGATGATCAGGAAAGTTTATAGTTCTTACGGCAGAGCATTTGCGCTTTGTTGCTTCAAGATGATCCCTAAAAGTATCTGTGAAATGGATCAGGACTTTGTCACGTCCCCAAGTTAAAGCGCTAGCGACACCTTTTATAGCTTGTGGAGCGAGCATCTTAAGTATCGGCGTTGCCACCTCAATTTCCTGTCCCGTAATCATTCGCAACATCTCCGCAGCATTGATGTTGCAGTTACAGCGATTTTTGACACGCGAATACCCTTTTCCAGATCGGGCGCACCAGAATGTAGATTCGGGGCACCCGCTCATAACCATCTCTGGTTAGCTCGGAGATTTCGTATTTTGTTCCGGCAATGAACAATGAATTCTGCAGCGTAGCAGAATGCGCGCGAACATTTCCCGCCTGGAATAGCAACAATTAGTCGCCGACGACCGAACAGATATCAAGCGACCCGAAAGTTGCGAAGCCCGATAGTCGATAGCAGCTATCGGCTGATGATCGCCGCGTTCCGGACAGTCCGCTATCGGCCATTCTCTCCAAGGTCGCGCGCTCCCGGATCAGGTCCGGGATGACGATAGGAACAGGCCCGGTTCTCTTGTGCCCCACCGTCCCGCACCACCCCCGCCACGCCACCCCTTTCCGCCGACCCCGCGCGCCTGTATAGGGCCGCGATGACTGCATCCCCCCCATCCGTTCCCGAATCCGCGCCGTCCTTTGCCGGGGCGCCGGCCCGGCCCGACCCCAAAACCTATCGGGTCAAGTCGTTCGGCTGCCAGATGAACGTCTATGACGGCGAGCGCATGGCGGAGATGCTGGCCGCGCAGGGGCTGAGCGAGGCGGGCGAGGGGGCGGAGCCGGACCTGGTCATCCTGAACACCTGCCACATCCGCGAGAAGGCGGTGGACAAGGTCTATTCCGACATCGGCCGCCTGAAGCGCGAGGATGGATCGCGCCCGATGATCGCGGTCGCGGGCTGCGTGGCGCAGGCGGAGGGCGCGGAGATCATGCGCCGGGCCAGGACGGTGGACATTGTGGTGGGACCGCAGGCCTATCACCGCCTGCCCGACCTGGTGGCGAAGGCGGCGGCGGGGCAGGCGGCGCTGGACACCGACATGCCCGCCGATTCCAAGTTCGACGCGCTGCCGCGCCGGTCGAAGAATCCGCGTGTCTCCGCCTTTCTGACGGTGCAGGAAGGGTGCGACAAATTCTGCACCTATTGCGTCGTGCCCTATACGCGGGGGGCAGAGGTCAGCCGCCCATGGGCCGCGGTGATGGACGAAGCGCGGGCGCTGGTCGATGCGGGCGCGCGGGAGATCACGCTGCTGGGCCAGAACGTCAACGCGTGGACGGGCGAGGACGAGGCGGGGCGGACACAGGGGCTGGACGGCCTGATCCGCGCGCTGGATCGGCTGCCGGGGCTGGCGCGCATCCGCTACACCACCAGCCACCCCAACGACATGGCCGACGGGCTGATCGCCGCGCATGGCGACGTGGCGTCGCTGATGCCGTTCCTGCATCTGCCGGTGCAGTCGGGCAGCGACCGCATATTGAAGGCGATGAACCGCAGCCATGACAGCGCCAGCTACCTGCGCCTGATCGACAGGGTGCGGGCGGTGCGGCCCGACATCGCGCTGTCGGGCGACTTCATCGTGGGTTTCCCCGGAGAAACAGAGGCGGATTTCGAGGCGACGATGCACATCGTGCGGGAGGCGCGCTATGCCCATGCCTTCAGCTTCAAATATTCGCCGCGCCCCGGCACGCCCGCCGCCGACATGGATGGCATGATCCCGCTGGAGGTGATGGACGCACGGCTGAAGGCGTTGCAGGACGAGATCATCCAGGGGCAGGTCGCGTTCAACCGGGCGAGCGTGGGCAAGGTGACACAGGTGCTGCTGGAGCGCGCAGGCCGTCACCCCGGCCAGTTGATCGGCAAGTCGCCCTGGCTGCAATCGGTGGTGGTGGAGGAGCCGGGCGCGACCATCGGCGACCTTGTCACGGTGGAGCTGGTGTCCGCCGGGCCGAACAGCCTGGGCGGCCGGATCGTGGCGCGCGCGGCGGCGTGAGCTGACGGGCGGGTGGTTGGCAGGTTCTGACGGGTGCCGGGGGCAGGCGTTTTTTTGCCCTGACGGCCCGCAAGGGGTGGGGCGAGGTCGGTGGCTTGCTCCGGGGCGTGGCACAGGGCCATGTCCGGGGTGCCTTCGTCTGAAGCGTGATACCGCCTGGGGCCATCGCCCTTCAGACGATGACGAGCGGACAATGGTGGTTTTTCCGAGAGCCTTGAAGCGAGGCGCGTGACTCGCTTCAACGGAGCGTACCTAACGCACGGGAGCACCGGAAGATCGGACATTGAACCGAGCCACGTGCCTCCGTTCAACCATTTGCAGGCCGTCGGGGCGGCCCCAGACACCGGTGGTTGCCGCGGCGTTGTCCCACAGAGACGCGCACGCCCGGCTATCCTGATGCCGCAAGGCCCGGGCCGCCAGCGGTCCATGCGACCCCGCCCTAGAGGAAATATTGCAGCCGGACCTCCTTGGTCAGGTCGCCCGTGCCGATGTGAAAGCGGGCGGCGGCGAATTTGGGCGGGCCGAAGCGGATGCGGGGGTTTTCGGAGAAGCCGAACCCCTCCCGCGGGATGCCCAGCAGCATGTCGGCGCGGGCGTTGCCATTCTCGTCATGCAGGACGCTGAGCGCATAGTCGCCGCTGGCGACGGCGGAGAAGCTGATCCGCGCAGGGGGCGTGGCGGCGACGCTTTGCTTCAGCGCGTGCGGGTCTTTCTCGCAATTGGGGAAGAAACGCGGGTCGCGGGTCAGGCAGGCGCGCACATAGCCCTTTGCCGAGCGCAGGCCGGTGAAGCTGACGGTGAGGGTCGCGCTCTGGCCGGTCGTCTGGCCAGCGGGGCCGGAGGGCGCGGGCGCGTCATTGGCGGCGAGCAGCAGCGGCAGGGCGAGGAGGGCGGCGATCCTGCGCGTCCTGGTCCGGCGGGACGCCATCCCATCGGCCCAGCCCCTTGTCGGTGCCGCACAGCCTGTCCCAGAAGCGGAAATAGAGACCATAATTTCCCCGATAGACGTCATGATGTTTCTGGTGATGGGTCGCGGTGATGATCCAGCGGCCCATGCGGCCCTCTACGATGCGGCGGGGGAAAAGCTCCCACCCCATATGGTTGGTGACGCCCATCAGCGTCATGATCGCCAGCACGCACCCCAGCGCGGCGACATGGATAGGGACGAGGAAGACGAGAGCGGGGATGACGAGGGCGCCGGTCAGCGCCTCCCACGGGTGAAAGCTCATCGCGGCCCAGGCGGTCGGCGGGCGGCTGTCATGATGGACGGCATGGGCGACGCGGAACCACCAGGGGCGGTGCATCAGCCGGTGCGTCCAGTAGAACCATGTGTCGTGGACCGCGAGGTAGAGCAGCAGCGACAGCGGCAAATACCACAGCGGCCATGCCTGCACATCGGTGTAGATGCGGGTCCATCCGTGCGCCTGCCACCCCCATGCGACGACCCCGGCGGGGATGCCGTAGAGGAGGGCGCTGAGCAGCGACCAGCCGACCTCCCGCCGCATCTGGCGCGACAGGCCGGCATAGAGGCCGGGGCGCACCCGGCGCGTCGCCAGCGCGAAGGCGCCGCTGGTGAGGAGATAGCGGACGCCGACAATGACGCTCATCACCAGCGCGGAGGCGATCAGGCCGGGCTGGCCGGTCATGATGCCTGCACCATAGTCATGCCGTGCTCGCGCTCACGCCTTGACCAGCCCGATTTCCGCGAGCCGTTCGTGCAGATAGGCCTGCGCGGTGATCGGTGGGTGGCGGGCGGGGTTGGCGGCGTCGGTGCACTGGGGCAGCGCTTCGATCAGCCAGTCGGGGCGCAGGTGCAGAAAGAAGGGCATGGAATAGCGCGGGACGCCCGCCCGTTCCGCCGGGGGATTGACGACGCGGTGGCTGGTGGAGGGCAGGGCGTGGTTGGTCAGCCGTTGCAGCATGTCGCCGACATTGACGACCAGCGCGCCCGGCGGCGGGGCGACGTCGATCCATTGCCCGTCGCGGGACAGAAGTTGCAGCCCGGCCTCCTCCGCCCCCAGCAGCAGGGTGATGAGGTTGATGTCCTCATGCGCCTCCGCCCGGAGGCCGGCCGGGGTGGGGGCGACGGGGGGATAATGGAGCAGGCGCAGGATCGAATTGCCGTCGCGGACCGGATCGGCGAACCAGTCCGCATCGAGGCCGAGGTCGACGGCGATGGCGGAGAGGATGCGGCCCCCCACCGCGTCGAAGGCGGCGAAGAGGGCGCGGAAGGTGGGGGCAAAGCCGGGGATCTCCGCCGGCCACAGGTTGGGCGGCATGGTGCCCGCCAGCGGCGACCCGGCCGGCAGGTCGCGGCCGACATGCCAGAATTCCTTGAGGTCGCTCACCGCCGCGCCCTTGGCCGTCTCCACCCCGAAAGCGGTATAGCCGCGCTGTCCCGCGCCGCCGGGGACGATATGACGGCGTTTGGCCGCGTCGGGCAGGGCGAAGAAGGCGCGGGCCTGATCCCAGCCGCGCGCGATCAGCGCATTGTCCATGCCATGGTCGCTGACCATTGCGAAACCATAGGTGCGGAAGGACGCGCCGAGCGCCCGCGCGAAGTCCGGGGCGGGCAGGTCGCGCATCGAGAGTATGGGAATGGCCATGCGGCAACCCGTGTAGAGGCTGGCGGGGCGGGGGAGAAGGCTCTTTCGCGCCGAGCGGGCGATTGCGGCGGTGGGGTGCCCTGACGATGGGCGGGCATGATGGACGGGCCGGGGACTGCCGGCTGGCGCTTCCTGTCGGGTGCCAGTGTCTCCCCTGAAGCTGTCAGGGCAAAGCCCCCGCTACGGCGGGCAGATGATTCACCGCGTCAGCCCGTCCAGAACAGAGAATAGCAGATTATGCACGGCGAGAAAGAGCAGGCTCGCTTCCGGTAGGGCGATGGCTGGGAATGTCGGCCAACGGACGGGGCTGCCGGGCCATGGCTATGCAGCCCCTCTGCGCGCAGGGCAAGGTCACGGCAGGCCGCGTCACGACCGGCATCGCCGCGCCGGGGGCATTGCCAAAACCGGCGCGCGTTCCTAAATACACCCCTGCATCAAGAGTTGGGGCGACGCCCAACGCCAACCTGCCGTCCGGGCAAGGTGGTGCTCCCCCAACGGGGAGGATGTGGCCGACCGGCAACCAAGCGGACCAGCCACATCATCCAGCGTCCGCCGCGCCTTTTGGTGACGCGCATCGCCGACGGGCCTGACGGTTCCGGGCGGGCGATGCACCAGAGGAGATGTGTGCATGCCGATTACCATTCCCGACGACCTGCCCGCCCGCCGCACGCTGACGGCGGAAGGCGTGGTGGTGATGGGACAGGCGGACGCGGTGCGGCAGGACATACGGCCGATGCGGATCGGCCTGTTGAACCTGATGCCGGACAAGATCAGCACGGAGACGCAGATCGCCCGGCTGATCGGCGCGACGCCGTTGCAGGTGGAACTGACGCTGGTCGGCATCACCGGCCATGTGCCGCGCAACACGGCGGCGGACCATATGGCGGCTTTTTATCGGCCCTGGGCGGACGTGCGCAAGGAACAGTTCGACGGCTTCATCATCACCGGCGCGCCGGTCGAGAAGCTGCCGTTCGAGGCGGTGCTGTATTGGGACGAGATGCGGCGCATCTTTGACTGGACGCAGACGCATGTCCACCGGCTGTTCACCATCTGCTGGGCGGCGCAGGCGGCGCTGCACCATTTCCACGGCCTGCCCAAGCATGTGCTGGGCGAAAAGCTGTTCGGGGTGTTCCCTCATCGCAACCTGGCGCCCTGTTCGCCCTATCTGCGCGGCTTTTCGGACCGTTTCTCCATCCCCGTGTCGCGCTGGGCCGAAACGCGCGGGCCGGATATCGCGGCGGGCGGCGGCCTGACCGTGCTGGCGGACAGCGAGGATGCCGGGCCATGTCTGGTCCACGACCCGCGCCACGGGGCGCTGCACATGTTCAACCATGTCGAATATGACACGGGCACGCTGGCCGACGAATATGCGCGCGACGTGGTGGGCGGGGCGTCCATGCGGGTGCCCGCCCATTATTTCCCCGGCGACGACCCGGCCCGCCCGCCGGAAAACGGCTGGCGCAGCCATGCCCATCTGCTGTTCGGCAACTGGATCAACGAAATCTATCAGAGCACGCCGTTCGACCTGACCGAGGTGGGCCGGGACAGGCTGGGGTGAGCTGGGCGGGCCAGTAAGCGGTGGGCCATTACGGGGCGGGACATGGCGGGATCGCGGCACGATGAGCGCGGCACGATGAGCGGGGCCGCGCGCGCCATCCCGCCCCGCATCCCGTCTTGCATCGCGGCCGGCGGCGTGAAAGAGACGGCGCAGCACCGCATATCGCGCACGAAAGGCAGTCCTCGATGAACTATTGGCTGATGAAATCGGAACCGGACGCCTTTTCCTGGGACGAGTTCGTCGCCAAGGGCCGGGCCGAATGGGACGGCGTGCGCAACCATGCGGCGCAACTGAATATGAAGGCGATGAAGATCGGCGACCGCGCCCTCTTCTACCACAGCAATATCGGGCTGGAGTGCGTGGGCATCATGGAGATCGTGCGCGAGGCGGCGCCCGACAGCACCGACGACACGGGCCGCTGGATCGCGGTGGAGGTCGCACCGGTCGAACCGCTGAAGAAACCGGTGACGCTCAAGACGGTGAAAGCTGACACATTATTGTCACAGATGGCGATGGTTCGGCAGTCGCGCCTGTCCGTCTCCCCCGTCACGGCGCAGGAATATGCCCGGATTCTGGAGCTTGCGGGCCACTGAGCGGTACGATTGCAAAAACTGCAATAACCCCGGTTAGCTTTGCACTTGTCGCTTTGTGCGTTGCAACATATCTGGCCTCCAACGAGCCAAGAGACTCGCTGCTTTCCGTTGGAGTTTGACATGAAGATGGTCCCGATGCTCAGCGCCGTTGCGCTGTCGTCCATGCTCACGCTGGTTCCTGTCGCCGGTTATCTGTTCGGCGGTATCTGATCCCAGCCTGATTTCAGGATGTATCAAAACCGGGGGTGTCCACATTGTGGGCGCCCCTGTTTTGTGTCCGGCGCCGATGGATTGTGGTGCGGGCGGGTTGGGTAGCCGGAATCCGCTGCGTCACCACTGCCGTGACGGGTGAGGGACGCGCGACCCATGGATCGGTCCGGGATGGCGATGGCGGATTGAGTTCCTGTGGCCGGGCAGGGCGGGGCTGTCGCCCTCTGGCGACGAGGCGGCGGCAAGTGCCGGCCCCGGTTGCAAAATCTGCAAGTTTACCGGTTCACTTTGCATTTGCTGCGTTGCACCAAATGATCCAGTCTCGGTTTTGCGAATAGGACCGAGGAAAAACTGAAACGGCTTCTCAAAAGGGAGATCGTTCATGACATCGCCAATTTTCAAGCTTGTTCTCGCCGCCGCTGCAATCGCTGTCTCCGTTCCGGCCCTGGCCAAGACGGAAGAAACCAGCTTCCAGCGTGACGGTTACACCTATGTCTATAGCGTGACCGAGAAGGGCAGCACGAAGCATATCCGTGGCAAATATTATCCGGGCGGCCGCTCGTTCGCACTGGAAGTGCGCAACGGCCGGGTCGAGGGTACGGTCGCCGAATCCGGCGTGTCCTTCCCGCTCAGCGCCATCGCACGCCCGACCGGCGATGCGCTGGCCAGCGCCGACTGATCCGGTCCTGACGGACCCGGCCCGGCGGTTCGGCTGAGAGGCCGAT
Organism: Sphingobium sufflavum; assembly: GCF_021403115.1. Lineage (GTDB taxonomy): Bacteria > Pseudomonadota > Alphaproteobacteria > Sphingomonadales > Sphingomonadaceae > Sphingobium > Sphingobium sufflavum. The sequence goes on from NZ_JAJSSH010000003.1 coordinate 8,847, forward strand.
CCGCGGGTCGATCGGTCCGCAGGGTGACAGGCAGGAAAGGGCGGAGGCTTCGGCGCCCGCCCTTTTTGCTGGGGTTTGGGTGGTGGCCGTGTGGGGTGTGGCAGTGTCGGGCCGCCTGACGGGTGGTCAGGTCGCATCCCTTACGCTGGCGGCGCGTTGGGGGCGGCTGGCCGCTCAGTTCCGGCCGCGCCCTATCGCTCCTCCAGATCAACCGCCATTCAGCGGATGGTGTGGCGAAAAGGTTGGTTTGCCGCAATCGTTGACGCAAGGGGGTGGCGCGCGCTGCGAGGGCGCGTGCTCAAGGGCCATGCGTAGCGGAAGCTGGGAAATGGGGCGGAGGCCCGCGCCTCGGGTCCGCCATTCGCAGGGCGGAATGGCGATTAGCCCTTGTACATCCGTTCGCCGCGCTGTTCGGGCGCACCCGCCATCCCGCGCCCAAAGGGCAGGGGGTGCGCCGACTTAGCGGCGCCAAAGGGGCGAGGCGGTCGATGCCCGGGGGGGCGGGTTGATCAGGCCGCCGAATGAAACGGCCGGCCAAACCCGGCGGGGGGCGCGGCGGGGGCGCCCGCCCCCCGGCCGCCCCGCTCAGCGGCCGCTGCGCGTGGAGTGGATCGACTTGCCGATCAGCGCGCCCGCCGCCGCGCCCAGCAGGGTGCCGGTGGTGCGCTCGCCGCGCGTGTCGATGGCGCGGCCCGCCAGTGCGCCGCCGACGCCACCGATGATGAGGCCGGTCGTGCCGTCCGACTTCTTGCAATATTGGCGACCGTCGCGGCCCCGCCATTCGCTGCGATAATTATCGTCGCGCCAGTCGCGGTCGCGGCGGGCCTGCGCGCCCTCGACGGGCAGCGCCATGCTGGCGGGAACGGCGAGGGTGGCGGCGGCAAGGCCGAGAATGAGATTACGCATGATGGCTCCTCCATAGTCAGGTCGGGTCGCTGTTCAGGCCGGGTGGTCCATGGCCCGAACGGCGATGTGTGATCTGATGTTTGATCTGGGTTGGTAATGCCCCTATCATGGCGCAGGTTGCATGAACCTGATACAACGAACCAAGGTGTTGATAAAACAGGGGATAAATTGGACCGCGGTATGCGCTGGACGGTTGGCCCGGCGCGACAAACAGGCTATTCGGGGCGACATGACACCCAAATTCCTCGGTCAATCGACGGGCCTGCCCGCCGCCCCGGAGCAGGCGGAACTGGACTATGTGCCCAATCCGCGCCCCGGATCGCCCTATCTGGTCCGCTTCACCGCGCCGGAATTCACGTCGCTGTGCCCCGTCACCGGCCAGCCGGACTTCGCCCATATCGTCATCGACTATGCGCCGGGCGAGACGATCGTGGAGTCCAAGTCGCTCAAGCTGTTCCTCGGTTCCTTTCGCAACCATGCCGCCTTTCACGAGGATTGCACGGTGGGCATCGCGCAGCGGCTGGTGGCGGAGATGAAGCCGCTGTGGCTGCGCATCGGCGGCTATTGGTATCCGCGCGGCGGCATCCCCATCGACGTGTTCTGGCAGACCGACGAACCGCCACGGGGGCTGTGGGTGCCCGCGCAGGATGTGCCGGGGTATCGCGGTCGGGGGTGAGGGGAGACGGGGGCGACCAGTTGTGCTGGGGTGGTCGAGCCGAAGGATGGGCAGGTTCTGGCGGCTGACGACCAGTTGCGGATGTTTACTTCTTACGCTGCGTCGTCCGAAAGCAATCTATCGACTAACAAATCGACGCCGGAGTTTCCCCACGACTGAAACGATCAAAGCGGCAGGCAATCCGCCGACAAGACAGCCTATCGCAACCCAGAGCGCGAGCATGACAAGCATGACAGCGAACATACCTAGATGCTCCCACGTTGATATTCTCCATGGTTCCATGAAGATCACGCCCAATCCATAGGAGAGCAGAAACGGCGAGCGAAAGCCGGGGCTAGGTTTTGACAGAATGCTAGCACCAATAATCCACACGGCCGTAATGACCGCAGCGAGTGGGATCAGGAGTAGGCCGGAGAAATCCATAGCCTCGATCTAGCGTCCACTTTCTCGACTTTCCAGCATGTAAGCAGCCAGTCCGCTTCCCACCCAATCCGGTCATTGCGCGTGCAGCGAACCGCAGGCAGGCGCAGTATGCCCCCGAAAATATAGACCGAGGGGGCTGCCACCACACCCCCATCCTCCACCCCTACCCCGCCTTCCCCAGCCGCGCGTCGAGCAGGGCGGTGAGGGCGTCGATGTCGGCGGGGGCGATGGGGGCGCCATAGACGGCGATCATTTTGTTCACCGAATCCCGCCAGAATTGCGCGCCCTTGCCGCGCGGCTGGGTGGTGAGATAGTCGAGCGAATGGCAGCCGGAACATTGGGCTACCACCGCCTGCGCGCCCTCGTCGGACAGGATGGCGGGCACGGTTTCGGGCGCGGGGGTATAGGTCAGCGACCACGCCGCGCCGCTCGCACCGAGGCTGCCCGCGCAGAGGATGAGCGCGGCGGCGAGGGGGGCGAGGCGATGGGCGCGGTGGGAGAGGGGGCGAAGGTGGCGGCGGGCGGCGGCGCGCATCATGCGACCTCCAGCCGGATCGTCTCGACATTGTTGCGCATATAGCCGGCGGGCTGCCAGCGGGGCTGGAGCGGCTGCGCCTCCCCATCCGTGCCGATGGCGCGCACCATCACGGCCTGAGTCCCGCTGGGCAGGGTCAGCGGCAGGCGCCATTCGCGGAAGGAATAGCGGCCCAGATCCTGGCCCAGCTGGGCCTCCTGCCAGTGTTGCCCGCCGTCCGACGATAGCAGCACTTTGGCGATGCCGCCGCCGCCGTTGAAGGCGATGCCGCCCAGCGCCACGGGCCGCCCGGCGCGCACCGCCTGGCCGTCGCGGTGGCTGGTGAGGAAGGCGCGGATGTTGAGGCGGCCGATGGGGCGGGTCTTGTCCGGCTTTGCCCCCGGCTCCACGCAGGCGCAGTCATTGTCCGGTATGCGATAGGCGGTCTTCATCCAGTAACCGTCATAGCGGGCGTCCACCACATTGATCTCGCTGAGATGCTTGATCCAGTAGGTGCCATAATGGCCGGGCACGACGAGGCGCAGCGGATAGCCGTTGAGGAAGGGCAGGTCCGCGCCGTTCATCGCCCAGGCGACCATCACATCGCCGTCGCGGGCATGGTCGATGTCCAGCGCCTTGATGAAATCGGGGATGCTGTCGACCGGCGGGTTGTCGAGACCGTTGAAGGTGACCTGCCGCGCGCCCGCCCGGACGCCCGCCCTGTCCAGCAGCGCGCGCAGCGGCACGCCGCGCCAGCGGGCATTGCCCATCGCGCCATGGCCGAGTTGCCCGCCGCCGACGCGCGGGGTGGAGAAGCCGCGGCTATTGCCGGAGCATTGGTTGACGGCGACAATCTCCTGCACCGGGAAATCGCGCTTCAGCTCGGCCAGCGACAGGGACAGCGGCGTGCCGACATGCCCGCCCAGCGACAGGCGATAGGTGGCCGGGTCGATGGCGGTGGGCAGGCCCGACAGATGATAGCGCACGAAAAAGGCGTCGTTGGGCGTGACCGGCCCATCGGCGAAGACCGCGAACGGGGTTTCCAGTTGCGGCGGGCGGCTCGTCAGCCCGATCAGCGGGCGCTTTTGCGGCAGGCGGACGAGGGGCCGCTCACCATTGTCGAAGGGCAGGCGCAGCCGGTCGGCGCGGGCCAGCGCGGGCGTAGTCGCCAGCGCGCTCGCCACCCCCGCCACGGTCCCCGCCGCCGCCGTCAGAAAATCCCGCCGGGCCATCACCACCATGTCGCACCATCCCACGCCGCCATCACCCGACCCATATCATAATCGGATCGGTAGAGAAGGGGTGTCGCGTCCCGATGCGTCGAAGGGGTTGCCTGCCCCGTCGTGGCGGTCACGCACCCGTGCCACCCGTGCCACCCGTGCCACCCCATGGCATCGGGCGATCAGGCAGCGGTTGCCACCTTTCATCCCCCTCTCTAATGAAACATGCGACTGTGCCGCGTCGTGCGGCAAGAGGGTAAGGACACGCACAGGTGCTCAATCGTACAATCGTCGGCCGCACAACGATCGGCCTGGGCCTGGTGCTGGCCATGCTGTCGGGCTGTTCGCGCAAGGGAGAGGTCGATGAAACCGGCGGTATCGTGCAGATCCGATCCGCCTGCCCCTCTGCCGCGATCCCGGCCGGGACCGGCGACATCACCCTGTTCAACCCGGCGGGCAGCAGTGATTCGCGCGCGATCGACGTGGTCGGCGTCATCTCCAACCTGACGTCCACCTGTTCCGACGCGGGCGAGCAGCTTGCCACGCAGGCGACCTTCACCGTGACCGCGACCCGGACGGACACCGGCGCGGCGCGCGAGGTGGTGCTGCCCTATTTCTCCGTCGTGGTGCGCGGCGCGACGTCCGTCATCGCCAAGCGCGTCGGGCAGGTCCGCCTGAACTTTGCGCCCGGCGAGGCGCGGGCCAGCGTGACGGCCAGCGCGGCCAGCTATGTCGACAAGAGCGCGGCGACGCTGCCACCGGAGATCGACAAGGAAATCCGCCGCAACCGCAAGCCGGGCGACGAGGATGCCGCGACCGATCCGATGGCGCGCCCCGACGTGCGCGACGCGATCACCCGCACCAGCTTCGAACTGTTGGTGGGGTTCAACCTGACGGCGGCGCAGTTGCAGTATAACGCGACGCGATAAGCCTATCGCCCGTTCGCGCCACCCCGCCGCGACCCGCTCCATTCCGTGAAGGGAGGAGCGGCGGCAGGACCGGCCCGGACGGGACAGACCGGAGCATTGCCGGGCGGGCCATGGTGATGGCCAGCGACCCGGCCATGCCGCATGGAAAGACCGAGCGTTTCCGCCCATCGGACACGCTCCAGGTTCGGGAATTCACAGTGACCCTTTACGCACGTTTCGCCGCCCATCTGGACAGCATCCTCGACGGAATGGAGGAGCGGGGGCAGTTGCCCGCCGCGCTGGACCGCCGCGCCATCGCCATCGAACCGCCGCGCGACGCCAGCCATGGCGACATGGCGATCAACGCCGCGATGGTGCTGGCGAAGCCCGCGAAGACCAACCCCCGCGCGTTGGCGGAGCTGCTGGTCGCGGAGCTGGAGAAACTGGACGAGGTGGAATCGGTGGCGATCGCCGGGCCGGGCTTCCTGAACCTGACGCTGACCCGCGCGACATGGGAGGCGGAGCTTAACGCGATACAGGCGGCGGGCGAGGATTTCGGCCGGTCGGACCTGGGCGCGGGCCTGCGCGTCAATGTCGAATATGTCTCCGCCAACCCGACCGGCCCGATGCATATGGGCCATTGCCGGGGCGCGGTGGTGGGCGACGCGCTCGCCACGCTGCTGGCCTATACCGGCCATCAGGTGACGCGCGAATATTATGTGAACGACGCGGGCGGGCAGGTGCAGGTGCTGGGCCGATCCGCTCATGTGCGCTATCGCGAGGCGCTGGGCGAAACCGTCGAAGTGCCGGAGGGCCTGTATCCGGGCGACTATCTGGTGCCGGTGGGTCAGGCGCTGGCGAAGGAATTTGGCGATCGCTATGTCGGCGCGCCGGAGGCGGAATGGCTGGCGCTGTTCCGCACCCGCGCGGTCGCGGCGATGATGGACATGATCCGCGACGACCTCGCGCTGCTGGGCATCCACCACGACCTGTTCTCGTCCGAGGCGCAATTGCAGGCGGCGGGCAAGCCGGAGGAGGCGGAGGCGACGCTGCGCGCCCGCGACCTCATCTATGACGGCGTGCTGGAAAAGCCCAAGGGTCAGGCGGACGAGGAGTGGGAGCCGGTCGAGCTGCCGCTGTTCCGCTCCACCCAGTTCGGCGACGACCAGGACCGGCCGATCAAGAAGTCCGACGGCACATGGACCTATTTCGGCGCGGACATGGCCTATCATTACCAGAAGGCGGCCACGGCGGACCAGCTGATCGACATCTGGGGTGCGGATCATGCGGGCACGGTCAAGCGCATCACGGCGGCGGTCGCGGCGCTGACCGGGGGCAAGGTGCCGCTGGACGTCAAGCTGATCCAGATGGTTCGCCTGCTGCGCGACGGCGAGCCGGTGAAAATGTCCAAGCGGTCCGGCAATTTCGTGACCCTGGCCGAGGTGGTGCAGGAAGTGGGCAAGGATGTCGTCCGCTTCACCATGCTGACCCGCAAGCCGGACGCGCAGATGGATTTCGACTTCGCCAAGGTGGTGGAGGCGTCGAAGGACAATCCCGTCTTCTACGTCCAATATGCCCATGCGCGGATCAGCTCGCTGGGGCGGCGCGCGGCGGAGACGTTCGGCGAACTTCCTGCCGTGGACCTGTCCCACCTTGGCACGGACGAGATCGCCTTGGTTAAGGCGGCTGCCAATTTCCCCAGAATCGTTGAATCTGCGGCCAAGAACCGTGAACCGCACCGCGTCGCCTTTTATCTTTACGATCTGGCGGCGGCGTTTCATGCTTGGTGGAACATGGGGAATGACGACCCGGCAAAACGGGTCATCGTGGCAGAGGCACCGGAGGTCAGCGCAGCGCGGCTCTATCTGGGCCGGGCCGTCGGGCAGATCATTCGGAACGGCCTGATGCTGATGGGTGTGGCAGCGTTGACGGAGATGACGTGATGACGAACGGCGAGGGGGGCGGCCTCAATCTGGAGGATGGCGATCGTCTGCCATGGCTCGAACCCGCGGATGTCGCGGATGACGGGCAAGTCGTGTCCCCCGCCAAGATCATCGGGCTGGTGCTGATCGGCCTTCTGCTGCTGGGCGTGATCGTCGGCGGCGGCTACTGGCTCAAGAACCGCGCGCCCGGCGATGCGGGCGGCGAGGCCCGGCTGATCCCCGCGCAGGGCGGCGATTACAAGATCGCGGCGAACGAGAGCGCGGGCAAGGATTTCAAGGGCACCGGCGACACCAGCTACGCCACCAGCGAGGGCGTGGACACCGACGGCAAGGTCGACGCCAGCCGGATGCCGGAAGCGCCGCTGGAAGGCATGTCGCGCGGCTCCATCGCCAAGGAGGACGCGCCGCGCGTGCAGACCGCCAGCGCCAAGCCCGCCGCGCAGGTCAGCGCGCCGGTGAAGGACGAAACGAAGCGGCCCGCCGCCGCAGCCCCTGCCGCAGGGTCGGCGGGCGGCGGTGCGCTGATCCAGCTCGGCGCCTATGGCAGCGATGCGGTCGCCAAGGATGCGTGGAAGAAGCTGTCCAAGCGGTTCGACTATCTGGCCAGCCTGTCCAGCGCCGTGGAAAAGGCCGAAGTGGGCGGCGCGACCGTCTATCGCCTGCGCGCCGGTGCGGGCAGCGCGAGCAATGCGACCACCCTGTGCGGCCGGTTGAAGGTCGCGGGCGAGAATTGCATCGTCGTGAAGTGATGCGGGCGGCCATGGCCGGGGGCGAGCGGGTCGGTCGGTGAAGGGACGCATGTCCGGCGGTGTGGTGGCATCGCCTGGGGATTGCCCGTTTCACGCGTGGGCCGGGGCCGCTCAAACAATCCTACAGGGTTCATGTCAGGGGCAGAAAGCGGACGGTCGGAAAACGACCATTTGTGGCCACTCAGCCACAAAGTTCTGTTATCAGAAGCCGACTGTCCGGTCCGGCATCCTTGCTCCTATCAACTTGCGTGCCGACTCAAAATTCTGCTTCACCTCCTGAGAAAGTGGGCTTTCATCCTCATCGCGCGCCAACTTTCGCATAATTTGCGCCGACCGATCGTCAATTAGCACAGCGATGCTCTCGAATCCGGCTGTTTGGCCATCGTGGATGCCGAAGCCTAAAAAGGCCGAAGCCAGTTTCTGCCGGTCCCATCCACAACTGTCTGGAAGGCTGGTACTCAACACGGCCTGCTTGCGCTTCTTCTGCTCCGCTTCGGACATCAGCTTTTTCTCTGTCAGCCACGGCTTCATCTTCATGAAGCGAGGGCTCTCTATAAAGCTATCATAGACGCGCTGAAGGCCGATTTGCTCGCCCAAGCTGTACAGCGACTGCATGAAGGCCTGACCGTGAAGCGTGCAGGAGTTACTTACGAACGGAGCAGGCGAAGTAGACGGCATCACGCCCTGGGCCCGGGCTGTTGGCACGCTTATGGCAAGGCAGAGTACCATCATACATCTCGCCAGATTCTGGAATAAAGGCACGTTGGTAATAGGGGCATTGTTGGCCAACAAGGCATACTCCTGCAATATGTACGTAAGCTGTGGCAGCTTCAGAATTTGGGCAAGGTCTATTGCGCCGCCACGCATCTGATTAGGAACTGTTTACGCGTAATGCCAATAGCCGAGGCTATAAGATTTCCAAGTGTCCTGCGGAAATAGACTACATCTCAAAGTCAGCTTTGTTTAAACCCACACCGTACACCCGACAGTCCGCAATCCACCCAAGCCAGCCCTCACGCGATCCGCAAAGGATTTCAGCGGAAAACGTCGGCATTTTCCGTCCTACAACCGGTTCACATTGCTCGTTGAAAACCCCCGGCCCATCGCGGCGGATCAACGGTCGGCGATGACTTCGACCGAGCGCAGGCCGACCCCCACGGAGGCGCGGGCCTGTGCGATCTCCGCCGAGGCGACGGGATAGGCGCAATAGTCGGCGGCATAGGCGCCGCCCGCGCGGTGATTGCCCGACAGGCCGACCCCGCCCGCCGGAAAGCCGGGAGCCGATCCGGTCAGCGGTCGGTTCCAGTTGACCAGCCCCGCGCGGCTCGCCGCCCAGAAACGATCATATTGCTCCTCCGACCCGCCGAACAGCGCGGCGGACAGGCCAAAGCGCGTCGCGTTCGCCTCCGCTATCGCCCGGTCGAAATCGTCGACCCGCACGATCTGGAGGATGGGACCGAACAATTCGATGTCGATGCGCTTTTCCATCGCCGTCACGTCGATGATGCCGGGCGTGACGAAGGGCAGGTCGTCCTTGGGCCGGCGCATATGGGTGATCGGCCTGCCGCCGTTGCTCATCAGATAGAGGAAGCTCTCGGTCAGCCCGTCCGCCATCTCCATGTCGATGATCGGTCCCATATAGGGCGAGGGGTCGGCGTGGGGCGCGTCGATGACGAGGCGGTTGGTCGTCTCGCGCAGATTTTCGATGATCGCGTCGGCCATGCTGTCGCGCACGATCAGCCGCCGCCCGCTGGTGCAATTCTGCCCGGTCGACAGGAAACTGGACTGGATGATGAGCGCGGTGGCGGTGCGGATGTCGGCCATGTCCCACAGGATCATGGGGTTGTTGCCGCCCATGTGCAGCGCCGCGATCCGGTCCGGCCGGGTGGCCAGCGCGCGGTTGATCGACAGGCCGACATGGGCCGATCCGGTGAAGACGATGCCCGCCACGCCATCATGCGCGACCAGCGCCTGCCCGGCGGCGGCGTCCCCGATGATGCAGGACAGCACGTCCTGCGGCACGCCCGCCTCGTGCATCAGCGTGGCGATGAACTGGCCGGTGGCGGGCACTTTTTCCGACGGTTTGAACAGCACGCCATTGCCCGCGATCAAGGCGGGCGCGATCTGCGCGACGGGCAGCAGCGCGGGGGTGCAATGGGGGGTGATGATCGCCATCACGCCATGCGGTTTGTGCCGCAGCGCGGCGCGCGCGCCCATGGTGCCGTCCAGCCGCTTCTGCCCGGTGCGGGCGCTATAGGCGGTGATGCTCTGTTCGACGGATTCGAGGAGGGTGGCGACCTCCCCCTTGGCGTCCCACACCGGCTTGCCGGTTTCGCGCGCGATCAGGTCGGCCAGATCCACCTCCCGCCCGCGCACCAGATTGGCGAAGCGGCGCATCGCCTCGATGCGGTAGGAGAAGGGACGGGCGGCCCATTGCGGCCATGCGGCGGCGACACGGGCCACCGCTGCGCCGACGTCGCTCTCCTCCCCCTGCCAGAGCGGGAGGCCCGTTGCGGGTTCGGTGGACGTCAGCGTGGCCATGGCCGGTTGCGGCGCCCTCCATGGCGCGAAAGGATAAGGGTAACAGCCCCTTATCCTTGAAAGGGCTTAATATTGCATTGCCCGCGGCCCCGGTCCATGCGCCGCCCCCATGGCGCGGATCGCCGCGACCTTCGCCGCGACGGGCGCCCAGTCGTCCTGCGTGTCGATGGCGGACCAGAGCGCCTCCACCTCCTCGATCAGCATGGAGCAGGGGTCGCCGGACCAATAGGGATGGTCCAGCGCGCCCGGCACCGGGGTGCAGCGGTCGACCAGTTCGCGCAGCCCGTCCCAGCCCGCGCCCGCATACAGGTCGCCGGACACCGCGCGGCCACCGCGCCAGTCGAAGAAGAAACGGTCGATGGGCGATCCACCCTGCGCCAGCGCGTTCACCGCCGCACCGGTCAGCGCGCGGGCCAGCACGCCATCGTCGGTGGCCAGCCCCAGCCGCCAGAGGAAACGATGGTCCAGCCGGGCGCGGAAGCGGTCGGGGTAGCTGTGGAAGGCGGCGACCAGCGTTTCCTCCGTCGCGATGCCGGACAGGGCGACCGCCAACTGCGCGAGATTCCAGTGGATCGCCTCCGCCTGCCGCCCGAAGGCGTAGAGGCCCTGATGATCGAAATAGGCGGCGGTGAACCCCTCGTCCCAGCGCGGCGCGAACCGCCACGGGCCATAGTCGAAGCTCTCCCCCGTGATCGCGATATTGTCCGTATTGAGGACGCCGTGGACGAAGCCGGCCACCATATAGCTGGCGGCGAGGTCGGCGCAGCGCGCCACCACCTGTCCGAACAATTGCACGGCGGGATCGTCGCCCGGCTCCTGCCCGTACAGGTCGCGCAGGCTGTAATCGACGAGACGGCGAAGATGGTCCGGCTCCTCCAGCACCATCAGCCGCTGGAAGCTGCCGATGCGGATATGGCCATGGCTGAGCCGCACCAGCACCGCCGCGCGGGTGGGCGACGGTTCGTCGTTGCGCTCCAGCGCCTCCCCCGTCTCGATGATGGAGAAGGTGCGCGAGGTGGGCACGCCCAGCGCCTCCAGCATCTCCGACGCCAATATCTCCCGCATACCGCCTTTCAGGGTCAGGCGGCCATCCCCGAAGCGGCTGTAGGGCGTCTGGCCGGACCCCTTTGTGCCGAGGTCGAGCAGGCGGCCGCCCGCCTCTTCCCGCTCCCGCACCTGCGCGTAGAGGAAGCCGCGCCCGTCGCCGATGTCGGGGTTGTAGTTGCGGAACTGGTGGCCGTGATAGCGCAGCGCCAGCGGCTGCGGCAGCGATCCGTCGAACGGGACGAAGCGCCCGAAGCGTTCGATCCACGCGGCATCGTCCAGCCCGTCCAGCCCGACCGTCGACGCCGCCCGGTCGTTACGGAACCGGATGGTGTGATCGGGAAAGGACGCCGCCCGGACAGGCTCTGCGATGAAGTCGGCGATAGTGGCTATCGCGTTGACGGGCCGGGGGAAACTGGCCGCTTGCGGTGACAGGGTCATGGGGCGATAGTGGGGCCGGGTTGCCAAAGGATCAAGTGTGGCGGGTTATGAAGACAGATATTGGTGGTCGCGCGACGGCCTGCGCCTGCATTTTCGCGACTATGGCGTTCGCGACCATGGCGCCGCATCGACCGAGCAGCCGCCCATCCTGTGCATCCCCGGCCTGACCCGCAACGCCCGCGATTTCCATCCCCTGGCGCAGGGGCTGGCGGAGCAGGGGCGGCGCGTGCTGTGCGCCGAATTGCGCGGACGCGGCGAAAGCGCCTTTGCCAAAGACCCGATGACCTATGTGCCGCTGACCTATTTGCAGGATCTGGAGGCGTTGCTGGAGGAGACGGGGATCGACCGCTTCATCGGCATCGGCACGTCGCTGGGCGGGATCATGCTGATGCTGCTGGCGGCGACCGGGCCGACGCGGCTCGCGGGCGCGCTGCTCAACGACATCGGCCCGGCGATCGAGGAGGCGGGGCTGGACCGCATCCGCCAGACGGTAGGCACCGGCGGCGGCTATCCCACATGGGTCCATGCCGCCCGCGCCCTGTCGGAGGTGCAGGGCGCGCTCTACCCCGACTATGGGCTGGAGGAGTGGCTGGCCTATGCCAAGCGCCTCTATCGCCTGAACAGCAAGGGGCGGGTCGTGCTGGACTATGACGCGCGGCTGGCCGAGCCGTTCAAGGTGCCGGGCGGCGAATCCGGCGTGGACCTGTGGCCCGCCTTCGACGCGCTGAAAGCCTGCCCGACGGTGCTGGTGCGGGGCGCGATGTCCGACATATTGTCGGAGGAGACGGCGCAGGCCATGCAGGCGCGCCATCCCGACCTGGAGCGGGTGACGGTGCCGCGCACCGGCCATGCCCCGACCCTGTTCGAGCCGGAATGCGTCGCCGCCATCGACCGGCTGCTGGAGCGGGTCGCCGCGTCCCAGCCCGTCCTGTGAGCGCGCCGCTTAACATCCTGCACATTCAGGGCAGTTTCGACCTGGGCGGCAAGGAAGCCCGCACCGCCCGGCTGATGAACATCTGGGACGGACGCGCCCGGCACAGCCTGCTGATCGGCAACCCGGCCATGCGCGGGGCCTGCGCCGCGATCGACGCGGAGGTGGACGCGCAGGTGGTGGAGGACGGCCCGTCGATCATGGGCGCGCCCTCCTATGCCCGGCTGTCCGCCATCGCCCGCTACATGCGCCGGTTCGACCTGATCCTGACCTATAACTGGGGCGCGATGAACGCGGTGATGGCGCACCGCCTGTTCGGGCGCGCGATGCGTCTGCCCGCGCTGATCCATCATGAGGATGGCTTCAACGCGGACGAGGCGGCCCGGCTCAGCCCCAAGCGCAACCTGTTCCGCCGCATCGCGCTGGGCCGGGCGCAGGGGCTGGTGGTGCCGTCCTGTCAACTGGAGCGGATCGCGGTCTGCGCCTGGGGCCAGCCGACGCGCAGGGTGCATAATATCCCCAATGGCATCGACGCCGCCGCCTATGCCCGCCGTCCTTTTCCCGATGCGATTCCCGGCCTCCACACATCCGCCGACCGGGTCGTGGTCGGCACGCTGGCGGGGCTGCGCGCGGTCAAGAACCTCAGCCGCCTCGTCCGCATCGCCGCGCCGCTGGCCGACCGCATCACGCTGGTCATCGTGGGCGAGGGGCCGGAGCGGGAGCGAATCGCGGCGGAAGCGCGGACGCTGGGGCTGGATTCGCTGGTCATGCCCGGATTCATGGCGCGGCCGCAGGATTTCATCGGCCTGTTCGACATTTTCGCCCTGACGTCGGACAGCGAGCAATTCCCCATCTCCCTGGTGGAGGCGATGGCGGCGGGCCTGCCCGTGCTGTCCACCGATGTCGGCGACGTGAACCAGATGCTGTCGCCCGGCAACCGCCCCTATCTGTTCGCGCCGGATGACGAGGCGGGACTGGCGCGGGGGCTGGCCGAACTGGTTGCGGACCCGGTGCTGCGCGCCCGGCTGGGCGCGGCGAACCAGCAGCGGGCGATGGACGCTTTTGACGAGCGCGGCATGGTCGCCCGCTATGCCGCCCTCTATGGCGCGGCCGCCGGGAGCGTCGCGCTGAGTCGCTGATGCGGCGCGCTCCCACGGGCGGCCCCTCCACCATGAGCGGTTCGACGTCCGGTTCGTTGACCCGTCCCATGGCCCTCCCGCGCCACGGCCCGTCGCCCTGTGCCGCGACGATGGCCGCATGGAGGAAAAACAGGCGCGTGCTGAACAATTTCTTGCTATGGGCCGGCTTTCGATGGGCGTAGTACGGTGGGGTACGCGCGTTTTCGCACTAGGGGATATGGATTGTTCAAGGGTTTGAAGCCGATCGTATATGGCGGGCATGAGGTCTGGCCGTTGATCGAAGGCGGCAAGGGCGTTGCAGTGTCCAACCATCAGAGCAGCGGCGCATGGGCCGCCGCCGGCGGCATCGGCACGGTGTCGGCGGTCAACGCCGACAGCTATGACGCGGATGGTAATCCCATACCCCAGGTCTATCATGGCCGCACCCGTCCGCTGCGCCATCAGGAACTGATCCAGTATGCCATCGACGGCGCGGTCGAGCAGGTGAAGCGGGCCTTCGAAATCTCCGGCGGCAAGGGCGCGATCAACATCAACGTCCTGTGGGAAATGGGTGGCGCGCAGCCGATCCTTCAGGAGGTGCTTTCCCGCACCAAGGGCATGATCGCGGGCGTCACCTGCGGCGCGGGCATGCCGTACAAGCTGAGCGAGATCGCCGCCCAGCATGGCGTGAGCTACCTCCCCATCGTCAGCTCCGGCCGCGCCTTCCGCGCGCTGTGGAAGCGCGCCTATTCCAAGGCGGCGGAGTGGCTGGCGGCCGTGGTCTATGAAGACCCGTGGCTGGCGGGCGGCCACAACGGCCTGTCCAACGCCGAAGACCCCAACAAGCCCGAAGCCCCCTATGCCCGCGTCAAGGCGTTACGCGACGTGATGCGCGAGGGCGGTATTCCCGATACCACGCCCATCGTGATGGCGGGCGGTGTCTGGCACCTGCGCGACTGGAACGACTGGATCGACAATCCCGAACTCGGCTCCATCGCCTTCCAGTTCGGCACGCGCCCCCTGCTGACGCAGGAAAGCCCGATCCCGCAGGCGTGGAAGGACGAGCTGACCAAGCTGGAGGAAGGCGACATCCTCCTCCACAAATTCTCGCCCACGGGATTCTACTCCTCCGCCATCCGCAACCCCTTCCTGCGCGATCTGGAAAGCCGGTCGGAACGTCAGATCGCCTTCAGCCTCGAACATGCGGGCGATCATACGCACCAGCTGGACGTGGGCGTGAAGGGCAAGAATTTCTGGGTCACGCGCGGCGACCTGCTGCGCGCGCGCGAATGGTTCGGCCATGGCTACACCAGCGCGCTCAAGACGCCCGACAACACGCTGATCTTCGTCACGGACGAGGACCGGGCGATCATCCGCAAGGATCAGGCCGATTGCATGGGCTGCCTGTCGCACTGCGGTTTCTCCGCATGGAAGGACCATGACGATTATTCGACGGGCCGCCTCGCCGACCCGCGCAGCTTCTGCATCCAGAAGACGTTGCAGGACGCGGTCCATGGCGGCGACGTGGACAAGAACCTGCTGTTCGCGGGCCATGGCGCCTATAAGTTCAAGAAAGACCCCTTCTACTCCAACGGCTTCGTGCCCACCGTCGGCCAGCTCGTCGACCGCATCCTGACCGGCGATTGATGGACATGCGCGCCCCCGACCAGCCCGGCCTCGCCATCCTGCACTATCGCGCGTCCGATTATGAGATCGTGCGGCCGGGGCGCTTCGTGCTCTGCGCCGTCAGCGGCGCGACCATCCCGCTGGGCGAACTCACCTATTGGAGCGGCGCGCGGCAGGAAGCCTATCGCGGGCCGGAAGAAGCGACCAAGGCGCTGCTGCCCACGCCCTGAGCGGGGCGGCCGTGCGGGTGGCCGGATGGAACGGGGGTGCTGAACGGCACAGCCTGAATGGCACGGCCGGAGCGTGACGCGGCGTTGTGGCGGGAACGGAAAGGGCGGCGCGCCGGCCGATCCGGCTCGGCCGGATGCTGCTTCGGCCTGACGCTGCTTCGGTAGAGCGTGATGCCGTCACATTCACCCACCTCGTCATTGCGAGTGCAGCGAAGCGGACGAATAGGTGTCACGTCCAGAGCGGGTTCCGATCCGACGGCATTGGGTAGGCTGCTCCCGTCCTTCGATTTTCCGCGTTTTTTCGAGTCAGCCGATAAGTCCATCGGCTTCGAAAACGCTCCGGAAGCGTCAGTCGCTCTCCCGCGCGATATAGACGCGGTTGCGGCCATGCTCCTTGGCGAGGTAGAGCGCGCGGTCGGCGGCCTTCAGCGCGTCGCGCGGTTCGGGATAGCCGAACACATCCGCCACGCCGCCGGAGAAGGTGACCTGCTCCATGCGCTCGCCGGTCTTGCGGTCGACCAGATTGCGTTCGGACATGTCCTGCCGCGCCTCGTCCACCACGACGCACGCTTCCGCGACGGTCTTGCCCCGGAACAGCATCACGAACTCCTCGCCGCCATGGCGGGCGACATGGCACCGGTCGTCGGACACACGGGCCAGCAGGCCCGCCACGAATTTCAGCACGCGGTCGCCCGCGTCATGGCCGTGCGTGTCGTTGATCGTCTTGAAATGGTCGATATCGCAGAAGGCGACGCTGAGCGTCTCATTCTGCTCGCGCGCGACCTGCGTCTCCTCGCGCAGCACCGTCTCGAACGCGCGGCGGTTGGGCAGGCCGGTCAGATGGTCCTGCTCCGCCGCCTTGCGCGCGGTTTCCAGATTCTTTTGCAGCAGGCGGGTCTGCTTCTGCCCGTCGCGCAGCTTGCTCTCCACCTCGCGCGTATGCTCGATCATGGTGCGGGTGACGGCGACCAGCTTGGCGATCACGTCGCCGCCGCTGGCATCGCTCGCCAGCTCGCTGGCCTCCCGTTGCAGGGCCGCGCCATAATCCTTGGCGGAGGAGGTGGACTGGTCCGCGATGACGCTCAACGCCTCGACGTTCGCCTCCACCTGGTCCAGCATCTCGGCCAGGCCGTCGGCGGTGATCTCGTCCACCCGCTGCTGCGCGATGATATTCTCCGCCAGCCCGTTGGTCAGCGTGCCCCGGTCCTGAAGGATCGCGCGCACGGCCTTCTCGATCTGGAGGTCGTTGCCGGTGATATAGTCATGCGCCAGCCCGAAATTGAGCGGCGTGAGGTCGAGGTCGTGGGAAAAGAGGAACTGGCCGATGTCGTCGTACAGCGCGCGGCGGCGATCCACCTCGCGGCGCAGGCGGCCATTCCCCTGGTCGCGCGGGGGCGCGGGCAGCGGCTCCGGGGCCACGGCGCCGTCGCGTCCCAGAAGGCCAAAGCTCCATTTCGCGAGCTTGCCTCCCAGGCCATCTTCATTCGCTTGCACAGCAGGCATGTCGTGACTTTCCCTATGTCCCGCGGCCACCCTACAGACGGCCGGTAAAGCGTGCGTAAAGATTTCGCAGATGCAATAGACTTTCGTCGCCCTTGCGTATCGAACGGAAATGGCCTAGGGGCACTTCCACGCATGACAGTGTTGGCGGCGTGATCATCCATCCTCGACTCGACCGGGCGAATACCGGCAGACGAAGTGAATGGAGCGCCAACCATGCGATTGACATATCGGACCTTCCCTCGTCACGCGGATCGTCTCCATCACCCGGATGGAGTATCGCGCGCCCTGTCGGCTGTGCTCTCCGTCCTTGACGAGGACTAAAACTCAATGACCGAATTCTCCACGCTCGGCCTGGCCGAGCCTGTGCTGAAGGCGCTCGTCGCCAAGAAATATGTGACCGCCAGCCCGATTCAGGCGCAGGCGATCCCGCCGCTGATGGAAGGCCGCGACCTGTGCGGTATCGCCCAGACCGGCACCGGCAAGACGGCGGCGTTCGCGCTGCCCACGCTGCATTATCTCCACAACAACCCCGGCCCGCGCAAGAGCGGGTCGTGCCGCGTCCTCATCCTCTCGCCCACGCGCGAACTGGCGGCGCAGATCGCGCAGAGCTTCCGCGACTATGGCCGTTTCCTGCCCTTCACCGTGGACGCGGTGTTCGGCGGCGTGCCGATCAACCGCCAGATCCAGAAGCTTAAGGAAGGCCTCGACATCGTCGTCGCCACGCCGGGCCGCCTGATCGACCTGCTGGAACAGCGCGCGCTCAAGCTCGACGATGTCGAGATCTTCGTGCTGGACGAGGCCGACCAGATGATGGACCTGGGCTTCATCGTGCCCTTGAAGCGCATCGCCAAGCTGCTGCCGAAAAAGCGCCAGAACCTGTTCTTCTCCGCCACCATGCCCAAGGCGATCAAGGATCTGTCGACCCAGTTCATCACCGATCCGGTGCATGTCGAGGTCGCGCCCCAGTCCACCACGGCGGAGCGGGTCAAGCAGTTCGCGACCTTTGTAAACCAGAAGGAGAAGCAGGCGCTGCTGACCCTGACCATCCAGTCGGAGACGATCGAGCGCGCGCTGATCTTCACCCGCACCAAGCATGGCGCGGACCGGGTCGTGCGCCATCTGGTTGGCGCGGGCATCCAGGCGATGGCGATCCATGGCAACAAGAGCCAGGCGCAGCGCACCACCGCGTTGCAGGCCTTCCGCTCCGGCCAGATCAAGCTGCTGGTCGCGACGGACATCGCGGCGCGCGGTATCGACGTGCCGGGCGTCAGCCATGTCTTCAACTTCGAACTGCCCAATGTGGCGGAGCAATATGTCCACCGGATCGGCCGCACCGCCCGTGCGGGCGCGGACGGCCTCTCCATCAGCTTCGTGGCGGATGACGAGCGTCCCTTCCTCAAGGCTATCGAGCGCGCGACGCGCATCAAGCTGGAGGTCGTGCCCCTGCCGGAGAATTTCGTGGAGAATGCGGCCAAGCTGCCCGCTCCCGCCGCCGTGCGCCATGCGGAGCCGGGTCGCGGCGAAGGCGGCCGGGGTCGTCCCGGCGGCGGTGGTCGCCAGGGCAGCGGCGGCGGTCGTGGTGGCGAGCAGCGTTCGGGCGGCCAGCGCCCCGGCGGGCAGGGTCATGCCGCAGGCCACGCGCAGAATGAGGATGAGAATCGCGCGCACCGCCCGCGTCGCCGCAGCGGCGGCCCGGTCGGCGCCCACCGCAATGCGGTGCAGCGCACCGGCGGCAGCAAGGCGGGCCGCTAAGGCTTTCCCGACTACGGGAGCAGGGGACGCCCGAGTGTGTCGGTCCCCCGCTCCGGTGGTTTGGTTGCCGGAGTTTCGACTGACCGCGTTTTCCGGGTTGGCAGAGGGTCGCTTCCGCTTCGGAGACACTCTGGACATGGACAAGAGCCGCCATGCCGCGCGACAGCGGGCGTGGCGGCTTTTTTCGTGCGGGATTGTAGGGGTGGAAAGGGGAGGGTTGCATCCGGGCTTCTCCCACCCCTCCTATCGCAGGGTTTAGGACGACTGGGCCGGAAGGGTGGTGCGAGTGGACTCTCCCATCTCCCCCCTCATCCCGACCCGGACTTGATCCGGGATGGCGCTTTGTATCGTGATGCCTCCGCTGGAGCATGTACGCATCATCCGTTCGCCCTGGGCGTGCCGAAGGGCAACAACAGCCCTTCGGCACGCTTAGGACGAACGCTGTTTCTATCTCGCATGCACAAGCGGGATAATGGCTGATTTGGTCCGGGGTGACGATGATCGGGACGACAGGGGATGGCCCTGACGCTGCACCTCCCCCCCCCCCCCGTCACCCGCAAACGCCTCCCCCGCCGTCCGGCCACAGCAACGGACGCCCCGCGGAACCCGGCGATCCCGGCCCGCACCAGTGGAGTGCGGCCCCACCCATGCCTCCAATATGGAGGATTTCCTGTAACATGCTGGCGATGTTGAACTATTCAAACCCGCCGTCTCTGCGATAGGATGCGCTCCACCAGTCGCACAGCGACGATTCGAGAGGCGCAGCATGGCACAGGATCGGCTCAGGGAGGTGCAGGACGGCCGATCGTTGCAGGCGGCGCGCTGGGCCGATGCCGCCAACGCCATCGAACGGCTGGCGCAGGCGCGCTCCATCGACGATGTGGTGGAATTGCTGCGCGCTTCCGCCCGCCGCGTGGTCGGCGCGGACGGCATCGCGGTGGTCCTGCGCGAAGGCGACCAATGCCATTATGTCGCGGAGGACGCGCGGGAGCCATTGTGGGCGGGGCAGCGTTTCGCCGCCGAATTCTGCGTCTCCGGCTGGGCGATGGCGCACCGGCAGACGGTCGCCATCCGCAACGTGCTGCTCGACCCCCGCGTGCCGCAGGACGCCTATCGCGCGACCTTCGTGCGCAGCATGTTGATGGTGCCTATCGGCGCGGGCGACCCGGTGGCGGCGGTCGGCGCCTATTGGTCGGACACCGGCCAGCCCAGCGGCACCGAGATCGCCCTGCTGGAAAGCCTGGCCCGCGCGGCGTCGACGGCGCTGGAGAATGGCCGGCTGCTCTCGTCGCTCGAACGGCTGAACGGGGAGCTGGAGCAGCGGGTGGTGGACCGCACCGCCGAACTGGAACGCACGCAGGAAAAATTGCGCCAGACCCAGAAGATGGAGGTGATCGGCCAGCTGACCGGCAATGTCGCCCATGACTTCAACAATCTGCTGGCGCCCATCATGGCCGCGCTGGACCGGGTGCTGGCCGCCGATGCCCTGTCCCCGTCGATCGTGCGCAGCGCCGCGCTGGGCATGCAGGCGGCGGAAAATGCCAAGACGCTGGTGCAGCGCCTGCTGGCCTTTGCACGCCGCCAGCCGCTGATTTCCACGGCGGTCGATCTGGGCGCGCTGGTCGAGAATATGCGCAGCCTGCTGGCCAGCACCATCGGCCCTTGCGTGACGCTGGACCTGTCGGTCGCGCCCGACCTGTCCGCCGTCCGCGCCGACCGGCACCAGCTGGAGATGGCGATCCTGAACCTGGCGGTGAACGCGCGCGACGCGATGACCGGCAGCGGCGATTTCGCCATCGCGGCGGAGGCGGCGCGCGGCCCTCTGCCCGACGGCCTCGCGCCCGGCCACTATGTCCTGCTGACGGTGCGCGACAGCGGGTGCGGGATGGACGCGGCGACGCTGCGGCTGGCGACGGAGCCGTTCTTCACCACCAAGGATGCGGGCAGCGGCACCGGCCTCGGCCTGTCGATGGTCGACGGGCTTATCAGCCAGCTGGGCGGCGCGATCCGCATCGACAGCGCGCCGGGGCAAGGCACGAGCGTCCGGCTGTGGTTGCCGGTGGTCAAGGCGGCGGCCGCGCCCGCCACGCTGGCCAGCCCCGATTCCGACGCGGAGACGGCGCAGGGCACGCTGCTGCTGGTCGATGACGATGCGCTGGTGCGGATGGGCACGAACGACATATTGACCGACATCGGCTATCGCGTGACGGAGGCGGAGGACGCGCAGCAGGCGCTGGCGCTGATCGAGGACGGCTTCCACCCCGATGTGGTGGTGACGGACCATGTCATGCCCGGCATGACCGGCGCGGAATTCGCCCTGCGCCTGCGGTCCGACCATCCCGACATGGCGGTGATGATTATCTCCGGCTATCAGGGCATCGACCTGATCGCGCCGGACATCGTGCGCCTGTCGAAGCCATTCCGGCAGGTGCATCTGAAAACCAGCCTCGCCGCCGCACGGGCGCAGGTGGAGTCTGCGCGGCTGTAGGGTGCGGGAGATGTGTGGGGAGCGGGACAGTTTGCCACCGTCTTACGTTGCTGCGCTCGCAATGACGAATTGGGGTGGTTAGCGGAAAGTCCGCTATTGTGCCGCTAAGCCTCAGGTGGGCAGCAATATACAAACGATAATCGCTGAACAAGCCCGAAATGCGGTTACTCGACAGGATCAGGCTCGGCAATTATTCAGCATGAAGCATTGCCGCGAGGGGCCGTTCATGTCGCGATATCAAGTAACGTTCTCCATACTGTGCCTCGCGGCAATTCCAATCGGTCTTTTCGGTCTCATTAGCAAGTTTCTGAACGGCATGAATGACCGGGTATTTTGGGCGTATTTGCTGGCGACATTGCTAGCAGCGGCTGCGATGTACGTTAAGCGCAAGCAGTCCATGGCTGACGAGGCGATTTTTCGTTTGGCCAGTGCGCCGAAATGGCTTGCGCTTTCTCCTGTGCGCCGCATGCAGATGATGTGGCTTGATTGGCCGCTTTTCTCGAAAGTACGTGAAGCGGAAGCGCAACGTCTCAAGGTCGAACCTTTGACCAGAGTCTCGTTTGAAGCGGACAGTTTGAAGCTCATTCCCGTCCATGCCCAGCATCGCCGCCGATATTTTTTGAAGAGGATCGCGGAGATGACCCGGGTTCGGGGAATACAAGTCCGCAGTTCGACAAACGGCGTCTTTGGGCCCGGATTTTTTGCGGATAAAGTAGAGTTACACTGGCAAGGGGGCGATAAGCGTATCTGGAGGCACATCCGAACCCAGATAATCGATGGAGAGCCTATATCCCTCAGGCATTTCTACGACACACTTGCAAGCGGATATCTTTTGACGCTGTCGGATGAAGAGCGGCATAATTACATGATAGGCACGAGGTAATTCATAGTCTGCTCTTGGGAAAGAAGAAACGGCGACCGAACGTCCAAAGAGCTCGCTTTCAGACCCTCTGCACCCGATGCGATCGGCACCCCGGATGGTGTCCGCGGTGCCCATGCAGGCCAGCCTCCACACACCCCGCCGCGCGGCTATTCCTCGTCATCCTCCGCCACTTCGACGGGTGGGTGGAGGCGCAGGCGGGTGACGCGGCGGGTGTCGCCTTCCAGTATCTCCAGCCGCCAGCCGCTTTCCGGGTGGAGCAGGATCTCGCCCTTCGCCGGGACATGGCCCGCGATAACGAAGGCCAGACCGCCCAGCGTGTCGATGTCTTCCTCGACCTCCGCCAGGCGCGCGTCGCCCACGTCGCGGGCCACATCGTCCAGCTCGGCGCGGGCGTCCGCGTCCCAGCAGCCCGCATCGCCATGCGCGACGAGCAGCGCCTCCGGCTCCTCGTCATGTTCGTCCTCGATCTCGCCGACGATCTCCTCCATCAGATCCTCGATGGTCAGCAGGCCGTCGGTGCCCGAATATTCATCGACCACGATGGCGAGATGGGTGCGCTTGGCCCGCATTTCGGCCAGCAGGTCCAGCACGCCCATGCTTTGCGGCACATAGAGCGGCTGGCGGATCAGGCCCTCCAGCGTCTCCGGGTGGGCCTGTCCCTGCGCCAGGATGGCGAAGGCGTCGCGGATGTGGATCATACCGGTGACGGTGTCGAGGCTGTCCTTGTACACCGGCACGCGGCTGTGCCCCGCCTCCACGAACAGCGCCATCAACTGGGCGAAGCTGGCGTCCTGCGAGATGGCGATGATCTCGCCGCGCGGCACGGCCACGTCATCGACGGTATGTTCGCCGAAGTGGAGGAGATTCTTGAACATCTGCCGCTCGACGAGGGAGAGGTCGCCCTTGGCCGGCGCGGCGCCCGCCTCGTCCTCATATTCGTCAATCGTATGTTCCAGCTCTTCGCGGAGGCTGGTCTCCGGCTCCTCGCCAAACAACAGGGCGCGAAGCCCGCGCCATATTCGGCCGCCTTCGTTGCTACTGTCCGCTTCCTTCGACGTTGAGGAGGCGTTGCCGGCTTCAGCCATCGGTCGTCTGGTCCCTGTTTGCGGGGCAGATGCGCCCCCGATATTCCATGTCAGAGCGCAAAGACGCCCTTAATGATCCGCATATGGATCAGCGATGCCCAGAGATGCAAGGGCCGCCGTCTCCATCGCCTCCATCGCCTCGGCCTCCGCCTCGTCCTCGACATGGTCGTAACCCAAGAGGTGGAGGACGCCATGCACCATCAGATGCACGGCATGATCCGTCACGCTGACGCCCTTTTCCGCCGCCTCGCGCGCGCAGGTCTCCTGCGCCAGCACGATGTCGCCGACCAGTATCTCGCCATCGTCGGCCATCGCCGTGGCTTCCATGAAATCCGGCTGGA
This sequence comes from Sphingobium sufflavum, assembly GCF_021403115.1. Classification (GTDB taxonomy): domain Bacteria; phylum Pseudomonadota; class Alphaproteobacteria; order Sphingomonadales; family Sphingomonadaceae; genus Sphingobium; species Sphingobium sufflavum. Next base: position 32,169 of record NZ_JAJSSH010000003.1, read on the forward strand.
GCATGGGAAAGGACAGGACGTTGGTCGGCTTGTCCTTGTTGCGATAGGCGGCGTTGAGAGCCTGCACCTCCGCATCGTCGGCCAGCTTGACGGAGAGTTCGAAGGTGGCGGGATGGGTCAGTATCTCGCCATGGGGCGTCTGCGCGATGGCGGCGCGGGCGGCCTTTTCCGCCAGCACGGTCCATTCCTCCACCGGGCCGTCCCACAGGGGGATGGAATCGACGATGACGTCAAGCATGGCGAAGACCGGCCCTGTCATGGGGGAAGCGATGCGGCAAAGCGAAATCCCTGAGCGCGTCGTGCCGGTGACGGTCGGGACGCCCTGTCATGGCGCAGCGGCGGAACCGCGACGCAGCGACAGGCCGTCCCTTCCCGCGCCGGGAGGACGAGAAAATATGAAGGCTGGCCCTAGGGCGTGGATGTGACCGGCGCAAGACGCTGGCCCGGTCAGGCATCCGGCCCCTCATAGGCTTGCACGATACGACCCACGATGGGATGGCGCACCACGTCCGCCGCGCTGAAGCGGACGGTGCCGAAACCCTCGATCCCCTCCAGCTTGTGCACCGCGTCGTTCAGGCCGGAAGCGCCCATTCCGCCGGGAAGGTCGGTCTGGTTGGGATCGCCGCACACCACCATGCGGCTCTTCTCGCCGAAACGCGTGAGGAACATCTTCATCTGCATGGGCGTGGTGTTCTGCGCCTCGTCCAGGATGATGAAGGCGTCGGCCAGCGTGCGGCCGCGCATGAAGGCGATGGGCGCAATCTCTATCTCGCCCGACGCGATGCGCCGTTCCACCTGTTCGGGCGGCATGCAGTCGTTCAGCGCGTCATAGAGGGGGCGAAGGTACGGATCGACCTTCTCCTTCATGTCGCCGGGCAGGAAGCCCAGCTTCTCCCCCGCCTCCACCGCCGGGCGGGAGAGGATGAGGCGCTGGACGGAGCCGCTCATCAACTGCGACACGGCCTGCGCGACGGCGATATAGGTCTTGCCCGTGCCCGCCGGCCCGAGGGCGAAGATGATGTCGTCGCGGATCAGCGCTTCCATATAGGTGGCCTGCGTCGGGGTGCGCGGGACGATCGTCTTCTTGCGCGTGCGGATCATGATGGACGGGGGGGTATGGACGTCGTGGCGGATGATGCCGTCCAGCGTGGGTTCGTTCGACATGCCGATCAGCGCCTCCACCACGCCGGAGTCGATATCCTGCCCCTGCACGATGCGGTTGTAGAGGCCGGTCAGCACGTCGCGGGCGCGCGCGGCGGCGGAGGCCTCCCCCTCTATCTGTATCTTGTTGCCACGGGCGAGGATGTACACGCCCAGCCTGTTCTCGATGCTGACCAGATTCTGGTCATATTGGCCGAAAAGCGTGCCGAGAAGTTGAGGACGGTCGAAGACGACCTCTATCCGGCTGCGGTCGCCCGATTGGGCGGGTACAGGCTTGCGGCTCATCTGGTCCTTTCGAGGTTGCTCGACTCGGACAGAGGATGGAGCGGCTTGGCCGGGATTGCCAGAGCTATTGTGGGGTATGCGGCGGGTTGCGGCGGATATGTTGCCCCCATGCCATCGGAGGAGGACGGGGCACAGGGGGGAGGCGCGTGGCGAAGGGGCGTCTGACCCGATGGCGAGGGGGCCTGCTGGTCCCGTGGATCGCCCGGCGGATGGTGCCGGAGGGGCGCACAAGTTTAGCTAGGGCTGGCCCAAGACTTGATGGCTTGGCCTTTTCCGGCACCATCGCCATATCGCGCATCATGAGCGATTCCTCCCCTTTTTCGCCCGCTGCCGGACCCTCCGCCGCTGGACCCGATGCGGGGACGGTCTATCTGGTCGGCGCCGGTCCCGGCGACCCGGACCTGCTGACCGTGCGCGCGGCGCGGCTGATCGCGACCGCCGATGTCATCGTGCATGACGGGCTGGTCGGTGACGGCGTGCTGGCGCTGGCTCCGGCGGGTGCCGAACTGATCTCCGTCGCCAAGAAGCGCGACCGGCACAGCGTCCCGCAGGAGGGCATCAACGCCCTGCTGGTCGAACATGCGAAGGCGGGCCGTGACGTGGTGCGGCTCAAGGGTGGCGACCCCTTCATCTTTGGGCGCGGCGGTGAGGAACTGGAAGCCTGCCGCGTGGCGGGCATCATGGTCGAGGTCGTGCCGGGCATCAGCGCGGCCATGGGCTGCGCGGCGGCGGCCAACCTGCCGCTGACCCATCGCGACGTCGCCAGCGCCGTGACCTTTGTCGCGGGCCAGTGCAAGGGCCTGTCCGACCAGAATTGGGCGGGGCTGGCCGGGGCCGGCCGCACCCTCGTCATCTATATGGGCGTCGCGACGGCGGACGATATTGCGGACAAGCTGATGGCCGACGGCCTGTCGCCCGACACGCCCGTCGTCGTGCTGGAGAATGGCACGCTGCCGGAGCAGCGCGCGCTCCGCACGCTGCTTGCCGATCTGGGCGACATGGTTCATCGGGAGGACGTACGCAGCCCGGCTGTGATCGTCGTGGGGAATGTGGCGGGTCTGGCTGACGCATCCGACAGACTCGGCAATCGTGCGGGCGGGTTGCAGATGCTCGATATATTGAGGGGTAAAGAGGGACTGTCATGATTATTGCGACAGGTAATGACCTGGGCAGCGGCGACGTCATCTGGTGGACCGGCAACGGCTGGTCGCGCCATGTGGGCGAGGCCGTCGACGTGGGCGACGAGGGCGAGGCGATCATCGCGCGGGAAAGCGCCGCGCGCCGCGTGAACGTGGCCTATCTGGTGGAGGCGGACGCCGGTCCCAACGGACCGCTGCCGCAGCATATCAAGGAGCGCATCCGTGCGTCCGGTCCCACGGTGCGGACCGACCTTGCCATCAACACCGATATTCCGATCGTGAAGGCCTGACGCCATGTATCAATATGACCAGTATGACCAGGCGATGGTCGATGCGCGCGTCGCGGATTTCCGCGACCAGACGCAGCGCCGCCTGTCGGGCGAGATGACGGAGGAGCAGTTCCGCCCGCTCCGCCTGATGAACGGCCTGTATCTGCAATTGCACGCCTATATGCTGCGCGTCGCCATCCCCTATGGCACGCTGAGCGCGAAGCAGATGAAGATGCTCGCCCATATCGCGCGCAAATATGACAAGGATTACGGGCATTTCACCACCCGCCAGAACATCCAGTACAACTGGATCAAGCTGGAGGATGCGCCCGACATCCTGGCCGACCTGGCCAGCGTGGAGATGCACGCCATCCAGACCAGCGGCAATTGCATCCGCAACATCAGTTCGGACCAATATGCCGGTGTCGCCGCCGACGAAGTGTCGGACCCGCGCCCCTGGGCCGAACTGCTGCGCCAATGGTCGAGCTTCCACCCGGAGTTCACCTATCTGCCGCGCAAGTTCAAGATTTGCGTGATCGCGTCGGAGGAAGACCGCGCCGCGATGCGCCTGCACGACATCGGCATCGAGCTGGTGAAGCGGGACGGTGTCGTCGGTGCGAAGGTCTTTGCCGGTGGCGGCATGGGCCGTACGCCGATCGTCGGCCCGGAGATCAAGGATTTCGTGGCCGAGGACGAGATCATCTCCTACGTCGAGGCCGCGCTGCGCGTCTACAATCGCTACGGCCGCCGCGACAATAAGTATAAGGCGCGGATCAAGATCCTCGTCTCCGAGATCGGCGTCGAGGAATATAAGCGGCAGGTCGAGGAAGAATGGGCGCATATGAAGACGCTCGGCATCGACCCGCCACGGGCCGAGCTGGACCGCATCCGCGCCCATTTCGTCGATCCCGCCTATGAAACCGGCCTGTCGGACGACATCGACCGCAGCAACCGGGACTTTGCCCTGTGGGTCGACAGCCAGGTCATCGCGCACAAGCGGCCGGGCTATGCCATCGTCAATATCTCGCTGAAGCCCATCACCGGCATACCCGGCGATGCGTCCTCCGCGCAGATCGACCTGATCGCGGATCTGGCGGAGCGGTATAGCTTCGACGAACTGCGCATCACCCATGCGCAGAATGTAGTGCTGCCGTCGGTGAAGAAGGCGGACCTGCCCGTCCTGTGGCAAAAGCTGGTCGAGGCGGGTCTGGCCGAGGCGAACCTCGACCTCATCACCGACATCATCGCCTGCCCCGGCCTGGACTATTGCAGTCTGGCCAATGCGCGGTCGATCCCGCTGTCGCAGAAGATCGCCAAGCGGTTCGCCGATCCGGTGCGCCAGCGCGACATTGGCGAGCTGAAGCTGAAAATCTCCGGCTGCATCAATGCCTGCGGTCATCATCATGCCGGGCACATCGGTATCCTTGGCGTGGATCGGCGCGGCAAGGAGAATTACCAGTTGCTGTTCGGCGGATCGGGCGCGCAGGATGCGAGTCTGGGCAAGATCGTCGGCCCTGGCTTTGACGAGGACGGCGTGGTCGACGCCATCGAAAAGGCGACGAACCTGTATCTGGACAAGCGCGAAGAGGGCGAGCGTTTCCTCGACACCTATCGCCGGATCGGCATGGAGCCGTTCAAGGAGGCTATCTATGGCTGACATCATCAGCTTTCGCGACGACGCCGCCAGCCAGGAGCCGGCGGTCAGCGTCGAGAGCTTTGCCGGGCAGAACAACGCCACCGCCGTCCGTATCGAGCCGGGCGAGGATGCGCGCGCGCTGATCCCCGATCTCGACCGGTTGTCGCTGGTCGAGGTGAATTTCCCGGCGTTCGGCGACGGGCGCGGTTATTCGGCGGCGGCCATCCTGCGGGAGGCAGGGTACACCGGCGAATTGCGTGCGGTGGGCGATGTACTGGTCGACCAGATCCTCGCCATGCGCCGCTGCGGCTTCGACACTTTCGCTCCCAAGGCACCGGTCGACCGGGCGGTTCTCGATGCGGCACTGGCCCGCTATCCGCAGGTTTATCAGAAAGTCGCCGTGTCCGAGCGGCCGATCTGGTCCCTGCGTCATGGCTGAGCCGGCGCGCAGGATCGACATCATCGACACGAAGCCCCGCTTTACGCAGGCGGACGCCGACGCGCTGAACGCGCGGTTCGAGGGCGTGGATACCGCGACCATGCTCCGCACGGTGTTCGCCGAACGGCTGCTGGGCCGGGTCGGCGTCGTCTCCTCCTTCGGGACGGAGAGCGCGGTGCTGCTCCACCTGATCGCCACGGCGGACAAGAGCGTGCCGGTGATCTTCGTGGACACGCTCAAGATGTTCCCGGAGACGCTGGAGTATCGCGATACGCTGGTCGCGCGGCTGGGCTTTACCGACAGCCAGACGATCACGCCCGATCCGGTGGTGCTGGAGAAGAAGGATGCGACCGGCCTGCGCTGGTCCTTCGACCCTGATGGCTGCTGCGAAATCCGCAAGGTCGAGCCGCTGGCCCGCGCCAAGGCGGGGCTGGACAGCTGGATTTCGGGGCGCAAGGCGTTCCAGTCGCAGACCCGCGCCAACCTGCCCCGGTTCGAGGTCGAGGATGGCCGGATCAAGCTGAACCCGCTGGGCGATTGGGACAAGGCGCGGCTGGAAGCCTATTTCGCGGAGCATGACCTGCCACGCCATGCGCTGGAGGCGCAGGGCTATCTGTCGGTCGGCTGCGAGCCGTGCACGTCCAAGGTGCTGCCGGGCGAAGACCCGCGCGCGGGCCGCTGGCGCGGGTGGGACAAGGTGGAATGTGGCATCCACACCATTTCGACGCCCATCGGCGATCCCGACGATCCGGCGAACGAACCGGTGTTCTGACGACTGTCGGATTGCGGGTCATGGGTCATGCGCCGGATGGGAAACCGTCCGGCGTTTTGTTTGGGGCGGTGGGTTTTGGGGTGATGCGGCCTGTCGAGGGCGGTGCGACGGATGTCGGGTCGATGGGCCTGCGCGGGCCGTTCTGGTCGGCTGGAGTGCGATGACGTTGGATTGACCCGCCTCGCAAATGACGATTCGAGGAAAAGTCATCATGCCCTATCGCAGGAAGCGGCCGTCGGTCAGGAAATGCGCGGTCTGTCGCTGGACGGCGGGGCTGAACGGCATGATCGCGTGGGAGACGGGGAGGGTGACATGGTCCGCTTCCCCAGCCAGATGGGTGGAGGCCACGCTGACCTTTCCATCATGGGGATGGGGCATGACGCGCAGCGGCGTGGGCAGGGGGCTGTCGCCCGCGATTACGCCGACCGGATAGGTGGGCAGGTCCAGCCCGTCGAGCGCGGGCAGCCTGCGCTGCGTGACCAGCGCCGGACCCGCCCGGCCCAGTAAGGGACGGAGCAGGCGTTGACCGGTGCAGAAATCCGCCAGCTCGCTGCCGCCATTGGGCGTGCCGATCATCACCATATGGCCCATGCCGGCGGGCTGGAGCCGTTCCACCACCGAACGGGCGATCAGGCCACCCATGGAATGGCCCACGAAATGCACCGGGCCTGCGTGGCCGATGCCGCGCTTCTCCAGCGCGGCGGCGACGCGCGCGACGATGGTGTCGAAGGGCGCGGCCCAGCTTTCATACCAGGGGCAGAAGGGCCGGAATCCCTGCGCCCGGAGCGCGCGGCCCATGGCGCGCATCGTCCAGGGCGCGCCCATGAAGCCGTGCAACAGGACGACAGCGCCACGATCCGGTGGCGGGGTGGGATCATCATCGGGGCTGAGATCCGGGCCACGATCCGGGGCACGGTTTGGACCATGGTCGGGGCGTTGCGCCGTCCCGTGCCCCTGTGCCGGATAGGACAAACCGGGCGGAGCATGGCCCCGCCCGGTTTCCTCCTGATCGTCGATCCTACCCAAAGGGGTGCGATCAATCCTTGGCGGCATCGGTCCCGGACGTGTCCTCACCCGATACGCCGTCCTTGGCAGGCTTTGCCTTGGGCGTGCGGGGGGCCTTGGGCACGTTCTTCGCCTTGGCCTTCTTGGGCGCGGAGGGCGCGATCTCGAAGGCCAGCACCTCGTCCTTCAGCCGGACCGTAACCTCGCCGCCGTGGACCAGCTTGCCGAACAACAGTTCCTCGGCCAGCGGCTGCTTGATCTTCTCCTGCATCAGGCGGCCCATCGGGCGCGCGCCATACATGCGATCATAGCCACGGTTGGTCAGCCATTTGCGGGCGTCCGCCTCCAGCGTGATGTGGACGTCGCGGTCGGCCAGTTGCAGCTCCAGCTGGAGGATGAACTTGTCGACGACGCGTTCCACCACTTCCGGCGGCAGATAGCCGAAGGGGACGATGGCATCGAGACGGTTGCGGAATTCGGGGGTGAAGAGATTCTTCACCGCTTCTTCCTGCGCATCCTCGCGGGTCAGCTCGCCGAAGCCGATGCTTTCCTTCGCCATGTCGGAGGCGCCCGCATTGGTCGTCATGATGAGGATGACGTTGCGGAAGTCCACCGTCTTGCCATGATGATCGGTCAGGCGGCCATTATCCATCACCTGCAACAGGATGTTGAACAGGTCGGGATGCGCCTTCTCGATCTCGTCCAGCAGCAGCACGCAATGCGGTTGCTGGTCGATGGCGTCGGTCAGCAGGCCGCCCTGGTCATAGCCGACATAGCCCGGAGGGGCGCCGATCAGACGGCTGACCGAATGACGCTCCATATATTCGGACATGTCGAACCGCTGGAGCGGGATGCCGAGCAGGGTCGCCAACTGGCGCGCCACCTCCGTCTTGCCGACGCCCGTGGGGCCGGAGAAGAGATAGTTGCCGATCGGCTTGTCGGGATCGCGCAGGCCAGCCCGCGACAGCTTGATCGCGGACGACAGCACCTCGATCGCCTTGTCCTGGCCGAAGACGACACGCTTCAGGTCCGTGGTCAGCGATTCCAGCACCGACTTGTCGTCGCTGGACACCGACTTGGGAGGGATGCGGGCCATGGTCGCGATGACCTGCTCGATCTCCTTGGGCGTGATGACCTTCTTGCGCTTCGACGGCACCACCAGCATCTGCATCGCGCCGACCTCGTCGATCACGTCGATCGCCTTGTCCGGCAGCTTGCGGTCGTTGATGTAGCGGGCCGACAATTCGACGGCGGCCTTGATCGCCTCCGGCGTGTAGCGCACCGAATGATGGTTTTCGAAGGCGGACCGCAGGCCGGTGAGGATCTTGATCGTATCCTCGATGGTCGGCTCGTTCACGTCGATCTTCTGGAACCGGCGCAGCAGGGCGCGGTCCTTCTCGAAGTGATTGCGGAACTCCTTGTAGGTGGTCGAGCCGATGCAGCGGATCGTGCCGCCGGACAGGGCGGGCTTGAGCAGGTTCGATGCATCCATCGCGCCGCCGGACGTCGCGCCCGCACCGATGACGGTGTGGATTTCGTCGATGAAGAGGACCGCGTGGGGCAGCTTCTCCAGCTCCGTGACGACCGCCTTCAGACGCTCCTCGAAATCGCCGCGATAGCGGGTGCCGGCCAGCAAAGCGCCCATGTCGAGCGAGTAGATGACGGCTTCCTTGAGCACTTCGGGCACTTCGCCCTCGATGATCTTGCGGGCCAGACCCTCCGCGATGGCGGTCTTGCCAACGCCCGGATCGCCCACATAGAGCGGGTTGTTCTTGGACCGGCGGCACAGGATCTGGATGGTGCGGTCGACTTCCGACGCGCGGCCGATCAGCGGATCGACCTTACCCTCCATCGCTTTTTCGTTGAGGTTCACGGTGAACTGGTCGAGGGCGCCATCCTTCTTCTTTTCCACCTTGGGTTTTTCCTCGCTGCTCTCGCTCTTGGGCGTTTCCGGCGCGGAGGCCGTGGCACCCTTGCCGACGCCGTGGCTGAGATAGCTGACGGCATCGAGGCGGCTCATGTCCTGCTGTTGCAGGAAATAGACGGCATAGCTGTCCCGTTCGGAGAAGAGCGCGACCAGGACGTTGGCGCCCGTCACCTCTTCCTTGCCGGAGGACTGCACATGCAGGATGGCGCGTTGCACGACACGCTGAAAACCGCTGGTGGGGGAGGGATCGACCGTCCCCTCGACCTTCAGGCTCTCCAGCTCCGTATCGAGATAATGGGTGACGGCATCGCCCAGCTCACCCAGTTCGACGCCGCACGCCTGCATCACCTTGGACGCATGTTCGTCATCAATCAGAGCGAGAAGCAGATGTTCGAGCGTGGCATATTCATGGTGCCGATCCGACGCATGGGTCAGCGCGTTATGGAGGGTGGATTCCAGGGCGGAGGCAAATGACGGCATATTCTTATACTCCAACAACCCGTACCGGGCTGAATACAACCCGATATCCTGCGGGTTGAGACCAACCCCATGTCGGCATGCCGTCCTGTCCCTTCAAGGGCTTGAGCACCCTTTGCAGAGCATGGCCGACGAGCGACCGCGACAAGTTTCGGTTCCGGCGGATTGACGATCCGCCGTCTCCTCGACCCCATCTCTCCTATATCCAGCCTTTTTGCAGGCTATTGTTTCCTGAATAACGCATCAGCGCTTGCTTTATGGTTAACGGCCTTAAAGATTTTCTGTTGCGTCCGTTCGATTTCGGCCGTCAACGCGGTAATCCTTTCCTCCAGTTCCGCAACCGAGAAAGGATCGAGATCCTGCCGCGCCAGCAGGCCGATGATGTCGCTATTGTCGCGACGGGGCAGAAAGTCGTCCGCATCCACGGCTTGAATGTTGACCCATAAGGTTCCGCTGTCAATAAGCGACATAGGTATGGGATCGGGGTATGAGGCCGGGGGCATGAAGCCGGTCGCCACGGCGGGGGGATAGTATGAACGGCACGGCCAGCATCCCGGCGGACATGACCGCGATCGGCATCAGCCAGCCCGGCGGGCCGGAGGTGCTGACGCCGGTCACCCTGCCCACGCCCGTCCCCGCCAGCGGCGAAGTGCTGATCCGCGTGGCCGCCGCGGGGGTCAACCGGCCGGACGTCATGCAGCGGCAGGGCAAATATCCGCCGCCGCCGGGCGCGCCGGTCACGCCGGGGCTGGAGGTCGCGGGCGACATCGTGGCCATCGGCCCGGACGTGGACGCCGCGCTGATCGGCCGGCGGGTCTGCGCGCTGCTGCCGGGGGGCGGCTATGCCGGCTATGCGCTGGCCCATGCGGACCATTGCCTGCCGCTGCCCGACAGCCTGTCCTATGTCGAGGGCGCGGCGATCCCGGAGACGCTGTTCACCGTCTGGTCCAACCTGTTCGAGCGTGCCTATATCGTGGATGGCGACAGCGTGCTGGTCCATGGCGGCACCAGCGGCATCGGCACCATGGCCATCGCGCTGTGCCGCCTGTTCGACATCCGCATCTTCGTCACCTGCGGCACCGAGGAGAAATGCGCCGTCGCGCGGGATCTGGGCGCGGTCGCGATCAATTACAGGACACAGGATTTCGTCGAGGTCGTCCGGGCGGAGACGCAGGGCAAGGGCGTCAATGCGGTGCTGGACATGGTCGGCGGCGACTATGTGCCGCGCAACCTGCAATGCCTGGGCGAGGATGGCCGTCATGTGTCCATCGCCGTGCTGGCCGGGCCGAAGACGACGCTGTTCCTGCCGGAGGTGATGCAACGGCGGCTGACCCTGACCGGGTCGACCCTGCGGCCGCGATCCGCCGGGTTCAAGGCGATGCTGGCGCTGGAGATCGGCCGGACGGTGTGGCCGATGGTGGAGTCGGGCGAATTGCGCCCCGTCATCGACCGGGTCTTTCCGCTGGCCGATGCCGCCGCCGCCCATGCGCGGATGGACGCGGGCGAGCATGTCGGCAAGATCGTGTTGCAGGTCTGAACGATGGCGGAGCGGCTGATCCTGCATGAAGATGCCGTGTCGGGCAATTGCTACAAGATCCGGCTGACCGCGGCGTTGCTGACCATCCCGCTGGAGCGGCGCGGCTATGACATATTGGCCGGGGAGACGCGCACGCCAGCCTTCCTCGCCACGGTCAATCCCAATGGCCGAATCCCCGTGCTCCAGATCGGCGACAGGTTCCTGCCGGAGAGCAATGCGGCCTGCCACTGGCTGGCCAGCGAATCGGCGCTGATCCCGTCCGACCGGTTCGACCGGGCGGACATGCTGCGCTGGATGTTCTGGGAGCAATATAATCATGAGCCGAACATCGCGACCCTGCGCTTCTGGCGGTCCATCGTCGGGGAAGCGCGGCTGACCGAGGTGCAGCGCGCGCTGGTGCCGGGCAAGGAGGCGGCCGGTGCGGACGCGCTGGCGCTGATGGAGCGGCACCTGGCCGGGCAGGACTGGTTCGTGGGGGAGGGGGCCAGCCTCGCGGACATCTGCCTGTTCGCCTATACCCATGTCGCGGGGGAGGGTGGTTTCGCGATGGCGGCCTATCCCGCGATCGGCGCATGGCTGGACCGGGTGCGGCATTTACCCGGTTTCGTGGCGCTGGACGCGCGCTGACCGGCCGGCCCGGCGTCTCGCAACCGTCATATTCCGCAAAAAACTGTCACACTCCGGGGTTATGAACCTGTCTCCAGGAACAGGAACCGGGGGCTTGGATGAACGCGATCAGCGCGATACCGATGCGGTCGATGCAGACCGCAGAACCGAAGCGGTCACAGGACCGTCGCCGCTTCCGCACCATCTGGATCAGCGACATTCACCTTGGCACGCGCGGGTGCAACGCGCAGATGCTGATCGACTTCCTGGACAGCGTGGACAGCGACACGCTCTACCTCGTCGGGGACATCATCGACGGCTGGGCGCTGAAAAAGCGGCTGTACTGGCCGACCGCGCATAATGACGTGGTGTGGCGCATCATGAAGCGCGCCCGGCGGGGCACGCGCGTCATCTATATCCCCGGCAACCATGACGAGATGTTCCGCCAGTTCACCGGCCTGAATTTTGGCGGGGTGGAGGTGCGGCGCAAGAAGATTCACATCACCGCCGACGGGCGCAAGCTGCTGGTCCTGCACGGCGACGAGTTCGACGCGATCATGCTGGCCCACCGCTGGCTGGCGGTGGTGGGCGACGCGGCCTATACGGCGCTGATGGCGCTCAACCGCCATGTGAACCGGGTGCGACGCTGGATGGGGATGCCTTATTGGTCGCTGTCCAAGATGGCCAAGCACAAGGTCAAGAACGCCGTCGCCTTCATCTCCCGCTTCGAGGAGATCGTGGCGCATGAAGCGGAGCGGCGGCACATCGACGGCGTCGTGTGCGGCCATATCCACACCGCCGAAATCCGCCAGTTCGGCGACATCACCTATTATAACGACGGCGACTGGGTGGAGGGTTGCACCGCGCTGGTCGAACAGGCGGACGGCAGCATGGAAGTGCTGCACTGGGCCGAGGAAATGGCGGCCCGCGCGGGTGTGACGCTGCAGGGCGCGATGGAGATGGCGGCCTGATGCGCGGCCGGCCTGCACCGCCGTTTTTCGGGCAGCTTGCCGGGCGCATCGCCCCCCACGCCATCACCGCCCGTCCTGTCCCGTCCCGCATCGTGGTGGTGACGGACGCCTGGACGCCGCAGGTCAACGGGGTGGTCCGCACGCTCTGCGCGGTCCGCAAGGAGCTGGAGTCGCGCGGGCATGCGATGATCGTCATCTCGCCCGACCGCTTCACGACGCTGCCCTGCCCGACCTACCCGGAAATTCGGCTGGCCATGTCCACCCCGCGCAGCGTCGGGCGGATGATCGCCCAACTGGCGCCGGACGCGATCCATCTGGCGACGGAAGGGCCGCTGTGCCTGGCCGCGCGCTATTGGTGCCTGCGGCAAGGGCTGCCCTTCACCACCGCCTTCCACACCAATTTCCCGGACTATATGGCGAGCCGGACGGGTCTGCCCGCGCGCCTGTTCTGGCCCTATTTCCGCTGGTTCCATGGCGCGGCCAGCGTCGTCCTCGCCTCCACTCCCTCGATTCGCGAGGCGCTGGCGGAGGCGGGCATCCGCCAGACCCAGCATTGGGGGCGCGGCGTCGACCTCGCCCAGTTCTCGCCCGATGGTCCCCGCCATCCGCGCATGGCGGGGCCGGCGGACGGGGCGGGACCGGTCCTGCTCTATGTCGGCCGGGTGGCGGTGGAGAAGAATGTGGAGGCGTTCCTGGCGCTGGACCATCCGGGCGCCAAGGTGGTGGTTGGCGACGGCCCGGCGCGGGAATCGCTGCAGGCCCGCTTTCCCGATGCGCTGTTCCTGGGCGTGCTGGGTGGGCAGGAACTGGCGAGCGCCTATCGTGCGGCCGACGCCCTTGTCTTCCCCAGCCTGACGGACACGTTCGGACTGGTGATGATAGAGGCGATGGCGTGCGGAACGCCCGTCGCCGCCTATCCGGTGACAGGCCCGAAGGACATCGTCACCGAACCGGTGGGTTGCCTCGACGAGGATCTGGCCCGTGCCGTGGCGGGCGCATTGACGCGCGACCGGGCGGCCTGCGCCGACTATGGCAGCGCCTTTACCTGGGACCGTAGCGCCAGCGAATTTCTGGCGGGGCTGCACCCCATCGTGCCGATGGACCTGCGGCAGGCGGCCTGATCCCGCTCCTGTCGGGGGCCTCTTGCCCTCTGCGTTGGGATTCATTAGATAAGACAGAACCGGCCGCTCCTCAAAGGGGCGGCCCTTATTGTTTCTGTCCTTACGTTCGTCAGGAGACGCTCCGTGGCCCAGCCGCTCATGCCCCATGCTACCGCCAGCTGGCTGGTCGATAATACCGCTCTCGGTTTCGACCAGATCGCGGAGTTCTGCGGTCTGCACATCCTCGAAGTCCAGGCGATCGCCGACGATACGGCGGCGACCAAATATACCGGCCGCGATCCCGTCCGCGCGCATGAACTGACGCAGGAGGAAATCCAGCGGGGCGAGAAGAATTCCGACTATCGCCTCAAGATTCTGGCTGGCCCGGAGCCGGTGCGCCGCACCAAGGGGCCGCGCTACACCCCGGTCAGCAAGCGTCAGGACAAGCCGGACGGCATCGCGTGGATCCTGCGCAACCACCCCGAAATCTCCGACGGTGCGATCGGCAAGCTGATCGGCACCACGCGCACGACCATCGCTGCGCTGCGCGAGCGGACGCACTGGAACATCGCCAATATCGTGCCGAAAGACCCGGTGACGCTGGGCCTGTGCTCGCAGCGGGAGCTGGACGGGCTGGTCGCCAAGGCCGCCAAGAAGGCGGGCATCGAGGCGCCGACCGACAATCGCCTGGCGGGCGACCGCGAGGCGCTGATCACCGAACTGCGCCGCGAGCGTGACGACGCACAGCGCCGCGCGGACGAGGCCCATCTGGCCGAGGCGCAGGCGATCAACCAGGTCGCGACGCTGATCGACCCGTTCAGCAACAACAAGGGCCATGTCGGCAACTGAGGCGCGATAGTCCCGCCGTGGCGCGGGACGGCCGAAGGATTGTAGGGCCGCTGGCATCCACCGGGATTGTCAGCGGCCTTTTCCATGCCTAGCTTGCAGGGATGGAGAGTGATGCAGCCACGGTCTGGCGCGAGCAATATCGTCATCCCGTGCCGTGGGAGACGGAATTTCCGGTCCTTTCGGTCCCCGACATGCTGGCGCGGAGCGTGGCGCGCGATCCCCATGCGCCGATGCTGGATTTCTATGGCCGCCTCTACAGCTATGAGGCGGTGCAGGGCGCGGCGCGGCGGCTGGCGCGCGGGCTGATCGACCATGGCATCCGGCCCGGCGACCGGGTCGGCCTGTTCCTGCCCAACGTCCCCCATTATGTCGCGGCCTATTATGGGGCGATGATGGCGGGCGCGGTGGTCGTCAATTTCTCCCCCCTCTACAGCGTCGAGGAACTGGCGCATCAGGTGGAGGACAGCGGCACGCGGCTGCTCTTCACCCTGACGGCGAAGGCGTTGTTGCCCACCGCGCTGGCGGTGCTGGATCGCAGCGGGCTGGAGACGCTGGTGCTGGGGTCGGTGGCGGGCGCGCTGCCGTTGGGCAAGGCCATCGGCTATCGCCTGTTCAAGCGCAACGAGGATGCGGCGCGGCCCGCCGACCCCCGCGCGCTGGCGATGTCCGACCTGCTCCACAATGACGGCGTGCTGCCGGAGCGGACCATCGACCCGGTCCGGGAACTGGCCCTGCTGCAATATACCGGCGGCACCACGGGGCGGCCCAAGGGCGCGATGCTGACCCACCAGAACCTGACCGCCAATGCGCGCCAGTCCAACGCCATCGACCCGCTGGCGGACCAGCCGGAACGGGTGATCGGCGTGCTGCCCTTCTTCCATGTCTTTGCGAACACCACCGTCCTGAACCGCACCATCGCGCGCGGCGGGGAGATTGTGATGCTGCCGCGTTTCGACGCCGGGCAGACGCTGGCCGCGATTCGCCGGACGCGGGCGACGAGTATGCCGGGCGTGCCGACCATGTATCAGGCGTTGCTCGACCACCCCCACATCGCCCGCACCGATTTTTCGGGACTGCGCGTCTGCGTGTCGGGCGGCGCCCCGCTGGCCCCCGCACTGAAGGAGCGGTTCGAGGGTGTGACGGGCGCGAAGCTGGTGGAGGGTTATGGCCTGACCGAGACGAGCGGCGTCGTCTCCGCCAATCCTTACGCCGCCGAGGGGAAGGCAGGAACCATCGGCCAGCCGGTGCCGGGCACGGACGTGCGCCTGGCCGACAAGGGCGACCCGCATCGCCCCGCGCCGCCGGGTGAACCGGGCGAGATACTGGTGGCAGGCCCGCAGATCATGCAGGGCTATTGGCGGCGGCCCGATGCCACGGCGGATTGCATGGTCGATGGCTGGCTGCGCACCGGCGACGTCGGCGCGATCGACGCGGACGGCTTCATCCGGGTGGTGGACCGGATCAAGGATATGATCGCCGTGGGCGGTTTCAAGGTCTTTCCCAGCGAGGTGGAGGCGGTGCTCTATCGCCATCCCGCCGTGCGCGACGCCCTGGTGATCGGCGTGCCCGACGCCTATCATGGCGAGATGCCCAAGGCGTTCGTCACCCTCCAGCCCGATGCGGAGGAGACGGCGGAGGGGTTGAGGGCGTGGCTCAATCCGCAACTGGGCAAGCATGAACGGGTGATCGCCGTGGAAATCCGGGACAGCCTGCCGCGCACGCTGATCGGCAAGCTGTCGCGCAAGGAACTGGTGGCGGAGGAGCGGGGGAAGGCCCGTCCGGTCTGATTTCGCCCGCCTCTATAGCGGGATGACGTCAGATTGACCCACCGCGCCATGACGATTCAGGGAAAGGTCCAGACTCCAGCAGGCCCGGCCTCAGCCGATCAGTGGACGGTGCCCAGCGCCCGGTCCACGCCGAGCAGCAGGATCATCCGTTCAATCTGTCGCCAGTGGCAGAAATGGATGTGGTTGCCGACGTCGCGGCTGGCATCGGCGCGGTTCGCGGCCTCCGTCCCGGCTTCCTCGCCGAACAGTTCGATCAACGCCCGCGCATCCTCATAGCTTTTCCGGTCGGGAAGAATGGGCAGGTGCATCGGCGACTCCTTGTCGTCGGGCTTGCAGGATCCCGACATTTTCGATGGCCGATCCTTAGGGCGTCATTCCCCATTATGTGTGGAGGAGAGCAGTGAAGAGGGCGTTAGCTATCTTGCCCCGCCCGGACCCCCGCATGGAGGACGGGCGGCATGGACGAAGGGTGGCATGGGGAAGGGGACCGGGAGAGGGACGATGCGGGCGGGTGGCATATGGACGTGAAGCATGGCATGAGGGCGCGCATGAGCATCGACCAGCCTGACCCACATTCCGACAAGCCCGGCAGCCCCATCGGCGTGGGCGCGCCCATCGCCATCCTCATCGTCGGCGGCGTTATCGTGGGCGGGCTGCTGGGCCAGCCGAGCATCGGCCTGCTGGCCGGGGTCGTGCTGGGCATAGCGGTCGCGCTGATCGCCTGGCGCGCGGGTACGCGCAAATAGGCTGAACGCGCGGGTACGCCCAGATAAGCGGAGCGCGCGGGCACGCGTAGACAGGCTTGGCACGCCGGGAAGCCCGGATCAGGTCCGCGCATCGGCAGGCGCACATGGGGTCGTGCGGCGGCCCGCGCAAACAGGGCAACTTAAACAGGACAATATGGTGGGGCGCGGTCGGTCTGGCTGCGTGGGTGGCGTCGCTGCGGTCGCCGCGCCTGCACGGAATCGCGCCGTCGACCCGTCGCAGCCATCATCTCGACCGTTGCCCAAGGCGGGCACACAGCCTAGACCGGGCGCATGAAAAAATATGCGCTCATCGCCATCGCATCCCTGCTGCTCGCGCTGGGCGGCACCTATTTCTTTCTGTCGCGGGGGCAGGTCGCCCAACTGCCGGAAAGCGCGCTGGAAGGGCGGGAGCCGAAGTTCACCGACCCGCGCAAGGAAATCTTGCCGACCGTGCGGATCGCGGACGCGGTGGGCTGGGCCGCCGGAACCGCACCCACGGCGGCCAAGGGGCTGGCCGTCACCCGCTTCGTCGAGGGGCTGGACCACCCCCGGTCGCTCTATCGCCTGCCCAATGGCGATGTGCTGGTGGCGGAAAGCCGCGCGCCGTCGCGTCCCTCCACCGGTGTCACGGACTGGATCCAGTCGAAGCTTATGGCGCAGGCCGGGGCGGGGGGCGTGTCCGCCAACCGCATCACTTTGCTGCGCGACGCCGATGGCGACGGGCGGGCGGAGGTGCGGTCGGCCTTTCTCACCGGTCTCAATTCCCCCTATGGCATGGCGCTGGTCGGTGACACGCTCTACGTCGCCAACACCGACAGCCTGATGGCCTTTCCCTACAAGAGCGGCGATACGCGCATCACCGCAAAGGGCCGCAAGATCATCAACCTGCCCGCCAACGCGCCCAATAATCACTGGGCGCGGCCGCTGGTGGCGAGCAAGAATGGCAGGCTGCTCTATGTCGGCATCGGGTCCGCCACGAACATCGCGGACGAGGGGCTGGACGCCGAGAATACGCGCGCGGTGATCCTGGAGGTCGAGCCGAAGACGCGCCAGTATAATATCTACGCCAGCGGCCTGCGCAATCCGTCCGGGCTGGCGATCAACCCAGTCGATGGCGCGCTGTGGGCGACGGTGAACGAGCGGGACATGCTCGGCCCCGACCTGGTGCCCGACTATGTGACGCAGGTGGAGTTTGCGGCCTTCTATGGCTGGCCCTGGAATTATTGGGGCGGTTATGAGGACAGGCGGGTGCAGCCGCAGCGGCCGGACCTGCGCGAATATACGCGCCGTCCCGACTTCGGGCTGGGCGCGCATGTCGCCCCACTCGGCCTGGCCTTCGGCACGGACAGCGCGCTGGGCAAGGCGTGGACGCAGGGCGTCTTCATCGCCCTCCACGGTAGCTGGAATCGCGACCCGCCGGGCGGATACAAGCTGGTGTTCGTTGATGTGGACGCGAAGGGCAAGGCGCAGGGCAAGCCCCGCGACGTGCTGACCGGCTTCCTTGATGCCGCGAAGGGAGAGGCGCATGGCCGCCCGGTCGACGTGACCGTTGCGGGTGACGGCGCGCTGCTGGTCAGCGACGATGTCGGCAATATCGTCTGGCGCGTCGCCGCCGTGAAATAGCGCGGCGACGGGTGACGGGGCCGGCCGCCATTCAGAAGATGACGGGCTGAAAAGGGTCGAACCGGGCCATGTGCTCCAGTTCGACCCTTTTCAGGCCATCAGGGCGGACTGTCCATCGGGGCTAGAGCATGAAGACCTTAGATTACCCCCTCGTCATTGTGAGTGTAGCCAAGCAATCCATGGACGCCGAGTGGATTGGTTGGGCTTCGCCCGCCTGCGGCTCGCTACGCTCGCAATGACGATTCACGGAAAAGTCATCCCACCCTAGTCGATCAGCGCCGTGCCCGTCCGCCCCGCCAGCTCGACGATATATTGCCAGGCGACCCGACCCGACCGGCTGCCGCGCTGGGTGGCCCATTGCACGGCCTCGTCCGGCTGGAACGGCAGGCCGAAGCGCGCGGCATAGGCACTGACGATGCCGACATAGGTGTCCTGATCGAGGGTGTGGAAGCCCAGCGACAGGCCGAATCGGTCGGCCAGCGCCAGCCGGTCGTCCACCACGTCGCGCGGGTTGATCGGGTCATTCTGCTCCGACAGGCTGCGCGGCACGATATGGCGGCGATTGGACGTGGCGTAGAGGCGCACCAGCCCGCCCCGCGCCGTCGCCCCGCCTTGCAGGATGGAGCGCAGCGTACGCGCGTCCGCCACATAATTTTCGTCGAAGCCCAGATCGTCGAGGAACAGGACGAAAGGTCGCCCCGCGCCGCGTAACTGGCCCAGCAGCAGCGGCAGGCTGTGCAGGTCGCTGCTGGCGAAATCGACCAGCGCCACCGTGCCGCCCTCGCCGCGCACCTTGCCGATGCAGGCCGCGACCGTGGCGGACTTGCCCGTGCCCCGCGCGCCCCACAGCAGCACGTCATGCGACGGCAACCCCGCTGACAGGCGGCGTGTGTTGTCGAGGCAGGCGGTCTTTTGCGCGTCGATGCCGGTCAGCAGGTCATAGTCCGGCGGGGTGAAATCCGCGATCACCTCTATCGCTGTGCCGTTCCAGCGATAGGCGGCATGGGCGCCAAGGTCGGCGGAGGGCAGGGGCGGCGGCGCGATACGCTCCAGCGCCTGCGCGATGCGGGTGAGGAGGCTGTGCGTGTCAGTGTCGGTCATGGCGACGGCTCTAGAGCGATTGCGCGCTTTTGGGAACTTCCCGCGCGCGGCCATCGCCGGTATAGGCCGCGCATGTCCGCCCGATGCCTGCCTTTCGACGATGATGGAGTGGCCGAGGCCGCGCGCCTGATCCGCGCGGGCGAGCCGGTCGCCCTGCCGAGCGAGACGGTCTATGGCCTCGCCGCCGACGCCACCGATGCGCGCGCCGTCGCGGCCATCTATGCGGCGAAGGGACGGCCCAGCTTCAACCCGCTGATCGTCCATGTCGCGGACCGGGCGATGGCGGAGACGATTGCCGATTTTTCGGCGGAGGCGCGGCGGCTGGCCGATGCCTTCTGGCCGGGGCCGCTGACGCTGGTGCTGCCCCGGCGCAGCGATGGCCCGGTGTGCGATCTGGTCGCGGCGGGCCTGTCCACCATCGCCATCCGCATGCCGTCGCACCCCGCCATGCTGGCGGTGATCCGGGCGAGCGGGCGGCCCCTCGCCGCGCCGTCCGCCAATCGCAGCGGCGCGATCAGCCCGACCCGCGCGCAGCATGTGCTGGTCAGCCTGGGGGATCGCATCGCGCTGGTCCTCGACGCCGGGCCGACGGTGGCGGGGATCGAATCGACTATCGTCGCGCCGGGAGCGAGCGGCATCCGTATCCTGCGCCCCGGTCCCGTGACCGCCGCGCAACTGGAGGCGCTGTCCGGCCTGACCGTGGTCGGGGCCGTGACCGGTACGGAGGCTGGTGCGGGCGGGGGCATCGAATCCCCCGGCCAGCTCGCCAGCCATTATTGCCCGGACAAGCCGGTGCGGCTGGCGGCCGAGCGGGCGGAGGCGGATGAATATCTCATCGGATTCGGCGCGATGGCGGCGGATTTCAACCTCAGCCCGGCGGGCGATCTGGTGGAGGCGGCCGCCCATCTGTTCGCGGCCCTGCATGAGGCGGACGCCAGCCCGGCGCGCGCCATCGCCGTGGCGGCGATCCCGCACGAGGGGATAGGCATCGCCATCAACGACCGGCTGGCCCGCGCCGCCGTCCGCTGACGGGGCGGGTCGGGCTGGCCGATCAGATTGCCGGGTCAGGCTGGCGCCTCAGTCCCGGTCGCAATAGTTGGGGTCATAATCCTTCTTGCACCGCTTGCGCAGGTCGCGGCCATGGTTGCGGTCCGCCTCGTCCTGACTGGTGGTGGCCCAGTCGGCGGCCTTCGCCCCCGCCTTCACCGGTAGAGTGACGACATTGAACGCCGTCTTCGCCACGCATCCGGGCAGCAGCAGCGCCATGGCGCCGACCGCCGCCAGCGTTCCGGTCCTGATCGAATCTCGCATGTCCTGTCCCCTCACAAAGTCCGCCGGACCATAGGCTGTCCCGGTGAACGGCGCATTACGCGCGTACGCGGTCGCCGAACGTCTTGCGGAGCTTCTGGAGCTTGGGCGGGATGGACGCCACGCAATAGGGATTGCGCGTGCCGACCCGGGCCCAATATTTCTGGTGATAATCCTCGGCGGGATACCAGGGCGCGTCGGCTTCGACGCTGGTCACGATGGGATGGGGCCAGTCGGCCTGTGCCCGCGCGATCGCTGCGCGCGCAGCGGCTTCCTGCGCCGGGTCGTGCGGGAAGATGGCGGAGCGATACTGGGTGCCCGTGTCGTTGCCCTGCCGGTTCAGCGTCGTCGGGTCGTGGGTCGCGAAGAATATGTCGAGCAGGTCGCCATAGCTGACGATATCGGGGTCGAAGACCACGCGGATCGCCTCCGCATGGCCGGTCGTGCCGCTGCACACCTGCTCATAGGTCGGATTCGCGCCGGCACCGCCGATATAGCCGCTCTCGACCGATTCGACGCCCTTCAGATCCTGATAGACCGCTTCGGTACACCAGAAGCAGCCGCCCGCCAGCGTCGCCGTTTCACTTGCCATATACGCTCGATCCTTCCGTTGGCCGAAGCCCTAGATAGGAAGCGCAAGGGGCGAACGCCAGCCTAGAGGCGCAGCCCCTCGGTCTCCGGCCTGCCGGTCAACAGGTTCAGCGACTGCACCGCCGCGCCGGACGCGCCCTTGCCCAGATTGTCGAGCGCCGCGACGAGGCGGACCTGCGTGCCGTCCTTGTCGCCGAACACGAACAGGCGCAGGGCGTCGGTGTCCGTCATCAGTTCGACGGGCAGGGTGGCACCATCATGATCGGCCACGCTGACGATGGGCGATCCGGCATAATGGGCGGCCAGCCGGTCGCGCAGGGAAGTCGTCGTCTCGCCCTGTGCAAGCTGGGCGATGTGCAGCGGGACATCCACGATCATGCCGGAATAGAGCGGCGCGACGGAGGGGGCGAAGATGGGGCTGTGGGCCAGGCCCGCATGTTTGCGCATTTCCGGCACATGCTTGTGCGCCAGCGTGAGGGCGTAGGTGTTCCACGCCGAAGGCGATGCCCCCTCGCCCTCATAATCCGCGATCATCGCCTTGCCGCCGCCCGAATAGCCGGAGACGGCGTTGCAGTTGAGAAGCGCGTCCGCCGGGATCGCGCCCGTCGCGACCAGGGGCGCGACGAGGGCCAGAAAGCCGGTGGGATAGCAGCCGGGATTGCTGATCCGCCGGGCCGCCGCCACCCGGTCCCGCCCGATCACTTCGGGCAGGCCATAGGTCCAGTCGTCCGCCGTGCGAAAGGCGGTGGAGGCGTCGATCACCCGCGTCCGCTCGTTGCGGATCAGCGCGACCGATTCGCGCGCCGCATCGTCGGGCAGGCACAGGATCACCACGTCCGCGTCGTTGAGCGCTTGCGCCTTCGCCGCCGGATCCTTGCGCTGGGCATCGTCCAGCGTGATGAGGCGGAAGCCCGACCGGCCTTCCAGCCGATCACGAATCTGGAGGCCCGTGGTGCCTGCTGCCCCGTCGATGAAGATGCTGCTGTCGCTCATGGTTCGATCCGCCGCCGTGCTGTGATGGGTTGAGGATGGGTGGGGACCAGCCGCGCCACCACGTCCGCCAGCGGTTCCTCGACCACCCGCATCCAGTGGGCATTGGCATGCAGCAGGGTCTGCGCATCGCTCATGATGCCGACATGGCCCGGAAAGAAGAGGATGTCACCCCTCGCCAGAGGCTCGCCCTCGTCCAGCGCGCGGCCGATGGTGCCGGCCTGCTGGTCGGTGTCGCGGGCGACCGCCACGCCGCACTGGGCCAGGGCTATCTGGACGAGGCCGGAGCAGTCGATGCCGCCGTCGCCGCGGCCGCCCCACAGATAGGGCATGCCGAGGCAGGCGCGGGCCGCATCGACCCAGTCGATTTCAACATGACCCACCAAAGCGATGTGGCGGTTATGAATATAACCGTTTGAAATCGCAAGAAAATCATCTTCAAAAACGCCTTTTACCCGTGCATTGCCAGGCAGCCGGGCGACCAGCGGCGATTTGATGTCGGGGCGCGAGAAGAGGAGGGCGCCGCCCCCCTGCGGCAGGACGCGGTGCGTCGCCGCGCCGCCGTCATCCCGGTGCAGCGCGTCGATGGCGACATAGCCGACATAATGGTCGTGCGCGCAATAGCCCCACGCCCAGCCGGCCCGCACGTCGAGGACGTGAAAACCCTCGCCATGCAAAATCTGCGTCACCGCGCTGTCGCTGTCGACCGGCTTGCCGCGCACGATGGCGGACGGCGCGGCGCAGACATAGGGCACGGCGGCGGCATAATGGGGCGAGAAATATTGCGTGGCCTCCGCCACATCAGCGAGGTCGACGCGAATCGCCGTAGTGCGCGCGTCATAGGCGTGCGACGGGCCGCTGAGATGCAGGCGAATACGGTTATGCGGCTGGCTGAACACCTCGGCCGTGCTGTGCTGGTTCATCGCGGACGGTCCCTGCGACGAATCCGGCGAAGGCGTCAAGAAATTCCGCACCCTTTGCCGTGCGCTGCACAAATATGTTGCGGCGGTCGGCCGAATCCCGCTCCCGTCGAACGAAGTCCATGGTGCCCAGCTTGTTGAGCGCGCGGGTGATGACCGGTTTCGACACGTTCAACCGTTCGGCGAGACCGCGCACCGTATGCGGGCCGTTGCTGCGGTGGACCAGCATCATCAGCGCCATCTGGCGGTTGGTCAGGTCGGGCTGGCCGGACCGGACATAGCTTATCAGGGCGTTCATCCAGCGATTGACGTTGTCGCCCGCCGCCTGTGCATGTGTATCGTCGAGGATGATCGCTGATGCCCTTGCCATGTCCAGATGAACACACAACCGCGATGTTGGTTGCGTGGTCGTTCCGGCGGCTGGCATTTTTGTTCGCGATCAGAGCGTTTGCCGACCATATCGGTCGCGCAGGACCGCCGCGACAGCCCGCAATCCCAGCGCATCGCCGCCCTTTGGCCGCCCCGGTTTCGCCGCCGGTCGCCATGCGAAGGTATCGAGATGCGCCCATGCCACCCCGTCGGGGACGAAGCGTTGCAGGAACAGCGCCGCCGTGATCGCGCCGCCGAAGCCGCCCTCCGCACTGTTGACCATGTCCGCGATGTCGGACTTCAGCATATCCTCATAATGGGGCCACAGCGGGAGACGCCACAGCGGGTCGTCGCCCGCGGTGCCCGCGTCGGTCAGGGCGGTCGCCAGCGCATCGTCATTGGCGAACAGCGCCGGCAGGTCCGGCCCCAGCGCCGCGCGCGCCGCCCCGGTCAGCGTGGCGAAATCGACGATCAGTTCCGGCTGCTCCTCCCCCGCGCGGATCAGCGCATCGGCCAGCAGCAGGCGGCCCTCCGCATCGGTGTTGCTGATCTCCACATGGGTGCCGTCGCGCGCGGTCAGCACGTCGCCGGGGCGAAAGGCGTGCGCGCCCACCGCATTTTCCGCGATGGGCAGCAGCAGGTGCAGCCGCACCGGCAGCGCGCCCGCCATCAGCAGGTCCGCCAGCGCCAGCGCATGGGCCGCCCCACCCATGTCCTTCTTCATCAGGCGCATCCCCGACGATGGCTTGATGTCCAGCCCGCCGCTGTCGAAGGTCACGCCCTTGCCGACGATGGCGACGCGCGGATGATCCTCCCGCCCCCAGCGCAATTCGACAAAGCGGGGCGCGTGGGCGCGCCCGGCGGCGCGGCCCACCGCATGGACCATGGGATAGTCCCGCTCCAGCGCGTCGCCGCGCACCACCTCTATCGTCGCGCCATGGCGGGTGGCGATGGCGCGCGCCACATCCTCCAGCGCGTCCGGCCCCATGTCCTCCGCCGGTGTGTTGACGAGGGTGCGGACCAGCGCGGTCGCCTGCGCCTGCGCGCCAAGGGCGTCGCGCAGGTGCGGCTGGCGGGTGAGCAGGATGCGCGGTCCCTTGGTCGAGGGCGTCTTGCGGTAGCGGTCGAAGCGATACTGGTCGGTCATCCAGCCGAACAGGGCGGGTCCGGCGTCGCCGTCTGCAAGGCGATAGGTGCCCTCCGGCAATATCTCCGCCAGCTTGGCGAGGCACCAACTGGACAGGCTGTCCACATTCGCGACGCTGGTGACGACGGACCAGTCCTCCGGCGCATCACCGGGCAGGATGGCGTGGGCGAAGGGACGGGGGCCGAAGCCCTGCGCTTCGATGGCGGCGCGATGGCGGGCGGGCTGCGCGGCCAGCCATGCGTCATAGCCCGCCGCGTCGATCAGGTGGATGTCGCGGGCGGCCTGTCCCCGGTCGATCTGGAGAAGGTCGATCTGGAGGCGGTCGGCGGGGTGGGGCATGGTCTACTCCAGACGGATCGGGGAAGGGGGCGGTGCCGGGTCGGGGTGTTCAGAGCGGGGTGTTTGGGGCCGAACGCTCAGTCGGGACGGGGCGGTCGGCGCGTCATGGGCACCGTGGAAGAGGCGCCATAAGGCAGGCGGGCGGGCAAGAGCGGGCGGGGCAAGGCGGGGGAACGGCCATCGGCGGCTGCCCCTATACCCGTTCCGCCTGCACCACCGTCTCCACCGCGCGCAGCGCCGACAGGATGCGGGCAAGATGGGCCGTGTCGTCCACCTCTATGTCGATGATGTCGGTGTGGAACGGCCCGTCGCGGTTGACCAGTTGCAGGTTGAGGATGTTCGCCTTGTTGGTGGCAAAGATATGCGCGA
The DNA here is from genome assembly GCF_021403115.1 of Sphingobium sufflavum. Classification (GTDB taxonomy): domain Bacteria; phylum Pseudomonadota; class Alphaproteobacteria; order Sphingomonadales; family Sphingomonadaceae; genus Sphingobium; species Sphingobium sufflavum. Next base: position 57,632 of record NZ_JAJSSH010000003.1, read on the forward strand.
CCGTCGCCAGCGCGCCCGGCTGGTTCTTGACGATGACCGACAGGCGGGCGGTGCCGCCGCTGGACTTGCTGTCCCACGACAGGTCCACCCAGTCGGCATCCTGCCCACCCTCCAGCGCGAGGCAGTCGATGGTGTGGACCTCGATCGGTTCACCGGGGCGGCGCAGGCCGACGATGCGGTCGCCGGGCACGGGATGGCAGCACTCGCCCAGCCGGAAGGCGATGCCCGGCGTGAGGCCGAGGATGGAGACGGCCTCCACCTGGTGCGTGCGGTTGCGGCCGCCCTTGCCCCCTTCGTTGCTGCTGCCGGGGACGAGCGCCTCCATCACCTCCGCATCGCTGATGCGGTTGGTGCCGATGGCGATCATCAGCGCGGCTTCATCGTCCACCTTTAGCCGCTTGAGAGCGCCCTTCAGCGCCTTGTCGCCCACTTCGCCGGGAAAACGGCCGACGATCTCCGCATAGAGCTTGCGCCCCAGCGCGATGGTCTCGCCCCGCTGTTTCTGGCGGATGTAGCGGCGGATGGCGGCGCGGGCCTTGCCGGTGATGGCGAAGCTGAGCCAGCCGGGCTGCGGCTCCTGCGCGTCCGACTTGAGGATCTCCACCTGATCGCCATTGTCGAGCTGGGTGCGCAGCGGCACCACGCGCCCGTTGACCTTTGCCCCCACCGTCTGGTTGCCGAGGTTGGTGTGCACCGCATAGGCGAAATCGACCGGCGTCGATCCCTTGGGCAACTGGTGCAGCTCGCCCTTGGGCGTAAAGGCGAAGATGCGATCCTGATACATCGCCATGCGGGTATGTTCGAGCAGCTCGTCCGCGTCCTGGCTCTGCTCCAGGATTTCGATCAGGTCGCGCAGCCAGCCGGCCTGGCTGTCCGGTGCGGCCTCATGCTGCTTGTACGCCCAGTGCGCGGCCAGCCCATATTCGCTGTCGCGGTGCATCCGGTCCGACCGGATCTGGATCTCGATGCGGGCATTTTCCTCATGCACCACGGTCGTGTGCAGCGACTGGTAGCCGTTGCGTTTGGGCGTGGAGATGTAATCCTTGAAGCGGCCTGGCACCATCTTGTACCGCTGGTGGATCACGCCCAGCCCGCGATAGCAATCCTCCGTACTGTCGGTCACGACGCGGAAAGCCATGATGTCGGAGAGCTGCTCGAAGCTGATGTGCCGCTCCTGCATCTTGCGCCAGATGCTGTAGGGATGCTTTTCCCGCCCCGACACGGTGACATGCATCCCCGCCGAGGCCATGAGCTTGCTTAGGCTCTCCGCGATGCGCGTGACCTTGTCGTCGCCATCCTCCTTCAGCAGGGCGAGGCGGCGCGTGATGGTGGCATAGGCTTCGGGTTCGAGCTGTTCGAAGGCGAGAAGCTGCATCTCGCGCATGAAGTCGTACATGCCGATCCGCTCCGCCAGCGGGGCATAGATGTCCATCGTCTCCCGCGCGATGCGGCGGCGTTTGTCCGGGTTCTTGATGAAATGCAGCGTGCGCATATTGTGCAGCCGGTCGGCCAGCTTGACCAGCAGCACCCGGATGTCGTCCGACATGGCGAGCAGAAATTTGCGCAGGTTCTCCGCGGCGCGCTCATTCTCCGTCTGCGCCTCGATTTTGCTCAGCTTGGTGACGCCGTCGACCAGCCGCATCACCTCCGGCCCGAACAGTCGCTCGATCTCCTCCGGCGTGGTGAGCGTGTCCTCCAGCGTGTCGTGCAGCAGGGCGGTCACGATGCTGGTGTCGTCCAGCAACAGGTCGGTCAATATGCCCGCCACCTCGATCGGGTGGCTGAAATAGGGGTCGCCGCTGGCCCGCTTCTGGCTGCCATGTTTGGCCACCGAAAACACATAGGCGCGATTGATCAGCGCCTCGTCGGCGTCTGGATCGTAACGGCGGACCTTCTCAACCAGTTCATATTGTCGCAACATCGTCGGGCAGGATGTGGGTTTTGTGATGCACAGCGCAACAAAAAACAGGCCTGCGCGAAGAAAAACGCCATTTTGGGGGCGCGGTGATGCGCGAAAGCCCATTTTTACCCTTCGCTCTTTTGCGTATCCTGCGCTTTTGGGCTAGCAATGGATCATGGGTCCAAGACAGGAAATCACGGGTTTCGAGGGATGCTCTCTCCCGTCCGCGCTGGAGGTGATGGGAGAACGCTGGTCGTTCCTGATCCTGCGCGCGGCGGTGAACGGCATCGTCCATTTCGAGGATTTCCAGGCCGCGCTGGGCATTGCGCGCAACATATTGTCCAACCGGCTGGTCAAGCTGGTCGAGCATGGCATCCTGTCCCGCGAGCCGGTGGAGGAGGACAAGCGCAAGGTCGCCTATCGCCTGACGTGCAAGGGCCGGGGGCTGCTGCCCGCGATGATCGCGCTGCGCCAGTGGGGCGAGAAATGGGGCAGCGGCGTGCCCTGCACCCCGATCCTGACCGACAAGCGGGACCAACTGCCCATCCGCCCCATCGCGATCCTGTCGGCCGACGGGCGCGAGCTGGAACTGGACGATCTGTGCTGGGTCGAGATCGACGGTGCGGATGGCGGGCGCGAGAGCGGACGCGGGTGTGGGGGCGATCCTGCGGTCGGGACGGCTGACGGCAGGTGCGGTAAAGCGACTGTGGTTTGAGGGGCAGGTTGACGGGCATGCAGCAGAGAATCGCGCGGGACGCCGGGGGCGGCGACACGCATAAGGTGCATGGCATCCCGGTCATCCACATCCAGCCCAAGCCGTTTTTCGAGGACAAGAGCCGCGCCTTCTGGAACCTCCAGACGCTGGGCTGGCTGGGCGCGTTCATCCTGCGCGCGCTGTCCAGCATCGCCAATGGCCAGCCGGCCGTATTCCTGGTGCCGGTCTTCATCTCGACGGTCAGCGGCTATTCGCTGACCCTGCTGATGGGCGTCGGTTATCGCTATCTGTTGTCGCAGCGGCCGCTGATTACGTGGACCACGTCGATCCTCGTCACCTTCGTCGCGGCGATGGCGTCGGCGTTCATCGACGCCTGGGTGTTCACTACGCTGAACCCGATGATCGAGGCGCCGGGGGTGAAGCTGTTCCTGGGCGCCTTCTACCTGACCTTCACCCTGCTCGCGGCCTGGTCGGCGCTCTATTATGCGATCAACTTCTTCCTGACGGTGGAGGAGCAGCAGGACCAGCTCCAGCGGTTGGAATTGCAGGCGTCGAGCGCGCAACTGGCGATGCTGCGCTATCAGCTCAACCCGCATTTCCTGTTCAACACGCTCAACTCCATCTCCACGCTGGTGCTGCTGAAGCAGACGGAGCGGGCCAATGCGATGCTGTCGCGCCTGTCCGCCTTCCTGCGCTACACCCTCATCAACGAGCCGACCGCGCAGGTGAGCCTGGAGCAGGAGGTGGAGACGCTGAAACTCTATCTCGACATCGAGAAGATGCGCTTCGAGGACCGGCTGCGCCCCGCCTTCATCATCGACCCGGCGGTGGCGAAGGCGCGTCTGCCCTCCCTGCTGCTCCAGCCGCTGGTCGAAAACAGCATCAAATATGCGGTCACGCCGCTGGAGGAAGGGGCCGACATCACCATCAGCGCGCATCCTGTCGGTGAAAACGTCCGCATCATCGTTTCGGACACGGGTCCGGGATTGCAAGATGGGCAGGTCCGGGAACATCTATCCACCGGGGTCGGGCTGGCCAACATCCGCGACCGTCTCGCCCAGGCCTATGGGGAACGGCAGAGCATGGATGTGCGTTCGACACCTGAAGGCGGTTTTTCGGTCATCATCGAAATGCCGTTCGTCCTGGAAGAACAACCGAAGGTAGCCGCATGACAATTCGTACCATTCTCGTCGATGACGAGAGTTTGGCGATCCAGGGTCTCCAGCTCAGGCTGGAGCCGTTTGACGATGTTGAAATAATCGATACCTGCACCAATGGTCGCGAGGCGATCCGGTCCATCAAGACCCACAAGCCCGACCTTGTCTTCCTCGATATTCAGATGCCCGGTTTCGACGGATTTTCCGTCGTGCAGGGGATGATGGACGTGGAGCCGCCGCTGTTCGTCTTCGTCACCGCCTATCATGACCATGCGCTGCGCGCGTTCGAGGCGCAGGCGGTGGACTATCTGGTCAAGCCGGTGGAGCCGCAGCGACTGGCCGATGCGCTGGAGCGGGTGCGCCAGCGCCTGTCCGAAAAGCGCAACGGCGCGGAAGTGGAGCGGCTGCGCGAGGTGCTGGCCGAGGTCGCGCCCGACGCGATGGACGATTTCGTGCCGGACGACAATGCGCCGGCCGCCTCCAACCGTTATGAGAAGCTCATCAACATCAAGGATCGCGGCCAGATTTTCCGCGTCGATGTGGACAGCATCGAGCGGATCGACGCGGCGGGCGACTATATGTGCATCTACACCGCCGACAACAGCCTGATCCTGCGCGAGACGATGAAGGATCTGGAGAAGCGGCTGGACCCGCGCAATTTCCAGCGGGTGCATCGCTCCACCATCGTCAACCTGAGCCAGGTGAAGCAGGTCAAGCCGCACACCAATGGCGAGTGTTTCCTGGTGCTGGAATCGGGCACGCAGGTGAAGGTCAGCCGGTCCTATCGCGATGTGGTGGCGCGCTTCGTGCATTGAGCGGCGCGCTTTTATTCCCTGATACGGAAAGGGGCCGGGATCGTTGCTGATCCCGGCCCCTTTTTGTCGTCACTGCCCGGTTCAGCAGCGGCCATCGCCCTTGTCGATCGCACGGCCCGCCAGAGCGCCGACCGCGCCGCCGACGATGGTGCCCGCGGTGCGGTCGCCCCGGCGGCCCACCACGCTGTTGCCGAGCAGGCCGCCCGCGATGGCGCCGATGATAGTGCCGGTCGTGCCGTCGTTGCGGCAGCGATAATATTGGCGGCCCCGGTTGTAACTGTTGCCATTATAATAGGCGCGCGAGCCGTTATAATAACCGGAGTCGCCGCTGCGGTAATAATCGCCGCGCTGATGGCCACGGTTATAGTCACCGCGATAATAATCGCCCCGGCCATAATCGCCGCGACCATAATAATCGCCACGTCCATAGTCGCCCCGCGCCATGGCGGGGGCCGCGCCGAACGATCCGATGACCATGGCCGCGACGGCGGCGGCGCTCACTATCTTTGCCTTCATCATAAATCCTCCTCGATCCCGCCGATGGCCCCGGTTGGGGGGCGGGCGGCCGATCATGAGGAATGGTGTGCCATGCCGGGCTTGAGCCGGGCCTGAACATCGCTGACAGCCGCCGTTCAGCAAGCGAGGGAGGGGCAGGACGGGGCGGGTTTCGGGCGGGGTGCGCGCCGGAATGGCGCGATTTTCCGGCGGATCTGCACAGAATCCGCATTTTCCCCCGGCGCGGATTTTCCTTGTATAGGGGTGGGGCAATGCAGCGTGCCGTCCTGATCCTCTTCCTCTTCATAGCGTTGATGAACGGGCGTCACCCGGTCCTGCGCAAGCCCCAGAAGCCCGAAACGATGCAGATCGTGGCGACGCCGCTGGTGCCGGTCGCGCCGATTCCGGCGATTCCCGGCGGGCTGCGCTATCTGGGCGGCTGGTCGCTGGTCGCGAATCATGCGAGCTTCGGCGGCCTCTCCGCCATGCGGATGGACGCGGACGGCACCATCATCGCGCAGAGCGATGCGGGGGAGGTCTTCACCTTCCGCCCCGGTCCCGACCCGTCCACCACCCCCTTTCGCGCGCATATGCGGCTGCTGCCGGTCCTGCCGGAGGAGAAGGAGGCGCCGCGCCATTATTGGGACACCGAATCGCTGGCCTGGGATCCGGCCAGCGGGCGCTATTGGGCGGGCTTCGAGGGGCGCAACCGCATCTGCCGCTACGCCGCCGGGTTCAGCCGGGTCGAACGATGCGCCCGGCCCCCCGCGATCCGCGAATGGCCGGGCAAGACAGGGATGGAATCGCTGGCCCGGCTGCCCGACCGGCGCTTCGTCGCGGTGGCGGAGGATGCGCCGGGACCGGGCGGCGTGGGCGACGACATGCTGTTGTTCGCGGGCGACCCGGTCGACGATGCGACCCCACCGCCGCTGCGTATCGGCTATCGCCGGCCACAGGGCTATCGCCCCACCGACGTGCTGGCCATCGGCGGCGAGCGGCTGCTGATCCTGCATCGCCGCCTGACGCTGGCCGATGGATTCACGGCGGTGGTGACGCTGGTCGACCTGCGCCACCGGCGGCCGGGGCGGTTGCTGGAGGGGCGCGTCGTCGCGCGCATCGCCGCGCCGGTGCCGCAGGATAATTTCGAGGCGATGGCGATACACTGGGAACGGTGCGGGGACGAGCGCGGCGGGAGTCTGCGCCCCATTTTGTGGATCGCGTCGGACGATAATCACCTCTTCTTCCAACGCACACTGCTGCTCAAATATGCGATGCCGCCCGGCTGGTTCGACGGCGCGCACGGTGGCGGGGACGGTCGCGTAACCCCATCCCATTCCCCATCCCCTGCGCCATCCTTTTCGGGGCGACCGTAACGCTTTTTCAAGCAGGGGAATGGCATGAGGGGCGCATGCGCGTGTCCCATGATCTTTCCGCCCGCGACGCCACGCCCTCCCTGCTCGTCGCGATGGGTCTGGTGGAGTCTCCATCGGGCCGTCCGCCTGCATGGCTGGTGCGGGCCTTGTCCACCATATCGCTGATGTGGCCGCTGGTCGTCATCGCGCGGATGAGCATCTTTCTGGCGCTGGCCGGTCCCGCCATCGGCATCTGGCTGGCGCAGGAGATGATCGTCGGCACCGCGCTGACCGCCCTGCTGTTCGCGGTCGATGGCGCGATCATCGTGGTGCCGAGGCTTGGCCTGCTGCAATGCCGCCCGCCGCATATCCAGTTGCGCTGGCTGATGCCGCTGATCTTCGCGTCGGCGGCGCTGTACGGCATGTTGGGCCATGCCGTTTTCTCCGCCACGGGACAGGGAAACAGCGCCGCCCTGCTGTTCGCCATGGTGCTGCCCGCCACGGTCGCGGTGAGCATATTCGGCGCGCAGCGTATCCTGGGCTTCCTCTATTGCCTCGCCACCATGGCGCCCTTCCTGCTCTCCGTCCCCGAAGGATTGCCGCAGGTCGTCCCCGTCGCGGGCCTGCTGGGCCTGTTGCTGGCCGCCGTGATGCAGGCGCGGGCGGATCAGGAGAATTTGCAGGACAAGCAGCTCAACCAGATGCGCGGGGAACAGGCGCTGGCGCTGCTGACCGATTTCGAGGAGGCCGGGCAGGGCTGGTTCTGGGAAAGCGACCGGGCGGGCCGCCTGACCTATGTGTCGGAGACGCTGGCCGCGAAGCTGGGCCGGACGGTGGCGGAGCTGATCGGCCAGCCGGTGGCCGTGATGATCGATCAGGATGCGGACAGCCGGAGTGCGGGCCGGGCGGGCATAGGCGCAGGCGGCCATGCGGGCGACGGCCAGCGGACGGTGGGGTTCCACCTGTCGGCGCGCGCCTCCTTCGCCGACATGCCGGTCCGCGCGGCCACGGCGGAGGAATGTTGGTGGTCGCTGTCCGGGCGGCCCGTCATCAATGAATTCGACCAGTTCATGGGATTCCGGGGCAGCGTCGCCGACCTGACCGCCATGCGCCGGTCGCAGGCGGAGATCGCCCGGCTCGCCCGCTTCGATTCGCTTACCGGGCTGGCCAACCGGGCGCAGATGGCGACCACGCTGGAACAGGCGATAGACGGGCAGAAGGGGCGGCGGGGCGATTGCGCGCTGTTCCTCCTCGACCTCGACCGGTTCAAGGCGGTGAACGACAGCATGGGCCATCCGGCGGGCGACGCGCTGTTGCGGCAGGTCGCGCAGCGGTTGCAGCGTTCGGTCGGCACGCTGGGCACCGTGGGCCGTCTGGGCGGGGATGAATTCCAGGTCGTGTTGCCCGCGATGATCGACCGCGCCGACCTGGCCAAGCTGGCCGAGACGATCATCCACAGCGTGTCGCAGCCCTATGCCGTGGAGAGCGCGCAACTGGTCATCGGCGTGTCTATCGGCATCGCGATCGCGCCGTTCGACGGCACCGACGCCGACACGCTGATCCGCAACGCCGACCTTGCCCTGTATGACGCCAAGGATGCGGGGCGGGGCGTCTGCCGCTTCTACTCGCAGGAAATGCACGCCGATGCGGAGGATCGCCGCCGTCTGGAGCAGGATTTGCGCCATGCGATCAGCACCGGCGGCCTGCATGTCGAATATCAGCCGGTCGTCTCCACCGCGACGGAGAAGATCAGCGGGTTCGAGGCGCTGGTCCGATGGGACCATGCCCAGCGCGGCGCGATTTCCCCCGCCGTCTTCATCCCCATCGCGGAGGAGGCGGGCCTGATCGCGCAGATCGGCGAATGGGTGCTGCGCACCGCTTGCGATGATGCCATCGGCTGGCCGGAGGGCACGCGGGTCGCGGTCAATGTCTCGCCGATCCAGTTCCGCAGCCCCGCCTTTCCGTCGCGCGTGTTGCAGGCGCTGGCCCGATCCGGCCTCAGCCCGGAACGGCTGGAGCTGGAGATCACCGAGAGCGTCTTCCTGGACGAGGGAACGGACAGCGACGCGATGTTCGCGCAGTTGAAGGGGCTGGGCGTGCGGCTGGCGCTCGACGATTTCGGGACCGGCTATTCGGCGCTGCGCTATCTGCGGACCGCGCCGTTCGACAAGATCAAGATCGACCAGAGCTTCGTGCGCGGCGCGGCGATCAAGGGCAGCCGCAATGGCGCCATCGTGAAAGCCATCGTCAGCCTGGCGGAGGCGCTGTCCATGGAAACCACGGCGGAGGGCGCGGAGACGCTGGACGAGCTGGACCTGATCCGCTCGCTGGGGTGCAGCCATATGCAGGGCTATGTCTATGGCCGCCCGACGCGCAACGCATTCGTGATGGAACGGTTCGCGACCCATGGCGTCTATGCGACCGCCAGCGGGCCGAAGGCGAGCCGCGAACCGCGCCGCGTCACCCTGCGCTCGGTCAAGCTGGGCCATGGCGGCCACAACTATGACGCGCGCATCCGCAACATCTCGCGCGGCGGGGCGATGGTTGTGGGGCTGGCCGACGTGCCGGTGGGCACGGTGTTCGACGTGCAGTTCGCCAACAGCGTGGCGGTGCGCGCGACCTGCCGATGGTCGTCGGAGGACAAGATGGGCATCGAGTTCGAACAGGCGCCCGACATCGACCTGCTGCTGTCGCCCGCGGATGTGCAGCGCCCGCCGCTGGCGATTGCGGCGCAGGGCGAGGGATGGCGACGCGCGGGGTGAGCGGGGTGAGCGGGGTGCCGCGAGGGTGGGGTCATCCCTGCCCGTTACCGTGCACCTGATCCGGGATATGGCTTTCTGTCTCGATGCTGTGCCCGAAGGAACAGCGCGACGCCGGGTCTCGTCCGGGGTGATGTGTGGGCTTCGTCCGCCTGCGGCTCGCTGCGTTCGCAATGACGCGATGGATCAATCTAACGTCGCGCATCACCCGGACGCAGAACGGTCCTTCGACAGGCTCAGGACGAACGGACCTCTGTTGCCTTGAAGGTCTTCATGCCCCGCTAACGGCTGCCGACAGCTCGCCCCCGACCGACACGAAAAAGGGCGCGGCAGGTGTCCCGCCGCGCCCCCGGATCGCCGCTATGGCGTGGGGTGTTTTACTTCGTCGCCTTGGGCGCGGCGGCGGCCGCGTTGACCGGCAGGCCGCCGAGCTGGGTGACGAGCTTGGTATAGGCGTCGAGGTAGCTCAGCACGATGATCTGGCCGATCGCCGTGTCCTGATAGCCGCCCGCGCCCGCCGCGCCGAAGGCTCCGCCACCGAACAGGCCGCCGCCACCGCCGAAGCTGATGTCCGACTTGCGGGCATAGCCCTCCGTCATCGCCTCTTCCTCGGTCGTGCGGGCGTTGACGATGCTGAGCGTCGTCTTGGCCTCGCCCTTCTTGACGCTGATCGCGCCGGCCAGCGCGCCGAGCGTGCCGCCCATGAAGCCGCCCAGCACGCCGCCGATGCCGCCACCGCCGCTGTTGCGGTTGGCAGTCACGATGTCAGGCTGGAGGAAATAGTCGGCGGCCTTGACCTGGCCCTTGCCGAGGTTCGACCCGCGCTGCAATTCACCGGAGTCCGCCATGGCGCGTTCCAGATTGCGGCTCTGGAGCGAGCGGCCACGGTTGACGATGCCGAAGCAGCCGGATTTCTGCACGAAAATCTTGATGATCGCTTCCGGGCTGCCGAGGTTGAACTCCCGCCACCACTGATTGTCCGGCTCCACGATCGCGACGGTGCCGAGACGACGGGTGCAAACGGGAATCTCCGCTTCACCCTTCTGCTGCTTCTGGTGGGCGGAACTGCCCTTGTCGGCGGCGAACGCCACCGGCGCGCCCAGCGGCGCAAGCATCGAAGCCAGAGCAACGAGCGAAACAAACTTACGCATTCTGTCATTCCCCCGAACAGGACTGTTGGACTTGCTATGTCCCGGAACCTTGCCTCAATCCACAGGGCTTCCGGTCTTTCTTGTGCGCCCGAGCCTTATATATGCTCCGATCATTATCACGGCTTTTGCCCTTTGCCTACAGGCGGCGGGGCACGATGGCGCTGCGGTGCTGACAGAGGCCGCATCCCCTGCTATCGGCGCGGGATGACCGATCTCTCCCTCATCCGCAATTTCTCCATCATCGCCCATATCGACCATGGCAAGTCCACGCTGGCCGACCGGCTGATCCAGCGCACCGGCGGCCTGTCCGACCGGGAGATGACCGCGCAAGTCCTTGATAACATGGACATCGAGAAGGAGCGGGGCATCACCATCAAGGCGCAGACCGTGCGTCTGGATTATAAGGCCAGCGACGGGCTGACCTATGAGCTGAACCTGATGGACACGCCGGGCCATGTCGACTTCGCCTATGAGGTCAGCCGGAGTCTCGCGGCGTGCGAGGGGGCGCTGCTGGTCGTGGACGCGGCGCAGGGGGTGGAAGCGCAGACCCTCGCCAATGTGTACCAGTCCATCGAGCATGACCATGAGATCGTGCCGGTCATCAACAAGATCGACCTGCCCGCCGCCGAACCGGAGAAGGTCCGGGCGGAGATCGAGGAAGTCATCGGCATCGACGCCAGCGAGGCCGTGCTGGCCAGCGCCAAGTCGGGCATCGGCATCGACGACATCCTGGAAGCCATCGTCAAGAAGATCCCGCCGCCCAAGGGGGACCGCGACGCGCCGTTGAAGGCGATGCTGGTCGACAGTTGGTACGACCCTTACCTGGGCGTCGTCATTCTGGTGCGCGTCATCAACGGCGTCATCAAGAAGGGCCAGCAGGTCAAGTTCATGATCGGCGGCACCGAGCATCTGATCGACCGGGTCGGCTGCATGCGGCCCAAGATCGAGCAGCTGGCCGAACTCGGCCCCGGCGAGATCGGTTTCATCACCGCGCAGATCAAGGACATCAGCCAGACCCGCGTCGGTGACACCATCACCACGGTCAAGGGCGGCGCGACGGAACCGCTCGACGGCTTCAAGGAAGTGCAGCCGGTGGTGTTCTGCGGCCTGTTCCCGGTCGACGCCAACGACTTCGAAAAGCTGCGCGAATCGATCAGCAAGCTGCGCCTGAACGACGCCAGCTTTAGCTTCGAGATGGAGAGCAGCGCGGCGCTGGGCTTTGGTTTCCGCTGCGGCTTTCTGGGCCTGCTGCATCTGGAGATTATTCAGGAGCGGCTGACCCGCGAATATGACCTCGACCTCATCACCACCGCGCCGTCGGTGGTGTACAAGATCCAGCTGACCCACGGGAATGGCGAGATCGAGCTGCACAATCCCGCCGACATGCCCGACCCCACCCGTATCGCGGACATTGAGGAGCCGTGGATCGAGGCGGTCATCTATTGCCCGGACGAATATCTCGGCTCCATCCTGAAACTGTGTCAGGATCGGCGCGGTATCCAGAAGAACCTGACCTATGTCGGCGGCCGTGCGCAGGCGACCTATGAACTGCCGCTCAACGAGGTGGTGTTCGACTTCTACGACCGGCTCAAGAGCATCAGCCGGGGCTATGCCAGCTTCGACTATCACCAGATCGGATACCGGGAGGGCGATCTGGTCAAGATGAGCATCATGGTGAACGCCGAACCCGTGGACGCGCTGTCCATGATCGTCCACCGCGGCACGGCGGAAACGCGCGGGCGCGGCATGTGCGAGCGGCTGAAAGACCTGATCCCCCGCCACCTGTTCAAAATCCCCATTCAGGCGGCGATCGGCGGCAAGGTGATCGCGCGCGAGACGATCGCGGCGATGCGCAAGGACGTGACCGCCAAATGCTATGGCGGCGACATCAGCCGCAAGAAGAAGCTGCTGGACAAGCAGAAGGAAGGCAAGAAGCGGATGCGCGAATATGGCAGCGTGCAGATTCCGCAGGAAGCCTTCATCGCGGCGCTGCGCATGGGTGACGACAACTGATGGCCAAGGGCGGCGGGTCCGAACGGTTCGAACGGCACAAGCAGCCGTGGACGGGCGACGAGGTGCAGAAGCTGCACACGCTCGCCGCCAAGGGCATGGCGTTGAAGGCCATCGCCAAGGCGCTGACCCGCAGCGAGGAATCGGTCAAGGATCGCGCCAAGGCGGACGGGCTGAAGATCGCCAAGTTGCGGTAAGTCGTTGGACAGGTGGAACCATAGTCGATCCGCCCTGAATTTGCGCATTTCATCCCGATCCTGTCACCGTCCATCGTCCGATGGGCGGGCGGACTTATTCCCAGTCCGAAACATACTATGACGGATAATTGCCGTCCTCTACCCCGATCATCGGGCCGTACATTGAAAACATAAGAAAATCACAATGTTGCTTAGGAGGACTTATGGCTCGTCACGGTATCTATCCGCACGATATTATCCCCCCGCGTTCGAAATATTTCGATTCCGGGCGGTTCGGCCGGATATTCGCGGAACTCCCGGCCTTTTCATCGGACACGCCGGAAATACGGGAGGCGCTGATCGACATCGGCAAGGCCGGCGGCATCATGGACGCCAAGGACAAGCTGTCCGAAGGGCCGATCAAGCTCATCACCGAACCGGCGCTGTCCGCCAAGAACCCCAATAATCCGCAACTGACCGCAGGCTTCACCTTCCTCGGGCAGTTCCTGGACCATGACATGACGTTCGACCCCACCTCCAGCCTGGAGCGGCAGGCGGACCCAGAGCATATCTCCAACTTCCGCACGCCCTCGCTGGCGCTGGACAATGTCTATGGCGCTGGGCCGGGCGGCAGCCCCCACCTCTACGATCAGGGCGCGGGCAAGGGGATCAAGTTCCTGCTGGAGCCGACCGGCACGGCGGGCAAGTTCGACGTGCCGCGCAACAGCCAGAATGTCGCGCTGATCGGCGACCCGCGCGACGACGAGAACCTCATCATCTCCCAATTGCAGGTGGCCTTTCTCAAATTCCACAACGAGGCGGTCGATTATGTGAAGGCGAAGATCAAGCTGACCAACCCCGACCAGATATTCGGGGAGGCGCAGCGTCTGGTCCGTTGGCATTATCAGTGGATCATCATCCATGAATTCCTGAAGAAGACGTGCGGCGCGGAGATTGTGGACGACATTCTCGCCAACGGCCGCAAACATTATAAATGGCATAATGAGCCGTTCATCCCGGTCGAATTCTCCGTCGCGGCCTATCGGTTCGGGCATAGTCAGGTGCGCCCGTCCTACCGGGCCAATTTCACGGGCAATCCGGGCGGGCAGCCGTTCTTCGGCATGATCTTCACCCCCAACCCGTCCGACCCCAACGATCCGGACGACCTGTCCGGCGGCCATCGTGCGCCGCGCCGGTTCATCGACTGGCCGACCTTCTTCGACTTTGGCGACGGTAATGTGCGGCCGAACAAGGCGATCGACACGATCCTGTCCACCGCCATGTTCAAGCTGCCGGGATCGGTGGTGCCCAATGCGGCGGCGAAGACCAACCCGTCCTCGCTGGCGCAGCGCAACCTGCTGCGCCACCTGACCTTCTCCCTGCCGTCCGGGCAGCGCGTGGCCAAGGCGATGGAACTGCCGGTCCTGTCCAAGGGCGATCTGGCCGACCTCCAGCCCTATGGGCTGGATGACCGCACACCCCTGTGGTTCTATATCCTGCGCGAGGCGGCGGTGCTGGCGGGCGGGCAGAGGCTCGGCCCGGTCGGCGGGCGAATCATCGCGGAGGTGTTTATCGGTCTGCTCCAGGGCGACGGCACATCCTATCTGTCGCAAGACCCGGAGTGGCAGCCGTCCCTGCCGACCATCGACCCGGCGCACAAGGGTGACGATTTCAGGATCATCGACCTGTTGCGGTTCGCGCAGGTCGCCTGAACGGTGCGACTGCGGCATCGCCCGGCGCGGCTTTGCGCCGGCGCCGGGCGATGCCGCGAATCGGCGGGGTCGACAGGGAAGCGCCTGTGGTCGGGGCGGCGGGCATCGGGGCTGGCGAAGCGGGCCGTGGCGACCCGATGCACGGCCGCTGGAGCCAGCATCTGCGGCCTTTCCGCCGGTCGTTCCGGCACCGGACGGGAAGGGGGGCTTTCCATTTGGCGGCGATAGGCCTATATACGCCCTGCTTACGTCGACTTTTGACGGATATCGGGCCGCCTCGGCTCACCCCTTGTCCCCCATCAGACTTACGAAGCCGGGATGTGCGACCGTCGTGCATGCCCGTCAACCATGCGGACTAAAGGATATCCGATCATGATCACTGGCACAGTCAAGTTTTTCAATGCCGACAAGGGCTATGGTTTCATCGCGCCTGAGAGCGGTGGCGACGATGCGTTCGTTCACATCTCCGCCGTCGAGCGTGCAGGCATGTCGACGCTCCAGAAGGAGCAGCGCGTGTCTTACGAGCTGGAAACCGACCGTCGTGGCAAGACCTCGGCCGTCAACCTTCAGTCGGCCTGAAGTTGAATGATGCACCGGGCGGGGGTTGCCTCGCCCGGTGCTTTTCGGCGAATATGCCGGAACTGGTTTGAATAGACGTATGGCGAGACATTTTGGCAAAATATCAGGCACCTGATTTTCAAGAGCGCGTTTCCGCAGCGAGCCGCGCCCGTGGCGAGGCCCTGGCAGGCTACAAGGCCAAGCCCCCTGTGGACGAAGCCGTCGTGGCCGCTCGTGCCGCTGCCCGCGCCGCCAAGGAAGCCGCGCACCGCGAGAAGGTCGAGCAGAAGCGGATCGCCCGCGCAGAGGAGCAGGCCGCCAAGGCCGCCGCTCGCGCAGAGGCGGACGCCAAGGCTGCGGCCAAGGTCGAACTGACCGAGGAAGAACGCAAGGCCGCGCGCGATGCGCGTTACGCCGCGCGCAAAAATCGCAAGAAGTGACCGCTGCACGATAATAGGGCGGATCGCCGCGCGAACTCATGGGGCTGTGGTCCGAATGGGGTGCGGCGGCCGCTACAGGACCGGGACTATCCCGGAACCCGCATCGGGCGTTTGGCCCGGTGTGACATTAGGGTCGGGTAGCAGCCGCTATCCTGCAAGCCGGGAATCGCCCGGTGACAGGAAAAGCCGGGCATATCCGGCATCATCAAGAGCCGGGCACGACCCGGTATCAAAACAAAGCCGGATATATCCGGCAAGGACGGGCGGGACATTCGGTTCTGCCCGACGGAATGGAGAGGTCCCTTGCGCACTATCATGCGCCCTGACGGCCGCCATTCCCATCAGAGAAGTGGCGACGATCGCCAGGAACAACATGCAGACTATGATTGATATTACCCACCGCCCCACCCTGTCCCTGTCGTTCGACAGGAAGGCACGGCGGTCCCACGACACCCTACCCACCGGCACATTGTCGCGCTCCGAACTGAAGCGTATCGTGGCCGAGATGGTCGGGTAAAGAAAAAAAGCCGGTCCCGGCGGGCAGGAGTCCCACCGGATTATCCATTGAGCGAGGTCCACCCATGAGTAAGTCCGAAATCCGCCCCTTCCTGATCACCAAGGACGAAGAGGGCAATTTCCGCCTGACCGTGCGCGAGACCCGTTATAATTCGCAGGGCTATCCGCTGGTCAAGAGCAGCCTCCAGGAGGAATTGTTCAAGACCGCGACCGCCGCAAAGGCGTTTGCCCGCGACCAGTTCAAGGCCGAACCCGGCCAGTACGCCACCAAGTAAGGCGGCGTCAGGACAGGAAGAGAGAGGCCGGGCATTGTCCCGGCCTTTTTTGTTGGTTGGAGGGGGAAGGCGCCGGGCTGTCGCTCTTCCCTCTTCGTCACGCCGGAGCTGATCCAGGCTTCCGCTTGCGTCGAGCCGGTGGGTTGCCAAGGAAAAGCGGGATCACGGATCCAGGTCCGGGAGGACGTGTGGTGGGGGTCGTCGCCGCCCCCATCGGGGCGCATGAAGATAGGGGCAGTCGCTGGGCTTCGCCTGCCCTGCGGGTCGACAGGCCCAGGACGAACGGTGGGGATCGGCGCTGCCGCCCACACCGAAGAACCTGCGCCTCAACGCATCTGCGCGAACCAGATGACATGGCGCGGCCCCTTGCCGTTGGAGCGGGCGCGCACGGCGACCTCGTCCACCAGGAAGCCCGCCGAACCCAGCCGCCGCTTGAAGACATCGTCCTGCCCCGCCGACCAGATGGCCAGTATGCCGCCGGTCTTGAGCGCCTGCTTCGCCGCCGACAGCCCCTCGCGCGAATAGAGGCGGTTGTTGGCCCGCCGCACCAGGCCGTCCGGGCCATTGTCAACGTCGAGCAGGATGGCGTCATAGCTTTGCCGCGCGTCGGCGATGACATTGGCGACATCGTCCATCTCCAGCGTCAGCCGCGCGTCGTCGAGGCAGCCGTTGGTCAGGTCCGCCATCGGGCCGCACGCCCATTCGATGATCTCCGGCACCAGTTCCGCCACGGTGATCCGCGCGTCGGCGGCGAGGCGGGCCTGCGCCGCGCGCAGGGTGAAGCCCATGCCATAGCCGCCGATCAGCATGTGCGGCGCCTTGCGCCCGCGCAGCCGGTCGCAGGTCATCTCGGCCAGCGCCTCCTCCGACCCGCTCATCCGGCTGTTCATCAACTCGTTGCGGTCGAGCACGATCATATGGTCGTTGCCCCGGCGGTACAGGCGCAAATCCTCGCCACCGGGCACATGGGCGGTTCCGATCAGTTCGCGCGGTTGCATGGGCGGTCTTTCTGGCTGGCGGGGGCAGGGAGGACGGCGGTGCGCCCCTTTCTGCGCGCCATGCCGCAAGCGGCCCGCGCCGTAAAGTCGCGTGGTTGGGGGAAAGGCCAACGCCGCGCGAGGACGGTTTACGAGCGGGCGCGGGGACGGCATAGGGGCGGCCTGCCACGTCCGGGTCTTTCCAGTCTCGGCCCCCCGACAGGACGAGTCCCACCGCCATGCGCTATTTCCTCGACACAGAATTCAACGGTTTCGGCGGCGCGCTCATCAGCATCGCGCTGGTGCCGGAGGAGGGGGATCAGGAATTCTACACCTCCCTGCCGCTGCCCGACGAGATTCATCCGTGGGTGGAGCAGAAGGTGGTGCCCTATCTGCGCCATGTGCCGCAGGGCGTGGACTATCATCTGACGCGCGAGGATGCGGCCTTTCATGTCGCCAAATATCTGGAAGGCGACAGCGACC
Organism: Sphingobium sufflavum; assembly: GCF_021403115.1. Classification (GTDB taxonomy): domain Bacteria; phylum Pseudomonadota; class Alphaproteobacteria; order Sphingomonadales; family Sphingomonadaceae; genus Sphingobium; species Sphingobium sufflavum. The sequence continues at coordinate 75,123 of NZ_JAJSSH010000003.1, forward strand.
CGGTCATCATCGCGGACTGGCCGGAGGATGTCGCGCAATTCTGCATGTTGCTGCTGACCGGTCCGGGCGAGATGGTGAATGTGGAGGGGCTGCGGTTCGAACTGCTCCGCACGCCGGGGTTCAGCTCCGCCGCGAACAGCCGGGTGCCGCATAATGCGCTGCACGATGCGCGGGCGCTGAAGGTGTTTTATTGCGGGGAATGAGCCAACTCGCTCGATAACGAGCAAAAATTGCGTCGCATCGGCACGGCGGCAACTCTATTCCGCTGGACTTTCCGTTCGCGGATGTCACAGAGACGTCACATGTCACGCACTACGAAGCCGGTCAACCGCATCCAGCAAAATCTCCTCGCATCCGCCGAACGGCGGTTGCTGAACTGGATGTGCGCGCGCCTCCCGGCATCCATCAGCCCGGACGACCTGACCACGCTGGGCTTTGTCGGCGCGATCATCATCTCGGCGGGCTATATCTTCAGCCTGTGGAACGTGCATTGGCTGTGGTTGTCCATCGCGGGCTATTTCGTGCACTGGCTGGGCGACTCGCTGGACGGCAGCATCGCGCGCTATCGCAAGATCGAACGGCCCAAGTTCGGCTATTTCATCGACCATAGCACCGACGCGCTGGCCAATATGATCTTCCTGATCGGGCTGGGCGTTAGCCCGTTCGTGCGGCTCGACGTTTCGCTGTTCGCGCTGGCCGGCTATTTCATGCTGTCGATCCACGCCTTTCTGGCCGCGCGGGTGGTGAGCGAGATGCGCCTGTCCTACCTTGCGGGCGGGCCGACCGAATTGCGGCTGATCCTCATCACCATGACGCTGCTGATGATCTTCGTGGGCAAGGCCCCGTCCTTCGTTGCGGAATTTTCCTCCTACGACCTGTTCGTGGGCGGGGTGGGCATATTGATGGTCGTGCTGTTCATCATCCAGACGACCAAGACGGCGCGCGACCTGCTGCGACATGGCGAACTGTAAGGGCCGCTGACCGGGGCCGGGTCTTTGGGCCTGTGTTGCCCATGCCCCGGAATGGTTGGGTACTCCTCAATCCCTTCCTAAAAAGAGAGCCGCTGCCGAATGATCGGGAGCGGCTCTTTCAGTTGGGCAGGAGAGGGTCAGGCTGGATCGACGGTCCAGACAAGCGAATGGCGGGGAAGGGGTTTTCCCATGCTCTGTTCGAAAGTCGGATCGTCGATGTCGATTAGTCCACGCCGGTTCCCCGGAGAGAAGGAGGGAACCGGCGTGGTGCTCCGTCAGGCGGCGGCTTCTGCGGGTTCGGCCGCGACGTCTGACTGGGAGAAGGCATGGCGAAGGATGACGATCTCGAAATTGCGGCGGGACAGCCAGTGCGCGACCGTCTGCGCGCGGATGCCATCGCTGTCGTCGATCAGGACGAGGCGCGCCCCGCGCGTGGCGATGGTGCGGCTGGAGAGGCCGAGGAGCTGGCCACCCTCCGACGAAATGGAACCGGGGATATGCTCCGCAGCGAATTCATCGGGCGTGCGGACGTCGAGCAGATAGGTGGTGCGCTCTTCATCGGCGGCCCATTTCTGTGCGGTTTCCAGGTCGATCTCCGGGAAGCGCCCGGCGGTGGAGAAGCGGGCGGCATGGTCGCGGCCAAAGGCGCGGCTGTCCTCCGTCGTGTCGCCGTAGCGGGCGGTGAGGCCCTCCTCCAGATCCCATCCGGCGCGCCGCCATGCGCCGGTGCCATCCTCCAGATAGGCGACCTTGTTCGGTACGCCCGCGTCGATCAGCGTCTGCGCGCCGAGGATGGCGCGGGGCAGGCCGGCGCAGGAGACGATGACATGGGTGTCGGGCGAGGGCACGACATTGGTGAAGTGGCGCAGCAGTTCCGCACCGGGGACGCTGACCGCGCCGGGGACGTGGTTTCGCTCGAACTCCGGCAGGGTGCGGGTGTCGATGACGATCAGGTCGTCGCCCTTCTCGCGCCGTTCCTTGAGTTCCTGCACGGTGACGACGGGGGTGCCGCGCTCTTCCTTCACGCCCAGCGAGAAGTCGCGGCCGGGAATGTCGAAGGAGCGGTTCGCGGACTCGCTGCTGGCGGTCCAGGCGGGGAAGCCGCCGTCGAGGGCGTGGATATGCTCCCAGCCCTGCGCATGCAGCGTGCCCGCCAGTTCGACGCCGCGCCCGTCGCCGCCATCGACCAGCACGGTGCGGACGAGACGACGGGGAACATGGCGACCGATCTGCTCCAGCAGCGTGTCGGCGGGGGCATTGGTGCCGAACAGCGGCTGGCCATAGCCGGTGACATCCTCCTTTGCGCGGAGGTCGAGGATGGCGAGTTCGGCGCCGTCGTCGAGCCATTGGCCAAGGGTGCGGCTATCAATGCTGCGATCAGTCATGATGGGGTCTCCTGCGAACGATGGGGAGAGCCTATCGGATTGCGCGGCCGGTTCCACATATAAATCCTACTGATATAGTAGAGATTATCTTTAGGGGGTGGCGGACGGCGCGGAGCGGAGGCGGTTCAGGCTTTTTCCTCCAGCAATTCCTCGATCACGACGGCGGTGGTCAGGCGCGTCGGCTGGATCGGGGCGGGCGGGGAGCCGTCGGCTTTCTGCGGCAGGTCGGCAAAGGCGTCGTCGAATCGGTTGGCGTTGCGCAGCGCCGGGAACAGCCAGGCCCATAGCCCGGCCACGACCAGCGTGCAGGCTCCGCCCAGCACGACGGCGGGCACGACCCCGATCAGGGATGCGACGAAACCCGACTGCACGTCGCCCAGCTCGTTGCGGGCGCTGCCGAACATCATGTTGATGGAGGTGACGCGCCCGCGCATGTCGTCATGCGTGGAAAGCTGGACCAGCGTCTGGCGGATGAAGCCGCCGATCATCTCCGCCGCGCCCAGCAGGATCAATACCAGCACCGAGAGGATGAAGATACGGGAGATGCCGAACAGGATGACCGTCCCGCCATAGAGGGTGACGGACGCGAACAGCCATGTGCCGACCTTGTCGCGCAGGGGGCGGTGGGCGAGCAGCAGGCCGGTCGCCGCCGCGCCGATCGCGGGGGCGCTCCGCAAGATGCCAAAGCCGCCCTCGCCGACGTGCAGAACTTCATGCGCGTAGACCGGCAGCATCGCGGTTGCGCCGCCGAGCAGCAGCGCGAACAGGTCGAGCGTGGTCGCGCCGAAGATCAGGCGGTTGCGCCAGATATAGCTGAGACCGCTGAACAGATGGGCGATGCTGGCCTGCCGGTTGTCCGCCCCCCTGCTGCGCGTCCGCACCAGCGCGGCGAAGAGGAAGGAGGCGAAATAGCAGGCGGCGGCGAGCGCATAGGTCGGCGCCTCGCCAAAGGCATAGAGGGTGAAGCCGACGATGGCCGGGCCGACGACGTTGGAAATCTGGAAGGCGGAGGAGGTCCAGGCGACGCCATTGGGGAAATGGGCGCGGGGCAGCAGGTGCGGCATCCACGCCATGGCGGTGGGCATGGAGAAGGTCTTGCCCGCGCCGAACACCGCCGCGGCCAGATAGAAATAGAGGGGCGTCGTCGCATGGCCGAGCGACAGGCCGACAAAGCTGAGCGCGGAGAGCACCAGCACGAGCTGCGACATCTGGTAGACGCGCCGCCGCTCCAGCCGGTCGGCGGCCTGTCCGGCGGGCAGGGTGGACAGCACCACCGGGATGAACACCGCCATGCCGATCAGGCCGAGCGCCAGCGGATCGCGGGTCAGCGTGTAGATCTGCCACCCCAGCGCCGGCATCATGATGTTGGTGCCGAAATTATTGGTGATCCGCGCCAGGAAGAACATCCGGTAATCGCGAAAGGCAAAGGCGGCGTAGGGATGGTCGACGGGGGGAAGGGCGGCGGTCGCCGGGCTGGTCATGGTAACGGGGATTCCCGGTCAGAGTTCGTCGAAGGACGAGAAATTATGGCGATGCAGGCTGGCGTAGAGGCCGCCCTGCGCCAGCAATTGCGCGGGCGAGCCTTCTTCCAGTATCGCGCCGTCCTTCAGCACGATGATGCGGTCGGCGTCCTTCACCGTGGCGAGGCGGTGGGCGATCAGGATGCTGGTGCGCCCCTCCATCAGGACGCGCAGCGCCTCCTGTATCTGCGCCTCGACGAAACTGTCGATGCTGGCGGTCGCCTCGTCCAGGATCAGGATCGCCGGGTCGGCGACCAGCGCGCGCGCGAAGCTGAGCAACTGGCGCTGGCCGATGGAGAGATTCTGGCCGCGCTGGTCGAGCAGCGTGTCATAGCCGTCGGGCAGCCGCTCGATGAACTCATGCGCGCGCACGGCCTTCGCGGCGCGCACGATGTCCGCCAGACTAGCCCCGGCGGTGGTGAAGCGGATATTCTCCTCGATCGTGCCGGTGAAGAGGAAGGGTTCCTGCAACACCATCACCACCTTGCGGCTGATCGACTGTTGCGCCACGTCGCGCACATCCTGCCTGCCGATCAGCAGTTCGCCCGACCATATGTCGTAGAGGCGGCAGATGAGGGCGGCGATGCTGCTCTTGCCCGATCCGGTCGGCCCGACCAGCGCCACCACCTCCCGCGGGGCGATGGAGAGGTTGAAATTGCGCAGGATCGGCTGGCCACTGCGATAGCCGAAGGTGACGTCGCGCAGGTCGATGGAAGGTTCATGGGCGTCGAGCGCGGGCGCGCCGGGCTTGTCCACGATCTCCACCGGCACGTCGATCACCGCGAAGATGCGATGGGCGGCGGTCGTGGCGCGCTGCGCCATCGTATATTGCTGCGACAGGGTGCGGATCGGCTCGAAGAAGCGTTGCACATAGAAGAGGAAGGCGACCATCACGCCGACGTCGGTGCGCCCGTCCAGCACCAGCCATGCACTGCCCAGCGCGACGATGCCCATGGCGAAGCCGGTCAATATGTCGATGGTCGGCACCATGATCTGCGCCGCCCAGGCGGATGCGATCTGCGCGTCGCGATTCTCCGTCGCCTTGCGCTCGAAATCGGCGAGGTTCGTCTCCTCCCGCCGGGTCGCCTGCACCACGCGCACGCCGCCGATATTCTCCGCCAGCGCGCCGTTGACGATGGAGCTGGTGTCGCGCGCCCGCGCAAAGACGAGGCGGGCATGGGGCAGCCACAGCGCGCGCACGCCGAACAGGACGGGCAGCAGCAGCAGGGTCAGGCAGGCCAGCCGCCATTCCAGCGCGAACAATACGCCGATGATGCCGATCAGCAGGGCGAGGTCGCCGACCGCCGTGACGGAGGTTTCGAAAAACTCCTGAAGCGCGTTCACGTCACCCTGAAGCCGGGACATGATCCGCCCGACATGGCTGCGGTCCATGAAACCCTGCGACAGGCGTTGCAAATGCGCGAACATGGCGCGGCGCAGGTCGAAGATGATGCGCTGCGCCAGCCGGGCGGCGGTGAAGTCGCTGGCATAGTTGGCGGCGCTGTTGAGCAGGATCACCCCGCCGAACGCGATCAGGATGAGGGGCAGGCCGAGGCTGCCCGGCTTGTCCATCAGGCTGTCCACCGCGCCCTTGATGAGCAGCGGGATGGCGATCTGCGCCGCGACAAAGGCGAGGATGGCGGCGATGGCGGCAAAGGCGAGGCGACGGTGCGGCCGGATGAAGGGCATCAGGCGCGAGACGGCGCCGGAGTCCATCTCCACAAATTGTTCGTCGCGGTCGTCCCGTTCGGCGATCGCGTCCGGGTCATGCTCCGCGCCGTCGGGGATGGGCAGGCGGCTGTCGTCCGGTTGCAGGGCGGCGGCGATGTTCATGCGACCTCCTCATGATGCTGGTCGGCCTCCGGGCCGGCGGATGTTGTCTGGAGCGCGTAGAGCAGGGCGTAATAGCCGTCCGCCGCCACCAGAGCGGCATGGCTGCCCCGTTCTATGATCCGCCCGGCGTCGAGCACGATGATCTCGTCCGCGTGCATCAGTGAGGAGAGGCGATGCGAGATGATGATCGTCGCCTTGTCCGCCGTCGCCGCGCGCAGGGCGTGGCGCAGGCGATGCTCGGTCGCGGCGTCGACGGCGGAAGTGGCGTCGTCGAAGATCAGCACCGCGCTGTCGGGCAGCAGGCTGCGCGCGATGGCGGCGCGTTGCCGCTGGCCGCCGGACAGGCGCGAGCCGCGCTCCCCGATGGCGGTCTGGTAGCCGCGCGGCAGGCCCGCGACATGATCGTGCAACTGCGCCGTCACCGATGCCTGTTGCACGGTGGAGCGGCGCGTCGTGGGTTCGGCATAGGCGATGTTGCGCTCCACGCTGTCGTCGAACAGGAAGATGTCCTGCGCGACGAGGCTGACGGCGGTGCGCAGCGAGTGCAGCGTGGTGGTGCGGATGTCCTGCCCGTCGATCAGGATGCGGCCCTGTTGCGGGTCGTAGAAGCGCGCGGCGAGATGGGCGAGGGTGGACTTGCCCGACCCCGCCGGGCCGACGATGCCCAAAGTGCGGCCCCGCTCCACCGCAAAGCTGACATCGCGGACCGCCCAGGGCGCATCCGGGTCATGGCGGAAGGCGACATTCTCGAACCGCAGCGTGCCCGCGCGCAGGGCGAGGGGCCGCGCGCCGGGGGCATCGACGATGTCGGCGGGCCGGTCCAGTATCTCGAACAGGCGGCTGCCGGAGGAGACGGCGCGCGCGCCCGCGTTCATGACCATGCTGATCTGCCGCACGGGCATTTGCAGGATGGTCATGAAGGCCAGGAACTCGGCAAGCTGGCCGATGGTGATGGCCCCTGCGGCGATCCGGTACGATCCCAGCCACAGCACCACCAGCATGGCGGCATAATAGGTGCCGTTGATCTGCGCCATGGAGCGCGCGCGGATGCGGATGCGCTGGTTGGCGTGGTGCAGGGCGGCGTTGCCCGCCTGATCGAAGGCGTCCATCTGGTGCGCGCGCGCGGGGAAGGCGCGCACGACGCGGGCGCCCTGCAAATTCTCCTCCATCACGCGGGTCAGCACGGCCATCCGTTCCTGAAGCCGGGTCCAGGCGAGGCGCAGGCGGATGCCCATGCGGCCCGCCAACATCCCCACGACGGGCAGGAACAGCAGGGTCACGGACGCCAGCAGGGGGTCGCGGGTAAAGAGGAGCCACCCGCCCACGCCCGCCAGCAACACGAGCTGGACGATGCGTTGCAGGCCGACCTCCAGAAAGCCGCGCACCCCCTCCAGATCCAGCATACCGCGCGTGATGAGGTCACCGGAATGGATGCGGTCGTGAAAGCCGAAGTCGAGCCGTTGCAGCTTTTCGAAGAAGGTCAGGCGCAGGTCGCGGCCGACGCTCTGGCCGACATGCTCCGCATTATAACCCGCCGTCATCTGGAACAGGCCGCGCAGCACGCTGGCCCCGACCAGCAGCAGCGCGGTCCAGGCGACCGGCGTCAGCGCGACCGTCCATGGCTCGTGGCGATGCTGGGTCACGGCCACGGCCTGATCGACGGCATGGCCTAGCAGCCGGGGCAACATCAGATTGGCCAATGTCCCGCCGAGGCAGGCGCCCATCGCCAGCGCAAAACGCCAGCGATAGCGAAACGCCTGCTGGATCACCCGCCACAATATCTGCGGCGCGCGCGCAGTGTCGATCCCCAGCGCGGCAACGGCCTCGCTGGCGGTGTAGGCGCGCAATTCCTTGTCGCGCGCGCTTGCCGATTTTGCGCCTTCCACTGGCGCCATAACCCGTCCCCAAATTCCCTTAATTCATACCAGTATTATAGACATATATTGGATGCAAATGTCCCCTGCCCTTTTCCCTTTGTGAAAATTTTATAAAAATCCTTTTTGTGCAATATGTTGGGATGGTGGTTCGGGTGTGTGCGATCATGGCTTGAGAATTTTCTATCAAATCGGTAGTGAATTTGGATCGTGACAAGGACGGCAAGGTCCGGGGCGGGAATCAGGCAGAGCGATTCCCGCGTTCCGGGCGCGTCGATCCCGGAGACTCTGGAATTTTGACTATGTATCAGGACAGCCATCATGCGGGCCGGGAGCGGACCATTGCCGTCATCGGCGGGGGATTCAGCGGCACGCTGCTGGCGATCAACCTGTTGCGCCATTGCCGCGGCCGGGTGCTGCTGATCGAGCGGGAGCCGGACCGGCTGGGCCGGGGACTGGCCTATGGCACCGACAATCCCGAACATATGCTCAACGTGCGCGCGTCCAACATGAGCGCCTTTCCCGACGACCTCGACCATTTTTCGCGCTGGCTGAGCGCGGATGGCCGGGAGGGGGAGAAAGAGGGCACCAACCGTTTCGTGCCGCGCCGCGTCTATGGTCGTTATCTGGCGGAGCAACTGCATGCCGCGCGGGCCGAGGCGCCGGGTCGGCTGGAGTTGGTCGACGGGCAAGTGGTGTCCGCGAATCCGCAGGGGAATGGGCAGGGGGAGGGCTGGTCGCTGGGGCTGGCCGACGGCACGGTGCGGGCGAGCGACATTGTCGTACTGGCGCAGGGCAATTTCGCGCCGGGCGACCTGGCGGTCTTCGACACGCTCGGCCCCGACATTTATTTCCCTAGTCCCTGGGGCCAGCGACTGACCAACCGGCTGGGGCGGGAGGACAGCGTGCTGCTGATCGGCAGCGGGCTGACCGCGATCGACGCGGCGCTTTCCATGGAGGCGGACGGGTTCGACGGGCGGATCACCGCGCTGTCGCGGCGTGGATTGCGGCCCCGCCCCCATGCGCTGGTCGGGCCGCATGTCGACCGGGTGGACCGCCCGCGCGAGACGGGGACGGCGCTGCTCCGCGCGGTCCGCAACCGGGCTGGCGTCATCGGCTGGCGCGGCGCGGTGGACGAGCTGCGCCCCTATACGCAGGACATATGGCGCGGCATGTCGCTGGACGACCGGCGGCGCTTCCTGCGCCATCTGCGCCCCTATTGGGACGCGCATCGCCACCGGCTGGCCCCCGCCGTGGACCGCAAGATCTGCACGTTGCAGATGGAAGGGAGGTTGAACTTCGTCGCGGGCAAGATCGTCAGCGCCACGCGCAAGGGTGACAGCGCGCGTATCGAGTGGCGCGTGCGCGGCACCGACCTGATCCGGGTGGAGACGGTGCGCCGGGTCATCAACTGCACCGGGCCGTCCGGCGACATCGCGCAGAACAAGGATGCGCTGCTCGACCATCTTCGCCGGCGCGGGCTGGTGCGGCAAGACCCGCTGCGGCTGGGGGTGGACGTCGACCGGCAAAGCCATGTCGTGGATGCGGAGGGCAAGGCCCATCGCAGCCTGTTGGCGGTAGGCCCGATGACCCGTGCGGAAAGCTGGGAGATCATGGCGGTGCCGGACATCCGGCGGCAGGTGTGGGAGGTCGCGCGGCGGCTGGGCAACGCCCATTGGGTGGCGGGCGAGGGCCTCTGACAGTAATTCCTACCAATATGATAGAATATATGTTGATCGGGGCCATGCAGGCCGGTTAGAGCCGATGGCGGAACGGCCATTCCGCCCACGCGATATGGGATCGCGGCGGCAGGAATGGCGTGGAGAGTCTTCATGGCACGCTATCGTCTCATCAGTTTCAAGGCCTGCCCCTGGGTGCAGCGCGCCGCCATCGTGCTGCGCGAAAAGCAGGTGGAGTTTGACTTCGTCCATATCGAGTCCGGCAACCGGCCCGACTGGTTCAGCGGCATCTCCCCCCATGGCAAGGTGCCGGTCCTCCAGATCGACGATGGCATCGCCCTGTTCGAATCCAACGCCATCGCGGAACATCTGGATGAGGCGGCCGGAACGCGCCTGCACCCGGAAGATCCGGTAACGCGCGCGATCAACCGGGCATGGACCGACTATATCCCCAGCTTCTCCGCCGCGACCGGCGCGGTCGTGGGTGCGCCCGATGCGGAGGCGCATGGCAAGGCGCGGGCGGCGCTCGCCACCATCTTCGGTCGGCTGGAAGAGGCGCTGGTGCGGCAGCAGGGCGATGGCGGCCCCTTCTTCAACGGTGAACGCTATTCGCTGGTCGATGCGGGCTATGCGCCCTTCCTTCAGCGGTATCTGATTGTCGAAGATCTGTCCGGCGACCGGCTGATCGCGGACTATCCGCGCCTTCAGGCCTGGGCCACCGCGCTGGTCGAGCGGGCGAGCACGCATACATTCCCGCCGGAGGAGTTCCGTGGTCTCTATACCGAGAATCTGAAGAAGCGCGGCGGCTATCTGTTGCAGGAGGCATTGCAGGCCACGGTCAGCGCTGACATGACAGGCTGATACAAAAAGGGGCCGGGCGCTGATTGCAGCGCCCGGCCCCTTTTTTGTGTGCGGAAGAGGGGGACGCAGCGTGCCGCGTGCCTCCCCCGTCGCTGTCTTACCAGCTCAGTCCGATGCGGGCGTAGTAGAAGCCGCCGTTATAGCCATAGGGCGAGGTGAGATTGTACACTGGGTTCTGCGCCCACCAGCCATAATAGAGTTGGGCGTCCGGGTTGATCTGGCTCGGCATCTTGTTGAACAGATTGTTCGCGCCAACCGTCAGGCGGATATTGCTGGTCGCCTGATAATTGACGTCGAGGTCGGTGATGAAGGCCGGGCTGTTGCGGCTGTCGCGGCCCGGCGTCGTGGTGTCGGTGGACCATGTCGCGCTATAATAGGCCTCCCGCACCGTGGCCGAGAATTTGCCCACCTGCCAGTTGGCGCTCAGGATGGTGCGGTTCTTTGGATAGGCCTTGGTCAGGTCGCCGATGCGGCCCCGGTCGAATAGGGACAGGCCGGAGCCGGACAGGACGGCGGGGGTGGGGGCGAGCTTGCGGATCGTCGTTTCGTTGAACGCACTGGCCAGCGACCAGTTGATCTTGCCCGCGTTGCCCAGATCCTGCTGATACTCCACCACCAGGTCGAGGCCGCGCGTGCGCGTGTCGGCGGCGTTGGTGAAGTAGGAGAAGGTATCGCCGGGATTGGCGCCCGCCGCGACCAGCGCCTGCTGGAGCGGGGAACCCGCCGTCAGCGAGAGCAACTGACCCGTTGCGAGGATGCGGTCGTTGATGTCGATCTGATAGGCGTCCAGCGAGACGGACAGGTTGCGCAGCGGCTGGAGCACGATGCCCGCCGTCAGGTCCAGCGACTTTTCGGGGCGCAGGGCAGAAGCGCCGATGGCGCGCGCCACCGTGCTGTCCGCCGGGATGTAGCGCACGATGGACAGAACCTGCGCCGTGCCCTGCGTCACATAATTGGGCAGCAGGGAGGTGTAGGTCTGCTGTTGCAGCGACGGCGCGCGGAAGCCGTTGCTGACCGATCCGCGCAGGGCCACGCCCGGCAGGACTTCGACGCGGGTGGAGAATTTGCCGCTCCAGGTCGAACCGAAATCGCTATAATGTTCATAGCGCCCGGCAAAGCCGACTTCCCAGCCCTGCGTCAGCTTCTGCGCCAGGTCGAGATAGAGCGAGACGTTGCTGCGCGAACGATTGCCCAGCGCCGCCGGATCGAAACCGCCGAGGCCCGACGCGCCGCCGCTGGGCCGCTTGCCCGCATTGGCCGCCGAATAATTGGGATCGGTGGGATCGGTCGGGAAGACATAGGTGCCGATCTGGTAGGAGGCGGGTTCGCCCGCCTGCTGTTCGAAATGGTTGCGCCGATATTCCGCGCCGATGGCGAAGTTCAACGGCTCCGCGAACAGCCCGGTCTCGATCTGGCGCTTCAGGTCGAGGTTGGTCGTCCATTCGGTGAACAGCGTGTTGCCGAGGAAGATATCGCGCGGGCTGGTCGGGCCGAGCGAGGGGTTGAGCGAGGCGTTATTCTCCAGCCGCGCCTTGTTGTTGGCGTAGCTGGTGCTGAAATCCCAGTCCCAGCCGAGCAGGTCGCTGCCCTTCAGCCCGAACACGCCCTGCCATGCCTGGGTGTTGACGGTGAACTGCGGCAGATAGCCCTCCGGGTAGACTGACGGCAGGTTTTGCAGCGATGCGGGCGGACGGTAGATGCCGAAATTATAGCTGTTCTGGTCGGAGAAGGTCGCGAAGGAATAGGCGGTGATGTCGCTGCCCAGCGCCACCTCCGCATTATAGCCGACGTTGATCGTCTGCGTCTGCGGCAGGCCCTGCTTGCCGCGATAACGGCTGGCGGTCTGCTCGCGAGGGTCGCCCGCGGGATAGAGGCAGGTGCGCGCCCGGTCAGCGGTGGTGCAGGCGGCGGTTGCCCCCAGCCGGTTGGTGTAATTCTGGTGGTTGTAATTGCCGAAGACGCGCAGGAAGCCCTGCTCACCCAGATTGAAGCCCTGGTCGAAGTTGATCTGGATCGTCTCGCCCAGCTTGTCACTCACCCCGTCATGCTTGGTGTACTGGCCAGCGGTGGCGCTGAACGATCCACCCTCGCCCTTGTCCTTCAGGATGATGTTGATGACGCCCGCGATCGCGTCCGATCCATATTGGGCGGCGGCACCATCGCGCAGCACCTCGATCCGGGAGACGGAGGAGGAGGGAATATAGTCGAGGTCGACCGGCGATGCGCCAAGGTTGCCGCGCGCCGTCACGAAGACGATGGAGTGGCCCGCCCGGCGCTTGCCATTGACCAGCACCAGCGTCTGGTCGGAATTGAGGCCGCGCAGGCTGGCGGACTTGACCGCCTCGCCCGTGCCGCCGGTCCAGCCGGAAGCGTTGTTGTAGGAGGGGACGAGCTGCTGGAGGATGTCGCGGACATTGACCTTGCCGGTTGCCTGCAACTGCTTTTCGCCGATCACGTCGATGGGCACGACGCTTTCCGCCACGGTGCGGCTGACGCGCGATCCGGTGACGATGATGTCGCCGGGACCGGCGTCTGACGCTGCGTCAGCGGCTGCGGTATCGCTGGCTGCTGCGGCCGCGTCGGCGGCATGGGCCGACAGGGGGGCGAAGGCGGCGAGGGCGGCCAGCGCCAGCCAGCCGGTTCCCGCCAGCAAAGAAGGCGCCCGCCGCGCCCGTGCATCCCCCGAAACACTGCTAATCTGAGTCGTCATGATATTCCCTGCTTAATATATGCAATCTCCATAGAAGCAGTAGAGATTATCGCAAGGGCCTATCCGGGTAGATGTTGTTTAGGACGCCAAAGCCAGGCTGTGGGGCTTTGGCTGGCGATAGCGTGTCGGACCGCTGTGTGGATGGGTAGAGGAAAGGGGGTCCGCCTCGCGAGGGAAGGATCGCGAGGCGGACAACACGGACGGGCCGGAGGGGGGAGGCCGTCCGTGAGGGGTATGCCGTGAAAGGATCAGGCGTCGGCGCTTTCCAGCGACGGGATCGTATCCAATAGGATGCCGGGCGCGATGTCCGCCGCCAGCGCCAGCGGCGCGGGGTCGATCCAGTTGTCGAAGTCGAAGTCCTGGATGAAGCCTTCGGCGACGAGGAAGTCCTTCTGCTGGCGCAGGCCCTGCACGTTCAGCGGGGACAGGGCGACGGTGAAGCGTTCGTGCAGGTGCGGGCCGAAGCCGCGACGGACGGCCGCCTCGCTGGCATGGGTTTCCGCCGCGATGGCGCGAACGACCTCTTCGGGATGGGTGGCGGCCCATTCGGCCGTTTTTTGCAAGACGGCGAGATAGCGGGCGACGATTTCCGGGTGTTCGCGCGCCAGCGTGCCATCGACGGTGATGGGGCGGGGCGTCCCGGCGTTGACGCGGGCGAGCGGATTGTCCTGCGCGTTGATGTCGAGAATGGCGCGGAAGCCATGTTTCTCGATCAGGGTCGCGCTGACCGCGCCCTTGGCATAGATGGCGTCGGCCTTGCCGGACAACAGCGCCTCTGCGCCGAGGTGGACGCGCTCGCCGTCGCGCTGCTCGCGCAGGTCGAAGTCGCCGCCCCCTAGATCGACGATGGTCACTTCGTCGCGACCGATGCCGCCAATCTCCAGCGCGGTGAGCAGGCCGCGCAGATCCTGCGCGCGGCCGATGTCGACGATCTCGCTGTCATGGAGCGGCAGGCCGAGGCGCGCGCCGCGCAACTGCTCGACGGTTTCGATGGCGCTGTCGGCACGCACGAGGATCAACTGCTCCTCATCGACCCAGGTGATGCCCACGACCACCGTGTCGCGGCCCAGCCCCCGCGCCCAGAGCGGCGGCACATTGCCACCCTCCCGGAACATGTTGGGATGGGTATGGTCGTAATGCGAACGGCGGACAGCCTTGTTCTCCGCCGCGCGGATGGATTCCAGCGCAATGCCCGCCTGCGCAAATTCCGCATGCAGCCAGCGGAAATGCTGGGCGATGCCGGATGTCGTTGGCACGGGGCAGCGCGTGTACCAGAGGGCGTTGGGTTGGGTCATGACAGTCTCCTGACGCTTTCGGAAGAGGGAGAGAGAGGGGCGGCGATCAGGCCGGGGCAAGGGATACCCCCGCGAAATTGTCCAGCGTGGCATAGGCCGTGTCGGGCAGGTTGCGGACGCGCGGGCTGGCCAGCGTGACGATCGCGCCGGAGATCAGCGGGATGCGGGGCAGATCCTGATTCACCTGCTGCTGGAACGTGCGATAGAGGGTGTGGCGCACCTGTGGATCACTCTCCTGCTGCGCCTGTTCGAGCAGCCGGTCCACGGTGCGGTTCGCGTAATGCGAGCCATTGGAGAAGGCGACGCCCGGCTTGAAATTGGGCGACCAGTAGAAACGCTGCGTGCCGATGGCCGGGTCGGGACCGGAGCTGGCGGAATATTGGATCGTGTCGAAATCCCGGTCGGTATAGACACGCTTGAGGAAGCCGGGGAAATCGGATGCACGGATTTGCAGGTCGATGCCGACGCGACGGAGCTGGTCGCGGATCGCCAGTGCCGACTGGCGCAGCATGTCGCCGGTCGGGGCCGGATCATGGTTCAGGCGCAGGCGGATGCCCTGCGCGTCGGGCTTCAGCCCCGCCGCGTCGAGCAGCGCAATCGCTTTAGCCGGATCATAGGCATAGCCATGGACGGACGGGTCGGTGAAATCGGCCATCGCCTGCGGAATCGCCGAATTTTCGATGGTGCCGAAACCGTGCCAGACCTTGTCGAGCAGGAACCGCTTGTCGATGGCATGGGCAAAGGCCTGCCGCACGCGGGGGTCGCGCAGCGCGGGGCGGTCGAGGTTGAATTCGAAGACGGTCAGCGTCGCGGTGAAGCCGCTGGGCCGTTCCAGCGTCTGGATGCCGGGCAGGGCCTTCAGCCGCTTGACGTCGTTCAGCGCGATCTGGCTGTTGGTGACGAGATGGACCTCGCCGGTTTCCAGCGCCGCCGCCGCCGATGCGGGGTCAGCCGCCAGCCGATAGATGATGCCGTCCAGCTTGGGCGCACCCGCGAGCCAATAGTCGGGGTTGCGCTCCAGCCGGATGAACTCGCCCCGCCGCCATTCGGCGAAGCGGAACGGGCCGGTGCCGATGGGCGCGTTGTTGGCGGGGTTGGAGAGGAAATCCTTGCCCGCATAGATATGGCGCGGGACGATCTGCGATTCCGGCGATCCCAGTGCCGACAGCAGATAGGGGGCCGGAGTCGAGAGGCGGATGACGACGGTCAGCGGATCGGGTGTCTCCACCGCGGAGACGGGAGCGAAGGTCGAGCGACCGCGCCCATGCAGTTTCTTCCACACCTCCAGCAGCGAATAGGCGACATCGGCGGAGGTGAAAGGCTGGCCGTCATGCCATTTGACGTTGGGGCGCAGCTTGAAGGTCAGGCTGTGGCCGTCCGCTGCCGTTTCCCAGCTCAGCGCCAGTTGCGGTTGCGGCTTGCCAGCCGCGTCGAAAGTGACGAGGCCGTCGAAAATCTTGGTCGAGACGGATTGCGTCGGCCCGGCGGTGGTGGCGGCGCTGGTGAGCGTGGGCGGTTCCGGGCTGAACCCGATGACCAGCGTGCCGCGCTCACCCTCCTGCGCTGACGGGGAACAGCCGGCGAGACCAAGAAGGCCCAACGCGCCACCGGCGAGCAGCGCATTGCGGCGGGAAATGTGAATCACAGAACTACCTCTTGTGCACCAAGCGTCGGATAATCGGTATAGCCGGCCGCGCCGCCGCCGTAGAAAGTCGAGCGGATCGCGGGGTTGAGTGGCGCGCCCTGGCGAAAGCGTTCGGGCAGGTCGGGATTGGCGATATAG
The DNA here is from genome assembly GCF_021403115.1 of Sphingobium sufflavum. Taxonomy (GTDB): domain Bacteria; phylum Pseudomonadota; class Alphaproteobacteria; order Sphingomonadales; family Sphingomonadaceae; genus Sphingobium; species Sphingobium sufflavum. The sequence continues at coordinate 91,034 of NZ_JAJSSH010000003.1, forward strand.
CTTTCCCCGAAGGCGACGAGGTCCGCCGTGCCATCGGCGATCACCGCTTCCGCCCGATCCCGGTCATAGCTGCCCGCCACGATCAGCGCGCCGCCGAAGATGCGCCGAAGCCGGGGGGCGAGCGCCCGCTTCTGCCCGACGGGTTCGATGAGGTGGAGATAGGCGATGCCGAGCTGGTCCAGCGCCTCCGCCGCATATTGGAACGTCTCGACCGGGTTGGCGTCGGCCATGCCGTTGAAGTCGTTCCATGGGGAAAGGCGCACGCCGACACGCTCCACGCCCCAGATGGCGGCAATCGCCTCGGTCACTTCGAGGAGGAAGCGGATGCGGTTCTGGATCGGGCCGCCATAATCGTCGGTGCGCTGGTTGGAGCCGGAGCGCAGGAACTGGTCGATCAGATAGCCATTGGCGCCATGCACCTCCACCCCGTCGAACCCGGCCTCACGCGCGAGGATGGCGGCATGGGCGAACTGGTCCACGATTTGGGGGATTTCGGCCAGCGTCAGCGCGCGCGGTACGGGAAAGGGCAGGGGGCCTTCGCGGGTGAAGGCGTTGCCTTGCCCTGCGATGGCGGAGGGAGCGACAGGCTCCGCCCCTTCGGCGAGCAGCAGCGGATGGGATGCGCGGCCGAGGTGGGAGAGTTGCACGAAGATGCGGCCACCGGCGAGATGGACGTGGTCGGTGACGCGGCGCCATCCCGCCACCTGATCCGCGTTGAACAGGCCGGGCCGGGTCGGCACGTCGATGGCGCTGCGCGGGTCGACCTCCGTCGATTCGGAGATGATGAGGCCCGCGCTGGCGCGTTGTGCATAATGATCGGCCATCAGGCTGGTCGCAATCTTGCCATGCCCCGCGCGACGGCGCGTCAGCGGCGCCATCACGACGCGGCTCGGCAGCGTCAGTGCGCCCAGATTGAATGGCTCAAGCAATTTCATTCACGCCTCCCAGAACGTGGGTCGAGCTTAGGGGCGGCTTATCGACAAGCAAATAAATAAAACCTATAGGGTCAGTAGAATATTCTTTCGCGCCCGTGACGAGCCTCTACCCTAGGGGGGGACGGCCCGACCGGGCCGCTGGCCGGACGCAAGGCGCGTGATCGGGGAGATATATGGGCAGTTCGCGAATCTGGGACGTTGTGGTGGTCGGGGCCGGCGGTGCCGGGCTGACGGCGGCCCGGCGTGCGCGCGAGTCCGGGGCGGACGTGCTGGTCCTGAACAAGGGGCTGGTCGGACGCACGGGTGCGACCATCACCTCCGGCGGTGGCATTTCCGTATCGGGCAATGTGCTGGCCGGATTGGGGCTGGACGTCGATCCCACCGACACGGAGCAGGATTTCGCGGAGGACACGATTCGGTCCGGCCGCTTCATCAGCGACCAGTCGCTGGTCCAGTCGATGGTGGAGGATGTCGGCGCGGAACTGGGCGCGCTGATGGCCATGGGCGTGAAGCCGCGCGTGTCCAAGCGCGCGCCCGGCCATAGCAGCGGCCGGGGCGTTCATGTCACCGGGCCGGACATGCAAAAGGCCGTGACGACGGGCGCGACGCGCGCGGGCGTGCTGTTCCGCGAGGATTTCCTGTCCGCCGGGCTGCTGCGCGATGCGGAAGGCGCGGTGGTCGGCGTCACTGGCCTCGACCGGCGCACAGGCGAGGTGGCGGAGATTGATGCGCGCGCTGTCGTGATCGCGACGGGCGGCACCACATCCAACTGGCGGCTGCGCACCGCGCCGGAGGAACTGGCGGGCGAGGGCCATGCCATGGCGCTGGAAGCGGGGGCGGCGCTGATCGAGTCGGAAATGCTCCAGTTCCTGCCCTGCTGCGTCATCGCGCCAGAGATATGGAAGGGCATCCAGTTTCCCTGGACCATCGGGCCGCAGGCGGGCGTGCGAGCCTGGCTGCTGAACCGCTATGGCGAACGCTTCCTGCAACGCTGGGATCCGGTGAACATCGAACTGGCAACGCGCGACGTTGTCGCGGCGGGCAGCGCGGCGGAAGTCGCGGCGGGCCGGGGCAGCCCCAATGGCGGCGTCTATCTGTCCTGGGCGCATCTGCCGCGCGACATCATCGACAATATGCCGCTGTGGTCCAAGAGCCTGTCGCGCGACGGGCGCTATCAGGGGTTCGACTTCACTCCACTGATCGAGCGGATCAAGGCCGGCTATGCGATCGAGGTCGCGCCCGCCGCCCATTTCTCGCTGGGTGGCATCCACATCGACGTGGACGGGGATACCGGGGTGCCTGGCCTCTATGCCTGCGGCGAGGCGGCTGGCGGCGTGCATGGCAGCAATCGTCTGTCGGGTAATGCGGGCGCGCAGATGCTGGTGCAGGGCGCGCGCGCGGGGCTGGCCGCCGCGCGGGCATCGCGTCGCAACGGCCTGCCCGCACCGGCGGTCAATCGCGCCGAATTGCAGGAGAGGGTGCGCGCGCCGATGGAGCGGGAGGCGGGCATCGCCCCGCTGGAGGTGGCCGAGCGGTTGGGCGCGTTGACCGATAGCGCGCTGTCCCCGGTGCGGGACGGCACGCGCATCGACGCGGCCATCGTGGAGATTGGCGACATTCGCCGTTCCGTCCTGCCGCAACTGGCGGTCCGGCAACGCGATCCCGGCTATAACCGCGACTGGAGCACGGCCATCGAATGCCGGGCGGCGGTCGATGTGCTGGAGGCGGCCCTGCTGGGCGCCCGTGCTCGCGGCCATTCGCTGGGCGCGCATCAACGGACGGACAGCCTGGACGAGGCGGCGCGGCCTGCACCCTTTCACGGGCTGGTCCGCGCGACCGGCGGTGCGCTGGTCCATGAGACGCGCGCGGTGGCTTTCCCCGTGCTGGCGCCATGACCCATATCCGCTTGCGCCTGAACCGCGACGGTTCGGAGGAGATCGCCCGTTTCGACCTGCCGGACGATCCAGCGGAATCGGGGATCAGCGGCACATGGGAGGGGGCGAGCGTCAGCACTGCGCTCCAATATCTCCAGCGCAAGGTCGACCCCTCGCTGGCCTATGTGCTGTCGTGCCGCCGGGGCCTGTGTGACCTGTGCGCGGTGCGGATCGACGGCAAGGTGGAGACAGCCTGCACCACGCCGCTGCGCGACGGGATGCTGATCGAGCCGACCCGCGCCTCCCTCCAGCTCCGCGATACGGTGGTCGAGCTGAGCCTCGTGCGCCGTCACCGGGTCGCCTGATTTTTTGGATAGAGAAGGAATAAAGACATGCCAGTGGAATTTGTCGGTCATGTCGGCAGCCGCGCCGGATCGGACGTGGTGCCCGCCAGCGGTCCCGTCGTCGACAAGGAGTATATCCGCCGGATCGCCCGTGCGGCCGAGGATCATGACTTCGACCGCCTGCTGATCGGCTCCTTCTCGACCATCGCCGACAATAACCAGATCGCGGCCTTCGTCCTGCACGAGACGCAGCGGCTGGGCGTGATGCTGGCCCATCGCACCGGCTTCGTACCGCCGACGATCGGCGCGCGGCAACTCGCCACGCTGGACCATTTCAGCGATGGGCGGCTGGGCGTCCATATCATCACCGGCGGCACGGACGAGGACCAGCAGCGCGATGGCGACTTCCTGAACAAGGACGACCGCTATACCCGGACCGATGAATATCTGGACGTGCTCAAGCGGGTCTGGTCGTCCGACACGCCGTTCGATCATGAGGGGCGCTTCTATAAGTTCAAGGGCGCTTTCTCGACGGTGAAGCCGTTCCAGCAGCCGCGCATCCCCATCTATTTCGGCGGGTCGTCGGATGCGGCGATAGAGGTCGCGGGCAAGCATGCCGATGTCTATGCGCTGTGGGGTGAGCCGCTGGACGGGACGCGCGAGACGATTGCGCGGGTGCGGGCCGCCGCCGCGAAGCATGGCCGGGCGGACCAGATCCGCTTCGTCCTGGCCTTCCGCCCGGTGGTGGCGGAGACGGAGGCGAAGGCGTGGGAGCGGGCCGACCGGATATTGGAGGCGGTGAAGGCGCGGGGCGGCGTGGACTCGCCCAACGCCCGGACGCAGGGCCTGCCGATGAATGTCGGATCGGTGCGGCTGCGCGAGGCGGCTGCGCGGGGCCGGGTGCTGGACAAGCGACTGTGGACGGAGGTTGCGGCGGTGTCCGGCGCGGGCGGCAATTCGACCGCGCTGGTCGGCACCGGCGAGCAGGTCGCGGAGTCGCTGCTCGACTATTATGATCTGGGCGTGACCACCTTCCTCGTCCGCTGCTTCTACCCGGAGGAGGACACGGTGACCTATGGCCGGGAGGTGATCGGGCTGGTGCGGCAGGAGGTCGCCCGGCGCGAGGCGCAGGCGGCGGTTCATCAGGCGGCGGGACAGAGTGTCGCCGCCGAATAAGCGGAGCGCCCCCAAAGGACAGCATAGCCCCGCCGGTCAGATCGACCGGCGGGGTTTTTCATGATGGGACTTTTGGGGAGATGGGAATCGCAGGTCCAGTTTCCGGGGGTTTGGGAGGGGTGGCTTTTCAACATGACCGACCGAAAGGGTGTTTTGTAAAAGCGGCGGGTTAGGCGGCGGGGCCGGGCGGGGTTATTTGTGGAATGTATGGTTTTTACGGAAAATGTATAATTTCAAAGGGATGGGATAGATGGGCGGGGTGAGGGATGGGGTTCGGAAGGCGGGCTTTCACCCGCTGTAGAAAATATGAATGTCTATCGAACTAATAGGGATATAGGGTAAGGTCTCTCCATGAGGGATGCCATGCCTGTTCAGCCGCCGTTTCCACTGTTTTTGCGCCGCCCGGAGTCGGGGCGCGGCCATGGCTGTCCTGTCCATCGGCTGGCATCCCCCGGCACAGCCTTCCATGACGTTGTCTTCCCTGACGCCCCAGTCCCTGACGCCCCAGTCCCTGACGTCGCAGTCCCTGACGTCGCAGTCCTTGGCGCCGGGTGCCATGACGTCCGGCACGATGATCCCGCGGCCCTTGATGCCGCCTGCTCTGGCGTCGCTCGCGCTGATGCCGCAGTCTCTGATGCCGCAGTCCCTGACGCCGAGTGCTTTGATGCCGCACGCAGTGACGCCGGGCGCGCTGGCCGCGCGCACCTGCCGTCCGCGCAGCCTGATGCCGCGCGCGGTGCGCGTCCTGTCGATCACCGCAGGGGTGAGGCCGATCCGTTTCTTTCGCAGTCGCCCCGTGCGGGCGCTGTCGCATGGCGCCGGTCGGCCGGGCGCGGGTCGCGGTTTGCCGTCGAAGGGGCTGTGTTTTTGCGCGGCCGGGGCGGCGGCTTGCGGTTTGGGGCTGGTCTGCGCCGGGGTGGCGATGGGGCGTCGGGCCTCCGTTCGCTTGGTCCTGACCTTCGCCCTGCCGACCTTCGCGCGCCCGATCTGCGCGTCATGGCGCAGGACTTTGATGGCGACGCGCCGGTCCGCTCCGGTTCGGACGGTGGTTTTGGCGCAAGCGCAGGGCCGTGCCTGCCCGGCGTCGGGACACGGAGGGATATGCCCATGGCCAGCGCGGTTGTGCGAGGGAGCGTGAAGGCTCGCGCGATTTCCCCAACTCCAGCGATCCAGCCGGGGCGCCCCGTGCGCGCCATCCCCTCCGCCGTCGCCATCCGGGGTCTGCGCTGATGGCCGTGCTGTCCACGGGCGGGCGTCGCGGGCTGATCGCGCTGGGGACCGTGCTGCTGTTGGCGCTGGCGGGCTGGGCCTTGCTGCGCCCCGCGGGGAGCACGGCGGTCGGCGACCCCGATGACCTGTCCGACGTGGTGATCGTGGTCGGCACGCCCAACAAGACGGGCCTGCGCCGCCAGTTGATCGCATCGGGCGAGGCGGAGAATCTGCCCTACACGGTCAAATGGGCGGTGTTCGATTCCACCCCGCCGCTGACCGAGGCGCTGAAGGCCGGGCAGGTCGACATCGGCGGCGGCGGCGAGACGGGCGTGCTGTTCGCGCTGGCCAATGGCGCGCGGATCAGCCCGCTGGCCGGGACCATATCCGATTCGGCGGACAGCAAGAGCGACCTGCTGGTCCCCAAGGACAGCCCGGCGCGCAGTCTGGCCGACCTGCGCGGGCGCAAGATCGCCATCTCCTATCGCACCGCGCAATATTATCAGCTCGCCAAGGCGTTCGACCAACTGGGCCTGGAACGGGACCGCAAGCTGTTGCTGAACCTCAACACGGTCGACGGGCTGTCCGCGCTGCTGAACCATCAGGTCGATGCCGTGGTGCTGTGGGATCCCAATGCGGCGATTGCGGAGGTGCAGTTCGGGGCGCGTGGCATCGCGTCGCTGCGCAGCGTCGTGCCCACGGCGGGTATGCTCTATGCCGCGACCGCATCCGTGCAGGATCCGCGCAAGAATCGCGCGCTGAAGGATCTGGTGCGCCGCATCGTGCGGGCGCAGCACTGGGTCGATACGCATCCCGACCAATGGGCGCAGGAAATGGCGAAGCAGGCGCAGATTCCGCTGGCTGCCGCCCAGCTCGCCATCTCGCGCGGGCGCACCCATTATGTGCCCGCGACCGACGCGGACGTGCAGCAACGCTGGCAGCGGGAAATCGACTATTTCCACGAACAGGGCGAATTTCGCCATCCTTTCCTGATCCGTGACCATATCGCGCCCGGCTTTGACAGGGTGGTGGCCGATGAAGTGGCGCGGTTGCGCGCGGGTGGGACGGTGGCCGGGCAGGCCGCCGGAAAGGCTGCGTCATGACACAGGCTCTGGCCGCCACGGGCGCCACCGTCACCCCCCTGCATCCCGGCAGCGCGCTGGTGCAGATCGAGGCGCAGAGCGCGGCGCACAGGCGCGGCGTGCCGCGCACGGTGCGGCGGCTGAGCGGGGTGCTGCTGCTGCTCGCCATCTGGTCGTTGGCCGCCGTCCAGCAATGGCTGTCGCCGGACCTGCTGCCCGGACCGCTCACGGTGATCGCCGCGCTGCGCGAACTGGTGGTGACGGGGCAGTTGGGCGACGCGCTGCGCGCCTCCCTGCTGCGGGTCGTGGTCGGCGCGAGCATCGGGATGAGCGCGGGCGTGGCGGCGGCGCTGTTCGCGGGCCTGTTGCGGCTGGGCGAGGATCTGATCGATGCGCCGATCCAGATGGTGCGGACGCTGCCCTGGGCCGGGCTGGTGCCGTTGCTGCTGATCTGGCTGGGTATCGACGAGGGGTCGAAGGTGGCGCTGGTCGCGCTGGCGTCCTTCTTTCCCATCTACCTCAACCTGTTCGCGGGCATTCGCAACGTGGACGAGACGCTGGTGGAGGCCGCGCGCACCATGGGCCTCCGCCCGGCGGCGGTGATCCGCCATGTCGTGCTGCCCGGTGCGCTGCCCAATGCGCTGGTCGGGTTGCGCTATGCGTTGGGGTCGTCCTGGCTGGCGCTGGTCTTTGCTGAGACGGTGAACAGCCAGACCGGCATCGGCTACCTCACCACCTACGCCCGCGAGACGTACCGGACGGACATCATCTTTGTCTGCCTGCTGATCTATGCCGCGCTCGGCCTGTCCGCCGACATTGTCGTCCGCACGCTCGAAGGGAGGCTCCTGTCATGGCGACCCAGTTTCAAGGCCGCCTGACCCCGGCGGTCCAGCCCGCCGCCCAGCCCGCCACACGGTCGCTGGCGGTGCGGGTGCGCGACCTGACGCGGCGGTTCGGTGAGCGGGCGGTGATCGACGGGCTGAACGTCGATATTCATGCGGGCGAGTTCGTCGCGCTGCTGGGCGCGAGCGGGTGCGGCAAGAGCAGCCTGCTGCGCGTGCTGGCCGGTCTGGACCGGGAGATTACAGGCGAGGTGATGGTGTCGTCGCGCCGGGGCGTGGCCTTTCAGGCGCCGCGCCTGCTGCCGTGGAAGCGGCTGAGCGAGAATGTCGGGCTGGGCTATGCGGGCGAAAAGCCGGCGGAGCGGGTCGCCGCCGCGCTGGCCGAGGTCGGCCTGTCGCATCGGGCGGGGGCGTGGCCCAAGGAATTGTCCGGCGGGGAGGCGCAGCGGGGATCGCTGGCGCGCGCGCTGATCCGCGATCCCGAACTGCTGCTGCTGGACGAGCCGTTCGGCGCGCTGGACGCGCTGACCCGGATGAAGGCGCAGGCGCTGGTGGGGGAATTATGGGCCGCGCGCGGCTGCGCCGTGTTGCTGGTGACGCATGATGTGGAGGAGGCGGTGCTGCTGGCCGACCGCATCCTGATCATGCGCGACGGGCGCATCCGGCATGACATTGCAAACGACACGCCCCGCCCGCGCGACCCCGCCGATGCGGAATCGGTGCGGCGGCGGCGGGACATATTGTCGCTGATCGGGGTCGCGTGACGATGCGGGGCTTGATGCGGGCGGCCATGGCTTTGGAGGATGAGAGGGTGACGATGGAGCGTATGTTCATGAGGCCGGTCGTCCGCCGGGCTGCCGCCGCGCTGCTGATGCTGGGCGTGGCGGGCGCGCCGCTGCCCGCGGGCGCGCGGACGATCGCGATCGCCGCCGACGAGGGAGACTCCAGCGGCTGGGCCAGCCAGGATTCGGGCGATGCCGCCCGGGACATCGCCGACGCCCGCGCGCAGGAGGTGCGGGCGGAGCCGCGTCCGGTGGTGGTCGATCCCCATCCGCTGGCCGACCTGCCGTCCCACCCGAAGGTCGCCGCCGCCGGTCCCCGGTCGCTGTCCCCGGCATAGGGGCAGCCCGCGCCACCCCGCTTTTTTCAATCCCGCCTTTTTTCAATCCCCTGTTTTGACCCAATCCCCTGTTTTGACGGAGTCGTCCGATTATGAGCATTGCACTGTTGGGAGCCGCCGGTCGCATCGGTTCCGAAATTCGCCAGGAGGCGCTGCGGCGCGGGCATGACGTCACCGCCATCGTCCGCACACCCGGCCGGATCGAGGCGGCGGACGGCCTGAGCGAGGCGGTCGCGGACGCCTATGACGCGGACTCCATCGCGGCGGCGCTGGCGGGGCAGGAGGCGCTGATCAGCGCGTTCAGCCCCGACCCGTCCGAACCGATCGAGGGCAAGCCCGAACGGCTGCGCCAGTCCCATGCCGCCATATTGGCGGGCGCGCGCAAGGCGGGGGTCAAGCGGGTCATCCTGGTCGGCGGCGTCGGCAGCCTGTGGGCCGCCCCCGGCCTGCTGGTCGTCGACTCGCCGGAATATCCGCAGGCCAACCGGGGCCACACGCTGGCCAATATCGAGATTTTGCGCGGCTTGCGGGAGGAGGGCGACGATCTGGACTGGACCTATGTCTCGCCCCCGCGCCGGATCGAGGCGGGCGAGCGCACCGGCATTTTCCGCCTGTCCAAGAACGATCTGCTGCGCGACGACGCCGGGGAAAGCCGCATCTCCCGCGCCGACTTCGCCATTGCGGTGATCGATGAGCTGGAAAAGGGCGCGCATGTCCGCGGCCGCTTCACCGTAGCCTATTGAACGGACGCCCCATGACCCAGCATCAATCCGTCGCCACCCATATCGACGCGGGCAAGGTGGAGCGGCCCGATCAGGCCGCCACCCAGATCGCGCAGGGGTGGGGGCAGGGGCCGAGCGCCCGATACGAGGAACTGGCCGCGCCCTTTCGCCCGATCTTTCGCCGTATCCGGGAGGATGCGGTGGTCCGCGACGCGGAACGCCGCCTGCCGTTCGAGGAGGTGGGGTGGCTGAAGCAGGCGGGCTTCACCACGTTGCGCGTGCCGGTGGAACTGGGCGGCTATGGCGTCACCCTGCCCGAACTGCTCAACCTGCTGATCGAACTGTCGGAGGCGGACCCCAATATCACCAACATCCTGCGTCCCCATCTGGGCGTGACGGAGGATCTGCTGAACAGCGGCAATGCGGCGCACCGCACCCACTGGCTGACGCGGATCGCGGCGCGGGAAACCTTCGGCAACGGCTTTTCGGAGACGACCGGCAATGTCGGCGCGATCAGCACCAGCCTGGTGCAGGACGGCGACGAGTGGGTGCTGAACGGCAAGAAATATTACACCACCGGCACGCTGTTCGCGGACTGGATCAACCTGGGCGCGGTGGATGAGAAGGGCGAGTCCACCGGCGGCATCATCCCGCGCCACGCGCCGGGGGTTGAGGTGATCGACGACTGGAACGGCTTTGGCCAGATGCTGACCGGCAGCGGCACGACCCTGTTCGACAATGTCCGCATCCCCGCCGCGCTGGTGAACCCGGAGAAGGGCCGCGCCCGCTATGTCGGCGGCCTGTTCCAGCTCATCCACCTCGCCACGCTGGCGGGGATCGGGCGGGCGGCGGCCAATGATGTCGCGCGCCTCGTCGCGGAACGATCCCGCGCCTATGGCCATGGCAACGCCGCAGAGGCGCGGCACGACCCGCAGATACTGGCCGTCGTCGGGCGGGTGCGCGGCGCGGCCTATGCGGCGGGCGCCACCGTGCTGAAGGTCGCGGAGGCGCTGGAGCGTGTCCATGAGCATAATCGTTCGGGCGACAAGGCGGCGGAGGAGCTGGCGGGCGCGCTGGCCGATGTCGAGATCAACGAGACGGTGACGGTCATCAGCGAGCTGATCCTGAACGCCACCACCGCCCTGTTCGATGCGCTGGGCGCGTCGGGGACGGACCGCAACCATGGCCTCGACCGGCACTGGCGCAACGCCCGCACTATCACCTCGCACAATCCGCGCATCTACCGCGACCGGATCGTGGGCGCGTTCGCGGTGAATGGCGCGCTGCCCGCCCTCGTCCGGCGCAACGTCAAAGATGACGGCGCGGCCCCCGGCGGCAGCGACAACAGCGCATCGCCGCCGATCCTGTGACCCGCCGCCGCCGCTTCACACCCTTTCCTGCACCGGGAGTCCTGCCATGACCATACGCACCATCCACCGCGCCACGCTCCAGACGTGGCTGACCACCGGCACCCCCGGCCAGAGCGCGGAGTTCGCGTTGCTGGACCTGCGCGATGAGCAGGATTTCGCCAAGGGCCAGCCGCTGTTCGCCACCAACCTGCCGCTGCGTCGGCTGGAGGCGGACGTCGCCCGCTTCGTGCCGCGCAGGAGCGTGCGGACCGTGCTGGTCGATGACGGCAATGGCGATGCCGCCAAGGGCGCGGCGATCCTCGACGCGCTGGGTTATGACGATGTCGCCATCCTGTCCGGCGGCGTGCCGGGCTGGCTGTCGGACAGCCCCAATGGCCTGCCCACGTTCGATATTGCGGGCAATATCTTCACCGTCGCGGTGGCCGACCAGCGCGGCACCCCGGCGCTGACCGTGGCGGCGCTGAAGGCCGCGCAGGATGCGGGCGAGGATATTCTCGTCCTCGACACGCGCACGCCGGAAGAGTTCGCCCGGTCGCACATCCCCGGTTCGCGCAGCCTGCCGGGCGGGGAATTGCTGCAACGCTATCTCGACTATGTGCCGTCGGCGCAGACGCATGTCGTCGTGACCTGCGCCTGGCTGGCGCGCGCGATCATCGGGGCGCAGACGCTGATTTCGGCGCGGGTGCCGAACCGCGTCTCCTATCTGGTGGAGGGCACGCAGGCCTGGTCCCGCGCCGGTTATGCGCTGGAGACGGGGATCAGCGACAGCTTCGACGGCTATAGCGAGGCGGCGGCGGCCTTTGGAGCGGCTCATGCGCGCAATCTGGCGGACGAGGCGGGCGTGCAATGGATCGACGCGGCGGCGGTCGGCCAGTGGCAGGGCGAGGCGGACCGGACGACCTATCTGCTCGACGTGCGGCTGCCCGCGCCGTTCGAGGCGGGGCATCTGGCGGGGTCGATCTCCGCCCCCGGCGGCCAGTTGCTGGCGGTGTCGCATCGCACCGTGGCGGTGCGTGGCGCGCGCATCGTGCTGATCGACGACAGCGAGGGCGATGTGCGGGCGATCACCACCGCCTATTGGCTCAAGCAGCGCGGATGGGATGCGCGCGTTTTCGACGGGACGATTCAGGACCGGTTGCCGGGAGCGGATGCGCGGGAGCGGATCGCCCAGCCGGCATGAGGGCGCGATAACGGACGCCCCGTGCCGGGAAAGCGGTATGGGGCGGTCGTTGGCGGGTTGCGTGGGGCGCTGGCTGGCGCGGGTTTGGCTCGCGTGGCCTTGGAACGTGATGACGTTGGACTGACGCACCTCGTCATTGCTTCGCTGCGCTCGCAATGACGATTGAGGGGGAGGTCCGCTCCGGTTTGCGCGGCCTTAACTGGCGCGGGAGGTCAGCAGGCCCGTGTCGTCTTCCGGCGCGAATTCGGCGGAGAGCGCATCCGCGATGGTGCGGTTGTCGAGCACGGCGGAGAGCTGCTCGCGCGCCTCGATCATGATGCTGCGCAGGTTGCACGCCTGCTCGTCCGGGCAGTCGAGGCAGCGGCGGTAGAATTTCTTGCTGGCGCAGTGAATGAGGGCCAGCGGGCCGTCGGTCACGCGGATCACGTCGCCAAAGGTGATCTCCTTCGCCGTGCGGGCCAGCGCATAGCCGCCCGCCTTGCCGCGCGTGCTGTGGACGATCCCGGCGATCTTGAGGTCGAGGAGGATCGCCTCCAGAAATTTGCGCGGGACATTGGCCGCCGCCGCAATTTCTGCCGTCGGATGGGGCTTGTCGGGATTTTGTGTGGCGAGATGGATGAGCGCCTTCAGAGCATAACGCGATTGCTGCGACAGCATGATAAAGCCCTAACCACCCGAAACACGCCCTCTGGCGCGATATTGCTGCACCCCAAGTAGAGGAGAGCCGCCAACTATTCAAGGTCGGCGGGTGGCGGCGCGCGCGGGGACGGCGGGGCGTCGATGCCCTAGGGTCGACAAGCTCAGGGCGAACGATGTTCTATCCTGGATGCTCAAGCGCGATCCCGGATCAGGTCCGGGGTGATGGGAATGGGGTGCCAAGGACGGACCGCAGGCACCGGGCGCGGGGGGAGCGCCCGGACAGGCCGCCCAGGCTGTGCCGGGATGGGGCGGATAAGCTGGCGTTGGGCGGCTGAAATTTCTTCTTCGCCGTCGCCCCCGTCGACTCATCATTGACAATCTCTATCGTTTTAATCAAGTTTATGGATATTCAACAACAGCACGCCCATTGCCGTTCCCCGGCGCATGGCCGTTGCCCCGGAACCCAACTCAGGCATGCCCACCCTTTCGCGTACAGCCCGCATCGCGGTCCGAACCGGACTGCACGCCTTGCCGACGGCGCTGGGAATCGTCATCATCAGCTTCCTGCTGCTCCAGTTCGCGCCCGGCGACGCCGTGGACGTACTGGCGGGGGAGGCCGGCTCTGCGACGGCGGAGGGCATGGCGGAGATGCGCGCCCGCTATGGTCTCGACCAGCCGGTGCTGACCCAGTTGTGGGCTTATCTGTCCAATCTGGTGCATGGCAATCTGGGCTGGTCGCCGCGCTACAACATGCCGGTCACGCAACTCATCTGGGACCGGGTGCCGGAATCGCTGGTGCTGACCGGTGCGGCGCTGGTGCTGGCGCTGATCGTCGGCATCGGGCTGGGCGCGGTGATGGCGGCGCGGGAAGGGCGGCTGACCGACCGGCTGCTGTCGGTGCTGTCGCTGGTCTTCTACTCCGTGCCCGCCTTCTGGATCGGCCTGATGCTGATCGTCCTCTTCTCCATCAAGCTCGGCTGGCTGCCCAGCGGCGGGGCGGGGACTATCGGTTCCTCCGCCACCGGCGTCGCGGCGTTGCTCGACAAGTTGCGCTACATGGTGCTGCCGACCATCTCGCTCTCGCTCTTCTACATCGCCATCTACGCCCGGCTGGCCCGCGTCTCCATGATCGAGGCGAAGGGGCAGGATTTCGTGCGGACCGCGCGGGCCAAGGGGCTGAGCGAGCGGCGCATCCTGTTCCGCCATGTGCTGCGCAACGCGCTGCTGCCCGTGACCACGGTCGCGGGCATGCATGTCGGCGGGATGCTGGGCGGGTCGGTGGTGATCGAGACCATCTATGGCTGGCCGGGTCTCGGCCGGCTTGCCTATGAGGCGGTGATGGGGCGGGACTTCACCGTCCTGCTCGGCATCCTCCTCTTCTCATCCTTGCTGGTGATCGTCGCCAATGCGCTGGTCGACGTCCTGCACAGTATATTGGACCCACGGGTCGGGGGTAGCGATGCAGCCTGAGAGTGTGACCCAGTTCCAGCCGGTCCCCGCCAAGCCATCCGGCGAGCCGCCGCTGGTCGCGGTGCCGGTCGAGGCGACGCCCGCCCCGTCCATAATAGTGCCGCTGCCGGGCCTGTCCGTGCCCGCCATTCCCGTGCCCGCCATCCCCCTGTCCGGGCCGCGCCCGCGCGGGGCGAAGCGGGCGCTGGCGACGGTGCGGCGCAACCCGCTGGCGCTGGCGGGCGGCACGATCCTGATCCTGATGGCGCTGATCGGCCTGTTCGCGCCATTGTTGTTCCCCGGCGACCCGCTGGCCATCGTGGCGGAGCCGTTCATCTGGCCGGGCAGCGATGCGGCCCATCCGCTGGGCACGGACTCGCTGGGCCGCGACCTGCTGTCCGGCATCGCCCATGGCGCGGGGGTGTCGCTGCGCGTCGGCCTGTCGGCCACGGCGCTCGGCCTCGTGATCGGCGTGGGTATTGGCGCTGTCGCGGGCTATTTCGGCGGCTGGACCGATGCGGTGCTGTCCCGCCTGATCGAGATTTTCCAGACGCTGCCCAATTTCGTGATGCTGGTCGTGCTGGTCGCCATCGCGCAGCCGAGCGTCACCACCCTGTCCATCGCCATCGCGGTCGTCACCTGGCCCACCGTGGCGCGGCTGGCGCGGGCGGAGTTCCGCTCCATCCGCGAAAAGGATTTCGTGATGGCGGCGCGCAGCCTGGGTTTCGGCCATGGCCGCATCATCCTGTCCGAAATTCTGCCCAGCGCATTGCCGCCGCTGATCGTCACCGCGTCGGTCATGGTCGCGTCCGCCATCCTGATGGAATCGGCCCTGTCCTTCATGGGGCTGGGCGATCCCAATGTGGTGAGCTGGGGCAGCATGATCGGGTCGGGCCGCGAATATCTGCGCACCGCCTGGTATATGTGCGCGCTGCCCGGTTTCGCGATCATGCTGACCGTGCTGGCGCTGAACCTGATCGGCGACGCGCTGAACGAGATCCTCAATCCGCGCAGCCATGAGGACCGGCGATGAACGGTCCCATCGTGCAGCCGCGCGTGCCCGCCGTACCCCTGCTGGCGGTCGAGGATCTGCGCATCGGGTTCGGCGCGCACCAGCCGGTGAGCGGCGTGGGATTCGACGTGCGCGAGGGCGAGACGCTGGCCATCGTCGGGGAATCCGGGTCCGGCAAGTCGCTGACGGCGCTGTCGATCATGGGTCTGTTGCCGTCCTCCGCGCGGATCGCGCCGGGCAGCAGCATAAGGTTCGAGGGGCGGGAGATCAGCGCCCTGTCGGTCAAGGACGCGCGGGCACTGCGCGGCGGGTCGATCGGCATGATCTTTCAGGAACCGATGACCTGCCTCAACCCGGTCATGACCATCGGGGACCAGGTGGCGGAGGCGCTGCGCCAGCACCAGCCGCTGACGCGCAAGGCGGCGAAGGCGCGGGCGGTCGAGCTGCTCGACCTCGTCCGCATCCCCGACCCGCACCGGCGCGTGGCGGACTATCCGCACCAGTTGTCGGGCGGGATGCGCCAGCGGGTGATGATCGCCATCGCCGTCGCCTGCGGCCCGCGCCTGTTGATCGCGGACGAGCCGACGACCGCGCTGGACGTGACCATCCAGGCGCAGGTGCTGGACCTGATCGACCGGTTGCGCCGCGAACTGTCGATGGCGGTGCTGCTCATCACCCATGACCTGGGCGTCGTCGCGCAATGGGCGGACCGGGTGGTGGTGATGTACGCGGGCCGCAAGGTGGAGCAGGGCGAACCGGACCCGCTCTTCGCCCGGCCGCTGCACCCCTATACGCAGGGCCTGCTGACCGCCTCGCCCCGGCTCGACGACAATTTCCATTACAGCGACGGGCCGCTGAACGAGATTCCGGGGTCGATCAGCTCCGTCGCGGGGCAGGTCGGCTGCGCCTTTGCGCCGCGCTGCGCCCATGCGTGCACCGCCTGCCGGGAAACCATTCCCGTGCTCCACCACCTCACCGACGGGCGGCAGGTCGCCTGCCCCGTCCTCATTACGGAAGAGCATCGTGTCGCTGCTTTCCATCGCTGATCTCAGCACCCATTTCCGCCTGCCCAACGGGGCGCTGCGCGCGCTGGACGGCGTGTCCCTCGACCTTCAGGCGGAAGAGACGCTGGGCATCGTGGGCGAATCCGGGTGCGGCAAGTCCACGCTGGGCAAGACCATCCTGCGCCTCGTCCAGCCGACATCCGGGTCGATCCGGTTCGCGGGCGAGGATGTGACGACGGTCCCCACGCGCAAGCTGGCCCAGTTCCGCCGCCGCGCGCAGATGGTGTTCCAAGACCCGTTCGCCTCGCTCAACCCGCGCCACACGATCCGCAAGATCCTGACCGATCCGCTGGTCGTCCATGGCATCGGCGACAAGCCGGAACGGGCGCGGCGGGTGGAGGACATCGTGCAGCGGGTCGGCCTCGACGCTGGTGCGCTCGACCGCTATCCGCATGAATTCTCCGGCGGCCAGCGGCAGCGGGTCGGCATCGCCCGCGCGCTGATCCTCGAACCCGATCTGGTGATCTGCGACGAGCCGGTGTCCGCGCTCGACCTGTCCATCCAGGCGCAGACGCTGAACCTGCTCAGCCGGATGAAGGCGGACCTCAACCTCTCCTATATCTTCATCTCGCACGACCTGTCGGTGGTCCGCTATTTCACCGACCGGGTGCTGGTCATGTATCTGGGCCGGGTGGTGGAGAGCGCGCCGACGCGGGCGCTGTGGTCCGCGCCGCGCCATCCCTATACCCGCGCGCTGATGGACGCGGTGCCCGATCCGGCCCGCCGCCGCCATGCCGCGCCGATCAAGGGCGACCTGCCCAGTCCGCAGGATGTGCCGACCGGTTGCCGCTTTCACCCGCGCTGCCCGCTGGCGACGGAGATTTGCACGCGGGTCGAGCCGACGCTCGACCGGCTGGGCGACGGCCATAGCGCCGCCTGCCACCACGCCTGACCCCCCTTTATTTCCACAGGAGCATATATGGTAGACTATAGCTATCTCGGCCGTTCGGGCCTCAAGGTATCGCCGCTGACGCTGGGCACGATGATGTTCGGCGGCGAGACGGACGAGGCCACGTCGCACCGCATCATCGACAAGGCGCGCGAGCAAGGCATCAACGCCATCGACACCGCCGACGGCTATGCCAAGGGCGCGTCGGAAGAGGTCGTCGGGCGCGGCATCAAGGCGAACCGCGACCATTGGGTGCTGTCCACCAAGTTCGCCAATCCGCGCGGCCCCGGCCCGAACCAGCGCGGCCAGTCGCGCAAGTGGATCATCGAGAGCGTCGAGGCCAGCCTGAAGCGTCTGGGCACCGACTATATCGACCTGCTCTATTTCCACCGGTCGGTCTTCGACGCGCCGCTAGGCGAGGCCGTGCGCGCGCTGGGCGACCTGATCCAGCAGGGCAAGCTGCGCTATTTCGGTGTGTCCAACTTCCGCGGCTGGCGCATTGCGGAGGTGTCGCAACTGGCCGACCAGTTCAACATCGACCGGCCCATCGCCAGCCAGCCGCTGTATAATATCTTCAACCGTCAGGCGGAGGCGGAGCAGTTGCCCGCCGCCAACTATTATGGCCTGGGCGTCGTCTCCTACAGCCCGCTGGCGCGCGGCGTGCTGACCGGCAAATATGCACCGGGTCAGGCCGCGGCGGCGGACACCCGCGCGGGCCGCGCCGACAAGCGCATCCTGGAGACGGAATGGCGCCCGGAATCGATCGCGCTGGGCCAGAAGGTCGCGGACTATGCGCGCGGTCGCGGCGTCGACCCGGTCCACTTCGCCATCGCGTGGGTGCTGAACAACCGGCTGCTGACCTCCACCATCACCGGCCCGCGCACCGAAGCGCACTGGGACAGCTATATCGGCGCGCTGGACGTCAAGCTGACGGCGGAGGACGAGGCGTTCATCAATGATCTGGTGCCGACCGGCCATCCGTCCACCCATGGCTTCAACGATCCGAGCCACCCGGTCGAGGGCCGCGTGCCCTATTCGGTGCCGGGCGTCGTGCCGGCCCTGCCGATCGAGCGCGCGGTGCGCGAGGCGGTCGTCGCCTGATGATCCGTCCCGGCCCGCGCCCCGGCCCGACCGGACGCGCGGGCCGGGACGCCCGTCTTCTCCCCATGCGGCCCGGGCCGCTGCCGTTCCCTGCCGAGATGCTGCCATGACCATCCCCTTTGTAGATATTGCGATCATCGGCGGCGGACCGGGCGGGCTGGCGCTGGCGCAGGGGCTGCGCAAGCATGGCATCGACGTGGCGGTGTATGAGCGTGATCCTGTCCGCGCCGATTATGTGCAGGGTTTCCGCCTCGGCCTGCGCCAGCGCGGGCTGGATGCGCTGGAGGCGAACCTGCCGCCGCACCTGCTGGAGGCGTTTCTGGGCACGCTGGGCTATGCCCCTTCGGAAAGCCTGATCTTCGACGAATATTTCCATCCGCTGGCCGCGCCGGAATGGGCGCGCGGGCCGGAGGACCGGCATGGCGAGAAATCGGTCAGCCGGATCACGCTGCGCCAGATATTGCTGTCCGGCCTTGACGACATCGTCCATGTCGGCCGCGTCTTCGACCATTATGCGGAACAGGCGGACGGCACGGTCGTCGCTCATTTCACGGACGGTTCGGCGGTGCGCGCCAATGTGCTGGTTGGCGCGGATGGCGCGAATTCGGCGGTGCGCCGGCAACTGCTGCCCGATTTTCGCATCGTGGACACCGGTATGCGGCGGCTAGCGGGCAAGATGACGCTGGACGCCGCCGCGCGGCACGCCATTTCGCCGCTGCTCCTCGACTATCGCACCTCCATCCGGCCGACGGCGGGGCGGCGGATCATGTTCTCGGCGCATCGGGTCGATCCCGCCGCCTATGCCCGGTTCGGCCTGATCGGGCAGGACGACGCCACCCACCGCGACATCGCCGGTTTCCATTTCGACAACACCACCAGCTATGTCTGGTGGAACACCGCCTATGCGCTGAACGAACTGGCGACGGACGCGGAGCTGGCGCGGCTGGACGGGGCGGGGCTGATCGAGCTGCTGCTGCGCCATGTCGGCCATTGGGACGAGCGGATCGTGACGCTGATCCGCAACAGCGACCCGTCGACCGTCGCGATGCTGAAGGTCCGCACGTCCGAACCGGGCGCGGTGTGGGAGACAGGCCCCGTCACCCTGCTGGGCGATGCGATCCACAGCATGACCTATTTCCAGGCGCTGGGCGGCAACAGCGCGCTGCATGACGCGGGGCTGCTCGCCGCACAATTGGTCGCGGCGCGCAATGGCGGCAAGCCGCTGCTCCCCGCTCTCCACGACTATGAGGAGGCGATGCGCGAGCATGGTTATGAGGCGGTGCGAACCTCCCTCTCCGCCATGCTGCGCAACGCCGCCGCCGATCCCGTTTCCGGCAGCGTCGCGGCCGCGTAGCCGCGTCTGCCCTGCGATCTTTCAAGAAGGCCCATCATGACCGACACCACCCGCCGACTGAATCTGAACGTCGGGATCAACACCACCGGCTATCTGGGCGCGGCCTGGACGCATCGCAGGGACGGCACGCGGCAGGACGTGTATGACCCCGCTTATTATCTGCGGATCGCCCGGCTGGCGCATCGCGGGGTCTTCGACGCGCTGTTCCTGTCCGACATGCCGTTGCTGCGCCCCGAACCGGGCAGCCGACCGCTGCACACGCTGGACCCGCTGATCCTGCTGACGTCGCTGGCGGCGCAGGTGCCGGACATCGGGCTGGTCGCCACCGTCTCCTCCACCTATAACTCGCCCTATAATCTGGCGCGGCGGGCGCAGTCGCTGGATATATTGTCGGGCGGTCGGCTGGTCCTGAACATCGTGTCCAACTTCGTGCCGGAAGTGGCGGCGAATTTCGGCAACGACCCGCTGCCCCCGCGCGAGATCCGCTATCCGCGCGCCGACGAATTCCTCCAGGTCGCCAAGAAACTGTGGGCAAGCTGGGATCCGCGCCGTGACGGCGATATCGACCCCGGCCAGTTCTGGGGACCGGATTCGGCCCATCCGATCGAGCATGACGGCGATTATTTCGCGGTGCGCGGCGCGTTGAACGTGCCGCGCGGGCCGCAGGGCCACCCCGTCATCGCGCAGGCGGGCGCGTCCGACTGGGGGCTGGACCTCGCCGCCAAGCATGGCGAGATCATCTATTGCAACATCCTGTCCCGCGCCGCCGGGCAATCCTTTCGCCAGAAGGTCAATGAACGGGCGGTGCGGTTCGGGCGTGATCCGTCGACCATCAAGCTGGTCCCCGGACTGGTCGCGATCATCGGGGAGAGCCGGGAGGAGGCGCTGCGCAAGCATGAGCTGTTCAGCGGCGCGGGATCGGAGGACGGCCTGCTCGCCCGGTTCGCGCGGGAGCATGGCATCGACCCCGCCGATTTCGACCCGGATGCGCCGCTGGACGGCGAGGATTTCATCCCCGACGGCGACCGCATCCAGGCGGTGGGCATGGGGCGCGGCTGGGCCGAACTGCTGACGCATGAGCGGCTGACCGCGCGGCAGGCGGTGCGGCGGGCGGAAGGGAACCATCGCCTCGTCCTCGGCACGGCGGAGGAGGTGGCCGACCAGATCATCGACCTGTGGGCGGATGGCACGGTGGACGGATACACTTACCAGCCGCCACGCGCGCCGGACGACATCGAGGAGTTCGTCGACAAGGTGGTGCCCATCCTTCAGGATCGCGGCGTCTATCCGCGCGCCTATGAAGGGCGCACCGTGCGCGACCGCTATGGCCTGCCCTATCCCGACTGACAGGCGCCGTCCGGTGGGGGCGGGGTAGCAGGGCTTGGCCGGGGCATAGATAATCTAAATTCCTATGGATATTATAGGAGATATAGCTGTCCTCCTGTTATCTGGTCCCGTCAGTGGGAGTCGCCCGGCCCGCATCGTCGCGGACGGAGGCTTCGGCGGCGGGTCTGCTCCGGGAGGGCGGCATGGCGATCAAGAATGATGTTTCCGAAATCTGGTACACCCGTTGCCCGGTGCCGACGCCGGTCGGGCTGGCGGTGCAGCTCGGCTATCTGGACGAGGCGTTCGGGAAGGAGGGGGTGACCCTCAATTCGATCATCGACAGCCAGGATCGGAGCATCCGCACCAGCCATTTCGACCATCATCTGGCCTACAGCTTCCGCCATGGCGGCAATGTGCCGCCGATCCGCGCCCGGTCGGAGGGTGCGCGCACCCGGCTGGTCGGCATCACCTGGACCGACGAGTTTCAGGCGATCATCACCCTGCCGCACACCGGCATCCGCACCACCCGCGATTTGATCGGCCGCCGTTTCGGCGTCGCGCGCCGTCCGGCGGGCATCGTCGATTTCATGGCGGCCACCGCGCTGAAGGGGCTGGTCTCCGCCCTCTCGCTGGAGGGGCTGACGACCAGCGACGTGGAGATCGTGGATATTCCGCTGACCCTGTCGGTGCTGGACGAGCGCGAAGGGCCGCAACTGCACGGCCTGCGGTCGCGCCATCCCTATGGCGCGGAGGTCGCCGCGCTGATCCGGGGCGATGTGGACGCGATTTATGTGAAGGGCACCGGCGGCGTCACCGTCGCCAACCTGCTGGCGGCCCATGCGGTGGCGGAGTTCGGCTTCCACCCCGACCCCAAGATCCGCATCAACAGCGGATCGCCGCGCGTGCTGACGGTGGACGAGGCGCTGGCGGAGGATCGCCCCGACCTCGTCACCACCATCCTTGCCACGCTGCACCGCGCCAGCGCGTGGGCGGAGGCGCATCCTGACGAGGTTCGCCGCTTCGTTGCGCGGGAGGTGAATGCGTCGGAGGAGGTGGTGGCCGCCGCCAACGGTCCCGACCTGCACCGCCATCTGGGCATCGGGCTGGAGCCGGAGTTGCTGGACGCGATCAGCCACTACAAGGATTTCCTCCACGAATGGGGCTTTCTGGCGGAGAATTTCGACGTGGCCGAATGGGTGGATCATCGCCCCTGGGCCGGGCTGGACGCGCGCGCGGTCGCCTGATCCCGCCGCACCGCGTCCGCCGTACGCGGTGCGGCATGGTTGCCCCCGTCTGGCGGGTGAGCGGCAGGGCCGGGGGCGGCGGACGCTGACGGGTGGCAGGAGCGTTCCGTTCTCGTCCGGCCTCCGCCCTTGCCGTCCTGTCCGGCGACCCTGACTTTTGCGGGGCGTGGCGCTTCATTGGCCTGTGGGTGGCGGATCGCTGTCCACTCCTCCATCGGGCCGGTCCTTCACCAGCCTAGCCCTCCACCAGCCTAGCCCTCCACCAGCCCGGTTCTCGACCGGTCTGGTCCTGCACCAGCCTATCTTTGGGATTATGCCATGACCCGTGACCCCCGCCATGCGATCAGCCGCCGCGCCCTCCTGGCCGCAGGGGGCGTGTTGCTGACCCTGCCGCTGCTGGAGGCCTGCGCCGGCGGTGGGGCGGGCGGGGCGGACGCCGATACGCTGATCGTGGGCATCACCGCCGACCCGACCACGCTGACCGCCGCGACGACATCCGCCGGCACCGCGCAGACGGTGTCGACCAAGATTTTCGACGGGCTGCTGGGCTATGCCACCGACCTGAAGCCCGTGCCCCGGCTGGCGCAGTCCTGGCAATTGAACGCGGACAATCGCGAACTGACGCTGAAGCTGCGGCCCGGCGTCAAATGGCATGACGGGCGGGATTTCACCTCCGCCGACGTCGCCTTCTCCGCCTTGAAGGTGTGGCGCGTCTATCATAGCCGGGGCCGGTCGACCTTCGCCAATCTGGTCGCGGTGGACACGCCCGATCCGCTGACGGCGGTGCTGCGCTTCTCCAAGCCCACGCCCTATATCGTCAGCGCGCTGGCCTCCAATGAATCGCAGGTCATCCCGCGCCATGTCTATGAAGGGCAGGATATTCTCAGCAATCCCGCCAATATCAAGCCGGTGGGGACGGGGCCGTTTCGCTTCGTGGAGTGGGAGCGGGGGCAATATGTCCGACTGGAGCGCAACCCCGATTATTGGGACGAGGGCAAGCCGCGGCTGTCCGGCATCATCTTTCGCGTGCTGGGCGACAGCGCCAGCCATGCCGTCGCGCTGGAGACGGGGGAGATCCATTTCACCAACGCCATCGCGCCGGGCGACCGCAACCGCATCGCCAAGCTGGCGAATGTCCGCGTCGACGAGCGCAATTATGGGCTGGTGACGTCCGCGTCCGGGCTGGAGTTCAACCTGGACTTGCCCAAGTTGCAGGATGTGCGCGTGCGCCGCGCCATCGCCCATGCCATCGACCGCGATTTCGTGCTCAAGAATATCCTGTACGGTGACGGGGTGATCGACACTGGCCCGATCCCGGCGGTGTACAAGGCGTTCCATTCCGACGACGTGCCGCTGTATCCCTATGATCCGGCAAAGGCGACGGCGCTGCTGGACGAGGCGGGGTTGAAGCCCGACGCCAGCGGGACGCGGCTGAGCTTCATTCTCGATCCCACGCCGGGCACCGACCGGTCGATCAAGCTGAGCGAATATATCCGCAGCGCGCTGGCCAAGGTGGGCATCAAGGTGCAGTTGCGGAACCAGGATTTCGCGACCTTCGTCAAGCGCGTCTACACCGACCGCGACTTCGAGGTGGTAATCGCGGGCGGGCAGGTGGGACCGGACCCGGCCATCGGCGTGCAGCGGTTCTTCTGGTCCAAGAATTTCCAGAAGGGCGTCGCCTTCTCCAACGCGTCCCACTACGCCAGCCCGGAGGCGGACCGCTTTCTGGAGGACGCGCAGACGGAGATCGACCCGGCCACTCGCCGCGCCCTGTATGCGGGGTTCCAGAAGGTGGTGCAGACCGACCTGCCGCGCATCCCGCTGTTCACCAGCAGCAGCACCGTCTTCTACAGCGCGCGCCTGTCGCCCATGCCGGACAATGCGGAGGGGACGTTCGGCAATTTCGGGACTTTGCAGCTGACGCCTGCCTGATTTTGGAGGCCTGATTGGGAGCCTGATCGGCGGGCGGGGTGCCGGGGTGTGTCCGGTTGCCTGACGGGTTGGCAGAGGCTGCCTGCGTCGGTTGCCGTTGGTGCAAAGAGGGGTTGAGGAGGGCGCTTGCCTTCGGTTGTGCCCCGGTGGACGCGCGTGGGTGGGTCACCCGGTCGCCTGGCACAGGATAGCGCAGGATCGCAACGGGTGCGGGCTGGCTGGCCGGTTGCGTGCCGATGGGCAATCGGGTGAAGGGCGGGGGTGGGGGCCGATTGCGCGCCCTGCCCGTCCATTCCCATCGCGGGATCGGCGTGCGGGTCGGCGCTGGCCGCGTGGCGTTGTGCTCCCTCCATGGCCGCAGCCGTGCGGGAGCGTGTGGGCGGCGTTCTTTTGCCCACCGGCCTCTCCACCGGGGCTGGTCATGGCGCGCGGACTGCGGCAGTCAGCATGGCATCGGATCATCGAGACAGCGGGAAAGGCCCATCATGTTCGTGCATATTTTCTCCTTCATCTGGAAGGCCGAGGCGACCGCGGCGGACAAGGCGCGCGCGGTGGAGGCGATTGCAGCCTTTGGCGGCGCCATCGACGGGCTGGACAGCGTGCTGGTCGGCGACAATGTCTCGCCCAAGGCGGCTGGCTATACCACGACGGGGGTGATGAGCTTCACCAGCGAAGCGGCGTTCGACGCCTATGCGACCCATCCGCTCCACCTTGCGCTGCTGGACTGGCTGGTGCCGCTGATCGACGCGCTGGAGATTGATTTTACGGTCGCGGCACGGGGGTAGCGCCGGGGGGCGGCAGGGCGGTGATAGGGTGAGCGTCTGAGGGGCCAGCCTGAAGGGTGAGAGCGTGATCGGGAAAGGCGCTGATCGTGGCAATGCGATTGCGCCGACCGCGCCGCTGGCCCGGAGCGATCGGGCCGTCGTCCGGGGTGGGAGCGGCCTGAAAAGTGCAGGGGGAAAGTGGTGCGGGCGGTCGG
Source organism: Sphingobium sufflavum (assembly GCF_021403115.1). Classification (GTDB taxonomy): domain Bacteria; phylum Pseudomonadota; class Alphaproteobacteria; order Sphingomonadales; family Sphingomonadaceae; genus Sphingobium; species Sphingobium sufflavum. The sequence continues at coordinate 115,877 of NZ_JAJSSH010000003.1, forward strand.
AATCGAACCGACACTCCTTGCGGAACCGGATTTTGAGTCCGGCGCGTCTACCAGTTCCACCACGCCCGCATCCGGGGACAGCCTATAGCCGCTCGTCGGGCGGGTGCAACAGAAATGACGCGGGCGGAACAGGCTTGTTACGGCGGGCGGTTCGAGGGTGGCGTGGCTGCTCCGTCGTGCGGGCCTTGGAGCGAGTGTTTGGGGCGGGCATCGTCAGCGGGCATGGTCAGCGGGCAGGGGGGGGGCGTGGGCAGGCGCGCGGCATGGGCGGGCGATGCCGCTACCCTCTCGGTCCCGAAGCTGCATGGCCCTGGCGAAAGATGGTCTTTCCGTGAATCGTCATTGCGGCGTAGCGAATCGAAGGCGGTGGAAGACCAGCCAATCCATGAGCGCGCCGTTGATTGTTTCGCTGCGCTCGCAATGACGAAGCCGGTCAAGCCAAGGTCATCACGCCCCAAAACGCAAAAGGCCCGGCCTGATCGACAGGCCGGGCCTTTTCATGGGGGTCAGCGCGAGGCGCTTATGCCCAGGGCTCCTCGCCCTCCAGCTTGGTGCGCAGCATCATGCGGCCGCAGTCGGGATCATAGGCCTCCGCGCGGTGCATCGTGCCGGTGTTGTCCCAGATCACGAGATCGCCGACCGACCATTCATGGCTGTAGCTGAATTCCTCGCTGGTCGCCCATTCGCGCAGGCCGACGATGATCCGCGCGCTTTCCGCATGGTCGACGCCGATGACATGATGCGCGGTGCAGCCGAGGACCAGCGACTTGCGGCCGGACTTATGCTTCCAGACGAGGGGCAGTTCCTTCTCGCCGATGGACTGCATCATCTTGAGCTTGGCGAAGCTCGGCTCCGGCTCATAATAGAAGAGCGATGCCCAGGGGGCGTGCAGCACGTTGAGCGACTCATAGCGTGCCTTGTCCTCGTCGGACAGTGCCTCATAGGCGGCATAGGTGTTGCAGAAGCCGGTGTTGCCGGTGCCCTTGGGGCTGGGCACCTTGCAGGTCAGCAGCGAGGCCAGGATCGGCACGTCGTTGCGCGTGCCGTCGATGTGCCAGTAGAGCGAACCCTTCAGATATTCGGCGGCGGACGGGTTTTCCTTCACGTCCAGCGTGATCTTGGACACGTTGCGGCCATCGGCGCCTTCCGGCGCGAAGGTGCCGAGCGTCTCGGTGAAGGCCACCTGCTCCTCATTGGTGAAATTGATCTGCGGAAAGATCAGGATGCCGCGCTGCTCCAGCCGTTCACGGATCTCGCTGGCGAAGGTGCCGGCGAGCAGATCGGCCTTGTTGTTGAGGATGCGGCTGCCGATGTTAGGCTTGACGTCTTCGTAGAGGAACTGGGTGGTTTTGGCGGCGGTGGCCATCGGGAAATCCTTTGAAACAAAGGGGAGAACATGGTTCTATTTTCGCGCGAATAGCTATGCAGGTCAAGCGCATGATTTCGCCATATCGAATATCGCATGGACGCTGAACGGGGCCTGACCTGTTCCGGGACGGTTCAGATCGCCTCGCCGGCCGCCCGTCCGCTGGCCCAGGCCCATTGGAAATTATAGCCGCCGAGCCAGCCGGTGACGTCCACCGCCTCGCCAATGGCATGGAGGCCCGGAACCCGGTTCGCGGCCATGGTGCGGGAGGAAAGCTGGGTGGTTGCGATGCCGCCCGCCGTCACTTCCGCCTTGGCATAGCCCTCCGTCCCATTGGGGGTGAAGGGCCAGTCGGCAAGGCGGCCCTGCACGCCGCGCAGCACCTTGTCGGTCAGCGCGCCCAGTTCGCCCGCCACGCCCAACTGTTCCAGCAGCGCGTCGGCCAGACGTTCGGGCAGATGCTGCGCCAGCACGCGGCGGATGGGGGTGCGGGGGCGGACCTTCTTCTCGTCCAGCAGCCAGTCGGCCCAGCCGTCGGGCAGGAAATTGACGCCGATGGCGGTGCGATGCTCCCAATAGGAGGAGATTTGCAGCATCGCCGGGCCGGACAGGCCGCGATGGGTGAAGAGGGCGGCCTCGCGGAATTTCACCTTGTTCCAGCGCACGATCACCTCCGCCGACACGCCGGACAGCGACTGGAAAAGGGCGTCCTCCGCGCCGAGGGTGAAGGGGACGAGGGCGGGGCGGGGCTGCACCACGGACAGGCCGAACTGGCGCGCCAGGTCATAGGCGAGGCCGGTCGCGCCCATCTTTGGAATGGAGGGGCCGCCGGTCGCGAGGACCAGCGCGGGCGCGATCGCCTCCTGCACGCCGATGCTGACGCGGTACAGGCCATCGGCATGGGTGACGGCGTCGACGGAGCGGCCCAGCGACCACTCGACGCCGCCCTTGGCGCATTCCTCCACCATCATGTCCACGATCTGGCGCGCGGGACCGTCGCAGAAGAGTTGGCCCAGCGTTTTCTCATGATGGGCGATGCCATAGCTGTCGACCAGCGCGATGAAGTCGCGGGGCTTGTAGCGGCCCAAGGCCGACTTGGCGAAATGGGGGTTGGCGGACAGGAAACGGTCCGCCGCCGTGTTGACGTTGGTGAAATTGCACCGACCGCCGCCGGAAATCAGGATCTTCTTGCCCGGTGCATCGGCATGGTCGACCAGCAGCACGCGCCGGCCGCGCTGTGCCGCCGTCGCCGCGCACATCATGCCGGCCGCGCCCGCACCCAGGATGATCGCGTCGAAGCTGTTGGTGTCGGTCATCGGGTCATGATGCTCTGTGCTACGGCTTCCGCCAGTTTGATGCCGTCGATGGCGGCGGACAGGATACCGCCCGCATAGCCCGCGCCCTCCCCGCCGGGAAACAGGCGGGCGACGTTGAGGCTCTGCAAATCCTTGCCGCGCGTGATGCGAAGCGGGGAGGAGGTGCGCGTCTCCACGCCCGTCATCACCACGTCGGGATGGTCGTAATGTTTGATCTGGCGGCCAAAGGCGGGCAGCGCCTCGCGCATCGCCTCCACCGCGAAGGCGGGCAGGCATTGGGCAAGGTCGGTCGGCGTGACGCCGGGCTTGTAGGAGGGTTCGACCTGCCCCAGCGTGGTGGAAGCGCGGCCCGCCATGAAGTCGCCCACCGTCTGCCCCGGCGCGGCATAGCTGGAGCCGCCCGCGACATAGGCCAGGCTTTCCCATTTGCGCTGAAACTCGATGCCGGCCAGCGGCCCGCCGGGATAGTCCCGCTCCGGCTCGATGCTGACGACGAGGCCGGAGTTGGCGTTGAACTCAGCGCGGCTATATTGGCTCATGCCGTTGGTGACGACGCGCCCCTCCTCCGACGTGGCGGCGACAACGCGGCCGCCGGGGCACATGCAGAAGCTGTACACCGTGCGCCCGGAGTCGCAATGGTGAGTGAGGGAATAGGCGGCGGCGCCCAGCACCGGATGTTTGGCATATTTGCCATAGCGTGCCTCGTCCACCCACGCTTGCGGATGTTCGATACGGACGCCGATGGAGAAGGGCTTGGCCTCCATATGCACGCCGCGCGCGTGCAGCATCTCAAAGGTCGGGCGAGCGGAGTGGCCGATGGCGAGGACGACATGGTCCGCCTCCAGAAAGCTGCCGTCGGCCATGTGCAGGCCGCGCATGGCGAACGTGCCGTCGGGCCGCCGGTCCATCGCGACATCGTCCACGCGCGTCTGCCAGCGATATTCGCCGCCGAGCGCCTCGATGGTCTGGCGCATGGACTCGACCATGGTGACGAGGCGGAAGGTGCCGATATGGGGGTGCGCCTCGGTCAATATGTCTTCCGGCGCGCCCGCCTTGACGAATTCGGTGAGAACCTTGCGCCCCAGGAAGCGGGGATCCTTGATGCGGCAATAGAGCTTGCCGTCCGAGAAAGTGCCCGCGCCCCCCTCGCCAAACTGCACATTGGAGTCGGGGTTGAGTTCGGAGCGACGCCACAGGCCCCATGTGTCGCGCGTCCGCTCCCGCACCACCTTGCCCCGGTCGATGATGATCGGGCGGAACCCCATCTGCGCGAGGATGAGGCCCGCGAACAGGCCGCACGGCCCCGCGCCGATGACGACGGGGCGCAGGCCGGACCAGCCCTCCGGCGCGTGGGCTACCGGATGATAACCGGTGTCCGGGCGCGGGCGGACGTCATGGTCCTTGGCGAACCGGGCCAGCGCCTCCGCCTCGTCACGCAGGGTCAGGTCGAGCGTATAGACCAGCAGGATCGCGCTCTTGCGCCGGGCGTCATTGCCGCGCCGCACGACCTCCCAGTCCAGCAGGTCGTCGCGGTCTATCGCCAGCCGCGCACAAATGGCGAGGGGGATCGCCTCGTCCGCATGGTCGAGGGGCAGGGTCAGTCCGGAAAGGCGCAGCATACGCTGCCCTTATAGGGGATCGCCGCTCACGCCAACCGCTTCTCCATCACGGGCGATACTATCGGCCCGCGCCGGTTCGGTGTAGGAACTGCGCTGGAACAGCCGCGCCTTTGGCGTTTCCAGATGGGCCTCCAATATGTCGAGGATTTCCGCATCCTCCGTCGCGTCGAACTTGCGCGCGAACAGGTCGGGGCTGAGCGTCAGGCGCATCGTGTCGTCGGCGGTGAATGTGCGGGGGCGCAGCTTGATGTCGCCGTCGGGCACCCAGTCGATGGTGCGCAAGTCGTCGTTCGCGGCAGATTCGTGGGGAAAGGCGTTCTTCATCACGGTCTGGAAAAAGCCTTCGTCGGCGATCAGCGTGCCGCGATAATAGCGTTTGTAGCGATTGATGGCGGGATCGTTGCAGACGAACGCGCAGAAATCGCGCGTGACCGCCTTCCATTGGGTGCCGATGAAGGGGGTGACGCCTCTCATATATTTGCGTGGAATACCCGTGCGCCAGATGCGGCTGAAGGCTTCGAGGAAATAATGGCTGAGGCGGTTCATCGTGTCGGGCCGGATCAATCGCTGGTCCACGGCGCGGATGAACTGGGTGCCGTCATGCTCGGTCAGGAAGTCGGCGATATAGGCCTGCGATTTCAGCGGAAAATCCTGGCCGCTGAGGTTGATGAAATATTTCCAGTCCGCCCCCATCGCCAGCAATTGCTGCATCCCGCGCAGCTCCGCATCGACGAGGCTGTAGCCGCCCCACACGGCCTTCTTCGCAGGAAGGATGGCGGCGTTCTGATAGGGGGCCAGAAATTGCGTGATGCTGGCGGCAAAGGCCGGACCGGAGCTTTTGTCGATATGGATCAGATAGTGGTTGCCGGGGACATAGATCGCCCGGAACATGCGTTTGAACTGTTCGGGATAGCGATGGACGAGGATGAGATAGGCGATCACAGGACGTACTCCAGCGAGCGCGCGCCGGGTCTCTTCCCTGGCGCAACGCGGGTGTTTCCAGCCTCTGGAAATTCGGGCGGGCGATCCGACCGGATAGATTGTGCAGGGAAGCGACGAGGAGTCGTGACGAAGGGTCCGCTCTCACCCTGATATGGGGTGAGGGCGTGGCATTTGTAAGGAGCGTGTCACAAAAGGTTTCTGCGGGTCCGGCCACAGGGGCATGGACTGCGTTCGTCAGGCGGGGGGCAGGCAGGCCGCCGCCGCCCCGGCATCACAGGTCAGGGCGGGGGATCAGGGCCGGGGGATCAGGATCGGTATCTCAGGGTCGGGAGTTCAGGGTCGGGAGTTCAGGGTCGGGAGTTCAGGGCCGGGAGTTCAGGGCCGGGAGTTCAGGGTTGGGTTGGGGCCTGCGGCGTCTCGAAGCGGATCAGGACGGTCTGGACGGAGCGCGCCGCCTCGCCCGCCGCGTTGTGGGCGGGCGCGGGGCGATAGTCCTTCACCGCCTTCTCGCACGCCGCCGGGACCAGCGTACCGACATTCTGCGCGGAACGCCGCCGTTCTGCCGCCGCAGCGGTGCAGTCGCTGATCGCGCCCGTGCCGTCGACCAGGAAGGCGACCTTCACGAAGGCGGGGCTGTTGACGCCATCCGGCAGCCGGTCGACGGTCACCGCCAGTTTCGAACGGTCCCGCCACTGGCTCTTACCGGGGAAGGCGAAGTTGGCGAATCCGTCATGCACGCCCAGGATCGGATTGCCCTGATCGTCCTTTGCGGGGAGGAAACGGGCATTACGCATCAATATCCGGCAGACATCGCGGTCGATGCGGTTCGTCTTCTCCGTCTCGCAGCGCAGCAGCGCGCCATCCGGCCCGACGGCAATCGTGTAGCCGACGCCGCCCCGTTGCGAGACCTCCAGCGTCAGTTCCTGATGTTCCGGCGCGAGGATCCATTTATTCGCCCCGACCGGTGCGGGGGCGGTGACGGCTGCGGTCGCAAGGATGATGGAGATAAGCCCGGACATTGCAAACGCCTCTCAATTTCATTACGCTGACGTCGCCCATGGCACAGGAGCCGTGGCGATGACAACGGCGATTTGCGCGATGGTGTGCGGATGACATGTGGTCGGCGTGCGAGGGAGCGGGGAGGGGAATGGAATGGCTGCCCCTGCGCCCCGGACTTCACCCCCGCGGGGAGAGGCGCAGGCGGATGCCCTTTTTGGGCCGCAGGGTCAGGCGGCTCACCGGTTCCGGCTTTGGCCCCGCCGGATAGTCCAGCCGGAAGGCGCGGATGATGGCGGCGAGGACCAGCATCGCCTCCTGCTGGGCGAAGCCCGCGCCGACGCAGATGCGCGGCCCCTTGCCGAACGGCATATAGGCGCTCTTCACCGCCTCCGCCTCTTCCGGCCGGGTAAAACGGTCCGGGTCGAAGCTGTGCGGGCAGGTGAAATTCTCCTTGTTCCGCTGGATCAGCCAGGGGGAGATGACGATCATCGCGCCGGGCTTCATCCGCTTCTCGCGCATCACGGTCGGCCGGGTGATGGTGCGCGCGAAAAAGCCGATGGGCGGGTAGAGGCGCAATGTCTCGCGGAACAGGTTGCGGACGCCGTCCAGCCCCCGGAGATGCTCGAAACCGATGGGGCCGTCGCCCGCCGCCGCCACGATCTCGGCATGGAGCCGGTCCTGGAGGTCGGGGCTTTCGGAGAGGAGGTAGAGCGCCCAGCTCAGCGCGCTGGCGGAGGTTTCATGGCCCGCGAGGAAGATGAGGGCGATCTGGTCGATCAGTTCCTCAAAGCTGAAGGGCGCGCCCGTCTCCGGGTGGCGGGCCTCCAGCAGCGACTGGAGGATGTCCGGCTGGGCGGGCGTCGCGCCGCGATGATAGGCGTCGTAGCGGGTGCGGACGAGGGGCGCGAACACCGCATGAATTTGCGCCGAGGCGCGGAGTGCGCGGCGGGGAAAGCCGAAGCTGGGCAGGCCATAGACGCGCAGCATCGCGCCGGGCTGCGCGTTTTTCTGGAAGCGGGTGAAGGCGTGGTGGATCTGGAGCGCCTCGTCCCGGTCGAGACTGACCGAGAACATGGTGCGGAAGATGACGTCCGCCGTCACATGGGTCATCACCGGGTCGATGTCGATGGCGGCGTCATGATCCTGCGCGCGCAGATGCGCCAGCATGTCCGCCACCGCGTTGCTCATCAGTTCATAGACGCGCTTGAGGTTGGTGTGGGCGAAGGCGGGGTTTATCATCCGCCGCTGGTCGTCCCACACCTTGCCATTGGTGTTGAACACGCTCTGTCCGATCAGCGGTTCGACAAGGTCGCTCAGAAACTGGTGCTTGGGAAACTCCCGGTCGGCGTCGGTCATCACCCGGTCTACGATGGACAGTTCGTTGGCGATGTAGAAGTCCAGTTTGGGCAGGTGAATCTCGCCCATCTTCATCGTGTAGCTGCGTTTGAACAGCGTGTGGATCCAGCTCGACCAGCCGGTGAAGAAGCGTTTGACGAGCGACGCCTTGCTGCGGTGTGGGACCGGATAGGGCGGGGTGAAGGGGCATTCAGACATGGGCGAGGACCGTCTTTACCGGGCGGACGTCCACGCCATTTTCCGCCTGAAAAGCCGCGATGGACAGGGGGAGCGGCCGCGCGCCGCAGGTGATGCCGATATAGTCCAGCGGCGACGGCCGGTCGAGACGGCGCAGATAGTTGAAATGCGTCTCATATTTGTCGCGGCGCTTGGCGGCGTAGGTGGCGGGATCGCTGTAGCGGAACCAGCGCGGGCTGACCTGCACCAGCCCCGCCGGGCGGGTGACGGGCCGGGTCAGGCAGGGATCGACCAGCGGGATGCACGCCCCGTCGGTCAGCGAGCCGATGTCGAGCCAGCGATAGCGCCCGGCCGCCACCACATCCAGCATTGCGCCATAGGCACGGGCATCCCGGCGGCAGGCGATCAACTGGATCGTGCCGCCCAGCGTCACCGTGCTGAACCGGTCGGGCAGCGTGCCGCCGCGCCGGGCGAGCAGGTCGGCCATGATGGGCACGGACAGGACGGAACCGTTGCTGTGCGTCAGGAAGACGATCTCGTCCCACTCCTCCTCGTCCAGCGTGGCGTGGATGCGGTCGGCGAAGCTGGCCAGCCGGGCGGTGAGCGCATCGCCCGCCGCATCGCGCGCGAGCAGGTCGTTGAAGACGATGAAGCGCAACAGCCAGAGGCTGTGCACCCGTTTCAGCAGGGTCGGCGTCACCGCGACCCCGGCGGCCAGCGCGACGGGAAAGGCGAGCCATGCCGGGATCAGCAGCGACAGCAGCGTGCCCAGCACCGCCATGACGAGCAGCGGCGCGAGCAGCATCGACGCGCCGGGGTAGAAGAGGGTGACCTTGCTGCCGCCGGGCACGGCGCGCGCGGCGCGCCAGTCGATCTGGCTGATAAACCAGCCATAGGCGCGCAGGCCATGGGAGAGGAGGGTGAAGGCGCCCTTGATCCAGTGATGCCGGACAAGATCGTCCCAGACCAGACATTCGAAGTCGGTGCGATAGGCGGTGCCGTCCGCCGCGCACCCGCCCTCGACCCGCCAGTGGATGTTGCCGCCGCGCCGTTTGGGATCGGTGATCGTCGCGGCATCGTCGCCCGCCAGCGCCGTGACCTGCTCCGCGCACAGCCAGTGATAGAAGCGCGCGCCCCGCGGATCGAAGCCGCCCAGATACAGCACTTTGCGCTTGAACATTTGCATCGCGCGATGCTTAGCGGGGCCATGTCTGAAAAGGAACGTCAATATTGCCTGTTCATGGACGGGCGGAAGTATAACCGCAACGCCGGGTGTCGGCGCCACGACAATGCCTATGGCATCAATGGCGGCGGGCGGGAGCGGGACCGGCTGAGCGCGGACATGGCGCTGTTCCGCCACATGCGGGCGCAGCGCGACCCGATGGCCCCGGTCGTGCTGTATTTCACCCGCGTCTATGGCTGGTTCTTCTTCAACTATCATGGCTTTCCATGGCGGGGGCAATTGGTGCGGAAGGTGTTCCCGCGCTATTGACGGCGGCGGCGCAGAAGAGGCCGCCGCAGAAGATTGGGGGCCTCCTCTACATTTTGCGACAAATTCGCATTATGGCGACAAGCCCATGATACAATCGCGGCGTAGAGCCGCGGGGTGAAAGCCGGACCGTGCCCCTGTGGCCGGCCGGAACTGTGGCGGATGCACGCGCAAAGAGGCGGCATCCGGCCATCGGGGGCAATCGGGGAAGGGGTTCAGGTGAACAAGCTATCGTTTACGGGCGCATTGCTGGCGTCCGCCGCGCTGATGCCGCATATGGCCGTCGCGCAGGAGGGGGAGCAGCCGCTGCGCCGCGACACGTTGTCGGCGTCGGAGGATGAGGAGATCGTGGTCCAGGGCCAGCGTCCGCGCGGGTCCGTGGTCGGCGATTTCCAGCCGGAATTGACCATGAACCCCGGCGACGTCCGCGCGCTGGGCGTCAGCGATATTTCGGAACTGGTGTCCGAACTGACGCCGCAGTTGACCAGCGGCCGGGGCGGGCAGCCCGTCGTGCTGCTGGAGGGCCGCCGCGTCTCCAGCTTCCGCGAAATCGCGACCATCCCGACCGAGGCCATCCAGCGGGTCGAGATATTGCCGGAGGAGGTCGCCCTGAAATATGGCTACCCCGCCGACCAGAAGGTGATGAACATCGTGCTGCGCCGCCGTTTCCGCGCCTTCACGCTGGAGGGCAAGGACCGGATCGCGACCGCCGGCGGCGCGAACCAGGCGGAGGGGGAGGTCGGCTTCCTCGCCATCCGCCGCAATGGCCGACTGAACCTCAACGCCGAATATCAGCGGACCGAGAGCCTGCTGGAATCGGAACGGGGTGTCGTCAACCCCGTCACCGGGGCGGACACGCGCCGCACCTCCATCCCGTCCGGCAAGCAACTGACCATCACGGGCACCTATGCCCGGCCGCTGGCGCCGTGGCTGAACAGCTCGCTCAACCTCGAACTCGTCACCGATCAGTCGGCGGCGCTGACCGGACCGTCCCGGTTCACGGACAGCGGCGCCCTGGCGCGCAGCGGCAGCGCGCAGACCGCGCGGGTCGGCTCCACCCTGAACGCCGACGGCAAGGCGTGGCGCGGGACGCTGACCACCACTTACACCCATGATGAATCGCGCACGCTGACGCAGCGCGACTATCTATTGAACAATATGACCGATGTTGGGCGCAGCCGTACCGATCTGGCCGCGACCGACCTGACGGTGAACGGCAATCTGCATCGCCTGCCCGCGGGCGAAATCTCGCTGACCGCGCGGATCGGCGGCAGCTATAATGGCTTCGAGTCCGAATCCACCCGCGCCACCGTCTATAATATGGCGACGCTGGACCGCTCCATCGGCGTCGGCTCGCTCAGCCTCGACCTGCCACTGGTCAAAAGCTCGTCGCCCTTCATCGGCAAGCTGTCCGCCAACGGCAATGTGGAGGTGCAGTCGCTGTCCGACTTCGGCACGATCAAGGGCTATGGCTTCGGCCTCAACTGGCGGCCGCGCAACGGGGTGGCGCTCATCGCGTCCTTCAAGGGCGCGGAGACGGCGCCGACCGTGCAGCAACTGGGCAACCCGACCATCGTCACGCAAAATGTGCAGGTGTTCGATTACCAGAAGGGCGAGACGGTCAACATTACCCAGACCAGCGGCGGCAATCGCGGTCTGCGCGAGGCGGAGCAGAACGACATGCGGCTGGGCCTGACGCTCAAGCCGTTCGGGACGAAGACCGACCTGACCTTCAGCCTTGACTATAACCGCCGGGTGGCGCGCAACGGCGTCGGCTCCCTGCCAGGCACGACCGATGCGTCGGAAGCGGCCTTTGGCACTCGGTTCTCCGACGAGCCAAACCTGGGCCAGCGGTTCGAGCGTAACCGGGCGACGGGCGAGCTGGTCAGCATCGATACCCGTTCGATCAACATCGCCCGGCGCGAGAACAGCTCGATCCGCTGGGGCCTGAACTTCACCAAGACGCTCAAGACGCCGCAGTCGCTGATCGACGCGATGCGGGCGGAGCGGGAAAAGCGGTTCCCCAATGGCATGCCGCCCAATTTCGGGCGCGGCGGCGAGGGTGGCCCGCCCCCCGGTGAGGGCGGCGGCGAGGGCGGTCCCCGTCCCGACGGCAATCCGGGCGGCCAGCAAGGCGGGCAGCAGGGTGGCCAGTCCGGCGGCGGCACAGGCGGTTCCGCGACCAGCGCGGTCGCGGGCAGCCTGGGCGGCGGGGCGAACACTGGTGGTGCGCGGACAGGTGGCGGTGCCGGTGGTCCGGGCGGCGGCTTTGGCGGCGGACCGGGTGGCCCCGGCGGCGGTGGCGGCTTCGGCCGCGGCCCCGGTGGCGGTCCCGGTGGGGGCGGGCGCATCCAGTTCGCCGTCTATCATACCGTCAACCTGACCGACAAAGTGCGGCTGGCCGCGATGTTGCCGGAACTCAACCTGCTGAACGGCGATACGCTGGGCGAGCGGGCGGGCCAGCCCCGGCACGAGATCGAGGTGCAGAGCGGCTTCTCACAGGCCGGGTTCGGCGCGCGGCTGACCGGCAAATGGGAGGGCGCGACGCGGGTGGTCGGCACGGCGGGCACGCCCACGTCGAACCTGCGCTTCTCCAGCCTGGCGACGTTCAACCTGCGCCTGTTCGCCAATCTGGGCGCGCGGCCGGAGCTGGTCGGCAAGATGCCGTGGCTGCGCGGTGCGCGGATACAGCTGGGCGTGAACAATATCTTCAACACGCGCCAGAGTGTGACGGACGGGACCGGCGCGACGCCGCTGGCCTATCGTCCGGGGCTGGTCGACCCGCTGGGCCGCACGATCACCCTGTCGCTGCGCAAGCAATTGTTCTGATGGGGCATCCCCTCTCCGGCTCTGGTCGGGGAGGGGGTTTTGCTGGATATTGGTCACCCGTCACCCGGATTAGGTCCGGCGTGATGGCAGGGGCGGTTGTCCGCCCCGCCCGCTTCAGCGGCGCGGCGGCGGGCGGAAACGACAGGGGAATTCTCCCCCGCGTCCGTCCCGATCAGCCCTGACGGTCCCTAGCCGAAGGCCCCGAACACATTGGCCACCGCGCTGGTGATCTGGCGGACCAGCATGTCGGCCTGCTCGATGGGGTCGATCAGGCGGGCGCGGATGTCGGAATAGGGCTGGCCGGGGCGGTCGGGATAGTCGCTCGGCTCCTCCACCGAGAAATCGCCCTGTTCCGGCGCGGAGATGGGATAGGCGCGGCGCAACTGCGCCACCGCTTCCTCCGTCCGCAGCGCGAAGACCATGTTGATGACGTCGTCGCGGCTGATGTCGTTGGAGCGGGCGAAGGCGGGCACCTGCACCACATGCAGGAACATATGCTGGATCAGCGCGACGCGCAGCGAATGGAGCACGCCCAGCGACCGCCGCACCGCCTCGCGCCGGTCGTCCGGCTCATAGACGGGCAGCAGAGCGAGCAGGCTGTGCAGTTTCGTCCCGTCCACCCGCAAGCGCGAGGCGAGGCGGCGATATTCGCCCGCCCGGTCGTCCGACTCCAGCCGCTCCGCCAGCGCCAGGCAGGCGGCGGACAGATGCGGCTCCATGTCGCGATAGGGGCGGCTGGCCCAATAGGCGGAGTTGAACAATTCGCCATAGGCCGCAACCGTCTTGATGCTGGACAGGCGGTTGGCGGCGCGCAGCAGGCCGATGATCTGCCGCCCGCGCACGGATTCGCCCAGCAGGGAGGCGATCAGTTCCGTCTCCTCGCCCGACGCCGTGCCGACGCCCGCGATGATGTTGATCGGATAGCCGAGTTGCTGGAGGATGGCGTTGTGCGGGATAGCCCGGATCTGGCGCAGGCCCATCTCCCGCTCCGCCGCGAGGTCGGACTGGCGGCGGGACTTGCGCGAGCCGGTCTGGGGCAGCAGCGACAGGCCGAACGCCGTGATCGAACGGGCATAGCTGCGCCATTCGAGGAAAGTCGTCTGCACCGTGCGGATTGAGCGGTAGAAGTCGAGGGAGACGTCGGTCCGTTCGTAGAAGGGGTCGGACTCCGGCGCCTTGATGGCGAAATGCGCCTCTGCGATGCGGGTCAGCGTCGCCAGCGCAATCTCCGGCGCCTTGAAATAGAGGAAGCCGTCGCCGCCCTGGAAACTGACCTCCGTTTCCAGCGGTACCGCGCGCCGGGCGAACTGGTCGCGCGCCCAATGGCTCATCGGCCAGGTCAGCCGGTCGGCGATGCTGCCGGGATAGCCGCCGCGCCCCATGCTCTCGCCATGGGTGTTGAAGATGAGGGCGGAGACGCGCTCCAGCCCGTTCTTCTCCATCGCGCGGGCCAGCCGCCCCTGCAACCGTTCCAGCGCCAGCGCGGCCGGTATCTGCCCCACGAAACGCCCGGCGTCCGAATAGCCGGTCTGGATCGCCACGCGCCCGCGCAGGCGGGCATAGTCGCGATAGACAGGTTCCGCGAGGAGGGCGTCGAGGAAGCGGCCGCCATGTTCCAGTGCGGTCTGCGTCTCGAACAGGGGGGACACGTCCACCTTGTCGTCGATGCCGAACAGCTTGGCGAAATAGAGGGCCGCCATGACCGTCTGCGGGTCTTCGCACTCCGCGATCAGCAGGCGGATCGGCGCGTCGCCGTCAATATGGTGCAGGATCTGCGCCATGGTGATGAACTGGCGCAGCGCGGTCGTCGTCTCGATCGCCAGCGCGGCGAAATTGGTGCGAAGCGGCTTCGCCTTCTTGATCTCGTCGCGCAGCAGGCTGAGCGCGGTGCCGCTGGCGAGGTCCAGCGTGCCGTCCGGGTCGATGCGGGTGCGGATCGCGTTATGCAGTTGCGATGCGTTCATGCGGAAATGAATCCAGCCCATGCCCAGCCCGTCCGCGCGCATGGAGGCGGCGAGGGTCAGCAGGCCCTTGGCATCGTGCAGATCGGCGCGCTTGGAGCGTTCCTCCAGCAGGTCGATGATCGGGTCGAGCGACAGCAGCTTGTCGGGATGGGCGGCGGTCAGCGCGTTGGCGGCGGTGGACAGGTCGCGCGGGTCGTCGAGGTTCCCCTCGAAATGGGCGGCCATGGTGAGGCTGTAGGTGGCGGCGGCCTCCAGCCGGCCCGTGATCTCCGCCAGCCCCAGCGCGCGGGCGCCGTCGGCATAGCCGGTCAGGCGCATCGCCTTTTCACGCAGGCGAAACAGCGTGTTGGTCTGCCAGTTGAGGTCGGTGCGCCCGTCCATGTCATAGCCGATCCAGGTCGCGAAGCGGAAGGGCATGGGTTTCAGGTCGCGCCAGTCCTGCGGCCATTTTGTGGCGGCGACGTCGAACAGGACGCGGAGCAGGGCGTCGCGGCCCTTGTGCGCGTTGGTCAGCGCGGCCATCGCCTGGCGATGTTCATCCTCCAGCGCGATGGCGGGGCGCGGACCGTCGGAGGCGGGGATGGCGGCGTCGGGCGCGCCGGACAGGACGGCGGCGGCGACGCCGTCGCTCTGCGCCTCGGTCAATAGGAAGGTGGGATGGCCGGTATAGACGGCGTGCAATATGGGGTGCGCCCATTTGCGCGCGAAGGCGGAAAAGCCGTTGGCGTCCTTTTCCGCGACGGTGCGGAAGGCGGCGAGATTATCGTCCCAACCGATCGGCGAGAGTTTCTCGCGCAAGGTGGCGGCCCTGTCGCGCAACGTCTCCTGCTCCAGAACATTGACCAGTTCGCCGAGCTGGGCGAGGGTAATCTTGCCCGCTTCCAGATCGCGCGACAGCTCCAGCCCCAGTTGGAAAACCGGGTTATAGAGCGGTGTCTGCGTTGTCAGCGCATGGAGTTGCTGGAGACGATCGCGCAGGGCCGCGATCATCGGGCCAGCCCCGCGGCGGCGCGGGCCGCAACCTCGATACGGATCGGGTCCGGCGGTCCCTTGGGCACCAGCCAGCTGCCGCCGACGCACAGCACGGGTTCGACGGCCAGCCAGTCCGGCGCCGTTTCCGGGGTGATGCCGCCGGTCGGGCAGAATTTGATGTTGCCGAACGGCCCGGCCAGCGCCTTGAGCGCCGGGATGCCGCCGCTGGTCGATGCGGGAAAGAATTTGAAGTGGGTGAGGCCGAGGTCGAGGCCAAGCATGATGTCGCTGGCGTTGGCCGTGCCGGGCAGGAAGGGGATGCCGCTGGCGACCGCTTCCTTGCCCAGCGAGGGGGTCAGGCCGGGGGAGACGATGAACTCCGCCCCCGCCTCCAGCGAGGCGTCGAGGTCGGCCGCGTTCAGCACGGTGCCCGCGCCGACGATGGCGCCGGGCACATCCTTCATCAACCGGATCGCCTCCAGCCCGGCGGGGGTGCGCAGAGTGACCTCCAGCACCTTAAGCCCGCCCGCGACCAGCGCCTGCGCCATGGGGATGGCATGGGCCACATCCTCGATCACGATGACCGGGATGACGGGCGCGGTGCGCATGATGGTTTCGATTGGCTTGATGGCGGCGGTCATGCCGTTTCCCTTGCAAAGGCGGCAGCGGCGCCGAACAGGCCCGGTTGCGGATGGGTGATGAGTTTGACGGGCATCGCGGCCATCATGGCCTCGAACCGGCCCTTGGCGCGAAAACGGTCGGCAAAGCCGGAGCGGACGAGATTGTCGCGGATGCGCTGGCCGAGGCCGCCCGCGATGACGACGGCCGATCCGCCCTGCGCCAGCGCGATGTCGCCCGCGGCGCTGCCCAGCGAGAGGCAGAAGCGTTCGACGGCGGCGGCGGCAAGGCTGTCCTCGCCGGTCATACCCAGCTTCCAGATCGTCTTGTCATCCCGCAGTTGCACAGGGCGCCCCTCAATGACTGCCAACGCCTCGTAAATCTCCACTATTCCTGGTCCCGAAACAACCCGTTCGACCGACACGCGGCGATATTTTTTTCGCAGTCGCGAAAGGATTGAATCTTCAATGGGATCGAGCGGCGGGAAGTCGAGATGGCCGCCCTCTGTCGCCTGAACCCGATACTGGTCGCCATCGCGCCAGATGTGCGCGACGCCCAGGCCGGTGCCAGGACCGACGATGCTGATCGTGCCGGTTTCGGGCAGCGGCACGTCCGGCCCGCACAGGGTCGCGAAGTGGGAAGGGTCCGCCTGCGCCACGGCATGGCCGATCGCCTCGAAATCATTGACCAGCGTGAAACGGTCGATGTCCAGCTCCTCGCGCAGGGAGGCGGGGCGGATCACCCAGGGGTTGTTGGTGAAGCGGATCGTCTCGCCGCGCACCGGCCCGGCGATGGCGATGGCGACCGCGCGGGGCAGGGGCGTGCCCACCGTCTCCGCGAATTTCTCCCACGCGGTGCGGAAGGTCGCATGGTCGGCGGTGTGCAGCGTGACCGGATCGTCGAGCGAGACGACGCGGCCGCCCTTTACCGCCGCCAGCGCAAAGCGGGCGTTGGTGCCACCGATGTCGAGCGCGACGAGGGGCGTCGCGCCGTCCGTCCCTGATGCCGTACCCGGTGCTGCCCCCGATGCCGTCCGTTGTGAATCTGTCATTGAAACCCGTTCTGCATGATCGTGCCTGTCCTCTATGCCGCGTGTCGGGCGTCCGGTCAGTTGGAAAATAGAGTTCCGGGTGCAACGTTCCGTCGGAGGGGAAGGGCGCGCCGGTGCAGGGGCGGGTGATAACGCCGGCCAATGGTCCCTCGCTGCGTGGCGACAATGCTGTACCGGCAAGCGCGTGCGCCCGATATTGCCCTGCCCCGGCGGCCACGCCATCCTGCCGCAAAAGCTGACGGGAGAGAGCGATGATCCGGGGTATCCACCATGTGTCGGTCCATGTCCGCGACCTCGACCGCATGGCGCGTTTCTATCGCGAGGCGTTCGGGTTCGAGGAGGTGGGCGAACGCTTTGCGTGGGAGGCGGGGCAGGAGAAGCTGGACCAGATCCTCGACGTACCGGAATCGGCGGCGCAGGGCGTGATGCTGCGCGCGGGGACATGCTATATCGAATTGTTCCAGTTTGCCGCGCCGCAGCCGGAATCGACCCGTCCCCTGCGGCCCTATGACAGGGGCTACACCCATTTCTGCGTCGATGTTACGGACATAGAGGCGGAATATGTGCGGCTGAAATCGGTCGGCATGACGTTCGGCCATCCCGAGCCGGTGGACATGGGCCATGTGAAGACCGTCTATGGCCGCGACCCCGAAGGCAATGTCATCGAGGTGCAGCAATGCGCGCCCGACAATGGCATGACGCTGGAGGATCTGAAGACCGCGGCGCTTTAAGTGTCATCGGCATCCTGTCCTGACGGTCTGCGAATGGTCAACCGAGGCTGGTGGCTCGTCTTCAAGACTCTCGAAGCACCGCCATTTCGGCCCGGGCATCTCCGAAATGGCGTTCGGCCCCGTGCGAGGGCGGCTGCGGCAAGGACAGGGTGCCCTGCCAAACCTTCGTTCGGGACATCCTGCCGAACCCGGCGGTGACACGGGTGCAGTAGGGCAGGCGGCGCCCCGTTTTCGCGCACCGATTGCCCCGATCCGGACTATGATCCCGCTGATCCGGGACAGCTTTTCCACACAGGCCGGTTGCGATTGCGTTTTGTGCAATCATGGTTGTGAATTTGCTTGTTTTCGGAAGCGTGCGCCCGACGTAGACAGGGCGCCATAAGGCAAGCAGGCCGGAAACCGGGACACGGCACGACGGCGAGACGACCGAGAGGATGTGGATGACCAACAGCTACCCCGTGCCCGCCGAATGGGCTGCCCGCGCGACGATCACATCGGATCGTTATGAGGAGATGTATTCGCGTTCGGTGGCGGACCCGGAGGGGTTCTGGCGGCAGGAGGCGCAGCGGCTGGACTGGATCAAGCCGTTCACCACGGTCAAGCAGACCAGCTTTCATGAGGCCGATTTCGGCATCCGGTGGTTCGCGGATGGCGAACTCAACGTCTCGGTCAACTGCCTCGACCGGCATCTGAAGGATCGCGGGCAGGAAACGGCGCTGATCTGGGAAGGGGACGAGCCGGGCGAGGGCCGCCGCTTCACCTATGCACAACTGCATGAAGAAGTGTGCCGTTTCGCCAATGTGCTGAAGGGGCAGGGCGTCAGGAAGGGCGACCGTGTCACCCTCTACATGCCCAACATGCCCGAAGCGGCCATGGCGATGCTGGCCTGTACGCGCATCGGCGCGGTCCATTCGGTGGTGTTCGGCGGCTTTTCGCCCGACAGCCTCGCGGGGCGCATCCAGGATTGCGACAGCGTGTGCGTGGTCACGGCGGACGAGGGCGTGCGTGGCGGCAGGAAGATCCCGCTCAAGGCCAATGTCGATGCGGCGCTGCACCGCTGCACCAGCGTCAAGTCTGTGATCGTGGTGGCGCGCACCGGTGGCGCGGTGCCGATGGTGGAGGGGCGCGACCATGCCTATGCGGACCTGCGCGCCGCCGCCGCCCCGGATTGCGCGCCGGAGGCGATGAACGCGGAAGACCCGCTGTTCATCCTCTACACCAGCGGTTCGACGGGCAAGCCCAAGGGTGTGCTGCACACCACCGGCGGCTATCTGCTGTGGGTCGCGATGACCTTCGACTATATCTTCGACTATAAGCCGGGTGAGGTTTTCTGGTGCACCGCCGACATCGGCTGGATTACCGGGCACAGCTATCTGATCTATGGACCGCTCGCCAATGGCGGGGCGACGGTGATGTTCGACGGCGTTCCCAACTATCCCGACCATGGCCGCTTCTGGGAGACGTGCGACCGGCTGGGCGTCAATATCTTCTACACCGCCCCCACGGCCCTTCGCGCGCTGATGCGCGAGGGCGACGCGTGGGTGAAGAAATATGACCGCTCCTCCATCCGCCTGCTGGGGTCGGTGGGCGAGCCGATCAACCCGGAGGCGTGGGAATGGTATCATCGCGTCGTCGGTGACGGGCGCTGTCCCATCGTCGATACCTGGTGGCAGACGGAGACGGGCGGTGCGCTCATCTCCCCCCTGCCCGGCGCGACGGCGCTGAAACCGGGCAGCGCGACGAAGCCGCTGTTCGGTGTGCAACTGCAACTGGTCGATGGCGAGGGGCAGGTGCTGGACGGCGCGACCGAGGGAAATCTGGTCATCACCGATAGCTGGCCGGGCCAGATGCGCGGCGTGTGGGGTGACAGCGAACGATTCTTCCAGACCTATTTCACCACCTACCCCGGCAAATATTTCACCGGCGACGGCTGCCGCCGGGACGAGGATGGCTATTACTGGATCACGGGCCGGGTCGATGACGTCATCAACGTGTCGGGCCATCGCATGGGCACGGCGGAGGTGGAGAGCGCCCTCGTCGCCCATGCCAAGGTGGCGGAAGCGGCGGTGGTCGGCATGCCCCATGCGGTGAAGGGGCAGGGCATCTACGCCTATGTCACGCTGAACGTGGGTGAGGCGGAGAGCGAGGAGCTGCGGCAGGAATTGCGCAAATGGGTGCGGATGGAAATCGGCCCCATCGCCACCCCCGACGCCATCCAGTTCGCGCCGGGCCTGCCCAAGACGCGGTCGGGCAAGATCATGCGCCGCATCCTGCGCAAGATCGCGGAGAATGAGGTGGAGGCGCTGGGCGACACGTCGACGCTGGCGGACCCGTCGGTCGTCGACAGCCTCGTCGCGAACCGGGTGATCGCTGCGGACGCCTGACCGGGGCTGAGCGCCGGGCTGGTGCCGAGGCAGATGGAAACGTCGGCTGGCCTGGAAACGCCCTGGTCTTTCGAGCCGATGCGATCGGTTCGGACGCTGTCCAAACCAAAAAGAAGGGGGCATCCCGTGCGTTGCCCGGATGCCCCCTTCTTTATTCCGGTCCGTCCGGCGCACCCTGTCAGGCGCGCCGGACCTGCCCTATCCTATCAGAAACGATAGCCGAGGACCGCGGCGACCTGATGACGGTTCAGGTTCACGCCCTGATACTTGCCATAGTCGGAATAGCGATATTCGACACGGCCGGTCAGGCCGCGATAGGTGGTTTCCACACCCGCGCCCAGACGATAGCCGTCGAGGTTCTGGCCGGTCTTGGTGAAGGTGCCGCCGGTCGAGTCATGCAACTCGAAACGGGCGTTGGTGTAGCCGCCCTTGGCATAGAGCAGCACATTCTGCGTCACCTGGCCGCCGAGACGTGCGCCGGCATACAGGTCGCGGTCGGTGCGCAGCGAGGCGGCGCCGACGTTATACTTGGTGTCGCTGTCGGTGAATTCACCTTCCACGCCGATGACCGCGCCGTTCAGATTGACGTCATAGCCCAGCACGCCGCCGTACAGCAGGCCCTCGCGCTTGGCCGACGGGCCAGCGGGGATCGCGCCGCGCACATTGTCATAGCCGAGGATCGCACCGACGAAGGGTCCGTTGAACGGGGTCTTTTCCCCATCCTGAGCAAAAGCAGGCGTGGCGAGAGAGACCGCCAAAGCAGCCGTTGCGATAATAAACTTCATGATATTCTTCCCTTGGTAATGTTCCTGAGAACGGGTGCTAGCTAGGGATTGATTAATTCACAGGGAAGGGGGAAGGTCCATTTGTCATAAAGTTGTAGGATTGATGTGACATGATTGCATCATATCTGCCTGTTATCGCAGGCATTGTTACGATTTATTTCCAACCTGAACAGAATATGAATCGCATAGTGACCTGCGACGAACCGAGGCTAATGAGAGCTTTGTTTCGGACGGGTTAAGGTTGCGTTGCGATGAGGCCCCATAGCTCCGCTCTTCGCGTATCGGGCGGATTCCTGCCCCCGGCGTCGTGCAGGGAAAGAGCATCGCTCCCCTCTGTGGCGCGATGGGAAAGCGATGCCGTGCGACGGTTCTAACAGGGGCCTCGCGGCGGAAAGGGGCAATTGCCGGAAGGGCAATCGGTCCGGCTTTTTCCCCGAAGGTCCGCCACCCGGCGCGGAATGTCCTGCGCCAGCGCGTTGCCTTCCTGCATTTCGTCCGATTGTGCCGAACCGCCGGGAACGCCGCGCCCGCAACGACATTTCTCCTTCATGGCGCATTATTATATCCATATCGACAATGGCATGGGCTTTGTGGCCGACGACACCGGGCAGGAGTTCCCCGATTTCGAGGCCGCCCGCCTCTATGCCATCCGCAGCGGCGCGGAGATCATCGGCGAGGAACTGGTCGGGCAGGCGCAGCGCGTGGCCCTCACCCTCTATATCGAGGATGCCGATCATGTGCCGCTGGCGACATTGCCCATCCATGCCGCCATAGACTGTCGATCGCCGCCGGATGATGGTTTGGAGGGCGACATAGGCACCGTGCCGCTCTATCCTTGAAACCCGGCCCGGACGAAAGCATGGCGCAGTGGCAGGCCCCTTCTGGCCGAAAGGATCGACATGGACGACAGGATGATCGACACGCCCGACGGGCCGATAAGCTGGGCGGAATGGAAGAAGAAAAATCCCGTCCAGATCCCGTCGCGCCGGACCAAGGGCAAGAAGCTGCCCAACAAGGTCAAATTGCGCACGGATGAGGCGTGATCCCGCGCCGGTAAGCCGACGGTCTGTGATGGGAAAGCCACTCCGCAGGGCCGGATGTGGCGACGGGCCAGCCCCATCAGGCGACGGGAACGGCGCGGACCGGCTTGCTAAGATAGAGTGATCCGGTCCGGCAGAAGCGCCAGAGGACGTCCGTCGCGACGCGAATCCCGATGCGGGGGGCGGTGGTGACGGGCACATCCTGCGCCCCGGCGCGCAGGTCGAATGGCGGGCGGTCCAGTGGCAGGCCATCGAAGCCGCCGTCGATGCCCAGCGCCTGACACAGCCGCCCCGGTCCCGCGCACCACAGCCGCCGCACGGACGTGCCCCGCCGCGCCGCCATTTCCTCCAGACCCGCCACCGGCTCGATGGCGCGGATCAGCACGGCGGAGCCAGGAGCGCAGACGATGTTGACGCACCAGTGCAGGCCATAGCTGCGATAGACATAGGCATGGCCAGGCGGTCCGAACATGGCGGCGTTGCGCGCGGTAGGACCACGGAAACTGTGGCTGGCCGGGTCGTGCGCGGCATAGGCTTCCGTCTCCACGATCGGGCCGCCGACCCCCGCGACCAGCAGGCGGCAGCCGATCAGGTCGTGCGCCACCCGGTCGACATCGCGGGAGAAGAACGCCCTGTCGAGGCGCGTCCCCGGCTCCATGGATCAGCCGGGCGCGCCGGTTGCCAACAGATCCTGATCCTCCGGGTGGCGGTCGATATAGGCGGCGACGAAGGAGCAGAGCGGAATGACCTTCAGCCCGCGCGCCCGCACATCGGCCAGCGCCCCGGCGATCAGGCGGCTGCCATATCCCTTGCCCTCCAGCGACGGCGGGACTTCGCTGTGGGTGAAGGCGAGGGCACCCCCGCGCGCGTCATAGGCGGCAAGGCAGAGCGCATCCCCCACCGCCAGCTCATACCGGCTGCGGTCGGGATTATCGTGGACGGTGAGCGTGTCGGCCATGGGAGGACATCCTTATAGAATGGAGGGCTTATCCCATGGAGAGGGGAAGCCTTTGCGAAGGGGAACGCGGCGGGGCGGCTTTGGCTCCCGTGCCTGGTTCCGGTGGTGGAGTCCGCGCGCGCTCCCTTAGCGCAGGGTGCGAAAGGTGATAGACCAGCGTGTCACATCCATTTCCGCGATGCTATGCTCCCAGTCTCGCCGCGCCTCACCGCCGAGATGATAGACGGAGCGCGGCGCCAGCGGCAGCGCGGCCCGGTCGAACCCGCGATCGCGGCGGCGGCGCAGGCGCAGCACGGCGGGCACGCCCAGCGACACGCCGATCACGTCCCCGAACACCGGCCTGTCCCGATGCCAGCCGATCCCCGCACCGGGATCGTAGCGGATTAGCAGGCACTGGACGAGGGCGGCGTCGGGCAGGCCCGCAAAGGCGGCCGCCCGCGCCTTGACCGGGGCCAGCCAGTCCGGGATCGGCTCCGCCGCGTCGAAATCGCCGTTGTCGAAATCATAGCGCCAGCCGAAACTATGGGTCAGCCGCTTGCCCAGCCACCCCTGAAAACGAAAGGGGGTGAGCGGCTGTGCGTCGATATGGCCGATCAGCGCCCGTTCCTCGTCCGGGGTGATGAGGGCGTCGGTATGGGTGAGGCCGGGCGGGAAGGCCGCGGGCCGGCCAGCATCGGCCGGGGCGAACAGATCAGGCTGCGACATGGGGTGAACACTCTTGGCAGGCACGGGTGTGGAAGGGGCTGGCGTGGACGATGCGGGGTTGCCCCTCATATGGGGACGATCCCGCACAATCGCACCCGCCCGGTCCGCGCGTCCGTCGTCAGGGTATCAGGCCATAGTCCCCGCGCCATAATCCCCCGCCCGCTGTTCTGCGGCGATGGGGGCGTCCTCCCCGCGCGAATAGGTGCCGACGAGCATACCCGCCGCCAGCACCCGCCCGGCAAGCGCGCCGACCAGTTCGCTGCGCCCCGGATTGCTGCCCAGCCGCGCGGTTTCGGACAGGGCGAACAATTGAAACACATAGTCATGGCGGCCATGGCCGGTGGGTGGATCGGGGGGCAGCCAGCCTTCGAAGAAATAGCTGTTGCGGCCCACGTCGCGGCCATCGCGCGCGCCGCCGTCGTCGACCGCGATGGCGCCCTCCGCCAGTCGCCTCTCGTCGGCGGGCAGGTTCCACACGATGGCATGGACGAGCGGGCTGGCCGCCGGAGCGTCCGGGTCTTCCACGATTAGCGCCAGGCTTGCCGTGCCCGCGGGCGGCTCCCCCCACAGCAGCGGCGGGGAAACCCCCTCGCCATCGGCGGTGAAGCGTTCGGGCAGGCGCGCGCCGTTGGCAAAGGCGGGGCTGCTGAGCGCCAGATAGGCGTCGGTACGCACCACCTCCTCCTGCACGATCACCAGCTTGCTGTGGCCCGCCCGGACATTGTGCAACATATGGCCGAGCCAGTTGGGGACATGTTCGAGCATCGCGGCCTCCGCCTCCATCATGGTCCGGCGGGTTGCCGGCCTCTCCCCGGTACAACGCATGGCCCCCCATTCGTTGCCCGATCCGCTGCGGTAACGGCAAGTTTCGGCGCGCCGTCGCCGCGCCGTGCGCCTTTCCGGTTGCGGGGCGGTGATTTTGGGGTGAACATGGTTGTGCGGTGAACCGGGAGGAGCGTCCAGAGAGGCGCTGGTCCCGCGCGGACCATGGCCAGTCGGAGAGGAAGAAATATGCCGGGCAGGATGATGCGGATGATGGCGGCGGCGACCTGTCTGGCGGTGGCGGCCCTGCCGGCGATGGCGCAGACCGTCGCCACGGACGCAGGATCGGTGCGCGGGGCGGTGGACCAGGATGTGGAAAGCTGGAAGGCGATCCCCTTTGCCGCGCCGCCGGTCGGCCCGCTGCGCTGGCGCGCGCCGCAGCCGGTCGCGAGGTGGACGGGCGTGCGCGATGCGACCGCTTATGGTCCCGACTGCATGCAGAAACCCTTTGGCGGGGATGCCGCCCCGCTGGGCACGACCCCGGCGGAGGATTGCCTGCTGCTCAACGTCTGGCGGCCGGCCGGGACCGCGAAGGCCGCCCGGCTGCCGGTGATCGTCTGGATCTATGGCGGCGGTTTCGTCAATGGCGGGTCTTCGCCGCCCACCTATGCTGGCGCGGCGCTGGCGCGGCAGGGGGTGGTGCTGGTCAGCTTCAACTATCGGCTGGGCCGCTTCGGCACCTTTGGCCATCCCGCGCTGACCCGCGCCGGGGCGGACGGCGGCCTGATCGGCAATTATGGCTATCTGGACCAGATCGCCGCGCTGAAATGGGTGCAGCGCAATGTCGCGGCGTTTGGTGGCGACCCGCGCAACGTCACGATCATGGGGGAGAGCGCGGGCGGGATGAGCGTCCATGCGCTGACCACCTCTCCGCTGGCAAAGGGTCTGTTCCAGCGCGGCATCATCCTATCCGGCGCGGATGGCACCGCGCATGACCCCGTGACGCTGTCGCAGGTGGAAAAGACCGGCGCGGACTTCCTCCAGGGCAAGGGCATAGCGCCCGACGATCCGCAGGCGCTGGCGAAGATGCGCGCGCTCCCGGCGGAGCAGGTGGTCGATGGCCTGAATCTGGCGGGGCTGTTCGCCAAGGGGCCGCGCACCTTCTCCAGCCCCTTCCCGGACGGGCGGATCGCGGTGGACAATGGCGCGGCCTATGCCAGTGGGCGCTTTGCCCATGTGCCGGTGATGATCGGCGCGACCAGCGACGACATCGGCGGCAAGGCGGGCTTCATGGTCGCGGGCGCACGGCGCAGCGCGGTGGCGCTGGCCGGGGCGAAGCTGCCCGTCTTCTATTATCGTTTCTCCTATGTGGCGGAATCGATCGGCAAGCGGGGCGCCCCCCATGCCAGCGACATCCCCTTCTTCTTCGACACCGCCGGGATCAAATATGGCGCGGCGACGACGGAGCGGGACCGGGCGGTGGCGCGCACGATCAGCCGCTATGTCGTCAACTTCGCGCGCAGCGGCAATCCCAATGGCGCGGGCCTGCCCGACTGGCCTCGCTATGACCCCGCCGCTGACCGCCTCATGGACTTCACCGCCGATGGACAGGCGGTGGTGGGCAAAGACCCGTGGACGGCGGGCGGCGGCGCGAGCGCCGCGCCATAGGGGGGTCTCGGGGGGCTAGGCTCCTTTCGTCCACGCCCGCCCTGCTGGCGTTCGTTGGGATGACGGGTGTGGAAAGGCTCTCCCCGATACGATCCGGGTCGCACCCTGCTGCACGCCGGGACAACGGCCGCTGAGCCGCAGAATATGCGAGCAGCGATCAGCGCATCCTGCCCCGGCTGTTACCGGATCATCGCCCGTCGTGCCGGAGTTCGATGCGCAATCCGCCGACCCGCCACAGCCGCCTGTCCCCGGTGGCCACATAGAGGGGCAGGCGCAGGGCGTAGGATGCAAAGACGTGGATTTCCGTCGGGACCGCCTCCTGCCCGTCGGTGGCAAACAGGGCGACAGGCCTCGTCGCGTCGGACCTCGCTCCGCCGGCTTTCATGTCATCGGGCATGGTCGGCACCGCGATGTTCAGGCAGGCGGCGCCGAAGGTGCGGCTCGACAGTATGGCACCGTCCGGGCCGACGACGATGCGGTAATGGCCGCCGACCGGATAATGCGTGGGCGTCGTCGGCACGGTCATCAGATAGACGGCGATCGACCCACTGGACGACGCGATGGCGACGCTGTTGAATGGCGATGCGGTGCAGGGCCGGTAGCCCTTCGCGAAGGCGGCCCCGATCGCCGTCTCACGGGCGCGGGCCAGCGCGGCCTGACCGGTGGTGAGCGGGGCGGGCGTCGGCAGCCATTGGGCGCGGACCACCGCATCCTTCTCCACATCGGTCACGAAATAGGCCCGCGCGCCCGCGTCCACCCCCCGATAGAAGGTGACGCGAAGCCGCTGTCCCGCCGTCATTTCGACCACATGTCTACCGCCCGTCTCTGCGGTGGGTGATCCATCCGCCTGTGCCGCCAACGTCCGGCGGCTCACCCATGCCGCCCGGTCGTGGGCATGGAGGAGCATCCCGATCGACGCCGACTGGCGCAGCCGCTGGTGATCGGCGGGGGATATGGTCGTCACTTCGGGAACCCTGGCGTTGGCCGATGGCGCGAGTGCGAGCAGCGCCAACAGGGTCGCGAGCAGCCCTGTCGTCCGCACCTTCTGTGGCCGGATCATCTGTGGGGCACGGGCGGCGGCCCGGCGAGAGGGCGTCGCCGCCTGTACCGCCGCCCGTGCCGCCGCCATCACCTCAATAGTTGAACTGGACCTGCGTGCGGATCAGGTCGCCCTTCGCCTGTCCAAAGCGGCGCTCATCCGCCTCGCGCCGTTTCATATTGGCATAGGCGACGGTGAACTCCAGCGCGCTGGACACCTGCCATTCGACGCCCAGCTCGATCTCCTCCGTCTCCAGCCGCGGCGCGTTGGTGCTCGCCTTCCAGCCGCCGCGATAATGCTGCCACCGGCCATAGGGGATGATCTTGCCGAGGCCCACGTCACCCACATTATACATGGCCTGCACATAGCCGCCCTGCGCCTTCGTCGAGCGGATCGCGAGGCGGCTGTTGTCATATTGCGGCGCGCGGCCCCAGTTCCATTCCGCCTGGAAACCGAACGGCTGGGGATAGAGCATCGCATGCACCCCGTAGCGATCGTCCGTGAAGTCGATGGGGGTGACGCCGCCCGCGCGGATTTCCGGACGCACCTTGTTGAGCATGGCGGAGCCGCCCAGTTCGAACACCTGCCCTTTGAACGCGCCGCCCAGACCGTCCAGCTCGAACGGCCAGGTCGCCATGGCGACCTTCATCAGGCCCTTGTTCTGCTCCGGTCGATTGACGCCCTGCCCGTTATAGACGGCCACGCCGAACGCGCCATAATTGCCGAACAGCTTCTGCCCGTCCCTCGCGAGCCGGTCCCAGACCTTCTGCACGCGGGTGGGGGTGTAGAAGGCGACGATGCCGAGGTCGCGCTCGCTGGGCACCGCGCTGTTGACAGCGTCCGACCGATCCAGCGTCAGACGGTTGGAGGATGACTGGAGATTCTCCCAGCCGAACGGCACCTTCGACTGGCCGAAGCGCAGCTTGAACTCATGGTCGCGGTCCAGGAAGACATCGACATAGGCGTCGCGCAACTGGCCGAAATGCTCACGCCGTTCGCCGTTCGACTGGGCATTGACCGCCGATGCGAAATCCGTCTGGAAATAGAGCGCGACATTGTCGGTGACATTGCCCTGAAGGATCAGGCGGGCGCGGCGCAGCGTGAAGGCGCTGTTTTCCGTGATCGACCCGTCATGGACGGAGCGCAGGCGGGACCGGCCGGCCGGGGCGACATCGTCGCCGCTCAACAGGCCATTATAGCGCATCTGGGTGTAGCCGCGCAGTTGCAGGCGGTCGTACCACGCCTTCTTCTTCGCTTCGGCCATGACCACGGGCTTGGTGGGCGCGGCGGGGGTGCCGCCGGCAGTCGCGGCGGGTGCGGTCGTGCTGCTCGCCAGCGGAGAGGGCGCGAGCGTGGCGGGCGGGATGGCGGCCTGCGGGGCCTGTGCGGACCGGAGTGCCTGGATTTCCGCCTTGAGCTGGTTGATCTGGCTCTGCAAATCCGCGACGGTTTGCGCCATGGCCAATGATGGGGCGAATAGAGCGGTGGTGCCCGCCAATAATGTTGCGATTTTCTGCATTAATGCCCCCGGAATTCAGAATTACGGGGCGCGGTACAGGCCGGTTATGGTAGCTATGTTACAGTTTTGCTTCTGATTATTTCCCAATTTTTTTATAATATTGCTAAAAGCCATGTTTCCTGTCTTTCCGGTAATGCCATCGCCCGATGGAAAGACCGGGCTGATCCATTTTCTCAGGGATGGATTGCCCCGCACAATGTCTGTGCTGGCAGGGGCGGTCGGGACAGGGGAATGGAATGGCTTGAAACTTGCGGGCCGATGGGGATGTATCGGCCTTTCGGGCCGCGCCGGATGGCCCAAGGGACAATGAACGGGGAGGCGGTCCTGTGATGCGGATTTTTGGGACGGATATTTCCGGGTGTGCGGATGCGCGGAGCGTGTGCCTTGGATAATCTGGCCCATACGCTGGCGGGGGCTGCGCTGGGACAGGCGGGGCTGAAACGCCGGACCGGGCTGGGCATGGCGACGCTGATGATCGCCGCGAACCTGCCCGATCTGGACGGCATCACCATGCTGACCGGGCGCAGCCTGATCTGGCGGCGCGGATGGACGCATGGGCCGATCAGCATGGTGTTGATGCCGGTGCTGCTGACCGCGGTCATGCTGCTGTTCGATCGCTGGCAGGCGCGGCGGGGAACGCGCCCGGCGGATCGGCTGCCGGTTCGCCCCGGCTGGGTGCTGGTGCTGGCCGGGATCGGCATGTTGTCCCATGTGCTGATGGACCTGCTCAACACCTATGGCGTGCGCTGTCTGATGCCCTTTGCCGATCGCTGGTTTTATGGCGACATGCTGTTCATCGTCGATGTGTGGCTGTGGAGTATGCTGGCCATCGGCATCTGGCTGTCGCGGCGGCGGGAGCGGCGGGGAGGCGCAAGGGCGGCGCGGCCCGCGCTGGTCGCCCTGATCCTGACCACGGCTTATGTCGGCGCGATGGGCGTCGCGGGGCGCGCGGCGGAACGATACGCCACGCAGCAGATCGTGGCGCAGGGGCTGCCCGTCCCGACGCGGGTACTGGCCAGCCCTGTACCGATCGACCCGTTCCGCCGTCAGATTTTGTTCGAGGTGGGTGACGCCTATGGCTTTGGCGATGTGCGCTGGACACCGGGGCCGCATTTCACGCGCGCGCCGGGACTGGTGCCGACGAACATGGGCGATCCGGCCATTGCGCGGGCACGGGCGCAGGATACTGCGGTCGCGGACTTCCTCTACTGGTCGCGTTTCCCCTTTGCGACCGTGCGAAAGGACGCCAAGGGCACGGAGGTCGTCATCGGCGACGCGCGCTATAACCAGAATCTGGGGGGTAGCCAGTTTGTGGTGCGGAGCCGGGTGGCGGGGAAGTAGGGCGCTATCCGGCGGGACGCGTCCCAGGCCGGTTTGCGCGAGGCCCCTGGCTGTTCGGCGGGCAGGAGGCGGGGATAGTCCGCATAGAGCATCACGAAACCGGACAGGCACCAGAGCGTCATGATCGCGCCCACGACCACGCCCAGCCAGCGATGCAGGATGATGAGGACCATCGTCAGCATCGGATCAGAAACCGACGCCATAGCTGACGCGCAGCGTCCGGGGCGTGCCGCGCCAGTAATAGAGGAACTGGCTGTTCGATCCGTCCACGCGGCCCGCGTCGCTGACCGTGCGGCCATAGCCGCGCGAGGCATAGTCGATGTCGAACAGCTTTTCGACATTGACGCCCAGCCGGTGCCGCCGCGCGGCGTCCGGGTAGACATGCAGCCCGGTATCGACCAGCGCATAATTGCGCCGTGCGAACGCGCCGCCGGGGGTGGACCATGTATCGCCGGTCCACTCGACCGAGACATTGGCCCCGAATGGCCTGTCGGCGGGTGCAAAGCCGATGGTGCCGCGCGCACGCTGTTCCGGCGTGCGGTCGAGCTGGAGGTCGCTGCCCTGCCGGCGCAGGCGCGAATAGGTGTAGTTCGCGCCCAGCGACCAGCCGCCGCGCAGGGTGGCGGCCAGTTCCAGATCGACACCGCTGGCGTTCACCCTGTCCCGCACATTGATGAACGTACCGAAATAGGTGACGCCCTTATAGTCGATCTCCGCTTCCGCATCGACGGCGATCAGGTTGGTGATGCGGCGGCGGAAATAGGTCGCCTTCCACTGCACGCCATTCTCGCCAAAGCGCAGGTTGCCGCCCAGCGAGGCGTTGATGTTCAGGCTTTCCTCCGGCCGGAGGTTGGGATTGCCCAGTTCGCAGCACGGATCGACCTGATAGAGGGAGGACGCGTCCGGCAACAGGAAGGACGTGCCGCCATTGGCCTGCACGAACAAAGCGTCGGAAAAGTCGTAGCGGCCGGAGACGGTCCAGGCCGTCTTTTTCGCCCCGCCGGTGCTGTTGTGGCGCAGGCCCGCGGTGAGCCGCCCCTTTTCCGACAGTTCGTCGGTGGTGCGGACCTGAAAGATAGCGGCATGCACCGGCTCGTTCGTCGGTGCGATCAGCAGCACGTCGTCGCGCCCGCTGAACTGCTGGAAATCATAGCCCGCCAGATATTCCAGATAGGGGTGCAGGTGCAGCTTCACGACCGCCGTGCCGCCATAATCCCTGTACCCCCAGAAGGTGCCGGGGGCGTAGACGGTGACGGGCGCGGTCGCGGGGACGGTGTTGCGGATGCTGAAATATTCCGTCTTCCAGTCGTGGAAATAGCCCTTCAGGAAGAATTGCACCGCGTCGCTGCGCGTATAGTCGAGGCGGACGCTGCCGATCTCTTCGTTCCGGTCGTTGCGGCTCTAGTTGATGAGTGAGGGGGAGAGATTGTCGATCTTCGCCTCGGTATGCTGCCAGAAGGCGTTGAGGGTGAGGTCGGGGGCGAGTTCGACCTGATATTCAGGCCCGCCGACCACAGGTCGTAGCCACGCCTGCGATCCGTGGCGCTGGGTTCCTGACGGCTGAACGGCTGGAAGCCGAGCGACTGGTTATGGGTGGCATAGGCGACGAAATGATGGTCGCCGATGCTGCCCCGCGCATAGCCATCCACCGCATTGCCGCCAAAGCTGTCGACGGCGGCGTTGACCTGTCCGTTCAAGTTGTCGGTGAAGCCGCGCGTCACCACATTGATGACGCCCGCCGCCGCCTGCGTGCCGTAGAAGAGGCTCTCGCCGCCCTTGAGCACCTCGATCCGCTCGATCATGCTGGCGGGCAGCGTGTCCGTGGGCGGGGTGGTGCTATAGAGGCGGTTGTTGAGGCGGATGCCGTCCCACTCCCACAGCACGTCCTGCCGCCGCGACCCTTGGAGGGACAGGTCCACATAGCTGAACGGGCCGCTGCTGTTGCGGATGTAGAGGCCGGGCACGGCCTGTAGCGCGGTGGCGAGGTCGACCGCGCCGCCATCCTTGATCTGCGCGGCGGAGATGGTGACGAGATCGCTGCCGTAGCGGGCCAACTCCTGCGGCTGCGTCTCCTCCAGGCTCTTGCCCACCACGATGATGGCGTCGGCACCGGAATCGTCGGCGACGAGGGCGGGCGTGGTGGCCGCCGCAGACAGGGCCACGGCGAGCGCGGCGGATGAAATGCGTGTCTTCACGATATTCCCCTTCGAGCGCCTCAACGACAGGAAGGCAGGGGCGTACCGCACACGAACGGTCGGCGCAGGGGGACGTTCGGGCGCCCATCGGCAACCGACCCCATGCAACCGTGCGGCTCCCGCTGCTTCGTTCGTCGCTCAGACGGAGAATTGCCGTGCCGCAGCCATCCTCTGGACCAAGGCAAGAGCGACCAGACGCTGGCAGGTCTCCTGGCTCACGGGTCACCGCTCGATGCACGGCCTTCCCAGGCCTCGCAGGATTTAGCGTCCGGCCCAGTGGCTGGCGGCTCAGGTATAATCCTGTCCGCGCATGTTCATCTCACTCACCGCTTACAGTTGCAGGGACAGCCGTGGATTTGGGCCAAGGCCCGCACCACATTCCTATTTTAAGCCCCTTTCGGGGCACCAGCGCGATCATGAACGCAGGATGTTTCCTCCGTTCGCCGCCGCCCATAGGGAAAGGGGACGGGTTGCCAAGATGGTGCGATGGAAGGGCTTTCGGGTGATGGAAAGGGTTGCGGGCCGGGAAGGGGGGCGGCCGTCCGCCGGTCCTGCGACGCCCTGTGCGAGGGGGCTTGCGACGGGCCGCGTGCGGGCGGGAGTTGCAAACCCGGCCCGCTGCGCCTAGACAGCGCCCGCCCGGCCGACCACCATTGGCCGGGCAAGATCGCGCCGGTGCCCCGAAAGGGGCTTAAAATGGGAATGCGGTGCGGGGGCCGGACTTGTCGAAAGTCTCCTCCAAATCCGCAGCTGTCCCTGCAACTGTAAGCGGTGAGCGCGATGCATATGCGCGGCGGACAGAGGTCCAGCCGCCAGCCACTGGGCCGGACGCTAAATCCTGCGAGGCCTGGGAAGGCCGTGCATCGAGCGGTGACCCGTGAGCCAGGAGACCTGCCAGCGTCTGGTCGCTCTTGCCTTGGTCCAGGGGATGGCCGCGGCACGGTGAGTTTTCCGTCGAGCGACGAAGCCATGCGGCCGGGGCCGCAGGATCATGCACGGCCGACGCCTGTCCGGGCGTCCGTCGGTCGTGCGTGCGCCGTCGATCGCTCATGCGCGCGACAGGCCCCGCCGTGAATCGCAGACGCAAGCGGGGACTTATCATGACCAAGACCATTCTGAACTCTCTGGCCGCTGTCCATCTGGCGGGTGTGGCCGGGACCGCCATCGCGATGGCGCTGGCGACGGGCGCATCGGCGCAGCAGACATCCACCACCACCATCCAGAACGACGCCGCCGACATCCTGGTCACCGGCCAGCGGATCGGCGGCATCAGCCTCGATACGCCGTCCACGGCGGGAACGCGCCTTGGCCTGACGGCGCTGGAGACGCCCGCCAGCGTGGCCGTGCTGTCCGGCGACATGATCCGCGATTTCGGTTATCAGACCATCGCGGACGCCACCAGCCGCGCGCCCGGCATATCGTCGGTACCCTTCCCCGGTACGGGCAATAATGCGCTCAGCACGCGTGGCTTCTATGGCGTCAATTCGATCACTCAGACCTATGACGGGATGCAGTTGTACAATGCGGGCGGTGTCATCACCTTCCCCTTTGACCCATGGAATGTGGAGCGGGTCGAAATCCTCTACGGTCCCGCCTCCGTCCTCTATGGGGCGGGTGCGATCGGCGGTGCGGTCAATGTGGTGTCCAAGAAGCCGGATACCCAGAACAGCCGGATGCAGAGCCAGTTCTCACTGGGGTCGTGGAACAGCGTCCGCGTGGCCGCCGATGTCACCGGGCCGCTGTCCGACCGGATCGCCTATCGCGCGAACGTCAGCTACAACCGCAGCGACGGCTGGATGGACCGGGGCCGCAGCCGCAGTTTCGCCGCGTCCGCCGCGCTGCGCTTCCAGCTCACCGACACGCTTTCGCTCAGCATCGTGGACGATTATGGCGACAACCGTCCGACCACCTATGAGGGCACACCGCTGGTCAACGGCGCCATCGACGAGCGTTTCCGCCGCCAGAACTACAATGCCGCCGACGCGCGCATCCGGTTCGAGGAGAACCGGGCGCGGGTGAATGTGGAATGGACGCCGTCGGACAGCTTCTCGTTCCGCAGCGACGCCTATGCCATCCATCAGTATCGCGAATATTTCGAAACCTACACCTATGCCTATGTCCCGGCGGCGGGCCTGTTGCCGGAGCGGGTGCGGCGCACCCAGTATCGCGACATCGTCGGCTATCAGCATCAGTTCGGCGACCATGGCTTCGCCACGCTGAAGAGCGGGCTGGGCCGGGGCGTGGACAATGCGCTGGTCGTCGGGTTCGATATCAACCACAACCGTTATGACCGGCGCGACAATGGCAGTTTCCCCGGATCGTCCACCGTCCCGGCCTTTGGCTTCAACCCCGGCAGCTATGCCGACGGGACGGGCATCGCCTATCTCCGCCCGCAATATATTGCACAGGTGGACCAGCTCGGCTTCTTCGCGCAGGACCGGGTGACGTTCGGCGAGACGCTATCGCTGGTCGCGGGCGTGCGCTGGGACCAGTATCGCATGAAGCGGACCAGCCAGCCCGCATCCCCGTCCGACCCGGCACCCAACACGGTCAGCGGCGCGGGCTGGAATGTCGGCATCGTCTATAATCCGGTGCCGACGATTTCTCTCTACGCCCAATATGCGACCGCCAACGATCCGGTGACGTCGCTGGCCAGCATTTCCGCGTCGCAGATCCTGTTCGACCTGTCGCCCGGCCGCCAGTTCGAGGTGGGGGCGAAGGGATCGCATGCCCATGGCGCGCTGGAGTGGACGCTGGCGGCCTATCGCATCGTCAAGAAAGACCTGCTGGTGCCGGTGCTGGGCAATCTGTCGCTGACCGAACAGGTCGGGCAGCAGTCGTCGAAGGGTATTGAGGCGTCGGTCGCGGTGCGGCCGGTCAAGGCATGGACCATCGTCGCCAATGGCGCGATCCTGAACGCGAAGTTCGACGATTTCTTCGCCAGCGTCGGCGGCGTCCGCACCTCCCTGGCCGGGTTGCAGCCGCAGTTCGTGCCGGAGGAGATGGCGAACGTCCGCAGCACCATCGACCTGACCCCCGCCCTGCAACTGCGCGGCGAATGGCAATATGTGGGGCGGCGCTTCACCGACAACAGCAACACATTCCCGCTGCCCGCCTATGACGTGACGGCGGTGGGTGCGCGCTGGCTGGTCGCGCCGCAGTTGAAGCTGGACCTGCGCGTCGACAATGTCTTCGACACCACCTACGCCGTGTCCAGCTATGCCGGAAACGGGACGCAGGTGATATTGGGCGCGCCGCGCAGCGTCACCGGCACGCTCAGCGTCGCCTTCTGATCCAGCGGGAGGCCGGTCCGATGCGATACAGATCATGGTCGTTCCGCCTCGCCATCGTCGCGCTGCTCCTGATCGGGGGCGGCGCGATCTGGTGGAGTGGGGGCTGGTGGAGCGGGAGCCGATGGCGCACCGGCGATCCGGCGGCGACCGTTGCCGCCGGGCGGGCCGACTTTCGCTTTACCGACGATGTGGGCCGCACGGTCGCCATTCGAAAGCCGGTCCGGCGCGTCGTCATCTTCAACCGCTATGATGTCGAGTTCGTGCGCGCCATCGCCGGGACCGGTCCCATCATGGGCATCGACGCGGGAACGGCGAAGGAACGGGCCTATTGGCCCGGACTGGAGAGGGTGGCCGTGGTGGGGCAGGGGCAATCCACCCCCAATTATGACGCCATCGTCGATCTGGCCCCCGACCTGGTGCTGATCCCGCGCAACGGCAGCTGGGCGGAGGCGGACAGGATACTCGCGCCGCTGGGCATCCCGGTGGCGGTGATGACGGCGTGGGACGTGTTGAAGCATGAGGAGAATGTGACCCTGCTGGGCCGCATCTTCGACCGGCCGGACGAGGCCGCGCGGCTCAACGCTTTCTATCGCAAGTGGCGCGACCTGCTGGCCGTGCGGCTGAAGGGCGTGGAGCGCAAACGCGTCTATCTGGAGGAGGTGGGTGAGTATCGCACCCTGCTGCCTGGTTCCGGCTGGCACGACATGATCGAGACGGGCGGGGGCCTGAACATCTTTCGCGACGTAGCGATCACCGGCGCGAACCGGTCGCGCGGCACTGTGCAGGGCTTTACCGTGGACCCGGAGGAGGTGATCGCGCGTGCGCCCGATGCGATACTGAAGCTCCAGCCGGGGCAATATGAACCCCATCCGCGCGCTTTCTCCGCGGGCGTTCTGGAGAGGATCGCCGCCCGGCCCGGTTTCGACGCCATTCCCGCCGTGCGGAGCGGGCAGGTCTATCATATCTCCTATTATCTGGCGGGCGGCTGTTCCAAGATCGTCGGCGCGCTTCAGATCGCCAAATGGCTGTACCCCGACCGGTTCCGCGATGTGGAGCCGGAGGCGGTGATGGCCGAATGGCTGACCCGCTTCCAGCACGTGCCCGCGCGCCATGGCTATAACGTCAGCCTGGCGGAGGTGCGGCGATGAGCCTGTCGGGCCAAGGGCCGGATGGCCTTCCGGGTGGTCTGTGGGGACGCCTGCCGAATATCCGGCGTGGCGCCGCCGCGCGGAGGGCCGCGACCTTTGCGATCCTGGGCCTGTTGCTGGTCGTGGTGGCGCTTTATTCGACATTCCATGGCGTCGCCCGTATCCCGGTCGGGACCGGCGTGGCGGCGCTGCTGTCGCCCCTGCTGCCCGCAGGGTGGCGGCCCGATGTCCCCGCCGCCTCTGTCGCGATCCTCACCACCTTGCGCTTGCCGCGCACCCTGCTGGCGCTGATCGCCGGGGCCGGGCTGGCGGTCGCGGGGGCGGCGATGCAGGGGATCACGCGCAATCCGCTCGTCAGCCCCTACACCATCGGCATATCCCCCGCCGCCAGTTTTGGCGCGTCGGTGGCGATATTGATGGCGGCCGACCATGGCATGGCCAGCTATGCCCCCGTCGTGGTCGCGGCCTTTCTGGCGGCGCTCGCCTGCGCGGCGTTCGTGCTGGGCCTGTCCGCGCTGCGGGGCGTGACGGGCACCGTCCTGGTGCTGGCGGGCGTGGGGCTGTCCTATCTGTTCGGCGCGCTGGCCGCGACGCTCCAGTTCATCGCGACGGAGCAGCAACTGGCGGTCATCGTCCACTGGGCGTTCGGGTCGGTGAACGGCGCCACATGGCCCGCCGTGCAGGTCACGGGGGTCGTGCTGGCCATCGTGCTGCCGGTGCTGGCGGCCCATGCCTGGGCGCTCAACGCCTTTGCGGCGGGGGGTGACGAGGTGGCCAGCTCGCTGGGCTTTGCGGTGGCGCGCACGCGGATCGTCGTGACGGTCTGCGCGGTGCTCATCACCGCCGCGATCGTCAGCTATGCCGGGGTGATCGGCTTTGTCGGGCTGGTCGCGCCGCATATCGGGCGGCTGATGGTGGGGGGCGACCATCGCGTGCTGCTGCCCTTCTCGGCCATGGCGGGGGCGTTGCTGTTGCTGCTGGCGGACCTGACCGGGCGGCTGCTGTTCGCGCCGGTCGTGGTGCCCGCTGGCATCGTCGTCGCCTATCTGGGCGTGCCGGTCTTCCTCCATCTGCTGCTGGGCCGGACGCGGGGGGCATCGTCATGACGACCCCTGACATTGTCCCTGACATTGCCGCTGCCGCTGCCGCCGCCGGTCTGGCCTGCACCGCCCTGTCGCTGCGCCGACGCGGGCGCGCCATCTTGTCCGATGTCACCCTGTCGCTGCGGCAGGGCGAGCTGGTCTGCCTGGTCGGTCCCAATGGCGCGGGCAAGAGCAGCCTGATCCGCTGCCTCGACGGGCTGTGGCGGCCCGGCGGGGGGACGGTGGCGGTGGAGGGCAGGCCGCTGCACAGCCTGTCGCGCGAAGCCGTCGCCCGCCTGATCGCCTATGTCCCGCAGGCGGCGGGGGAGACGATGGCGCTGTCTGTGGCGGAGATGGTCGCGCTGGGCCGTGCGCCGCACCGCCATCGCGAAAGCGCCACCGAGCGGGCCGGGCGCGTGGCGGCCGCGCTGGCGCGTTTCGGCCTGGGCGCGATGGCGGAGCGGGCCTTCGACGAACTGAGCGGTGGGGAGCGGCAGCGCGTCCTCCTCGCCCGCGCCTTCGTGCAGGATGCGCGCTACCTGCTGCTGGACGAGCCGACCAGCGCGCTCGACCTGCGGCACCAGCTCGACGCGCTCCAGATCGTGCGGGGGCTGGTCGACGAGCTGGGCGTGGGCGTGATGGTGGCGATCCACGACCTCGCCGCCGCCGCGCGCTTTGCCGACCGGATCGTGCTGCTGTCGGCGGGGCAGGTGCAGACGGAGGGGGCGTGGCAGGATGTGCTGACCCCCGACCATATCCGCACCGCCTTCGGGGTGGAGGTGACGGTCGGGTCGGCGGACGGCCTGCCCTATATCATCCCGGCGGCGGTGGCATGATGGCGCTGCTCCGCCCGGACCTGTCCCCCGCCCTGCGCGGCCTGTGGGGCAGCATCGCCCGGCGGATCGGTAGGGACGAGCAGGGGCCGATGACGGGCGCGCAGGGCATGATGGAACGGGCATGGCCCTGCGCCACGATCTTTACGGAAGTGGAGCGATTGCAGCATGGATGACAGGTCGGATAGGAGCAGGCCAGACGAGGGCGGGTCGGACGGGGATAGGCCCGACGTGATTATCATCGCCCGGTCGGCCATCGCCGCCGCACCGATCGAGGAGATGCGCGCCGCCGCCGCCCATGTGCTGGCGGCGGGGGTAGCGAGCCATGCCAGCCATGCCAGCCATGCCTTTACCGAGCAGGGCGAACCGGCGCTGAAGGAACGGCTGTGGGAGCGGATCGCGTCGGGTGCGCGGAGCATCGTGCTGGTGCCGCTGATCGTGCCGATGGAGCCGAGCTTCGCCATCTGGATCGGCAAGATCCTGGCGCGCTGGGAGCGGGAGTGGAGCCGGGAGCATGAACAGGAACCAGGACAGCCTTGGCCGGAGATACGGCTGGCGCCAGCGCCCTTCGCCCTACCGCAGGCGCGCGACCTCCTCGCCGCCGCGGTGAGCGCGGCGGGCAGCCATCCCCAGCCCGCCCGGCCCCCGGCCAAGCGCGAGGGGTCGATCATCCCCGCGCAGAAGCGGCGGGTGCTGGTGTGCCATGGTGCGCCCTGCACGGCGGCGGGGGCGTCGCTGATCTGGGGCCATTTGCGCAACGTGCAGGCGCGGCGGTCGCTGCGGACGCAGGGCGAGGGAATGATGAGCGCGAAGGCGAGCTGCCTCGGCCCCTGCAATCTGGCGCCGGTGGTGCAGGTATGGCCGGAAGGGACCAGCTATGGCGGGGTCGATGAGGCGGGGATCGACGCGATCATCGACGCGCATGTGCTGAACGGGGCGATTGCGGAGGACTATGCCTATCCGGCGGACGGTCGCAAACATGTGCTGCGGGATCGCTGAGGGGCAGGGCGCGGCACGCAAGGTGCAGGGCCGGGCGGAGGTGGGCGCGGAGGCCGGCCATGCCAGCGAACCGGGCCTGCAACGGCCTTGCGCCTGATCTGCGCCGGGATCGGACAGGGAGCGTCACGGGCAACGGGGCCGCGTC
This sequence comes from Sphingobium sufflavum, assembly GCF_021403115.1. Taxonomy (GTDB): domain Bacteria; phylum Pseudomonadota; class Alphaproteobacteria; order Sphingomonadales; family Sphingomonadaceae; genus Sphingobium; species Sphingobium sufflavum. The sequence goes on from NZ_JAJSSH010000003.1 coordinate 155,202, forward strand.
GCCAGTCCTGTTTTACGGGTGCGGCGTCGGTGGCGAGGAGGGTGTGCCGTCCGCGTCCTCCTGCCCGCCCGCCAGCTTGAGCCAGGCGAGGGCGGCGTGGGAGAGATAGCCGCTTTTGCGCCACGCCATCGCCATATGCCATGCGGCATCCTGTTGCCGCAGCGGAATACAGCGCACATTGGCGCGCTTGCGCGAGCGGGCAATGGACAGGGGTAGGAAGGAAATGCCCAGCCCGGTGCCGACCAGTTCCACGACAAAGTCGATCTGGTTGGACGTGGCGACGATCGACGGTTCGAACTTCTCGCGCCGGCAGGCCGCGACGATCAGGTGGTGGATGGCGAAACTGTCGTCGAACAGGATGAAGGCATCCTCCCGCAATTCCCCGATGCCGATCTCCTTCGCGCCCGCCAGCCGATGGCCGCGTGGCAGCAGCACGGTCAGCGGTTCATGCTGGACCTCGATGAAGTCGAACTCCTTGGACACGGGGAGCAGCAGCCCGGCCAGATCGACCTCGCCCGTGCGCAGCGCCTGTTCCAGCCGGTCGCTGCCATGCTCCACCAGTTCCACCGTAATGGCCGGGAATTTGCGGCGATAGGCCGCGAAGACGGGCGCGAACAGGATATGGCTGCCGATGGGGGGCAGGCCGAGCCGCAGAACGCCCTGCCGGATGCCTTGCACGTCGGCCACTTCGGCCAGCAGGTCGTCCCGCTCGATCAACAGGGTGGTGCCGCGCCGGAACACGACCTCCCCGATGGCGGTCAGCAGGTTTTTCTGCCCGACCCGGTGGAGCAGGCGGGCACCGATTTGCTCCTCCAGCAGTTGAACGGACTTGCTGACCGTGGACTGGGTCGAGTGAAGGGCGCGCGCGGCTTTGGTGAAGCTGCCCTGGCGGACGACCTCGATGAACACGCGAAGGGGGCGATATTCCATGGCCATTCCATAATCGAATGGCAGTTATCCGATCAATTCATTTTCCGCATGACCGGCGATTGGCTAAGACTGCGCGCAACAAGGATCAGGAGTGGACGATGCCGATCAAACGGGCCGTGGCGCCGGATGCGAAATATAAGGGCTGTTCCGTTCCGCCCGCATCGCTGACCCACAAGGTCGAGGCATTGACGCATATCCGCACGGAAAAGGCCGTGCGCGACCGTTTCGGCATCAGCTATTATACGTGGCGGCGGATTTGCGAGGGCGCGCCGGTGCGGACCTCGCTGCTCCACCGGCTCCAGATCCGGGTGGACAAGCTGGAACGGCCGGCCGCCGGTTGAACAGGCAGGCGTTATTCGGCAGGCGGGGCAGCTCAGCCGCCCCAGCCACCGCCGAACGAACGACCGCCAAAGCCGCCGCGCGAGATAACGGAACTGCGCGATTGCACGCGCGGCGTTGCGCGGGGCACCTCCATCGCACGGCTGCCCGCATAATAGCGGTTCGCGCCATAGCCATAGTTCAGCCGGACGCCGCCGCCGGTGTAATAGCTGCCATCGTCCTGCCGCCGATAAAGCGGCGCATAGCGATAGCCACCCCCGCCGCCATTGAGCAGTTGCCCGACCAGAAAGCCGGTGAGCAGCGGCGAGAAATAGCTCTGGTTGTTGGCGGTGGCGGGCACGCATTTGCCGACGCCGAATTCCTCCTCGCAGGTCTTGCTATCCTCGAAGCGGGGCGCCTCGCTGGCGCTGGCCTTGGCGGCGGTGTCCTGCGCCGTGCGGCACTGGACCTCCGTGAAATTCTGCGAGCGGACACATTCGCCCACGTCGGAGAAGGCGGCGACCTCCACCGGCGGCCCGTCGTCCACGGCATAGTCGGCCGGGCCGTCGCACCCGGCGAGCAGGGTCGCGCCGCCCGCCACGGCGGTCATGGTGGTCAGGCGGACCAGTCGCGAGCGCTTCCGGCGTCCGGCGGAGGGGAGGAGGGTGTCGGTCATGCCGCCCTCAATAGCTCATGCTGACGGCATTTATCATGCCGACCGCCACGGATGTCGCGGCCAGATAGAGGGCGGTGGCGACATTGCCATCGACGATGCGCTGCGACAGGTCGCGGATGACGAAGCGGCGCACGAACAGCGAGGCCAGAATCTGGATGATGCCCGCGATGACGGCCCAGATGGCGAATTCCAGCGGCGATGCGGTGTTGGCGATGGCCGACGCCAGCGGCAGGGCGAAACCGATGATCGCGCCGCCCAGCGCGGTCGCCGCCGCGACATTGCCCTGTGCCACCAGTTGCGCCTCGTCATAGGGCGTCGATAGCTGGTAGAGCCGCTTGAACAGCGCCAGCAGCGCGCAGCCCAGCACGAAGGCGAGGAGGAACCAGCCTGCGCCGATGGCCAGCAATTGCCAATCCGTATGCGTCATTTCACCCTCGTTTCAGCCAGTGACCGCGTCAGGCGGACAATTCGCCGGGGGCCAGCGGCACCCCGATCATGATTTCATGCGTCAGCTCGCCGCGCTCCGGCTTCATGGCGATGGCGAGCAGCAGCTCGCTGTCCTCGCCCAGATCGCGGCTGTAGAGCATGCACGCCTGCTCGATATGGCGGGCGGGCGGGCCGCTGCGCGCCTCATGCACCGCTTCCCACAGGCGCACCGGGGGTTGCGGGCCGTCGTCGCCGGGATACCAGAAGCGCCCGAACGTCCCCACGTCCGGCTCGTCCCACCGCGCCTGTTGCAGCCGATCCTCGAACCCCGCCCGCTCCCCGGCGCGCGGATAGGCGCTGGACCAGGGGATGAAGAGGGTGAAATCATCCGCGTCATGCCCGTCCGCCGACGCGCTGACCGCTTGCAGCATGATGTCGTCCTGCGTGTAGAAGCGGTGGACATGGCCGCCGCCGTCATCCAGCGTGATGCGGCCCTGCGCGACGATTTCCAGCGTGTCGCGGTCCAGCGTGAAGGCCGTGCCCTGCAACCGCCGCCATGCCAGCGTATCCAGTTGCACGCCGCGCCCGATGGTGATGTTGCGCACCACCGGCAGTTCGGGCGCGGGCGGATCGCCGCCGCCGAAAAGACGCCGCAGGATCATGATGTGCGCCCGCCCCGGCCGCCCCGGTCGTTATGACCATGGCGGCTCATCACCTGTGGATGCGGATGCAGCCTCTTCCCCATGGGCGGGAGAAGTGCGATATGCGCGCCGGACAAGTCAAGGACGAAAGGCTGCCCTATGAGCGAAGCACAACCCGGCGCATGGACAACGACCAGCCTGCTGGCCGCGCTGTCCGGTCCCGATTATGCCGAGGAGTTCCAGGTCGAGCGGCTGGACGGCAGCGATCCGGTGCTGGTCGTACGGATGATCGAGCATGGCGACCTGTCCATCCTGCTGAACGTGGGCGAGGAGCAGATCGTCGCCGCGACGCTGCTGTGGCCCGTCGACGAGCAGCCCGACGCCGCCGCCTTCAACATCTTCATCCTGAAGGCGCAGAAGCTGGTCCCCCTCTCCAACTTCGCGATCACCGAGGTGGGCGGGCGCGATTATTATGAACTGATGGGCGAGCTTTCCACCGAATCCCGGCTGAGCACGATCGTGCTGGAGTTGAAGGTGCTGGCCGAAAACGCCATCTCCGCCGCCGGAGAATTGCGCGAAGCCTTCGCCGCCGCCTGACCGACCCCGAAAGACTATCAAGACAGGAACTGACGCATCATGTGGAAGCAACTCGTCACTCTGATCCGTGGCACCGCGCATGAGGCGGGGCAGGCGGTCGTCGATGCCAAGGCGATGACGATCCTCGACCAGCAGATTCGCGACGCGGCGACGGCGCAGGCAAAGGCGCGCGACGACCTCGCCACGCTGACCGCGCGCCGCCGCCTGCTGGAGAAGGATGTGGACGCGCTGGCCGCGCAGCGCAGCAAATATGAGAATAGCGCCCGCGCCGCCATCGCCAAGGGCGACATGGCGCTGGCCCGTGAAGTCGCGGAACGGCTGGCCAGCATCGAGGCGGAGGGCAGCGCCAAGCAGCCGCAGGCGGAGGAGATGAAGGCCGCCGAGGACCGCATCCGCGCCATCATCAAGCAGGGCGACACCAAGATCGACGCGTTGCGCCGCGAGGTGGAGATGGTGCGCGCCAACGAGAGCCTGCAAAAGGCGCAGGCGGCGGTGACCAGCAGCTATAATGGCAGCGTCTCCTCGCTGGGTTCGGCGGCGGACAGCATCAAGCGGATCAAGGAACGGCAGGCGATCCAGGACGAGAAGTTCAAGGCGTCGGCGGAGCTGGAGGATATGCGCACCGGGGCCGACCTCGACGCCAAGCTGCGCGATGCGGGCCTGTTGGAAGGGCATACCAGCGCCGACGATATTCTCGCCCGCCTGTCCGCGCCGCCCGCCGGCCAGCCCATCGCCCTGCCCGACGGGTCGCGCGACGCGCCCTTCCTGCCGCGCAAGTGACCCGCACCGGCGGTCGTCGTGATGCGCGTCCGGTGGCGCAACCTGTGAAGCGCGTCCCATGAAGCGCGTGGCCATCGCCCCGCGACCCGACTGGGAGGAGATTGCGCGCGCCAGCGGCTTTACCTTCCACCATGTCGCGGGGGAGCGATATTGGGACGAGAGCGCCTATTGGCAGTTCACGCTGGAGGAGGTCGAGCGGGACATAGAGTCGCCCGCGGCGGAGCTGCATGAAATGTGCCTGAACCTGTGCGACGAGGTCGTCGGGTCGGAGGCGCTGATGGACCGGATCGCCATCCCGCCCGCGATGCGCGACATCGTCGCCCGGTCGTGGCGGGAGGGCGCGCCGTCGCTCTATGGCCGTTTCGATTTCGCCTATGACGGCACCGGCCCGGCCAAGCTGCTGGAATATAACGCCGACACGCCGACCAGTATCTACGAAACCGCCTATTTCCAGTGGGAATGGCTGGAGGATATGGTGGCCCGCGGCAACCTCCCCGCCGGGACGGACCAGTTCAACCGCCTGCATGAGGCGTTGATGGAACGGTTCGGCACGCTGCTGACGCCGGGCAGCCTGATCCATTTCTCCTCCTCCGCCGATCATGTCGAGGATCGGCAGACGGTCGCCTATCTGCAGGATCTGGCCGGGCAGGCGGGACTGGATACGGAATTTGTGGCGATCGACCGGATCGGGCTGGATGGCGACGGGCGGTTCGTGGACGAGCGGCAGACGGTGATCGGCGCCTTGTTCAAGCTCTACCCGTGGGAGGACATGCTGCGCGAACCCTATGCCGCCGCCGTGCCGGGGTCGAAGACGCTGTTCCTGGAACCGGCGTGGAAGGCGATCTTGTCGAACAAGGCGATCCTGCCGCTGCTGTGGGAGCGGCACAAGGGCCATCCCAACCTCCTCCCCGCCGCCTTTGTGGGCGATGGGCAGGCGGACGCGATAGAGGCGGGCGCGCATGTGGTGAAGCCCTTCTTCTCGCGCGAGGGGGCGGATGTCGTGCTGGTTGACGGCGCGACGCGCCTGACCGGGACGCAGCAGGGCTATGGCGCGGAAGGGCGCATCGTGCAGGCGCATGCGGCGCTGGCGCAGGGCGGCGGGCAACATGCGGTGATCGGCGCGTGGATCGTGGGGAATGAGCCGGTCGCGCTGTCCGTGCGCGAGGACGATCATCGCATCACGCGCGACCTTGCCCGCTTCGTGCCCCATGTGATCGCGCCGTAGCGGGTGAGGGGCATTGAGAAAATGACGTGCCGGGAATGATGGTGTTCCGAGGCGCTTGAGGCGAGGCGGGAGACTCGCTTCAAGCGGGTACGCGAGCACCGTAGGATCGGACAAGCGCGATTGGCGACCGTCAGGGGCTGCATCTCGATAGGCTCTGGCGCGCGGACATGAAAGATCCGCCGGACGATCATCCGGCGGACCCGTCATGGTTCAATCGGCGGGGGTGTCAGTGGGTGCTGGCCGCCGCATTGCCCGCACCCTGCGCGGTGCCGGACCCCTGCGCCTTCTTCGCAATCTTGCCGATCTGGCCCACACCCATGGCGGAGACCAGCGCGCCGCCCTGCCCGGAGAAATTGGCGGCGGGCAGGGTGGCGGTGCGGCCTTTCACATCGACCAGCAGCGACTGCACCCGGCCCCGGCTGTCCGCGACGACCTGCCGCACGCGGCCGATGGTCTGGCCCCTGACCGACTGGACCGCCATGCCAGGTTCGATGGCGAACGCGCCGGAGGCATTGGCCGCCGCGCTGTTGGCTAGGGCGAGCTGATTGCCGGTCGCGTTCAGCGCGCCGCTGTCGCTGCCGGTCGCACTGCCGCTGGCCGCGCCGGATGCGCTGCCCGCCGCATTGCCGACGGTGCGGGTCACCGCGCCGCTGGTGCCGCGCACGGTGTCGGAGGCGGTGGAGCGCACCGCGCCCGTGGTCGACGCGGCGGACGAGCGTGCCGAGGAGACGGCGCCGCGCACCGCGTCCGTGCCCACCAGTTGCGCGTCGCCGGAGGCATTGACGCTGCCCGCCGCATTGCCGGACGCCGTGCCGTTGACCGTGCGGGCCGGCGTGTCGAGCGTCTGGCCGACGTTGCCGCCGACCGCGCCATCGACCGAACGGTCGACCGCGACGGAGCCGCTGCGACGATCCACGCGGGTCTGGCCGGTGGTGCTGCCTGCGCCGGACAGGCCGCCCTGCGTCGTGCCGCGCACGCTGTCCATCGTGCCGCCGACGCCGCCGACGCCGCCGATGCCACCGCCCAGACCGCCGCCGACACCGCCAGCGAGGCCGCCGCCGCCGCCCAGAAGCTGTGCGGACGCCGGCGTCGTCGCCGCGAGGATCAGAGCGCCGGTTGCGAGGAGAATCTTGTTCATGACATGTCCTTCCTTGTATCTTGAGCGCCTTTTCCCGGCACTCTCATCAAGGCAAACGGACCCTCTTTCCGATTTCATCCATCGGGCGGAAATTTTTCAGCACGGGGCCGGCAATCGCCGCACAGCAGCCCGCGCCCATACAGCGCATCCGGCCCTTTGGGACCGAGATCGCGGGCCTGCGCGTCCAATGCGGCGCGCAAGGCCGCCCCGTCCCGCCCGGCATCCTTCATCGCGGCGACGCGGGCGGCGACCAGCGGGACGGCGAAGGATGTGCCCCGCACCCTGTGCCAGCGACGGCGCGCATCCATCGCGGCCATGTCCGCCGCCGGGGCGGCATAGTCGAGATGCGCGGCGCGCCCCGCCTCGATCAGCGCGCGGTTGCGGCCATCCACTCCGGTCACGGCCAGCACGGCGGGATAGGAGGCGGGATAGGCCGGCGGCGCGGCGGGACCGTCATTGCCCACCGCCGCGACAATCACCATGCCGCGCGCGGCGCATAGGCCGACCGCGCGGGCGAGCAGCGGGTTGCTCGGCCCGGTCAGGCTGATCGAAACGACGGGCACGCTCTGCCCCTGCATCCAGTCGAGCGCCCGCACAATGGCCAGCGCGCTGCCGCCCGCCGGATCGCGGCCAAAGACATCGGCGGAGACGATGGCCTGCACACCGGCATAGCGCAGCAGGGAGGCGATGGCGGTGCCATGGTCGCTGGCGTTGGGTGCGCCGGTCGCGAAACCGCGCGCGGCGCGCACGGCAACCGCCGATCCCACGCCGCCGTCGATCAGGCCGACGGGGGTGCGGATCGCGCCCTTCCCCGCGGCGGTTGCGAGCGGGGCGGCCCCGGCTCCTTCGCCGCTGGGGAACAGCAACTGGTCGGCGGTGAATGTCCGGTCCGGCAGCGCGGCCCGCAATCGGGCGAGCGCGGCGGGCAGGGCCAGCCCCTGCGGCACGGTCAGTTGCGTGGCGGAGAGGCCGAGATTGCCGAAATCCTCCGCGCCCTGCGTCAGGAAGCCCAGCGTCCGCACTTTGTCCAGCGCCGCCGCGTCCCCATCCAGCATCAGCACGACCCCGCGCCGGGCCGGTTCGCCCTGTTCGTCGGCCTCGACGCTGGCCCGGTTGAGGCGCAGGAAATCGCGCAGGCGCTCGATCCGGTCGCGCGCCATGCCCGCGACGGAGCGGACGGGCGCGGTCACGCTCTCCACCGGGGCTATGCGGCCCAGCGTGTCGCCCGTGCGGTCCAGCGTCGACCCCACCGTCCCGCCCACCGCTTCCCCCACGTCGGGCACGCCGATCTGCGCGACGGCAGGCCCGTCGGCGACAAGGGCCGGGGCGGTGCAGAGGAGCAGGGCGGGGATCAGGCGGCGCGTCATCATTCTTCATCCTGTCACGCGAAAAAACGCGCTATGCAATGGATGAAACGGATGACCCGGCCCGTTGCATCCCCAGACAGGAAGGCATTTGTTCTGAGCACGCAATTCGAGGATGGCATAGTGGCCCTGCTGCCCCGGCTCCGCCGGTTTGCGGCGAGCCTGTCCCGCGACCTCGCCACGGGCGACGACCTTTGCCAGATGACCATAGAGCGCGCGCTCAAGGCCCGGCAGCAATGGGCCGAGGGAACGCGGCTCGACAGCTGGATGTACCGGATCATGCGCAATCTGTGGATCGACGAAGTCCGCGCGACCAACCGCCGCCGGCAGACCTTTGCCGAGGCGGCGGCGGGCCTCGCCGTGGGAGCGCCCGGCCAGCAGGAAGCGCGCACGGAGCTGGCCTTCGTCGACCGCGCGCTGGCGCAACTGCCCGACGAACAGCGCGAGGCGGTGCTGCTGGTGATGGTGGAGGGATATGGGTATCAGGAGGCGGCCGACATCATCGGTTGCCCGGTGGGCACGCTGAGTTCGCGGTTCGCGCGGGGTCGCGATGCCCTGTATTCGCTGTTGGAGGGCCAACAATGACGATCGATCGGGACACGCTCGCCGCCTATGCGGAGGGGCAACTGGACGAGGCGGACCGGGCACGGGTGGAGGCTGCCATGGCCGCCGACCCGGCCCTGGCGGAGGATGTGGCGCGGCACCGGGCGTTGCGCGCGCGGTTGCAGGCGCGCTTTGCGCCCGTGCTGGACATGCCGGTGCCGGACAGGCTGCTGGATGCCGTGCGCGCGCCCGTCGCGACGGCGCAGGTGGTCGATCTGAACGCGGTCCGGGTGGCGCGCGCCGAAACGGTGAGTCGCGCGGCACCCGCGCGCCGCATCACCGGCTGGATCACGGGCGGGGCCATCGCGGCGTCGCTCGCCATCGGCCTGATCCTGGGGGGGCAGATTCCGGGGGGCGGTCCCGTCGGCACGGTGGGCGGGCGACTGGTGGCGCAGGGTGCGCTCGACACGGCGCTGACCACGCAACTGGCCTCCGCCGATCCGCAGCCCGTGCAGATCCTCCTGTCCCTGCGCAATGGTGAGGGCCGCTATTGCCGCGTGTTCCAGACCGATGGCCTGTCCGGTCTCGCCTGCCGGGACGAGGGGCGCTGGGCCGTCGAGCGCTTGCAAAACAGTGGCGCGGCGACGGGCGGCCAGTATCGGCAGGCGGGCAGCGCGATCGGTGAGATCATGGCGGCGGCGCAGGCGATGGCCCCGGATGGCGCGCTGGACCGGCAGCGGGAGCAGATCGCGCTGGAAATGGGCTGGCGCTAGGGCGGGGCCGAGTCAGGGCCTCGGCTTCAAAAGGGCAGGGAAGACCCATTTTCGGCAGCGTCTGGCCTGCATGTCGATTGCGGGACCGGGCTGTCTGACGCGGGTGGCTCCGTTCCGGCAGGGCGAGGGAAGGCGGAGCATCAGCGTGGAATGTGGCGCGGCCAGAGCCGGATGGCATGAGATCACCCATCGCGTCATGGCGAGCGCAGCGAAGCAATCCATCGCGGCCCGATGCCCTCTGCATTGCTTCGCTACGCTCGCAATGACGGTCCCAAGGGAAGGTATCACGCTCTAAGGCAGGGTCATGTTCTGTGCCCCGGCCACATGCGGGCGCGCAAGATGGGATGCTGGACAGCCTATCCCCCGGCCGATCCGCCGGAAGTCGCGTCCGGACCGGATAGGGCGCCCCCGCAGAAGCGCCCTGCCGTTCAGTCCTTTTCGACCTGGCTGACGTCGCGCACCGCACCGCGCGCGGCGTTGGTGGTCAGGGCGGCATAGGCGCGCAGGGCGGGCGAGACGGCGCGGACCCGGCCGAACGGCTTCCACGCCTTCTTGCCGCGCTCCACCATCGCCTCATGCCGGTGCGCCAGTTCGGCATCGTCCACGTCCAGCCGGATGACGCGGTTAGGGATGTCGATGACGATGGGGTCGCCAGTGTTGACCAGCGCGATCAGGCCGCCCTCGGCAGCTTCGGGCGAGACATGGCCGATGGAGAGGCCCGACGTACCGCCGGAAAAACGCCCGTCGGTGATGAGCGCGCACGCCTTGCCCAGCCCCTTCGACTTCAGATAGCTGGTGGGGTAGAGCATTTCCTGCATGCCCGGCCCGCCCTTCGGCCCTTCGTAGCGGATGACGACCACGTCGCCCTCCACCACCTCGTTGCCGAGGATGCCCGCGACCGCCGCGTCCTGGCTTTCATAGACGCGGGCGGTGCCATGGAAGGTCAGGTTGGAATCGTCCACGCCCGCCGTCTTTACGATGCAGCCTTCCGGCGCGATATTGCCGAACAGGACGGCCAGTCCACCATCCTTGGAGAAGGGATGCTCAGCGCTGCGGATCACGCCCGCCTCCCGGTCGGTGTCCAGTTCCTTCCAGCGGTTGCTGGTGCTGAACGCGACCGTGGTGCGGACGCCGCCCGGCGCGGCCTTGAAGAACTCGCGCACGCTCTCGCTTTCCGTCCGGCTGATGTCCCAGCGGTCGAGCGCGTCGCCCAGCGTGGGGGCATGGACGGTGGGCAGCGATGTGTCGAGCAGGCCCGCCTTGTCGAGCTGGCCCAGGATCGCCATGATGCCGCCCGCGCGGTGAACGTCCTCCATATGCACGTCCTGCTTAGCGGGCGCGACCTTGCACAGGCAGGGCACGCGGCGCGACAGCCGGTCGATGTCGGCCATGGTGAAATGCACCTCCCCCTCATGCGCGGCGGCGAGGAGGTGGAGGACGGTGTTGGTCGACCCGCCCATCGCAATGTCGAGGCTCATCGCATTTTCGAACGCGGCGAAGCTGGCGATGGAGCGGGGGAGGGCAGTGGCGTCGTCCTGCTCATACCAGCGCTTGGCGAGGTCGACGATGGTGCGGCCCGCCTCCCGGAACAGTTTTTCGCGGTCGGCGTGCGTGGCGAGGACGGAGCCGTTGCCGGGCAGCGAGAGGCCCAATGCCTCCGTCAGGCAGTTCATCGAATTGGCGGTGAACATGCCGGAACAACTGCCGCAGGTCGGGCAGGCGGAGCGTTCGATGACGGCGACTTCCTCGTCCGTATATTTGTCGTCGGCGGCGACGACCATGGCGTCGACCAGGTCGAGGGCGAGCGTCTGGCCGCGAATGTCCGCCTTGCCCGCCTCCATCGGCCCGCCGGACACGAAGATGGCGGGGATGTTCAGGCGCATCGCGGCCATCAGCATGCCGGGCGTGATCTTGTCGCAGTTGGAGATGCACACCAGCGCGTCGGCGCAGTGCGCGTTGGCCATATATTCGACGCTGTCGGCGATGAGGTCGCGGCTGGGCAGCGAATAGAGCATGCCGCCATGGCCCATGGCGATGCCGTCGTCGACCGCGATGGTGTTGAATTCCTTGGCGACGCCGCCCGCCGCCTCAATCTCCCGCGCGACGAGCTGGCCGAGATCCTTGAGGTGGACATGGCCGGGCACGAACTGGGTAAAGCTGTTGACGACCGCGATGATCGGCTTGCCGAAATCCTCGTCCGTCATGCCTGTGGCGCGCCACAGGCCGCGCGCGCCGGCCATGTTGCGGCCATGGGTGCTGGTGCGTGAACGATAATGGGGCATGTCCGCGGTCCTTGGTCATTTCTGGTTTAACAACCGAAATAGGCTTTCCGTCAAAGGTTGTGAAATATATTATGGAGCCATCATTAAGTCGTTAGGAGACTTTGTTCGATGCTGGACCTGCGCCCGTTGCGCCATTTCATCGCGGTGGCCGACACGCTGCATTTCGGCCGCGCCGCCGAACGGCTGGGCATGACGCAGCCGCCGCTGAGCCAGTCGATCCTGGCGCTGGAGCGGGCGGTGGGCGCGCCCCTGTTCGTCCGGTCGAAGCGCAGCGTGGCACTGACCCCCTTTGGCCGCCAGTGGCTGGCGCATGTCCGCCCTGCGGTGGAGGGGATCGACGCGCTGCCCACGCTGGCGCAGCGGTTGCAGACGGGGCTGCTGGGCCGCCTCTCGCTCGCCTTCGTCAGCACCGCCGACTACAGCCTGCTGCCCCGTCTGGTGCAGCACTATTCGGCGGCCTTTCCCGATGTGGAGCTGGAACTGGTCGAGGCGACGAGCGACATACAGGTCGCGGCGCTGGTGGCGGGGGAGATTGACGCGGGCATCGTGATTTCCGCCCGCGCCACCCTGCCGTCAGCGCTGGACTATCGGCCGCTGCTGCGCGAGCCACTGGTCGCCGCCGTGCCGGAAAGCTGGATTGCGGACGGATTGCTGGACGTGGCGGGCGCGGGGGGCGGAACCAGCGCAAAGGACAAGGATGGCTCCGGCGCCGATGACAGGGCGGCGCGCGTCATCGCACCCGGAGGCGGAGGCGGAGGCGGGGACGGCGGTGGCGAGGCGCTGTTGCTGCACGGCGATGGCTGGATGACGCGGCCGCTCATCATCTTTCCGGCGCGGGTGTCGCCCGATTTCCATGAGCTGGTGCTGGGCTATTATCGGTCGCGCGGGCACGAGCCGGTGATCCGGCAGGAGGCGATCCAGATGCAGACGATCATCAGCCTGGTCTCCGCAGGGCTGGGCATGGCGCTTGTCCCCGCGTCGCTGCGGCATCTGGCGCGGACGGGCGTGCGCTACATCGCCTTTGCCGAGGGCGCGCCGGAACTGGAAACCGGGCTGGCGTGGCGCCGGGAGGATGACGCGCCGACCGTGGCGGCGCTGGTCGCCATCGCGATGGGGCTGGAGGGGTAGGGTCGGCGGAATGGGCGCGCAGGGACAGAGGGGCAGAGACGGGGGGCAGGGGGCAGGGGCAGAGGCGTGCGACTCCTGTCCCCGGATTCTTCGGAGGGGGGTGGAGGCGCGGCTGTCCTTTCCGCGCCGCCTATGATAGGGTCGGGCATCACGTCGGCGGATGCGACCGCCCATGACCATGGCTGTGACAGGGAGGCAGGCGTTTTGAAAGCGCCGCGCCGCCCGGTTGACGGAGGGTATTGGCGCTGCGGCCCTCTCCCTTTTCGAAAAGGACAGGCCCATGCAATTGTCATCCGAATTCTGCGGTCTTCAGGAAAAGGCCCATCTGGAAAAGGCGGCCCGGGCCACGTTGCCCAATGTGCGCGACATTGCGGAAAAGGCGGCGCTGGTGTGGCGCGCCGAGGCGGAACTGGCGCGCAAGCGCGAAGGGCGGCGGCTGGCGGCGGAAGTCGGCACCGGCTTGCCGGAGGACGACATGTCCGGCCCCGATCCCGATGAATATGTACCGCGCGAGCGGTGAGGGGCGGGAGGCGTCCCAGACATGGGACCGACGATCAGGGACGCCCTTTGACGCCTGCAACCGCCGCACGACCCGCGCATAGTCTCTGACAGAGATACGACTGACATGCCATGGTGAGGTAGAAAAGCACTGCGCCACGGCATGAAATAGAATGATAATTATAAGTATAACGTGATCGAGAGGATGTCCTGAATCCGCGTGATAGGCTGTGCGGCTCACTGTCCCTTGCTGCGCTGACGGCATTGTCTTTTCAGGCTTCCTCAGCGGCTGTCGATGAAGGATGACGGCCCCGTTCTGACGGCAATTCGCTCAACGACTGGCACTTCTACCAGGAGGGTGTCGGCACCGTAGATACAAGACATGCTGTCTCCATCGAGGATGGGATTCTGTCATTTCTTGGCCCGGGATATGTTGGTGACGATGCGCCTCCCGGACATATTTCCACGAAGGCGGCATGGCAAAATTACCATCTCCGGCTGCAATTTCGATATGGCAGCCGGAGATGGTCCCCGCGAAAGCTGCAACGACGGAACAGCGGCATTTTATACCATATGGGTCAGGAGACGGACCGGCTCTTCCCCGATTGCGTGGAATTCCAACTGGAAGAGGGGGATGTCGGTGACGCGATCATGGTCAACACGCTTGCGTTGCAAGGGCCGCTTCTCGGCGGCACGCCGCTTTGGCCCAATGGGATACCGGCGTTTCCCGCTGTCTATCAGGAGCCGGTTCAGGCGGGGCCATATCGGCGGCAATGGCACCGCCACGCGGGTGAGTTCGCACGCCTGGACGACTGGAATGAGGTCGATCTCTATGTGTTCGATGATCAGGCCGCACAGCTGGTCAACGGCAGGATCGTCAACACCTTGTTCAAGATGCGCAAGGATGAACGCGGCAAGCAAGTGCCCCTGACCGGCGGCAGAATAGCGTTAGAGCTGGAGATGGCCGAAATCATGTTCAGGAATGTGCAAATCCGGCCGCTGTCTCCAGCTTCGATCGCGCAATTGAAACAATATGGATCGGATTAGCGCCTTGTGGGCCGTTGCCTGTTAGCGGGATTGCCGCGACTGGCGATGCGTGGACTGGCCGGACGGCTGTCCCTGAACCGGCTGCCCGCCGGGCGGTCTATAGTTCGGAGCGCAAGAAGGTTGGCCCAATGACCGGCAGGCTGATGAGATCACAGCCCGTCCGGCCCAGACGTACAACGCCCGATCCGGCCAGGCGGACCGGACCCGACAGCGTCCTCTTCGCTGGCTCTCGTCGCCGGCCGACACTCCGGGGCCGCGAACGCCGCCCCGGCGCGGCGTCAGGCCGCGATGGCGTAGGGGACGATCTCACCCTCAAGATACAGCTTGCGCGCCTTTGAACGGCTGAGTTTGCCGCTGCTGGTGCGCGGCAGGGTGCGCGGGGGAACCAGTTCGACGACGCAATGCATGCCGGTAATCGCCCGGACACGCTCGCGAATATCGTCGCGCAGGCGGGTGCGCTCGGCATCGTCCGACGTGCGGCAATGGACCAGCACGGCGGGCGTTTCCTCACCGCCCGGCGTGGTGATCGCAAAGGCCGCGATGTCGCCCTGCTTGAAGCCGGGGAGCTGCTCCACCGCCCATTCGATGTCCTGCGGCCAGTGATTCTTGCCGTTGATGATGATCATGTCCTTGGCGCGGCCGACGATGTAGAGATAGCCGTCGGACAGATAGCCCATGTCGCCGGTGTCCAGCCAGCCATCGAACATGCAGGCGTCGGTCGCCTCCTGATCGCGGAAATAGCCGGTCATGAGCGAGGTGCCGGTGGTCCAGACCTTGCCGATCTGCTTTTCGGGCAGGACGCCGCCATCCTCGTCGCGGATTTCCACGACCATGCCCTGCACCGGCTTGCCGCAGTTGACGATGGCGCGGAACCGCTGCGGCCGCTCGCCATTGACTTCGCCGCCGCTGAGGTCGGTTTCCTCGACCAGTTCGACCACAATGCCCTCGCCCGGCGGCATGATGGTGACGGCCAGCGTGGTTTCGGCAAGGCCATAGCTGGGCAGGAAGGCACCGGGGCTGAACCCCGCCTCCGCAAAGGCGTCGACGAAGCTCTGCATCACGTCAGGGCGGATCATGTCCGCGCCATTGCCTGCGATGCGCCAGCGCGACAGGTCGAAACGGTCGGACGCCTTCGTCTGGCTCGACATGCGGCGCGCGCAGATGTCGTAGCCGAAGGTGGGGGAATAGCTGGCGCTGGTCCCCTCGTTCCGGCTGATCATGTCCAGCCAGGCGAGCGGACGGCGGGCGAAATCCTCCGTCTTGAGATAGTCGGTCGAAATCTGGTTGGCGACGATGGACAGGAAGCAGCCGACCAGCCCCATGTCATGATACCAGGGCAGCCAGCTGATGCAGCGATCCGTCTCGATCACCTGCATCGCATGGCTGTGCGCGGCGAGGTTGGCGAGGAGGGCGCGGTGCGTGACCGCGACGCCATGCGGGAAACGGGTCGAGCCGCTGCTGTACTGGAGGTAGCAGACATCGTCCGGCTCCGCCTGCGGCAGGGCGCCGGGCACGACGGGCCGTGCGAGGAAGCTGGTGTAGTCGACACCCTCGACGTTGCACTGGCGCGCGGCCTCGCCCGCCATTTCGGACAGTTCTTCGGGGTAGAAGAGCATCAGCGGGTCGCTCGACTGCAACTGCACCGCCAGCTGGTCGATATAGCTTTCCTTGCCGCCGAAGCTGGTCGGCAGCGGCAGCGGCACCGGCCATGCGCCCGCATAAATGGCGCCGAAGAACGCCTGCGCGAACTGCTCGCCCGTCTCCGCGACCAGCGCGATGCGGTCGCCCGGCTTCACGCCATGGGCGATCATGCGGTGGGCGCAGCCGATCGCGTCCGCCCGCATTTCCGCGAAAGGATAGGCGCGGCGCAGGTTGCCGCGCGGATCATGGAAATTCAGGCCGCGCTGGCCCGCCGCCGCATAGTCCAGTGCTTCGCCCAGCGTGCCGAAATCGGCAAAGCGGCGTGGCAGGCTATCGTGGGTGGGCGTGGCAAGCATTTGCGTCATTTTCCTTATGAACCTGTCGTCCGGCCCCCAATCAATCCGGGTGCGACCCAGGGGCGGAATACGACCCCTGCACATATACGGCCGAAAGTGGCATAAAGATGGCGCATGACCCCAAACCGTCAAAAACCCGCGCCCAAACCGCTGGATTCCACCCGCCTGGAGGAGCTGGCGCTGCATTATGCCGCCCGCTACGCCACCAGCCGGGCGAAACTGTCCACCTATCTGCGGCGCAAGCTGCGTGAGCGGGGATGGGCGGGGGAGGATGCGCCCGACGTGGCGGCGCTGGTCGGGCGGCTGGCGGATCTGCGCTATGTCGATGACGGGGCGTTCGCGACGATGCGGGGCACGGCGCTGGCCCGGCGCGGCTATGGCACGCGGCGCATCGCGGCGGCGCTGGACGAGGCGGGCATAGCGGAGGAGGACCGGGGCGAGGCGATGGCCCGTTCGGCGGGGGAGGGCTGGCAGGCGGCCAATATATTGGCCCGGCGCAAGCGGATCGGCCCCTATGCCGGGGAGCGGGTGGCGCGGGAGGACCGGCAGAAGCAGATCGCGGCCTTCATCCGCGCGGGCCATGATTTTGCGACGGCGGCCCGCTGGGTCGATGCCGCGCCGGGGGAAATGCCGCCCGGCGGGGAGGATGGTGACGAGGACTGAGGGTGCAGGGCTGTCCGGCTCAGGCCCGGTCGAAATTCAGGCCCCCAGCTCAGGCCCCCAGCTCAGGCAAAGACGGAGGCGGAGAAGCGGGCGACCTGACGGACGTGCGACAGTTCGATCAGGCGCAGGCGGCGGCGCGCCTCCGCAATCTCGCGCCGGGACATGTTGCGGGCGACCTGCGCCCGATATTTCTCGGCGGAGGAAAAACCGCCGATCGCGGCCAGATCGAACCATTTATGCGCCTCGACCAGATTGGTTTCGGCCAACGTCCCGCAACTGTGCGCGACGCCCAGGTCGAAACAGGCGCCGGGATCGCCACCCAGGGCATCCTGCATACGGCTTTCGATCAGTAGTTGGGCACTCATGGCCATGTCGGCCTCCTGTTGTATCCCCTGCGGGATCACTATCCGCCTGCCCCCGCTAAAGGATGGTTAACGGCAGCGGGGCATGGTTATCAAGCGCGACCAAAGTCTTAGGGGATGGTAGGACGCGGCGATGCGCGCGCTTTCCCTGCCTCTTTCGGCCCTCGCCCTCTCGCTCCTCCTGTGCGGTTGCCGGGGGGCGTCCGGGCCGCAGGAGGATGGAGCGAATGGCGCGGCGGCGCAGTCCGGCGCGACCGCGCGATCCACGGTGCCGCTGCGCGTCGCCACCACCGGCGGCACCCGCGCCTTCACCATGGAGGTGGCGGTGACGGCGGCGGAGCAGGAGCAGGGGCTGATGCACCGCGCCGACCTGCCGCAGGGGCATGGCATGTTGTTCCCCTTCACCCTGCCGCGCACCGCCAGTTTCTGGATGAAGGACACGCCGCTGCCGCTCGACCTGCTGTTCATCCGCCCGGACGGGACGGTCGCGGCGGTCCTGCATGGCAAGCCGCAGGATCTGCACCCCCTGTCGGCGGGCGAGCCGGTCAGCGCGGTGGCGGAGATCGGCGCGGGGGAGGCGGCGCGGCTGGGCATCGCGGCGAACGACCGGGTCGAATGGGGCGATTGCCGGGAAGGGCGCGGGCAACCGGGCGCGCCGATCAACCCGCTGGCCTTCTGCCCCGCCGCACCTTGAGTCTGGTCGCTCGCTCGCTGAAGGCAGGAGCGTCATCCCGGCCATCACGCCCCGGAGCCAGGCCAATGTCGAGACGGAATCAGAGCGTTTTCGCAGCAGGTGGCATCCTCTGCTGGCGCGGAAAACGCGGTAAATCATAAGGCTGGGGCAGCCGACGCGATGCAATCGGACGAGGGCCTGCTGTCTCGTCCAACGGTCCGGCAAATCGGATGACGATCCCGCGCCATCTTCGTCCTGTCCATCGCCCCGCTCCCACGATAGCCGCAATCTGCGGCGGCATCGCCGCTGTCCTGCTCGTTCGCCCCCGATCTGGCTCGTGCGGTCAGGCCTGTGGATCCTGGTCGTGTCATCAGGACCACGCGTCAGCGTTGCAGCCCTCTTTCCCCGCCGCGCGCTATTCCCCCCCCCATAGCGTCTTGCCAATGCCCCCCCCGAACGGCTAAGCGCGTGGCCATGGGAATCCTCGGCAAGATCTTCACCTGGTGGGACGGCGCCACCATTGGCACGTCGCTTTTCAGCGCCCGGAACGGCAGCAAGGTGGGCGAGGACCATCAGGGCAACGTCTATTTCGAGGGCGGCAAGGACGTCCATGGCAATCCGCGCCGCTGGGTGATCTACAATGGTCCCAACGACGCCAGCCGCGTGCCCGCCGAATGGCATGGCTGGCTGCACGGCACCATCGAGGGCGCGCCGGAGAGCAACCTGCCGCCGCCGCGCATCTGGGAAACCGAATTCACCCCTAACCTGACCGGCACGGACCGGGCCTATCGCCCGTCCGGCGCGCTGGAGCAGGGTGGTCGCCGCCAGGCCGCGACCGGCGATTATGAGGCATGGGCGCCCGACGGCCAATGAGCCATGCTGTTCCGGGCCGTTTGACGGACGGCGTTCCGGTGGGGATTCTGGGGCCGGTCGGGATTCTTGGCCCGGTCGCGCTCCTGAAA
Organism: Sphingobium sufflavum; assembly: GCF_021403115.1. Classification (GTDB taxonomy): domain Bacteria; phylum Pseudomonadota; class Alphaproteobacteria; order Sphingomonadales; family Sphingomonadaceae; genus Sphingobium; species Sphingobium sufflavum. Next base: position 174,225 of record NZ_JAJSSH010000003.1, read on the forward strand.
CCGGTCGATGCTTCCGGGCGCGCCAGAGCTTCCGCGCCGATTTGCGCCGCCGGTGCGTTGCTCGCGCTCGCCCTGCTGAGCGGCTGCGGCGACAGGAAAGATCCGATTCAGGGCGATCCCGCCGCCAACCGGGTGACGGCGGTCCAGTCCGGCCCGTCCACCGCCCCCATCGCCGAATCGCTGCCCGGCACGCCCATGGCGGAGCGGGTGGCGGTCGTCGGGCTGCTGAACAAGCGCAACGGCCTGACCCGCGACCTGACCATGAAGCCGGGGCAGGCGCTGCGCGTCGGCGCGGCCATCGTGCGGCTGCGCGCTTGCGAGCAGACCGCGCCATGGGAAGACCCGCCGGAGACGGGCGCCTTCGTCCAGCTCGACGTGCAGGAAACGCGCGACAATAAATGGCATCGCGTCTTTTCGGGCTGGCTGTTCCGCGAACGGCCCGACCGCAACGCCGTGCAGCACCCGATCTATGACGTCTGGGTCAAGAGCTGCACGATGAGCTGGCCCGAAACCGGCCCCGATACGGTGAAGGCGTCCGGCGACGGCAAGCCATCCGGCAGGAAGCCCGGCACGGACGGCGCGGCCAGCCCGTCCAGCGCGGAAAAATCGCCCGCGCCGACATCCGGCAGCCCCGGCACCGATTCGGCCACCGCGGGCGCCAGCAGCGCGGAATAGGCCCGCCCGCTGATCTCGCGGGCGCCCATCGACGCCAGATGATCCGTCATGAACTGGCAGTCGAGCAGGGCGAATCCACCCGCCTTCAACCGCGCGACCAGCCACGCCAGCGCCACTTTCGACGCATCCGTCCGGCGCGAGAACATGCTCTCGCCGAAGAAGGCGCGGCCCAGCGATATGCCATAGAGGCCGCCGACCAGCTCGTCCCCCTCCCAGCATTCGATGCTGTGGGCGTGGCCCATGGCGTGGAGGCGTCGGCACGCTTCGAAGATCGGTTCGTTGATCCATGTGTCCTGCCGGTCGCCGGTGATTGCGGCGCATCCCTGCACCACCTGCGCAAAGGCCCGGTCCGCCGTGACCCGGAAACGGTCGGCGCGGATCGTCTTGCGCAGCGAGCGGGAGACATGGAGCGCGTCCAGCGGCAGAATCGCCCGCCGCCGTGGCTCCACCCAGAAAATATCGGGATCGTCGGCCGAATGGGACATCGGGAAAATGCCGATGCCATAGGCTCTGAGGAGCATGATGGGGTCGATGACGGTATGATGCACGGCGGCGGGCAGGCTAGCCCGGCCCGGCCGCGCCAGCAAGCCGTCGCAGGATGCGCGACCATGCTTTTGCAAACATCGCCGCCGAATGGCGACTCACCCCTTGCACCGTGCGGCAGGTCCGGCTAATGGGCGCTCGTCGGCCGGAGGAGTGTAGCTCAGCTGGTAGAGCGTCGGTCTCCAAAACCGAATGCCGTGGGTTCGAGTCCCTCCACTCCTGCCAGACCTTGCGCCCCGTTATGTTCCCGCGTATGGGGCGACTTCCATATTCAGACGGATATGATGGGCTGATCCGGCGCGGGCCGGAATCGGCCTGCCGATTCGTCCGTCAATCGTTTTAGCCGTCCATCGTTTTAGAAGGTGCAAGTCATCGTGGCGAAGACATCCCCCGGCGAGTTCATCCGGCAGGTCCAGACCGAGCGGAAGAAGATCGCATGGCCGAGCAATCGGGAAACCATGATGACGACGGTGATGGTGGTCATCATGACGACGACGCTGGCCCTGTTCTTCTTTGGCGTGGACAGCTTCTTCGGCTGGATCGTCAAGGGCCTTCTGAAGCTCGCCGCGGGTCAGTAATCCGGCCCGTTACCTATGGTGGGCGATTATCAATTGGAGTTGCAGGGACAATAATGGCGCGCTGGTACATCATCCACGCCTATTCAGGCTTTGAGAACAAGGTGCGTGATTCGATCACGTCGGAGGCGACCCGTCTGGGCCTTGACCAGCTCGTGGAGGCCGTCGAGGTTCCCACCGAGACCGTCACGGAAGTGCGGCGCGGCAAGAAGGTGCAGTCGGAGCGGAAGTTCTTCCCCGGCTATGTCCTCGCCAAGCTGAACATGAACGACGACGTCTATCACCTCGTCAAGAACACGCCCAAGGTGACGGGCTTCCTCGGCTCCTCCGGCAAGCCGCAGGCGATCACCGAGGCAGAGGCCGCGCGCATTCTGAACACCAAGGAAGAGGCCGCCGCCGCGCCCCGCCACAAGGTCAATGTGGACTATGAAATCGGCGATTCGGTCAAGGTTCTCGGCGGACCCTTCGCCAGCTTCGTCGGCACGGTCGAGGAACTGGATTTCGAGAAGAGCAAGGTCAAGGTGTCGGTGTCGATCTTCGGTCGCGCTACCCCGGTCGAGCTGGACTTCGAGGAAGTCGAACTGTCGAAGTAACGACGGTCCGACGACAGAATTTGAAAAAGGGGATCGGGCGAGCGCTCTGGTCCCCTTTTTCGTGGTCAGAAAAGATTGTAGCCAGACGAGTGTGTGGAAGGAGAGGATCATGTCGTTTCAGGCCTATCTCGATACGATCCAGGCAAAGACCGGGCATGATGCGGATGGTCTGAAACGCGCGGCGGACGCCGCGAACCTTTCCGATGGCGGAGTCCTGAAACCGGGCGTCAAGGCGGGGGCGGTGGTGGAATGGGCCAGGGCCGATCTGGCGCTGGGGCATGGCCATGCCATGGCGATCTACGCGCTGCTGTCCGGCAAGAAGAAACCGGGCGACTGACCATAGGCATTGGGCGCGACGATGGGCGCGAAAGGCCCGTGATTCACGGCTTTCCTTTTGACCCCAACGCCGCTATAGGCGCCGCTTCGCTCGCGTCTTCACGCGGGCGATTCTGTCGCGGGAGGCCCTTCGCCGGGCCGTCTGACCGCTAAACTTGAACCGGGCCGAAGCTGAAACAGGCAACGGCCCATCTATAGAGTGAGTGACAATGGCCAAGAAGATTACCGGCTATATCAAGCTCCAGGTGCCGGCTGGAGCCGCCAACCCTTCGCCGCCGATCGGCCCGGCGCTGGGTCAGCGCGGTGTGAACATCATGGAATTCTGCAAGGCGTTCAACGCGCAGACGGGTGAACTGGAGAAGGGCACGCCGCTGCCCACCATCATCACCGTCTATGCCGACCGCAGCTTCTCGTTCATCACCAAGCAGCCGCCCGCCACCTTCCTCATCAAGAAGGCGATCAACCTGAAGTCCGGTTCCAAGGAACCCGGCAAGGTGTCGGCCGGAGAGATCAAGCGTTCGCAGCTCAGCGCGATCGCCGAGTCCAAGATGAAGGATCTGAACGCCAACGACATCGATGCCGCGACGCGCATCATCGAAGGCAGCGCCCGCGCAATGGGCCTCACCGTGGTGGAGGGCTAACACATGGCCAAGATCAGCAAGAAGGCGAAAGCCCTGTCGGCAGCCGTCGACGCGAACAAGCTGCATGGCGTTGACGAGGCGATCGCCCTCATCAAGACCCATGCGACCGCCAAGTTCGACGAGACGGTCGAAGTCGCGCTGAACCTGGGCGTCGATCCGCGCCACGCCGACCAGATGGTCCGTGGTGTCGTCACGCTGCCCGCCGGCACCGGCAAGGACGTTCGCGTCGCCGTGTTCGCCCGCAACGACAAGGCTGCCGAGGCGACGGCCGCCGGTGCCGAGATCGTCGGTGCGGAAGACCTGCTGGAGAGCATCCAGGCTGGCAACTTCAACTTCGACCGCGTCATCGCGACGCCCGACATGATGGGCCTCGTCGGCCGTCTCGGTAAGGTTCTCGGTCCCAAGGGCCTGATGCCGAATCCGAAGCTGGGCACCGTGACCCCGAACGTCGCCGACGCCGTGAAGGCCGCCAAGGGTGGCCAGATCGAGTTCCGCGTCGAGAAGGCCGGCATCATCCACGCGGGTCTGGGCAAGGCCAGCTTCTCCGAAGCCGACTTGCGCAAGAACTTCGACGCCTTCGTCGATGCGATCGTCAAGGCGAAGCCTTCGGGCAGCAAGGGCAAATATGTCCGCAAGATCGCCCTGTCGTCCTCGATGGGTCCGGGCGTGAAGGTCGATGTGGCGGAAGTCGCTTCGATCTGATCCGACACTGCGTTCGATCCAAACGCTGCAGAAGCCCCCGCCCGGTTCGCCGCGCGGGGGTTTTCTTTTGGGTGCTGTGTTGCGGTGGATGAGGGGCAGCGGGGATGGTGCGTTTTCAGGCCCGCCCTCTTCATGCAGATGAACATCCGCATCCATCCAGAGCGATGATCGCGATGGAACTCTGCGTGGCGCGCGACTGTGGTAAGCATGACTGGAAGTAGAAGCGCCCCTCCGCTCCCATACCCGTGTCCCCATATGGGAAGCGAGGCCGGACGCGAGCTGTGCGAGAAGTCGGCAACGTCCTGCCCCCGCGTACAGCGGGCAACATTGCGCAGGCCAGAGATTCGACGGGAAGGGGATGCCGCATGGACCTGCAACTGAGCGGAAGACGGGCGTTGGTGACGGGCAGCAGCAGCGGCATCGGCGAGGGGATCGCGCGCACGCTGGCGGCGGAGGGCGCGCGGGTCGTGGTCCATGGCCGCAACCGCGAACGGGCCGAAAAAGTGGCGGCGGAGATTCAGGCGGCGGGCGTGGCCATCGGCGATCTGTCGACCGATGAAGGCGCGGCCAGCGTGCACGCCGAGGCCGTGGCCGCACTGGGCGGTCCCATCGAAATCCTCATCAACAATGCGGGCGGCAGTTCGACCGGCAATACGACGAAGACGCCGATCGAGATCGACCTGCCCGACTGGATTTCCAACTATCATGCCAACATGCTGGGGTCGGTGCGCCTGTGCCGCCTGTCCGTGCCGGACATGGTCGCGGCCCGCTTTGGCCGGGTCATCAACGTGTCCAGCGCGGTGGCGGTGCAGCCCAACAACATGGGCGCGGACTATTCGGGCGCGAAGTCGGCGCTGAACAATTTCACCGTCAGCCTGGCGGGATCGCTCAAGGGGGTGGGGGTCACGGTCAACACCGTCTCGCCCGGCATCATCGCGGTCGATGGCCTGTTGCGGTTCGGTCGGGGCAAATATGGCAACCCCGACCTGACCATTGAGGAGGTCACGCACAAGCTGGCCGCCGATGGCGCGTTCGACCTGCCGCCCGCCGGTCGGCTGGGCACGCCGCAGGATCTGGCGATCATCATCTGCACGCTGGCCAGCCCGCTGTCCGGCTTTGTCACCGGCGCCAATTATCGGGTGGATGGCGGGCAGGTGCGCAGCCTGAACTGACGGTTGCCGCCGTCCCCGACCCGCCCCCCGCGAACAGGAAACTCCCCATGTCCGATCAGAAGTCCGAGCAGAAATATCGCGTCATCCAATGGGCGACCGGCGTCGTCGGGTCGGCCGCGCTGAAGCATTTCATCCGCAATCCCGCCATCGACCTGGTCGGCGTGCTGGTGTTCAACCCGGACAAGGTGGGCAAGGATGCGGGTGATCTGGTCGGCCTGCCCGCCACGGGCGTGCTGGCGACGGACGATCAGGAGGCGATCATCGCGGCGGAGGCGGACTGCGTCTTCTTCTCGCCGCTGAACATGGTGGACACGACGCTGGACACCGTCTGCCGCCTGCTGGAATCGGGCAAGAATGTCGTGTCCCCCGCCGGGCCGTTCCTGCCCAACCGATGGTTCCCGAACGAGACGGCGCGGATCGAGGCGGCCTGTGCGAAGGGCGGCAGTTCTTTCCACGGATGCGGCGTGCATCCGGGCTTTGCGGGCGACATATTGCCGCTGACGCTGGTGCGCCTGTGCGACCGGATCGACACGATCGAGGTGACGGAGATCATCGACAAGGTGCGCAGCCCGATGATCTACACCAATGTCGCGGGGTTCGGCATGGACCCGGCGGAACTGCTCGCCAATCCCAAGCGGTCGCCCGAAACCTATAAATATTTCTATGCCTCCATGAACATGCTGGCGCAGGGGCTGGGCAAGGCGATCGACGAGGTTACCGTCCAGTTCGAGGTCGCGACCGCGAAGCGCGACATCGTCCATGAATTCGGCGAGGTGAAGGCGGGAACCGTCGGCGGCCAGCATTATGAATGGACCGGCTGGTGCGAGGGCGCGCCGCTCATCATCTATCGTTTCTACTGGCAGTTGGGCGAGGACATCGAGCCGCGCTGGGAGGTGGGCGAGGATTGCTATCGCGTCCGCATCATCGGCGATCCGGGGCTGGAGGTGAAGCTGATGGGCGCAGAGGCGGCGGACGGTCGGCGGCCTTTCCTGGGCCTGCCCTGGACCGGGCTGGTCGGCGCGACGGCGGTGCAGGCGGTGTGCGACGCCGCGCCGGGCGTGGTCTCCCACCTCGACCTGGGGATCGTGCAGCCCAAGGGGATGGTGCGCCGCCCGGTCGCGGGCTGACCCATGGCTGAGCCGGGCGGGCCGGGACGAGTCGCCGCGGCCCGCCGTCCAGCGGGGCGCAGGCGGCCTCCCACGCGGCGGGGTTGCATCGTCTCCGGTCCGGCGATGTCCTGTGACACAGGGTCGCGGGGTGTCTCTCGCGCAGCCCTACCTCCGGCGGCGTCGCGCTTTGGGGGGGCGCCAAGGATGACATGACGGGCGGGGTCGCCGCGACAGGCTTTGCCCCCGTGTCGCCCCGCTGCCCATGCCAGACGCAACCCAGCCGGATCGACGCATGAGGCAACCCCCTCATCAAACTGCGCGCCCGTAACAAAACTGCCAACGCCACGCCCATAAAGCGTCATGGACCCCCGCTAACGCCGCGCTGCACGTGCGAAGGCGCACGGCATCCTAGGGGAATTTCAGACTATGAACGCTCACTCGCTTTCGCGGGCTTTTTGGCTTGCCGGTGCCGGACTTCTGTCGCTCGCCATCAGTGCGCCCGCCTTTTCGCAGACGGCGGCCCCCGCCGATGACAGCGCCGCCGAAGCGGACGCGCCGCATGGCGACGCCGCCACCATCGTCGTGACCGGCGTCAAGGCGACCCGTTCGGCCACCGCCATCCCCGCCGCTGAAATCCAGAAGATCCTGCCCGGCGTCGCGCCGTTCAAGGCGATCCAGACCCTGCCCGGCGTCATGTATGTGACCGCCGATCCATGGGGCAATAATGAGCAGAACGCCTCGCTCTTCATCCATGGTTTCAGCGCGCAGCAACTCGGCCATACGCTCGACGGCGTGCCGCTGGGCGACCAGAGCTATGGCAATTTCAACGGCCTGTCGCCGCAGCGCGCGATCATTTCGGAGAATGTCGGCAGCGTCGTCGTCGCCACCGGCGCGGCGGAACTGGGCATCGCGGCCACCAGCAACCTCGGCGGCGCAATCGAGAATTTCTCCAGCGATCCGCGCAAGGAGCGGAGCGTGCAGATCAACCATACGGCGGGCAGCTATGGCACCGCCCGCACCTTTGTCCGCGTGGACAGCGGCGAATTTGGCAGCGGCAATTCGGGCTATGTCTCCGTCGTGCGCCAGCGCGCGCGGGCGTGGGACTTCAACGGCCGTCAGGGTGGCTGGGCCGCCAACGCCAAGTTCGTCCATGACGACAGCAACGGCAAGCTGAGCGCCTATTTCGCCTATTCGGACAAGCAGGAGCCGAACGAGGACGCGACGGTCGTGTACAAGACGCCCGCCAACGCGGCGCAGGCGTACCAGCCCTATGTCCGCCCCTTCTTCTACCCGGATTTCAACGCGGCGGTCGCCTATCTCGACGCCAGCGGTAACGTCCCCTCCGCCGAATCCCAGAATTACCGCAATTTCTACAGCGCCGCGCTGCGCACCGACTATCTGGGCTATATCAAATATCAGGCGCATCTGACCGACGCGATCGACTGGTCCAACCAGGTCTATTATCACCATAATGACGGCGCGGGCATCGTGGCGGGGCCGATCACGGTCGCGTCGCTGCCGACCCTGTTCGCGCTCTATTTCCCCGGCCAGAATTTGAAGGCCGCGACCGGCAATTCCGGCTATGCGATCCGCACCACCGAATATCGCATCGACCGGGGCGGCATGATCTCCACCCTGGACGTGCATCTGGGCGACCACACCATCCAGGCGGGCGCATGGTATGAGTATAACAGCTCCGCCGCCTATCGCCGCTGGTACGGCCTCGACGTGACCCGGCCGCAGGACTACAGCCCCTATGCGGTGCCGTCGAACCCGCTGTTCACCCAATATGGCAGCGAGATGCGGACCAACACGGTGCAATTCCATGTGCAGGATGCCTGGCAGGTGACGCCCAGCCTGCTGGTGCAGGGCGGTTTCAAGTCCAGCCTGCAATTCGCCAGCGGCAATTTCACCGTGCAGCCGATCATCGGGTCGCTGGCCGGTTCGTCCAGCGCGCTGCCCAATGGCGAGATCAACACGAAACGCTGGTTCCTGCCCGCCATCGGCGCAAAATGGGACGTGACCGGCAGCGAGCAGCTGTACGTCAACGTCCAGAAGAACCTGCGCCATTTCCAGCCCTATGGCGCGGGCGGCGTCACCCCATGGAGCACGGGCAGCCAGGCGGCGTTCGACAATCTGAAAAACTATGGCCGCCCGGAAACCGCATGGACCTATGAAATCGGTTTCCGCACCCGCCGCACCATCGACAGCTCGTTCCTGACGGGCATCGAGGCGCAGGTAAACTATTATCATGTCGATTTCCGCAACCGCCTGCTGGGCATCACGGCGGCGGTCGGCGGTATCGGCGGCGGCTCCATCTCCGGCGGCACGCCGGCGGTGTTCAACGTCGGCAGCGTCAAGACGGACGGCGTAGACGCGGCGGTCACCTTCCGCTTCGGCTCCATCTTCTCGCTCTATAACGCGCTGTCGTACAACAACAGCCGCTATGACAGCGACTATAGCACCGTCACCGGTCAGGCGACCGGCACGCGCATCGGCGGCATCGCCACCGTGGGCGGCGTGGTGCCGACCGGCGGCAAGCAGGTGCCGGTCAGCCCGAAATGGATGAACAAGACGGTCGCGACGCTGACGCTGGGCGATTTCGACGCGCAGGTCATCGGTGACTATGTCGGTCGCCGCTTCACCACCTTCACCAATGACGCGTCGGTCAAGCGGGTGTTCCAGGCGAGCGCGCGCATCGGCTATCGCCTGCCCACCGAGTTCATCGGGCTGGCGGTGCAGAAGGCGGAGATCAGCCTGAACGTCAGCAACCTGTTCGACGTGACGGGCGCATCGACGGTGCAGGCAAGCTCCAACACCAACAGCTTCAACGCCTATCCGATCCCGCCGCGCCAGTGGTTCGGCACCTTGTCGGTGACGTTCTGATGCGCGCGGGGCCAGTATCGCGCCGGAGCCTGCTGCGTGCGGGTGCTGGCCTCGCCGTTGCAGGGGCGACGGCCAACATGGGAACGGGGGCGGCGGTGTTTGCCGCCCCCGCACCTGCCCCCACCCCGATCACGCCGCCGCGCCGGGCGCTGCTGATCGCGCACCGGGGCTGTTCGGCGCTGCGGCCCGAACATACGTTCGCCGCCTATGCCAAAGCGATCGAGGATGGCGCGGACTTTATCGAGCCAGATCTGGTCGTGACGCGGGATGGCGTGCTGGTCGCCCGGCACGAGAATAATATCGCGGACACCACCGATGTCGCCGCCCGCCCGGAGTTTGCGGGGCGCCGGACGGTGAAGACCATCGACGGTGAACGGCAGGAAGGCTGGTTCACCGAGGATTTCACCTTTGCCGAGTTGAAGACCCTGCGCGCGAAGGAGCGGCTGGGCGCGATGCGCCCCGAAAGCCGCCGCCATGACGGCGCGTTCCAGATCGTCTCGCTGGAGGAAATCGCGGATTTCACCGCGGCGGAGGCCAGTGCGCGCGGCCGCACCATCGGCCTGATCCCGGAGATCAAGCATGGCGGCTATTTCGCGTCCATCGGCCTGCCGCAGGAGGGGCGGCTGCTCGACCTGATCGGCCGGAGCGCCTGGCTGCGTCGTGCGCCGCTCATCATCCAGTCTTTCGAGACGGCCAATCTGCGTGCGCTGCGGCCGCGTATCGCCGCGTTCGGCAATATCCAGCTGATGCAGTTGATCGGCGATCCGTCGCGCCCGCCCGCCGATGTGGCGGCGGCGGGCGGCACGCGCACCTATGGCGCGATGATCGCGACCGGGCTGGCCGACATCGCCAGCTATGCCGATTATCTCGCGCCACCGACACGCATGGTCATCCCGCTGGGACCGGACGGGCGGCTGGGCCGGCCGACGGGTCTGGTCGAGGCGGCGCACAGGGCCGGGCTGCGGGTCGGCGTCTGGACGTTCCGGCCTGAAAATCATTTCCTCGCCGCCGACTTTCGCGATGACAAGGGCGATGCCGCGCGCAACCCGGCGGGCAGCGTGGCGGAAATGCGGCGCTATCTGGCGACGGGGCTGGACGCGATCTTCACCGACGATCCGGCGCTGGGGCGACAGGCGCTGGCGGGCGGCTGACGGGTCTTTCCCCCTTCATCCGCGTCAGGCGCCCCGGCGGTAGGAGAGGAAGAAGCGCAGCATCTCGCGCGACGCGCTCGGCCCGGCGGGGTCGGTGTGCGACCCGGTGGCGCGCCCGCCCGACCAGCTATGGCCGCTGCCATGGATCGTCCAGTCCTCCAGCAGCACTTGCCCGGTGCCGGTGCGATAAAGTTTCCGCGTGAAATCCCGCCCGCCCTCCGACCGGCCCGATATGGATTGGGAGAGGAGCGGACCGGCGCGCGACCGCTCCAGATTGCTCAGGAATCCGCCCGCGTTGGACGGGTGGACCACCCGGTCGCTGTCGCCATGGAAGACGATGGTGGGCAGCGGACGCGGCAGGCCGCCGGTCGGACGGGGACCGGCCCTGCCGCGCATGGCGGACAGCGCGGCCCCCAGCGAGCGGATGTCGCCCCGCGCCACCCCGGAATGGACGCCCACCGCGACATAAAGGTCGGGATAGGCCGCCCCGACGATCGCCGCCGCCGCACCCCCGGCGGACAGGCCCGCGATATAGATGCGGGCGGGGTTGGCCCGCGTGAGGGCGATGGCGTGGCGGGTCAGCGCCGCGATCATCGCCGGTTCGCCCCGGCCACGCGCCTGATTGTCGGGATCGTGCCAGTTCCAGCAGCGCGCCAGATTGGCCGCCTGCGATTGCTGCGGATAAAGTATGACGATGCCTAATTCGTCCGCCAGCCGGTTCATGTCGGTGCCCGCCGCGAAATCCTCCGCCGATTGGGAACAGCCATGCAGCATCACGACCAGCGGCAGCCGCTGCCGCGCCGACCCTCGCGGCACATAGAGGCGGTAGCGCACGAGGCCTTGCGGGCACGCCAGTTCATCGCTGGTGAAGCTGCCCGGTGCGGGACGCTTGGCGATACCCGGCGGTTTCTTTGGGCGGATGGGCCGGGCTGCGGCGGGTTTGGAGCGGGGTTTTAGCTGGGGTTTTAGCTGGGCCGGGGCCTTGGCCGCTGGCTTGCGCCGCGATTTGGCCTTGGGCTTGCCCAGGCTCGCCAGGCCATCGCCCAGCGCAAAGGCGGCGGAGAGCGGGCGTCGTCTGCGCGCCAGCCGCGTCGCCTTCAGGAACGAAGTGATGAAATCGGCCATGGAGTCCCACCGCGCACAGGGTCATCCCTCCCAAACGATGGATGGCGCGCTTCGATCCTGCCGGCGATGGCGAATCCGGGAAGGGGCGGAATGCGCGCGCCATCCGCCGGGTGGGGCGGTGCAGCCGGAAAGGGTCGGGGCGAGGCATCCGGTCGATCCGGGCGCAGGCCAGCGGAGGTTCCGTCCCGACCCGCCAACACCCGATTCAGTCGTGCCGGACGTTGGCCGCCATCGCCCCGCCGGTCACCGCTCCGCCTGCGCGATCGCCTTCTGCGTCACCGGGCGCATCACCGCATAGCCGTCGCGGTTGGGGTGCAGGCCGTCATTGGCGAGACCCGCGCGCAGGCCGCCCTGTGCATCGGCCATCGGCGCATGATAGTCGGCAAAGGTCACGCCCTGCTCCGCCGCCAGTTGCCGCAGCAGGCCGTTGACGCGCATGATGCGGGTGGCGGGGTTGGCGCCGGGGCGCATGGTGAAGCCGCTCGACGGGGTGATGCTGCCCAGCACCACCTTGATCCGGTTCGCCTTGGCCAGAACGATCATCGCGCGCAGATTGTCGACGATGGTGCGGTCGGTGGTCGGGCCGGTGTTGCCGCTGATGTCGTTGGTGCCCGCCATGATATGCACGACGCGGGGATGCAGGGCGATGACGTCGGGATAGAAGCGCAGCAGCATCTGCGGCGTCGTCTGGCCGCTGATCCCGCGCCCGGCGTTGCCGCCGCCCAGCAGGACGGGATCGCCCTTCACCCAGTTTTCGGTGATGGAATCGCCCATAAAGACGACATGCGGCCGCTGCCCGCTGGCGACCAGCCGGGCATTGTCGGCGGCATAGCGGCACAGATAGGGCCAGTCCTGACTCTTGCGTTTCTGCTCCTCCGCCATCCACGCGCCCGCCTGCTGGCGCACGGCGGGGGAGAGGCGGGCGGGGCTGAAGCTTTCGCCGGGCTTCAGGAACATCTCCGCCCATTCGTCGCTCGCCTGCGGGGAGGGCGGGAGCGGCGCGCAGACCGGCTCCGCCGTCGGGTCCGCCGGTTGGGCATGGGCGAGCGGCGGCGCGGCCATCGCCAGCGCGGCGAGCAGGGCCATGGCCGATAAGGAGAGGGCGGGCATCCTCATGGTCGCCATGCGGGCGTTCGGCATCATCGTCTCTCCTCATCCTGTCTTTGCGGGGCCTTTGTCGCCTTCGTGCCCGTCATCTTCTGTATCACGCGCCAGCCCGCGCCCTTCACGCTCAAATCCCGCTGACCTCGCCGGGCAGCGGATCGTCGTCGCCCGGCTGCTTCTGCGTCACGAAGCGGCTGAGCTTCGGCAGGATGCGCCGCTCGATCTTGTCGACGATCTCATAGATCACCGGCACCAGGATCAGCGACAGCAGGGTGGAGCTGAGCATGCCGCCGATGACCGCCGCCGCCATCGGCTGGCGCGTTTCGGAACCTTCGCCCAGCGCCAGCGCGGTGGGGACCATGCCCGCGATCATCGCGACGGAGGTCATGATGATCGGCCGGGTCCGCTGGACGCAGGCGTCGCGCAGCGCCTGCCGCATCGGCACGCCCGCCCGCTCCTCCTCGATCGCATATTCGACCAGCAGGATGCTGTTCTTGGCGCACAGTCCCATCAGCATCAGCAGGCCGATCAGCACCGGCAGGTCCAGCGCAAAGCCGCACAGCTTGAGGGAAGCGAATGCGCCCAGCATGCTGAGCGGCAGCGCGCCCATGATGACCGCAGGCTTGAAGAAGCCCCGGAACAGCAGCACCAGCACGGTATAGGTCAGCGCGATACCCGCGATCAGCGCCAGGATGAAGCCGACGAACAGGTCGCCGATCATCTCGCTCTGCCCTTCCTGCGCCTGATGGATGCCGGCGGGCAGGTTCTTCATCGTGGGCAGCGCGCGCACATCGGCAAGGGCGGAGCCGACCGCCGAGCCGACCGCCAGATCACCCTCCACCGCGACGCGCCGTTCGCGATTATAGCGGATGATCTTGCCCGGACCGGCCTGGAAACGGATGTCCGCCACGCTCGACAGCGGCGTGGTGCGCCCGTCCAGCGTCGGCACGCGCAGCGCGGCGATGGTGTCGAGGTCGTCGAGGCTGTCCTCCGCCACGCGCACGCGGATCGGCACCCGCTGCTCGCCCGCCGAATATTTGGCGACCGATGCGTCGATGTCGCCGATGGTCGCGATGCGCAGCACATTGGCGAGGGATCGGCTGTCCACGTTCAGGCGCGCGGCCTCCGCCGGGCGGGGGGTGATGATGAGTTCCGGGCCGGGGGCCGCGGGCGTGGCGCGGGGGTCGGAGATGGACCGCACGCCGCGCATCTCGCGCAGCAGCTTCATCTGCACCCGCTCCAGTTGCGCGCCATCCTGCCCGGCCAGCACGACGGAGACCGCCGCCTGCCCGAAATTGCCCTGATTATAGAAGCGCGCTTCGGGGATGGCGCGCAGTTTCGGCCCGATCATCGCCTGGAATTTTTCCGACGACATCGACCGCTTATGCTTCAGGACGACGGTGATCGTCCCCGCGCGCAAATCGCCGCCGCCGCCGGAGAAGGAGCCGCTGGTCGATCCCGCCTGCGTGAAGACATGCTCGACATCCGGTTCGCGCAGGATGAGCTTCGCGGCCTTCTGCACCGCCTCGTCCATCACCGCGCGGCCGCTGCCCGGCGCGCCCTCCACCGCCACATAGACATAGTTGCGGTCCGGGGTCGCCTGAAAGCCGACCTGCAACGTGCCCGCGATGATGATGGCGAGGACGAACATTCCGGCGCCCAGTCCCGCGCACAGCCAGGGCCGGTCGAGCGCCCAGTCCATCACCTTCGCCTGTGTCGGGCTGAAGGCCGGGCTTTCATGCTTGGTCGTGCGCTCGTGCCGGGGCTTCAGGAAATAGGCGGCCATCAGCGGCGTGAGCAGGCGCGCGACGACGAGGGAGAAGGAGACCGCGGCGGCCACGGTCAGGCCGAATTCCTTGAAGAACTGCCCCACCTCGCCCGGCATGACGGACACGGGCGCGAACACGGCGATGATCGTCGCGGTGGTGGCGATGACCGCCAGCCCGATGGCGTCCGCACCGATCAGCGCGGCGCGATAGGGGGATTCGCCCGCCTCGATCCGCTTCTCGATATTCTCGATCTCCACGATGGCGTCATCGACCAATATGCCGATGACCAGCGTGAGCGCGAGCAGGGTGATACCGTTCAGGCTGAACCCCATCGCCGCCATGAAGATGAAGGTCGGGATCAGCGACAGCGGCATGGCGGCGGCGGCGATGGCGGTCGCCCGCCAGTCGCGCAGGAACAGGAAGACGACGATGATCGCCAGCAGCACGCCCTCGATCAGCACATGCACGGTCGCGCGGAAACTGCGCTGCGTCAGGTCGGCGGTCGACATGATGGGGGTGAAGGACACGGCCGGATGCGCGACGACCAGCTGGTCGATGGCGCGCTGCACGTTGCGCGCGACGGCGACGTCGCTGGCCGCGCTGGTCTTGGAAATCTGGATGGCGACGACGGGACGGCCGTCGAGGCGCGCGAAACCGCGCACGCTGCTCTGCCCGTCGCCCACCTCCGCCACGTCGGACAGGCGGACATAGCGGCCCTGCACCGGGATGGTCAGGTCGCGGATCGCCGCCACGTCCTGCGCCGATCCGATGACGCGGATGGTCTGTTCCACCGCGCCGACGGTCGCCCGGCCGCCGGGGTTGTCGCTGTTGAAGGCGAAGAGCGCGCTGTTGACCTGCGCGGCGGTGATGTTGAGCGCGGCCATGCGTTCGGGGTCGAGGACGACGTTGATCTCCCGGTCCGCGCCGCCGATGCGCAGCACCTGCGCGACGCCGCCCTCCGCCTGCAACGCGCGGGCCACGTCATTGTCGATGAACCAGGCGAGCTGCGTCGCGGTCATCGACGGCGCGGCGACGGCGTAGGTGATGACCGGCGCGCTGTCGAGGTCGAGCCGCTGCACGGTCGGCGGGTCGATGCCGGGCGGCAATTGCACGCGCGTCCGCTCGACCAGCGTCCGCACGTCGTCGGTCGCCTTTTGCAGGTCGGTGCCCAGCTCGAACTGGACCGTGGTGTTGGACACGCCCAGCGTGACGTTGGAACTGATCGACTTGATGCCCGCCACGCCGGTCAGCGCGTTTTCGATGGGCCGGGTGATCTGGTTCTCCACCTCGCTCGGCGCGGCGCCATTCTGGCTGACGGTCACGTTGACGATGGGCAGGGCGATGTTGGGGAACTGCTTCACCGGCATCTTCAGATAGGCGATGCCGCCCGCGAAGGTGAGCAGGATGAAGAGTAGCGCAACCGGGATCGGGTTGCGGATGGCCCAGGCGGAAATGCGCATCGCGTTACCGTCCCGCGCCGGTGCTGGCGGGCGCGGTGGAGGAGGAGGCAGCGGCCCCCCGGCTCATGGCGGCGTCCGTCACGATACGCACCACGTCATTGTCCAGCGTGAAGGCGCTGCCCTTGACCGCGATTATGGTGCCGGTGGGCGGTCCCTCGACCAGTTCGACCCAGCCGTTCGCGCGCCGCCCGGTGCGGACATGGACGCGGTGGACGCGGTTGTTGCGGTCGACGGTCTTGACCGACGCGCCATCGGCGTCGAACTGCACCGCTGCCTCCGGCACCGCCTGCACCGTCGCGGTGCGCAGGAAGCGGGCGCGGGCAAAGCCGCCCTGCCGCAGCGCATCGTTGCGGGGCAGGGCGATGCGCGCGATGACCAGCCCGGTCTGGTTGTCCACCCGTTCGCCCAGCAGGCGCACGGTGCCGCGCACGGTCTGGCCGGACGCCAGCAGCACGTCCGCCGGATCGCCGATGGCGATCTGCGCCACGTCGGCCTCCGGCATTTCGGCGTAGAGTTCGATCAGGCTGTCACGGGCGAGGCGAAAGAGGATGGTGCCGCTGCTCGACGTTTCGCCGGGGCGGGCGGCGCGTTCCAGCACCACGCCGTCCATCGGCGCGCGGATCGCCATATGGTCGCGTCGGACCAGCAGGTCGCGCAACTGCGCGCGTGTCACCGCCACCGCCGCCTCCGATGATTTGACGGCGATGCGGCGGTTCTGGATGGCTTCCTCCGACAGGACGCCCTGCCCGTCCAGCCCGCTGACCCGGCCCGCCTGCTGGCGCGCCTGTTCGGCGGCGATCTGCTGTTGCGACAGGGCCGCCTGCAACTGGTCGACCTGCGATCGGAGCAGGCTGTCGTCCAGCGTCGCCAGGATCTGGCCCCGACGCACCACCGCGCCTTCCTCCACCAGCACCCGCGCGATGCGATAGCCGTTGAGGTCGGAGGCGATGGCCACCTCCTCGCGCGGGGTCAGGCGGCCCGACGCGGTGAGCGCGCCGGACAGCGCATGGGGCGCGACGCGGGTGACGGTGACGGCGGGCGGGGGCAGTTCCTGCCGGCCCTTGTCGGCGCCGCCGCAGGCCGCCAGCAGCAGCACCGATACCAGGATCGTGGAGGAGGCGAGAGAGAGGCGCATCATGGGTTTCCGGCGGTTGCGGGCTGGGACGGGGCGGGCTGGGGCGCCGCCTGAATGGCGGGGTCGGTGATCCGGGCGGGGTTCCACCCGCCGCCCAGCGCGCGGATCGCCGCGACGCTGTTGGTCAGCAGGCCGACGCGCGCGCCGTTGAGCGTGGTGCGGTTCTGCCGCCATGTCCGCTCCGACTGGAGCAGGGTGGTAAGATCGGTCAGCCCCGCGCGATAGCCGCGCCGCGCGGCGTCCAGTGCGATGCGGCTCTCCCGCTCCGCCCGGTTGAGCTGTTCGCTGCGCCGGGCATCGGCGGCGACGCTGGTCAGGCTGTTCTCCGCCTCGCCAAAGGCGGTCTGCACCGCCTTCTCATAGGTGACGACGGCCTGTTGCCCGCGCGCCTCGCTGACCCGCAGCGTGGCGAGCAGCCGGGCGCGATCGAGGATCGGCAGCGTGGCCCCGGCGACGATGGACCACAGGCCCACGCCGGTCGGCCCGCCGGTCGCGGTCAGGCCGACGCCGGGCGTCAGGGTGAAGCGGGGGAAGAGGCCCAGCCGGTCGATCGTCACCGTGGACGCGGCGGATTGCAGCTTCAGCTCCGCCGATCGCACGTCCGGCCGCCGCATCAGCAGTTCGCCCGGCGTGGCGACGGGCAGCGACGGGGGCGGGTCGAGCGTGTCGGCGACGGGCAGGCTGTCGGTCGTGGCGGCGGGCGTGCCGATCAGGATCAGCAGTGACCGTTTGGCGACCTGCAATTCCCCGGTCAGGCGCGTGACCTCCGCTTCCCGGCTCGCCGCGTCGGCGCGCAGGCGGGCGACATCCTGCGCGGCGGTCAGGCCGCGCGTCGCGCCGATCGCGCTATTGTCCGCCAGTTCCTGCGCGATGCGCAGATTGTCGCGCGCGTCGGTCAATTGGGTGGCGAGGAAGCGCGCGCGGAACAGCGATGTGGCGACATCGGCGGCCAGCGCCAGCCGCACGGCGTAGAAATCCAGCGTGGCGGCGTCATTGTCCAGCGCGGCCCGGTCGCGGATTTCCGCCAGCCGGCCGAACAGGTCGACCTCCCAACTGGGCGCGAAATTGGCGAGATAGCTGTCGTTGCCGGGGATGGTGACGCCCGGTCCCCACACGGGGCCGCTGCCCTGTTCCGTCGCGCTGCCGGTCAGGCTGCCCGACGGCAGGGTGGCGGCGGTGGACTGGCGGCGCACCGCCCGCGCCTCCGCGATGCGGGCATAGGCCATGCGGATGGTTGTGCTGCGCTCCAGCGCGGTGGTGACGAGGCCGCTGAGCTGCGGATCGCCAAAATCGTCCCACCAGCGGTCGAGGGTGAGGGCGGCGGGAGTGGCCGGGGAAGGGGAAATCGCGGGCCGTGGTTCAAAGGCGGCGGGCAGCCCCACCTCCGGCGTCGGCAGGCGGACGGAGGGCGCGCAGGCTCCCAGAACCGCGACGGCGGCAAGGGGCAGGAGGCGGAGGGTGGGTTCCAAATCGGCTCTCGTTCGCGTGCGGTTCTGAGACAGGAGGCTCTAGCAGCGCCGAATTTAATATACAATCATGTCCCTTTATTTAATATACAAAAATGTATCTTATTTTCGATGCCGGGCGTTAGCGAAAAACTTGCAGCGCCCACGCAGGCCGTTCAGGACGGATTTGGTATGGATGAACCGACACATTCGGCGGGTGGCGACGCCGGGGCCGCCCCGCCCGCCGACGCCCGGAGCCGGGGCCGCCCCCGCCTGCGCGAGGCGGCGGCGATCGACGCCGCGATTCGGGCCGCCGCGCTCGACATGCTGCTGGAACATGGTGAGGCGGCGACGCTGAACGCCGTGGCGCAGGCGGCGGGCCTGTCGCGCAAGAGCGTCTATGCGCGCTTTTCCAACAAGGCGGACCTGTTCATCAGCGTGATCCGCGACGACCTGCTCCAGGACAAGCAACCTGTCGAATATAGTACGACCGGCACGGCGGAGGATCGGTTGGCCAGCTATGTCGAGGCGGCCTTCCTTCTCGTCAATGCGCCCAAGGCGCGGGCCATCCAGCGACTGCTGGCGGTCAATCCCAATTATATCGCCGCGCTGAAGGTGCAGATGCACAAGGCGACGCGCCGCCATTTCTTCGAACCGCTGATCGCCCTGCTGGAGGAGGCGCGGCGCACCGGCGCGCTGGCCATCGTCGATGTGGAGGCGACCGCGACGGTCATCATCACGCTGATCTTTGCCGAAACGGTGCACCGCAGTCATGAGGACGCCTTCTTCCCGCCGCGCCGCACCCTGACGGAGCAGGCGCGGTTCATCACCGAGCTGATGCTGCGGGGCCTGCGCCCGCGCGCGGAGTAGGGCCGGCGCGAGCGGGACAGGCCGACTATCCATCCCGTTCCGCCTCTCTCTCTCCTTCCACAGTGTCGAACATCTGCTCGCAGGGCAGGCAGATGGTGACGCACAGGCCGGTGGGGTCGCGGTTTTCGGCGGAGATGCGACCGCGATGGGCCTGCACCGCGCGGCGGGCGATGGCGAGGCCCAGGCCATATCCGCCCGTCTCCCCCCGCACGAAGGGTTCGAACATGCGCTTGAGCTGGCCCTGCGGGATGCCGGGGCCTTCATCCTCGATCATGATCCAGTCCTCCACGCCCTTATGGGTCAGGGTGACGCGGATGCGGCCCTCCGGCGGCGAGTGGCGCAGCGCGTTGCGCACCACATTCTCCACCGCGCGGCCGATCAGCCGGGCGTCGCCCCGGATGCCCTTCGCCCCCGGCCGGTCGCCATCCTCCACCCCCGCCAGCAGGATGCGCGCCTCGCCCCCTTCGAACCGGGCGTCGGCGACGATGGTGCGCAGCAGTTCGGGCAGGTCGAAATAGCCCTGCGGGTCGGTCACGTCGCTTTCCAGCCGGGACAGGGTGAGCAGTTCGCCGACCAGCTCGTCCAGCCGCTTCGCCTCCGCTTCCACCCGGTCCAGCGCGGCGGGCACGCGGTCGCTCTTCTGCCGGGCCAGCGCGATGGCCAGTTGCAGCCGGGTAAGGGGGGAGCGCAGTTCGTGCGACACATCGTCGATCAACTGGTCGCGCACCCGCACCAGTTGTTCGATCCGGTCGGCCATGCCGTTGAAGTCCTGCGCCAGATCGGCGATCTCGTCCCGCCCCCGGTCGTCCAGCCGGGTGGTCAGGTCGCCTTTCGCAAAGGCGCGCATGCCGTCGCTGAGCAGCCGGATGCGGCGGGCGAGGTAGAAGGCGAGGCCGGTGGCGAAGATCAGGCCGCAGATCATGCTGGCCGTGACCGATATGACGCGGGTGTCGAGCGAGAAGAAGCGGCTCTTGGCGGCGGGCGGTGCGTGCAGCGCGACGCGATAGCCGACGCCCGCCGGGTCGCGCGCGGTGACGCTGTGCAGCATCTCCCCCTGCGCGGTGGCGTCGACGGCGGCGGATGAATCGGCGGCGGACGGGAGCGCGGCGGGCGACAGGCGCTGGATCGACACCGGCGCATGTGGCCCGTCGATCAGCGTCCGGTCGACGCTGTCGATCCGCCCCGCCTCTATCGCGCGCACGACCAGGTGCAGCGTGCCCCGGTGCAGCCGCGTATAATGTTCCTGCGGCACCGACGGCACGCTGGGATAATAATAGACGAAGAAACGCGTCACCGCGAGCGACTGGATATTCAGCACGATCAGGAAGGCGATGAAGATCTTCCAGAACAGCCGGCCCTTCATGACGGCAGCTCCATCTTCCAGCCGATGCCGCGCACCGTCGCGATTTTCAGCCGGTCGCCGGACACCTGCGCCAGTTTGTGGCGCAACTTGCTGATATGCACGTCCATGCTGCGGTCATAGCTTTCGTAGCGGCGGCCAAAGAGCTGCACGGAAATATCCTCCTTGGCCGACACCCGGTCGCCACTGTCGAGCAGGAGGACCAGCAGGTTGAATTCCGTCGCGGTCAGTTCCACTGGCTGGTCGTCCCACCGCACTTCGCGCCGCGCCGGGTCGCAGGACAATCGGTCGAGGCGCAGCACGCCTGCGGGCCGCTCGTCGCGCAGCGGGCGGCGCAGCACGGCGCGCAGCCGCGCGACCAGTTCGGGCGGAAAATAGGGCTTGCTGACATAATCGTCCGCGCCCAGCTCCAGCCCCAGCACCCGGTCGGTGCCGCCCCCCTTGGCGGTCAGCATGATGACCGGCACGTCGCTCTTGGCGCGGATGGCGCGCAGCGCGTCGATCCCGCTGCTGCCGGGCAGCATCACGTCCAGCACCACCACGTCATACTGCCCGGTCAGCGCGGCGGCGACGCCGGTGGCGGCGTCATGACGCCGGTCCGCGACGAACCCCTCGCCAGACAGATATTCGGTGAGCATCGCGGTCAGGTCATGGTCGTCATCGACCAGCAATATCTTCACCGCGCCGCTCCCTGCGGCCATCAGCGGCCGTGCGTCGATCATAGGGTCATGCCGGGTCGCCGTCGATTGGCCCGTTCGGTTTGCCCGGTTCCGGTCGTCCGTCCGTTCGTGCGTTCAGGGCGCAAGCGGGCCGGGCAGGCCGTTATAGACCAGCGCCACCACCCCCGCCCCGACCGCCACCGCGACGATCAGGCCGATGCGCGACGCCGGGGCGACCGCCGCCTGCGCCGTCATGACCCGCCGGTATCCGGTGAGCATGGGCGTGATGAGGTTCCGCCGCTTGACGACCAGGTAGAAGAGGATGGCCGCGACATGCAGCGCCGCGACCAGCTTCAGCAGGGCGAAGGCCGCGCCATGAATCGCCGCCGCCTGCCGTCCCCGGTCGAAATCGACGAGGTAGGAGAGGGGGCCGCTCTCGATCCCGTCGATGTCCACCGCGAACAGGCCGGAGAGGGTCTGCACCGTCAGCAGCAGCAGCAGCAGCGCGACGCTCCACCCGCCCAGCGGATTGTGCCCGGCGACGCTCTCGTCATGGCCCTTGCTCCGCAGATAGGCGAGGGCGGCGCGCGGTCCTTTCAGGAAGCCGCCAAAGCGGGCGGTGCCGGACCCGACAAAGCCCCAGACGATGCGAAAGGCGACCAGCCCCAATATCGCCAGCCCGCTATAGCGGTGCCATTCCATCTGGTACGTCTCCGCGCTGTACCAACTGAAACCGAGCAGGCCGACCAGCAGCCAGTGGAACAGGCGCGTCGGCGCGTCCCACACATACTGGCGCAGCCGGGCGATGCGGGTGTCGGCCACCGCCATCAGCCCTTCGGCGCCCAGCTGTCGCACACGCCCGCCGCGGGCACCGCCCCGCCGCTGAGCAGCGCGCACTTGCCGCAATCGCTGCCCTTGGCCCCGGTGAAGAACATGCAGGTGCCGCATGTCTTCTTGGGATCGGTCGACGCCATTTTAAAGCCGAGCGAGCGGCGCATACTTGTCTGGCTGGCGGGCAGCTTGGTGGGGTCGATGCACACCTCCCCCGTCGCTCCCGCCGCCGCCCCGGCCGCCATGGCCGCGCCGCCGCACGACAGGCCGATGGCCAGCGCGGGCAGGGTGGCGAGCAGGCCCAGCATCCGGCGACGACCCGGATTGCCCGGCAGGTCGTCCGTCGCGTCGGGAATCAGGGCGTCAACGGGCAGGGCGCTGGACGATTTCATACGCATATCCATCAGGGTCTTTGATCCAGAAGTTCTTGGTTTTCGTCAGGGCGTCGGCATGGACCGCGCCGGGCGCATATCCCGCCGCCGTCAGCCGCGCGACCAGCGCGTCGGCATCGGTCACGGACAGCATGACATGGCCATAGTCGGGCGCGACGGGCTTTGCCACCGCGCTATCCTTCGGCAGGTTCAGCAAGATTGCCGGACCCGGCGACCCGAAGGTGAAGATGAGTTCCGCGCCATCCGGCCGGTCGATCCGCCGGGCCAGCGTCATGCCCAGCCCCTGCGTGTAGAAACGGGTGGAGCGCGCGCCGTCGGTGATGCGCAGCGCGGTCCCGATGACTCCCATGCCCGCCGGGGTTGTGGTGGCGGATGTGGCTGGTGCTGTGGATGCCGCTCCCGATGCGGGCGCGCCCACGCCCACGCCCACGGCCACGGATGCTGCCGTACCCATGGCGGTCCGTGCCCCGTTGGGGCCGGGCGCGGCCAGCGCAGGCTGCGCGCCCATGCCCAACAGCAGGGGCAGCAGGCTCCACGCCAGCCGCAGGGGCCGGATCATATCAGCAATTCCTTGATGGTCTTGTTCGTTTCCATGCTGTTGGTGCCCCAGCGGTCGACCGAAACGCCCATCGCCTGTTGCAGGGTCAGGCCGACGCGGCTGACCGGCGTGCCGTCGCCCGCGACATGGATGCCGGTCCGGATTCGTCCGCCCGCGCTGCCCGCCGTCATCATCGGGATATTGTCGATGGTGTGGAACTTGGCGAATTCCGTCTCGCTGTGGGCAAAGACCAGGCTGTTGTCGAGCATCGTGCCATTGCCCTCCTTCACGCTGTCCAGCGCGTTCACGAAATAATGCCAGGCCTCCATGCATTTGGCGACGAAGAAGGTGGCGTCGGGCTGGTATCCCAGCATGCTGTCCAGCGGTTCCTCATGGGTCAGCTGGTGGTGGGTGATGGTGCTGCCGATGCGGGTCAGCGACGATGCGCCATTGTTGAAGTTCATGTTGAACACGCGCGTATTGTCGCACGCCATGGCCATGACGAGCAGGTCGGTCATCAACTGGTGATTGACCATGACATTCTCGATCTCCGCGTTGACCGGCCGTTCCGCCACGCCCTTGGGCAGGATGCACGCCTGCATCGGTTCCGGCTTGGTCAGTTCCACGTCGAGCTGTTTTTCGAGCTGGCGCAGCGAGGTGAAATACTGGTCCAGCCGCTGCCGGTCCGCCGTGCCCAGCCGCGCGGCCAGCGCTTGCCGCTGGTCGGTGATGCCGGACAGGACGCTGCGCCGCGCCATCGCCAGCGTGTCGGGGGTGAAGGTCGCGCTGTTCGGGTCGCGGAAGCCGGGGCCAAAGATGCGGGTGTAGAGCGACGCGGCGGACACTTCGGCGGGGTTGAGGTTGCCGTTGCCCCGGCCGCTCAGCGAATTGCGCGGGTCGCCGGTGGCGGACAGTTCCAGCGAGCGGAAGCGCGAGCGGGTGCCGATCTGGTCGCTGATGAGCACGTCGAAGGACGGGCCGGGCAAGCCGCGCTCCGCATCCAGCGCCATGCCGGTGCGGATGCCCACGCCGCCGCTGGTGTGCGGCAGGTTGGGCTTGCCGTCCAGCGGCACGGAAAAATCGCTGAGGATGTTGATCTTGTGCTTCAGCGCGCGGATCGGCTCCAGCTCGACCTTCAGGTCATAGTCCGCGCCAACCTTGTCCGGGAACCAGCGCGGGGGATTGACGCCCAGGCCCCAGAACCATGTGCCGAAACGGATGGGCAGCGGTGCGCCGGTCGCGGCCATCGCCTCGCCATGATTGTCGAGGAAGATGTCGAGCAGCGGCAGGCCGACGGCGACCATGCTGCCGTGGACGAATCCCCTGAGCGCGGTGCGGCGATCCAGTCTGAAGGTCATGGCTGTGCTCCAATCTTGGTGGGTCCGCCGGGCGTTGCGCCCAGGGCTGCGATGGCGGCGGGGGTGGTGCCCATGGCGGGCGCCTTTATGCGATAGGCCTGCGGCAGGGTGGCGATCTGAAGGAACAGGGACCGCATGCGATAGCCCTGCTTCTCGAACCCCTGCTCGATGCCGGTAATCAGGTCCGTCTCCTCGCCGGGATGGCGGCCGGTGGCATATTCCAGCGCGCGGCTGGCGACGCATTCGGTGGTGGACTTGCTGGCGGCCAGCGCCTTGCCCAGCCCCACTGCGCCGCTGAAGGCCACGCCCTCGAACACGCCATTGGTGTCGATGGGGGCCTTGTTCTCCGTGTAACGGAACGCGCCGATGCCGTCGAACTTCTCCAGCGGCAGGCCCAGCGGGTCGGTGATCTTGTGGCAGGCGGCGCACACCGGGTCGGTGTTATGCGCGTTCAGCCGCATGCGGGCGGTGTGCAGGGTCTTGCTGTTCACATCCTGCACGGCGGTGAAATTGACGTTGCCCGGCGGGTTGGGCACTGGCTGGCACAACAACAGCTCGCGCACCGCACGGCCGCGCAATGTCGGCGAACTGCGGCCCGAATGGGAATAGAGCGCCAGGAAGCCCGCCTGCCCCAATATGCCCGCCCGCTCGTCCGCCGCGGGCAGTTCCAGCGGAACCCAGCCCTGCGATTGGCTGACCGGCACCTGATACAGCGGGCCGAGCGCCCGGTTGACGAAGGTGTGGCGGGTGGTGAACAGGTCGCGATAGTCGCCGTCGCGGAAGATCAGATGGTCGACGATGGTGCGCAGCATCTGCTCCGGCAGGGCCTGCGCCACATCGGCGTTGAAGCGCGGATAGACGACATTGTCCTTCGCCATCTCGTCGAACTTCTCGAACAGCAGCATGTCCTCGAAGAAGGCGCGCACGCCCGCCTCGATGCGCGGCGATTGCACCATCTTCTGCGCGATGGCGGCCATCTGAACCGCGTCGGTCAGGCGACCCTCGGCGGCGGCGGTCAACAGAGCCTCGCCGGGCGTGCTGTTCCACAGGAAGAAGCTGAGCCGCGCCGCGCGCGAATAATTGTCCAGGCGCAGGTCGCCGGGGCTGGCCGGGTCGTCCTCCCCGCTCTCCACGATGAACAGGAAATTGGGGGAGGTCAGCATGGCGGACAGCGCCAGTTGCAGGCCCATGTGGAAATCGCCGGTCTGGGTCGCGGCGGCGTCGGCCATCTTGACATAGGCGGCCAGCTCGCCGCCGGTCATCGGGCGACGGAAAAGGTAGCGGCCCAGCGGGGTCAGCGCCTCCGCCGCGCACGCGCTGTCGGCCAGCTTCGGGTTGCGCGGCGTGCATTTGACGAACCAGCCGCGATGGTCGGCGTCGAACACCTGCGCCGCGATGCCGCGCGCCATGGCGTCGAACTGCTCCAGCCCGGCGGGGGAGATGGTCGATGCGCTGCCGCCGGTCGCGATCAGTTCATGCACCGGGCGCACGATCGGTTCGAACCGGCCCGCGACCTTGATGTCCGTGCCGAATATGTCCGCGATGCTGTTGCGATATTGCGATTCGGTGATGCGGCGCATCGCCACGACCTGCGCCAGCGCGCCGGTGAAGAGCGGCGCGGGCGGGGCGGACAGCGCGCTGGCCTGCGCGCCGCCGGGGGCCTTGTCCGCCGTGCAGGCGGCCAGGGCGAGGGGGGAGGCGATCAGGGCCAGCGCCGCCAGCCAGCGCGCGGGGGAACGGCGGCCGGAGGGGGAAGGCGAGAGCGAGCGGGAGGAGAGGGCGCGGCTCATCGTTCGGCCACTTTCTGCCCGGCGGGGCGGTCGTTGATGAAGGCGGGGATGGCGCTGGCCTCGATCGCGGTGGAGATGGTGGTGCACTGGCCGCCCGCGTCGCGGTCGCCATCCGCCGCCAGCTTCAACGCCTTGTAGATTCCCGCGCAGTTGATCCCGGCGGCGGTGGCCGCGCCGATGCCGCCGATGGACGGGCTTTGGATGACGTTCAGCAGCGGTTGATAACCCGCCACGATGCCATGGAGCGACCCGTCCGGCTGGAAGGTCAGGCGCAGTTGCGACCGGCGCAACGCCCATTCGGACCGCGCGCCGCGAATGTCGCGCCCGCCGCCCTGCCCCCATGTCTGCCGCAACCGGATGTCGACCGGCTGCGTTGTCAGCACGCCGTTGACGATCCGACCGCGCAGCACGTTGCGATACTGCGGCGTCCGGGTCACGCTATAGCTCGCGCCGGGCAGGAATTTCTGGTTGCTGTCCACGATGGCCCGGTCTTCGGTGTTGGCGTAGATGATCTCGACATCGTCGTCGCGCACCAGGCTGTCGACGCCGCGCAGGATCAGCACCTGCGAATGTTCGCCCGACAGCAGGAACTGGTTGAGGCCGCGCGTCGTCTCGCCCGGTGCGTCGTTGACGCCGCGCACGCCCTCGGCGCAGCCCTGCACCCGCCAATATTGGTTATCCACGCCCGGCTCGCCGTCGGGACCAAAGAAATTCTCGTGCGCGCAGCCATTGGGGACGCCCGCGCCATTGCCGCTGTCGCCGTCCAGGTTGATGCCCTGCGCGACCTTGCCCTTCAGGAAGCGGGTCGGCGGACGGTCGAACAGTTGCGGCTGGGAACAGATATTGGTGTCGTCCGGGCCGACCGCATATTTCTTCCAGCGGCTGGTCAGCTCCTCCTCATTCACCTTCAGGCGCAGGCGGGTCGCTTCGGGCGCGGGCAGCGTCTCCAGATAATGGTCGCGCAGCACGCCCTGCGGTCCTTCCGGGCAATCATCCTTGCCGATATGCACGGCGGGGGAGAAGGATGTCATGACAAAGCCCATGATGCCGTCGGCGGGCGGAGCGGGCAGGGGTGCGGGGGTGGCGGCCTTCGCAGCGGCGGGAGCCTTCGTCGCGGATACCTTGGTGCCCGACACCTTGGGCCCCACCTTGGCCATCACGGCATGGGGCGCGGCGATGGTCAGGAACCCCGCCGCCAGCAGCGCGGCGGCACGGCGCGCGTGTCGCCTGCTCCGGGCGGGGTCGCCCTCTCCGATGGTCGACGATGGGATCATGTCATCCTCACATGCTGGTGCTGGCCGTGGCATCGTGCCTTATCCTTCGATCTTCTCTCGCCCGTCGCCGCGCCCGTGGGGCGGCAGCGTGCGCGGTCAGGGTCGCAACACCGACCCGCCCGTGGGAATGGCGCTCATCGCATCGCTATCGCCGCCGACGGGCGGAGCGTCCGCGACAAAGACCGGCTTGCCCCGGTACAGCCATTGCGCCTGCTCGCCCGTGCGCCCGACCGACCAGTCGCCCGACCCGCCATTGGCGAAACCCGCCGGGAAGGGGGACCAGCCGCCTTGCGCCGGTGCGTCGCCGGTGAACAGCAGGCGGCCCTTGCGGTCGGCCATCACATAGCCGTCACCCAGGAAACGGGCCGTCACCGCGCCGGGCGTCGACAGTTTCGGCGCGGGCGGTACATATTTCAGGCTGTTCCACGCAAAATCCTCCGCCCCGTCAAAGGCGGCGGTGCCCGGCGCCTCGCCCCGGCGGGTGAAGACCAGATGGACCTTCTTGTAGATCCACTGGAGGCCCTGCGCGCCTTCGACAATGGCCCAGTCGCCGTTCCACGAGTCCTTGCGCGCCGCAGAGGCAGCGGGAGCTTCCGCCTTCTCTTCCGCCTTGCCTGCGCCCGCCGGGTCCGGCCGGGTGCGGCGCTCCGTGCCCGGCACGACGATGCCCGGCGTCGCCTTTGCGCCCGCGGGGGCGAGCAGGGGCTGCCACATCTCCGCACAGGCATCCTTGCAATAGGTGAAGGGCGTGCCCGTCTTGCCCGCCAGCGCGCGCGGGTCCATGCCATACAGGGTCTGCCCCCGCGCATCGACATAGACCATCCTGTCACCGACCCGCCGGGTCGTGATGCCGGCGGGGAAATGGTCGGCCGCCACCGCCGCCGGAATCGGCAGGTCCGATGCCTGCCCCCAGGCCGGGGCCGACAGGCCGGACAGGGCGATCATCGCCAGTCCGGGAATGGCAACGCCGGGAATGGCAAGGACGCACCTCTGCCTGTTCATCCGATCAGCTCCTCTTCCAGTCACTCTGCGCGCCCGGCCAGTCGGTCGGGTCAATCGCGGCTTTCCGTGCGGAACGCGCGGTGGCACGCGCCACAGCTTTGCCCCAGCAGCTTGGCCTGCGCCCGGATATTGGCTGTGTCGCCGGTGCCCGCGACCTTGGCAAAGGCGTCGGCCTGCTTGGCGAAATTGTCCTGCGCGGCCTTGAACTCCGCACCCTTGGCCCAGATGTCGGGCTTGGCGGCGGTCTTGACGCCAGCCTGCGGCCCGCTGCCCTGCGGGAACCAGCTATATTGCTGGCGCGCAAAGTCACGGATCTGGCGGGCGGAAAGCTGCATCACATAGGTTTGCGGCGCGCTGCCCTTCAGTTCGTCGTTCACATTCTTGAAGGCCGCGCCCAGCTCGCGAAAGCCCGCGATGCGCGTCTTGACGACATCGCCGGGGGCGGCGGCCACCGGGGCTGCCAGCGCTGCCAATGCCAATGCGGGAATCGCAAACCGTCGCGTTGCGCCTGTCATGTCCATCGTCCTCGGTCAGTTCTGTTCTGTTCGGGACAATCATCCCGTCTGATGAGGCTGTTTTAGGGCGTGGGTCGGCGGCGGGACAATCGCTTTTACGCAATGCTTACATTGGGGCGGCGGGGGCGGTGGCGGGCCGTGCGGTCAGGCGGGCCGGGCTTTTCGGGGAAGGAAGCCCTCGCCCGACCCAGCGGCCGGTTGCGCGATAAAGGGCCACTGGTTGCATTTCATGCAATCGTCCTGACGTTGTTCGCAGTTGCACAATTTCCGGGTGCGGCGCACAAAGCCAGTGCCTTTCAGGCATCCTCTCCTAAAACTCTCAAGGGCTGGTCCAACGACCGGCCCTTTTTTTTGTCCTCCGCCGTTCGGGGTTGCGGCCGCCCCTCTTTCCGTCCGCGCATCCGCCTTGGTCGGCCCCGCCCCTCTCAGGACGCGCCCGTCAGCCCGCCTCCCGCAGTCCGTTCATCACGGCCCGCCGGTTGCTGCGATCCGCCTCGAACCGGGCCAGTTCCCGGTCGCCGGTCAGGATGGCGGCGATGATCCGCTCCCGCCCCCCGCGCCATTCCGACACTGCCGCCCCGCCGCCGCGCATCAGCCGCGCCTGCTTGGACACGCCGACTCGCAACGTCACCACGGTCAGCAGCTTGAACAGCGGCGAATCGACCATGCGGAACAACAGGTCCTGGAACTTCTCCTCGAACGCGCCGCAATCCTGTTCCGTGACGCAATCGGGCAGCGTCGCGGACAATTGCACCAGTTCCTCCCGCTTGGCCGCGTCGGAGCACTCGGCGGCGGCGGGCACCAGCTCGTTGAACAACAGGGAGGTGATGTTCACCGCTTCCTCATAGGACGACGGGTGGGACCGCAGATAGGCGCCCAGCGACCGGGCGACCGCCGCCGGGCCGGGGCGCGTGCCATAAAATCCGCCGCCCGGCCCGCGTCGTCCTTCCAGCAGCCCTTCATGCTCCAGGATGCGCGCGGCCTGTTGCAGGGTGACGATCCCCACCTCCAATGTGCGGGCCAGATCCTGCAACGACCCGATCAGGCTGTCGGGTTCGGCCGCGAACACCCTGTCGCGCAGGCGGTCGGCGGTGATGCTGACGAGATTTTTCTTCTGAGGCTCCAGGTCCATAGGTCCAGCTTTTTCCTGATTTCGGCTAATTCATAGCATATAATTATCCGATGAAAAACGAATATCCGCCGTAAATCGCATTGACCTGCCATTACTATGCATATTACTGTCCGCCATCACAAAAGGGTTTGCGGCAGCGCCAGATCAGGATGCGCGCCGTCCCGGCAAGGAGGCGATGCCATGACTTTCCAGCAGCCCGTGGGCGATACGCTGCCCCGTTATCCCGTCATCATCGGCGATTCGCTGGAAGAGCAGGGCAGCGGTGAAACCGCCGCGCATATCTATCCCGCCACCGGCGCGGTAACGCGGGAGATCCGCTTCGCCAGCCCCGCCGACGTCGATCGGGCGGTCGCCGCGGCGCAGGCCGCCTATCCCGCATGGCGCGCGCTGCCGGGTGACAAGCGCCGCGACCTGATGTTCAAGCTGGCCAGCCTGTTCGAGGCGCAGGCGCAGGAGATGGCGCCGATCCTGGTCTCCGAAAATGGCTCGCTGTCGCTGGCCGCGCCCTATATCTCCTATGATGCGGCGCAGAAGTTCCGCTATTATGGCGGCTGGGCGGATAAGATCGAGGGGCGCACCGTCGCCACATGGGGCGGCCCGGCGCATGACTATGTGTCCTACGAACCCTATGGCGTCGTCGGCGTCATCGTGCCGTGGAACGGTCCCTTGTTCGCCGCGACCATGGTGCTGGCCCCCGCGCTGGCGGCGGGCAACTGCATCGTCATCAAGGCGCCCGACTTGGCCCCGTACAGCGTCATGCGGCTGGTCGAGCTGATCCGCCAGGCCGGTTTCCCGCCCGGTGTCGTCAACCTCGTCACCGGCGGCGCGGATGTGGGTGCGGCGATGGTCGCCCATCCCGGCATCGGCAAGATCGAATTCATCGGCAGCGGCGCGACCGCGCAAAAGATCCTCGCCAATGCGGCGCAGACGCTCAAGCCCGTCGGGCTGGAGCTGGGCGGCAAGTCGGCGGTGCTGGTGTTTGGCGATGCGGACCTCCAGTCGGCGGCCAAGCGCGGCCTGACCGGCGCGGTCAGCGCCAATGGGCAGGGCTGCGTCAACGGCACGCGCCTGTTGGTCGAACGGACGATCTACGAACCCTATCTCCAGATGCTGACCGCCATGGCGGGCCATATCAAGGCGGGCGATCCCTTCGCGGGCGACACCATGCTCGGCCCGGTGATTTCGGAGGCGTCGCTGAACCGCATTTCCGGCCTTGTCGACCGCGGCGTGGCGGCGGGCGGCCGGCTGGTGACGGGCGGCGGCCGCATGGGCGGCGATTTCAGCGACGGCTATTATCTGCCGATCACCGTGCTGGCGGACGTGGACCCGGCGAGCGAGATCAGCCGCACCGAGGTGTTCGGTCCCGTGCTGGTCGTCACCCCCTTCGACAGCGAGGAGGAGGCGGTCGCGCTGGCCAATGACAGCGATTTCGGCCTCGGCGCCTATGTCCACACCACCAACCTCGCCCGCGCGCACCGCGTCGCCGGGCAGATGCAGGCCGGTCAGGTGCAGGTCAACGGCTCCGGCGAGGCGATGACGCCCTGCGTGCCCTTCGGCGGGATGAAGCACAGCGGTCATGGCCGCCTCGGCGGGATCGAGGGGATGCGCGAGTTCCAGCAGGTCAAGAATGTGTGGGTCAACCTCGCCTGACCGCCAGAGCCGCCGACACTGCAAAAGCATAAGAGACTTAGGAGAATCGCATGAGCCTGCTCGACCCCGCAGACCGTTCCGCGCGCGGCGCCGCCATCGGGGGACAGGTGACCGGCGCCCCGTTGCCCGCGCCCGTCACCCCCTATCAGGAAAGCTGGCGCGATTTCATCTTTGCGGAAGTCTGGTCGCGCGAGGGGCTGGACCGGCGCGCGCGCTATCTGGTCGCCATCGCGGGATCGTCGCTCACCAACGGCGCGGCGGAGCATCTCGACGGCTATGTGCGCGGCGCGCTGACCGGCGGTGAGCTGAGCCTGTCGGAACTGCGCGAGGCTGCGCTGCACCTGTCCGTCTATGGCGGCTGGACGAAGGGGGCGGAGCTGGACCGCGCGGTCACCCGCGTCGCCGCCGACCTGGGCCTTGCCGAACCCGCGCACCCGCCGATCCGCGCCGGTGCATGGGATCCGGCGGTGCGCAGCGAGGAGGGCGCGGCGGAATTCATCCATGTCATGACCTTCCCCGGCGGCCCGCCCGCGACCCCCTATCTGGAGGCGATTCGCAACTTCGTGTTCGGGGAGATGTGGTGTCGTCCCGGCCTCGACCAGCGGTCGCGCCGCTGGCTGACCCTCGTCGGCGTGTGCGAGTCCGCCGCCGAGACGCCGATCAAGAGCCATATCCATGCGGCGATGGCCAGCGGCAACTGCCAGCCGGACGAGATGCAGGAATTTGTACTGGCCTATGGCATCCATGCGGGATGGCCAAAGGCGTCGGTGATTCAGGGCGTGGTCTTCGAAATGTCGAAGAAATTCGCCGCCGGATTGCCCTGGAACGGATGAGGGATGCAAGCATGAGCAAGACCGACATGACCGGCAAGGTCGCCATTGTCACCGGCGCGGCATCGGGGCTGGGCCGCGCCACCGCGCTGAAACTGGCGGAAGCCGGTGCGAAGTTGGCGCTGGTGGACCTGAACGAGGCCGGACTGGCCGAAACCGCCGCCCTTCTGGGGGCGGGGGTGGAGGCTCTGATCCATCCCGCCGACCTGTCCGACGCGGCGGCCAGCGCGGGCGTGGTGCAGGCGGCTGTGGCGCGCTTCGGCCGTCTCGACGCGCTGTGCAACGTGGCGGGACTGATCTATCTCGCCAACACGCCGGAGATGCCGCTCGACCAGTTCCAGCGCACCTTGAACGTCAATCTCCATGCGCCCTTCCTGCTCTCGCAGGTCGCGATCCCGCACCTGCTCGAAACCAATGGCGCGATCGTCAATGTCGCCTCCTCCGCCGCCTTCATCGGGGAGGCCTATGCCGCCGCCTATTGCGCCAGCAAATGGGGCCTGCTGGGCATGACCAAGGCAATGGCGATGGAATATTCGAAAAAGCCGATCCGCATCAACGCCGTCGCGCCGGGCGGCATGGTGACGAACATCGCCGCCAATTTCGTCCCGCCCGAAAATTGCGATTTCGAGCTTATCACGCGCTTCTCCGGTATGCGCGGCGTCGTGGAGGTGGACGATGTGGCCGACATGATCCTGCTCCTCTCGTCGGAGGCGGGGCGTGGCTATCATGGCGCCTGCATCAACATCGACGCCGGCATCACGGCGGGTTGATCGGATGACGGACAAGAGCATCCGCGCGGGCTTCATCGGCCTGGGCAGTCAGGGCGGCCCGATGGCCGAACGCATCCTCGCCAACGGCTATCCGCTCGCCCTCTGGGCGCGGCGGCCGGAGGCGCTGGAGCCATTCGTGGCGCAGGGCGCGACCGTCGCCGCTTCCGTGGCGGACCTGGGCGCGACCTGCGATTTTGTCGGCGTCTGCGTCGTGGACGATGCCGGCGTGGCGGCGGTGTGCGCGGATCTGATCCCCGCGCTGCGCCCCGGCAGCCTGCTTGTCATCCACTCGACCATCCTGCCGGAAAGCTGCGCCGCTCTGGCGGAGCAGTGCGCGGACAGGGGCGTGCATTTCCTCGACGCGCCGGTCAGCGGCGGCGGTCCTGCTGCGGCGGCGGGCACGCTGACCGTCATGTGCGGCGGCAGCGAGGACGCCTTTACGCAGGCGCGGCCGGTGCTGGAAAGTTTCGCGGGCGCGCTCGTCCATCTCGGCCCGGCCGGGGCGGGGCAGCGGGCCAAGATCGTCAATAACGCGCTGATGGCGGCCAACATGGGTCTGGCCCATGCCGCCCTGTCGGCGGGTGAGGCGCTGGGCATCGATCGCAAGGCGCTGGCCGACCTTATCAAGGTCAGCAGCGGGCGCAGCTTCGGGTTCGAGGTGTATGCCCGCCTGCCGACCCCGGCGGCCTTTGCCCATGGCGCGCCGCTGCTGATCAAGGACGTCAATCTGCTCGGCGCGATCGCGCCGGGCAACCGGGGCACGGACACATTGCGCGAGGCGGCCTCCGGCTTCCTCGCCGCCGCCACCGGCGGTTTAGCTGAGGAGCACAAGGCATGACATTTTCCATCGACCAGTTCCGCCTGGACGGCAAGGTCGCCATCGTCACCGGTGCGGGCGGGCGCGGCAACAGCATCGGGCGCGCCTATGCGGTCGGCCTCGCCGCCGCCGGGGCCGCGGTCGTGGTGGCGGACATCAACGAGGAGGGCGCGAAAGCCGTCGCGGACGAGATCGTCGCATCGGGTGGCAAGGCCATCGGCGTGCGCGTCGACATCACCGACCCGGCCTCCGCCGCCGCCATGGTGGACGCGGCAAAGACCAGCTTTGGCGGCCTCGACATCCTCGTCAACAACGCCGCGCTGATGGCCGAACTGGGTTATCAGAATATTGTCGACGTGCCGCTCGAAAGCTGGAACCGCACGCTGAACGTCAACCTGACCGGCGCGCTGATCTGCGCGCAGGCGGCGGTTCCCGCGATGCGCGAGCGTGGCGGCGGCCGCATCGTCAACCAGACGTCCGGCGGCGCTTTCCCGGCGACCGGCGTCTATGGCATCGGCAAGCTGGCGCTGGTCGGCCTGACCACCACCCTCGCCAAGACGCTGGGCAAGGAGAACATCACCGCCAACGCCATCGCGCCCGGCAATGTGAAGTCGGACGCGGGCAAGCAGTTGGTGCCCGACGATTCCCCTTTCCTCCAGTTCCTCAACATGACCGTCGCCAGCCGCGCGCAGGGTGAGCCGGATGAGCTGGTCGGCGCGCTGCTGCTGCTGTGCTCCGACGCGGGTGCGTGGATCAGTGGCCAGACGCTGCATGTCGATGGCGGCTGGGTGCTGCGCCCCTGATGCCGTGTCCCCGGCGGGTGTTCTCATCCGCCGGGGGTCGCGGGGTCTGAACTCTGCCGCGGGATGCGGTGGATCGCGCGGGATCGACATAGTCCGCATGGATGGCACAGCCTCCCATCGCGCCGGCCCTCATGGTCCCGCGATGCGCCGGCGCGCGCCATAGTCTCTTCCTGTCGTCCTGGGCGTGTCGAACGGCGGCCCGCCTCCCGCGCGCGCCGCCACGCCCACCCGTCACAGCGTCTGCAACGCGCCCCCGCTGGCGGAGGAGGCGCGCATCGCGTCCATGACCCGCATCGTCGCCAGCCCGTCCTGAAAGCGGGGCGGGGGGATCGCACCGGGGACGGGCGCGCCCTCTATCGCGGCCTTCATCGCCTCGCACAGCCGGATGAAGGGACCGGTCTCGAACGCGGCCGGTCGGCTCACCCCCTTGGCGTCGGTGACGGCGGGCGCGGGCGGCAGGCGCAGATCGTCGTCGATCGCCAGTTCCCGCGTCCCATCCCGGTCCGCGACAAAGACCTTGCCCGCGTCGATCCACACCGTCCCGGTCGATCCGGCGCAGCGGGTCAGGCTGGCGGGCGGCCCCCAAGCCCCGGCGCTCTGCTGCATCGACCCCTCCACGCCATTCTTCAGCCGAAAGCGCATGGAATAGCTGTCCTCCGCGCCGCCCTGCCGGTCCGAAACGGTCAGCAGGCTGGCGCTGATCGAGTGGAAATCACCCAGCCAGCACCGGATCTGGTCGATCAGATGCGATCCCCCCGCGCCCAGCCAGCCACCGCCCGCCGTCGGGTCAAACCACCAGTGGGGCAGGCGCGCGGCGGGGTCCGCGCAAAAGGGGATGAACTGGTCCAGCGCCAGGAAGCGCGGTTCCCCGATCAGCCCCCCGGCGATGGCCCGGCCGAACATCGCCCGTTCGGGCAGCCAGCGGAACTCGTGCGACAGCATATGGACGACGCCCGCCCGCTCCGCCGCCTCGACCAGCCGCTCCCCCTCCGCCGCGTCGAGCGCGAATGGCTTTTCGCACAGCACATGGCAGCCGCGCGCTATGGCGCGTTGGGAGAGGGCGGCGTGCGTGTCCGGCGTGGTGGCGACCGTGACCAGCGTCGCGTTGGCCCCGCCGCTGGCGGCATCACCCGCGCCGCTGGCGGCGTCAATCGCCGCGTCCAGATCGGTGAAGCTGGCGGGGATGCCCTGTTCCGCCGCCTTGCGCGCCAGCCGGTCCGGGTCGCGCCCGACCAGCGCCACCACCTCGAACCCCGCCGCGCGCAGTGCGGGCACATGGACGCGACACCCAAAGCCCGTGCCCACGACGATTGCCGCTATCGTGCCAGTTGCCATCCGCCGATCCTCTCGCCTGTTTGGCCGACACTGGCATAGATAGTATATACTATCAAGAGAAGCTGGCGGAACGGCCGTCAGGCAAGGGATCGACACCGCAAAGCCAAAAAAAAAGGGGGCGCCCGATCATCCCGACCGGACACCCCCGCTTGGCGTGTCAGCGACAAACCGGCGTCAGAAATTATAGCGCAGCGACGCCGACACGGTTCGCCCGTTGATCGCCCGGCCTGAACCGATGCCATTGGTCGGCACCGTGCTCTGCGAGATTTCGAACAGACCCACGGCGTTGAACAGGTTGTTGGCGTTCACCATCAACTGCACCCGCGGGATCGGCCGATACTGGACAAAGGCGTTGACCACGGTGAAGCCCGGCATCTTGAGCAGGTTGCTGTCCTGCGCATAGCTGCTGGTGATGGTCACGATGTTCGCGCCCACGGTCGCCTGCTCCGTCTCGATCTGCGGCGTCGCCTCGAACGTCCAGGCGGGCTGGTGGCGCGGTTCCTTGCCGGTCAGCGTCGGGTCCAGCTTGTCCTGCGTGATCTTCGCCTTGGTGTAAGTCGCGCCGCCGGTGATGCTGAAGATGCCCCGGCGATAGCTGCCCTCCAGTTCCAGGCCCGACGCGCGATAGGCGCGGATGGTCTGGTTGGCGGAGCCGTTCAGCACATTATGATCGTCGGCATGGGCCAGAAAGGCGGTGGCGTTCAGCGTCGCATTGCCGGTGCGCAGCTTGATGCCGCCTTCGAGCTGGCGCACCTCGTCATAGGTGTCGCTGTTGCTGGCGACGCTGCCGTCCACGGCGCTGACGATGGGGGTGAACAGGATTTTGTCGGCATTGGCCCGCCCGCCCCGGCTGTATCGGGCAAAGGCCGACAGCGCTTGCGCGATGCGATAGTTCACGCCCGCCGAGTAGCTGACATAATGATAGTTGTAGTTGACCGGTGCGGGCTGGGACAGCGGCAGGAAGGCCACCGCCGCCTCCGGTGCGGAGATCAGGCCGTCGCCATTCACGTCATAGGCGACCTGCCCGACCCGGCCACCGCCCAGGTCCGCGCCATAGAGCGAACCGCGCACCCGCCCGCTGTCATAGCGCAGGCTGCCGCCGATCGCGATCTTGCCGACATGATAGTTGATCGATCCATAGGGGGCCGTGATGTCATAATCGACGTCGAAGATGCGGCGGAACTTGCTGGTCCGCCCACGTCCGAAGGCATAATAGCCGTCCAGCGTCTGCGCCACGCCGCCCGCGCTGGTGATGTTGACCATCGCGGTCTGGCCATTGCCCGCCACATCCACGTCGATGGCGGAATGGAGCCACTCGGCGCGCAGCTTCTGGATCGCCTTGTACAGGCCGGCGGTGACGGTCAGGTTGCCGCCGCCGATCGGCCACACCCTGGTGGCGCGGAAATCATTGGTGAAATTGTCGAGCGACCGGGCGCGCGTCTCCGCCATATAATAGAGGGCGAGCAGGCCGTTGCCGTTGATCGGCGATCC
The DNA here is from genome assembly GCF_021403115.1 of Sphingobium sufflavum. Taxonomy (GTDB): domain Bacteria; phylum Pseudomonadota; class Alphaproteobacteria; order Sphingomonadales; family Sphingomonadaceae; genus Sphingobium; species Sphingobium sufflavum. The sequence continues at coordinate 212,063 of NZ_JAJSSH010000003.1, forward strand.
CGCCGCGATCGGCCGTCCGGCGTTGGGGCCGCTGGCATAGCTGGCGGTCGCGCCCGCCCCGGCCTGCGACGCGGCGAAGGCGGCGACCGTATCCGCGCTGTTGGCGAACACGCGCAGGAAATCGCCCGAATTGATCGAATAGCGGACACGGTCGCTCAGCGTCCATCCCGCGATGTCGAACTGCGCCTCCAGCCCGACCGACTTCGACACCGCATGTTGCCCGTCGGATGTCGGGAAACGGGTGAGCTGGTTCTGGCCGTTCAGCGTCGTGACCGGGCCGATATAGGGGGACAGGACGGAGTCCGTGCGAATGTCGAAATTGGGCAGGTTGGCGATGACCGGCTTGTCGTTGGTCCCGGTCAGGCTGAAGAAATAGGGCGCAAAGGTGGGCGAGCGGTCGTCCAGATATTTGCCATAGACGCGCACATAGCCATTGCTGAACTGTTTGGTGATGTTCAGCTTGATCTGGCCGCCCTTATAGCCGTCGAAGCCGATGTTGCGCGGCCCTTCGCCCCAGCGATAGAAGCCGCCGACATGAAAGCGCAGGCTGTCGCTCAGCTTGCCGCCATAATCGGCGTCGAGCCGGTTCTCGCCATAGTCGATGCCGCGCGTGATCTGCACCGCGCCGCCCTGCGTCTCGCCGGTCTTGGACAGGATGTTGATGAGGCCGCCGGGCGAATCCGACGCAAAGGTGGAGGCGGAACCGCCGCGGATGGACTCGATCTGCGCCACGTTGAAATCGGTGCGCAGGAAGACGTCGCCGCCAAAGTTGAAGAAGTCGCCGAATTCGAGGGCGGGCAGGCCGTCCTCTTGCAACTGCATATATTTGGAGCCACCGGCGGCCAGTGGCAGGCCGCGCACGGTGTAGTTGGCGTTCCCCTCGCCAATGCCGGATTCCACGCGCAGGCCGGGCATGGTGCGCAATATGTCGGCCAGCGGGCGGGGGCCGAGCTTTTCATATTCGCTGGCCCTGATCGCGCTGGTGGAGGTCGCGCTGTCGAGCCGGTCGCGGCCCTTGGCGACGCCAGTGGAGAAAATCTCCTTCTGCGGCGCCTGCGGCTTTGCCTTGCCCTTGGCGGCGGTGTCGCCCTGCGCCCATGCGGGGGCGGCGACGGCCAGCAATTCCATTCCGACGAGTAGGTACGCGGCCTTCTTCACCCCAGCTCTCCCTGATTATGTGCGCCTGTTCCGGTGTCCTGTTGGCGATCTATAAGACAGCTATCGCAGACTTGCCTAAAGATAGGATTAAGCAAGAAACACACCGCTATCCGGCCAAGCATCGGACCAGCCTATTTTGCTTGATTTCAAGATATTGGACGAACCGCCACAGTATCGCCGCCGCGCCGCCGCCGAACAGAATCAGGCCGGCCGACCGCATAAAGCGCGTCCCATCCCTTGCAATCGCCGCCGCTGGCTCTAGCGTCGCGGCAGGATAGTGGGGGAGAATGACGGGATGAGCGACCGGGATGAAGACGCATTGGTCGCCGCCGTCGCGGCGGACCCGCGCTATGCGGCGCTGGTGCGGCAGCGGTCGCGGCTGGGCTGGAGCCTGTCCGCGCTGATCTTCATCGCTTTCGTCGGCTATCTGCTGCTGATCGCGTTCGACAAATCCCTGCTGGCGACGCCCATCGGGGCGGGCGTGACCTCGCTCGGCATCCCGGTGGGGCTGGGCCTCATCCTGCTCGCCATCGCGCTGACCGGCGTTTACGTCGCCCGCGCCAACAGCGATTATGACGCCCGGATGGCCGCGATCCTGAAGGACCATGGCGCATGACCGCCCGCGCCTCCGCCGCCACTCCAGCCGCGAGCCGCACGCCAGTTGCTGCCCCCGTGGCGGCGCTCGCCTCCACCGCTCCCGCTGCGGCCCTCGCTTTTGCCGCTGCCGCCCTGCTCGTCCCCATGCCCGCCCTCGCGGCGGCGCTGGAGGGGCAGGCGCAGCAACAGCCGCTCAACTGGGCCGCGATCCTGATGTTCGTCGCCTTCGTCGGGCTGACTCTGTGGATTACCAAGCTGGCGGCGGCGCGCACCCGCACCGCGTCCGACTTCTACACCGCGGGTGGCGGGATCAGCGGTTTTCAGAACGGCCTCGCCATGGCGGGCGACTATATGTCCGCCGCCTCCTTCCTCGGCATTTCGGCGCAGATCTTCACCGATGGCTATGACGGCCTCATCTATTCCACCGGCTTTCTGGTCGGCTGGCCGATCCTGCTGTTCCTGATGGCGGAGCGGCTGCGCAATCTGGGCCGTTTCACCTTTGCGGATGTCGCCTCCTATCGCTTTGCCCAGCCGCCGGTGCGCACCTTCTCGGCGGTCAGCACGCTGCTGGTCGTCTCCTTCTATCTGATCGCGCAGATGGTCGGCGCGGGACAGCTCATCAAGCTGCTGTTCGGCCTGCCCTATGGCGTGGCGCTGGCCATCGTCGGCGTGCTGATGATGCTTTACGTCCTGTTCGGCGGGATGCGCGCCACGACATGGGTTCAGATCATCAAGGCGGTGCTGCTGCTGGGCGGCGCGACCTTCATGGCGCTGATGGTGCTGGCGCACATGGGCTTTTCGTTCGAGGCGCTGTTCGCCCGCGCGGTGGCGGTCAAGACGGACGCGGCTCTCTCCGGCGGGGCGGGCGTGGCGGAGGCGGCGGAGCGGGGCCGGTCGATCATGGCCCCCGGCAATTTCATCAAGGATCCGGTGTCCGCCATCTCCTTCGGCCTTGCGCTGATGCTCGGCACCGCCGGCCTGCCGCATATCCTGATGCGCTTCTTCACCGTCCCCGACGCGAAGGAGGCGGGCAAGTCCGTGCTGTGGGCGACCGGCTGGATCGGCTATTTCTATATCCTCACCTTCATCATCGGCTTTGGCGCGATCGTGCTGGTGGGGACGGATGGCCACTATCTGGACGGGGAGGGCGCGTTGCGCGGCGGCGGCAACATGGCGGCGATCCATCTCGCCCATGCCATCGGCGGGGACGCCTTCCTGGGCTTCATCTCGGCGGTGGCCTTTGCCACCATCCTTGCGGTGGTGGCCGGGCTGACCCTGTCGGGCGCGTCGGCGGTCAGCCATGATCTTTATGCGACGCTGTTCAAGAAGGGGCAGGCGAATTCGGCGGACGAACTGCGCGTCTCCCGGCTGACCACGCTGGCGCTGGGCGCGCTGGCGGTGGTGCTGGGGCTGGTGTTCGAGAAGCAGAATGTCGCCTTCATGGTCAGTCTGGCGTTCGCGCTGGCGGCGTCGGGCAATTTCCCGGTGCTGGTCATGTCGCTGCTGTGGAGCGGCTGCACCACGCGCGGCGCGGCATGGGGCGGGGCGATCGGCCTGCTGACCGCCTTCGTGCTGACGATGCTGTCCCCCACGGTGTGGACCAACAGCCTCCATCTGGGGGATGCGCCCTTCCCCTACAGCTCGGCGGCGATCTTCTCCGTCCCGGCGGGTTTCCTCGCGATCTGGCTGATCTCCTTGCTGGACCGTTCCCCGCGCGCGGCGGTGGACAAGGCGGGCTATCCGGCGCAGCGGGTGCGGGCGGAAACCGGGATCGGGGCCTTCGGCGCATCCGACCATTAGGGTCATCATGGAACGGAGGAAGGCCGCCCTATGGGGACAGCCTTCCTCCGATAGCGGGTTTCAGCCCAGCCGATAGATGGCGAACGCCTTGGCGACATGCTCCCGGCTTTCCCAGCCGCAGTGCGATCCGCGCTCGGCCAGCACCACGTCGCCCGTGGCAAAGCTCTGCGCCCGGCCATTCTCGTCGCTGAAGGTGACGCTGCCGGTCAGGATATGCATGATCTCATGATGGCCATAGAGGAAGCCGTGCCGGTGGTAGGGCGTGCTGTCCCAGGTGCCGCACACGAACTTCCCGTCATCGACGCGATAGTCGTTGAAGTTGCGGCAATCGGGCGCGGGGCCGATCAAGATGTCGGCGGCGGGCTTGGCGGAGGGTTCCAGCGGCGGGTTCTTCGTGATCGGGGTGATCGCCGCGCCGCTCGGCTGGCTGTCGGCATAGGTCATGACGATGGCCACCGTGCCCGCATCGGCGCTCCACGCAAAGGCCGCGCCATGGGGGATGACCGCCGCGTCGCCATCGGCCAGAACATGCGCCCCGGCCGCATCGCTCAGGCGCAGCGCGCCGGCGACGACGATCAGGAACTCATCATTCGGCAGCGCGTCGACCCGGCCCTCGCCCGCGTCCAGCGTCAGGGCGCTCACCGGGCTGGGCGCGCCGGAGGAGAGCAGGACGGTGCGGCTGGCCAGAAAGTCGCCGCGCGCCGGACCGGCGGTCGCCGCCGCCTGTGCACCAAAGGCGCGCAGGTCGAGGAAGGATGGCGCGCGCGTCGCCGCGTTCGGGGCTTCGGGGGATTGGGTCTGGGTGTCCATGGGCGCCTCTGCGAATGGGGATGGGGATGGAGCAAGGAAGGGAAATGCGCGGCCAGCTTAGGAAGCGCCGCCGACAGGTGATGCGCTTATGCCCGCCATTTTCCGCAGCCATGCCGGATCGGGCGGCTGCGATGGCAGTTTCTGTCGCCCCTGCGCGCCGCCGCGCAAGACAAGGGGCGGACCACCGCCCGCCGCCGCCCGCCGCCGGTCCGATGTCAGGCCCCGTTTACTCGACCGGCGGCTCGAACAGATCCTTGTAGAATCCCGATGTCTTGAGCGTGATCGTCACCGGCGTCTCGCCGCCATTGCGCCAGTAAAAGCCGTGCGTGCCGTCGAAGGGCGCGGTGAACGACCCCTGCGCCTCGCTCAGATTTTTCTGCTTCCAATAGGTGCTGAACGCGCCCGCCGGGCCTTTGCTCGGCTCGCCATGCATGTCCTGACGGATGGGCGCGGTGGAGGTCCAGCGGAAGATCAGATGATCGCCTTTCGCCATATGCGCCTTGACCTCTATGCCGCTGTGCGGCGCGAGGGTCAGCGTCTTTTCGTCGGAGCGCAGCGGCGTGCGCGCTTCGATATTTTCCTTCACCTGCGCCGGGATCGTCAGAGTCTGTGTTGGGGCCTGCGTCGCGGCGCTTTGCGGCGTCGCGCTGTCCGGCGCATCCTCCGCCTCCGCGCCCGCCGCCATGCGGGTGAGGCCCAACGCCTTGCCCACGCCGGTCGGGTCGATGCCCCATTCGGCGGGCAGGACGACCAGCGTCAGGATGACGGCGGCGGCGGCGGCCGCGCCCAGCGTGGCACGGCCCAGCGCGCCGCGCGATGCCTGATAGGGAAGCGTGCTGTTGGCGGCGGTCATGATGCAGTCTCCGCGAAATAGCCGGCGATCTGATAGCCGGTGAGGACGAAACCCGCGCACATCAGCGCGGCGTTGGCGACGACGACGCTGCGGTTGAAACTGGGCGTCGTGCGCCACAGCGTCATCAGGATCAGGATGATGGACAGGGCGATCACCTGTCCGGTTTCCACGCCGATGTTGAAACTGATCAGGTTGGTGAGCAGTCCGTCGCGAGACGAAACCAGATCCTGCAATTTCGTGGCGAGGCCGAAGCCATGAAAGAAGCCGAAGATGAGGACGGCCGCCTTCTGGTTCGGCTGGAAACCGAACAGGGTCGGAAAGGCGCCCAGATTGTCGAGCGCCTTATAGACGACGGAAAGCCCGATGATCGCGTCGATGATGAACGGGTTGGCGTGCAGGTTGAACATCACGCCCGCCAGCAGGGTGGTGCTGTGCCCGATCGCGAACAGGGTCACATAGGTCCACACATCCTTGAGGCGGTAGAGGAAGAAGATGACCCCGAACAGGAAGAGCAGATGGTCGTACCCCGTCACCATATGCTTGGCGCCCAGGTACATGTAGGGGATGATGTTGACCCCCGGATTGGCCATGATGAAGGCCTTGTCCCCTTCCGCCACGCCATGGGCCAGTGCGTCACCGGCAAAGGCGAGCAGGGCGACGGTCATGAGGGCGGTTGCGGGCAGGCTTCGAAGTCGGGGAGGCATGAGGCGCATCGCAAGGCCCTTTGCGGGAGGGAAGGGGGAAGACGGCTGACGGCTGGCGGATCGTGGTGATGTGGCCCGCCCGGCCTTCTCCGGTGGGGAGGAAAGGCGTTCGCGACACCCCCTTCGAAGGGACGGCCCGCCATCATTTCTGACAACGGGCCGCAGGGGGAGAGGCTTATTTGATGAGGAAGGTGGCCCCGTATCGCGCCTTGCTGGCGTTATCGACGACCATCACGCCGACATTCGCGCCCTTGGGCAGCTTCAGCCCCTTGGCGAAGAATTTATGGCCGCCCGCCGGGGCCAGCGCCACTTCGCTCTTCTTGCCGGCGGCGGAGATGGTCAGCTTGCCGGTCATGGCGGCGGCGTCCACCGGCTCGTCCTCGTCCAGCACATAGACGGTGACGCCCGCCGGGGCGGTGACCAGTTCGAACAGGGTTTCACCGGTCATCTGCACGACGCCGCCATGCTGCGGCTTGGTGATGCCATGCGCCAGGGCCGCACCCGAAAGGCCCAGCGCGGAGAGGCAGAGGAGGAGGGGGAGTGTCGTCTTCATCGTCATTCTCCGATCAGGGTGGCCATCATTCCGGCGCGTGGGCCAGGGTGAAGTTCAGCGTCGCCGTATGCTCGATCTTGCGGTACTTGGTCGGCGCGTCGGACGGGCCGTTATAGACCGCGCGGATCACGTTCAGGCCCTGGTTGCGCACCGGCAGGGTGATGGTGCCGTCGGCGGCGGTCATCTGTTCCTTCGCATCGGGATCGTTGACCATGTCGTTGATGACCCGCGCGCCCGCGATGGGCTTGCCCTGGAACAATATCTGATATTTCAGCGGCTGGCCCAGCGTGGTGGGGATGGCGCCGACCGGCACGATCTGGAGCGTCTGGGTCGGCAGCGCGGGGATGGGCTTGCTCAGCGGCCCCTGGATGCTGACGGCGTATTTGATGTTCTTTTCGGACACTTTGGCGCCGGGCATTTCCTCCAGCGTCTTCTTCTCGAACTCGCCGCCCTCCATGCGCGACCAGATGCCGTTCTGGAGCACGCCGGTCACGACGGTCGGCGGCGCGTCGGCGTCGATCAGGACGATGGGCCCCGCGATGCGGGGCGTGGCCTTGATCGGCTGGTAATCGGCGTCATAGGCGGTGACATTCTCGATCAGCCCGAACCGCTTCACCATGTCGAGGTCGTCCGACCCGACGCCATAGATGATGGCCAGTTGCTTGGCGCGCTGGGCGAACCAGATGCCATGGGCATCGGCCGCGATCGGGGCGAGGGCGGTCGCGGCGAGCGCGGCGACGAAGCTGGGGGAGGAAAGCCTGAGTTTCATGCGCTAACTCCTTCTGGGCGGGTGGTTTTGTGCGACCCTGTGAGGAACAGGCTATGGCCTGCGCCCGGACTTTTATATCGCAGTAGGCGGCATGGCGGCAGATTCGGGCGTTTTGGGACCGCCCACGGAATCGGCCGCCCGCCGGTCAGTGGACCGCCACCGGGGCGAAGGCATCGCCCAGGCTGTGCGCGACGGAGGCGTTGACGATGGCGCCGCGATGGATGTTCAGCCCCTCGCGGAAACCCGCATCCTCGTCCAGCGCGGCCAGCCCCTTGTTGGCCAGCGCCAGCGCATAGGGCAGGGTGGCGTTGTTGAGCGCATAGCTGGACGTCTGCGGCACCGCGCCGGGCATGTTGGCGACGCAATAATGGATGATGCCGTCCACCACATAGGTCGGGTCGTCATGGGTGGTGGGCCGCGACGTCTCGAAACATCCGCCCTGGTCGATGGCGACATCCACCAGCACCGCGTTGCGCTTCATCAGGCCCAGCATGGCGCGGGTGACCAGTTTCGGCGCGGACTTGCCGGGGATCAGCACCGCGCCGATCACCGCGTCCGCCTCCGCAATCTCCTGCTCGATGGACTCGAGGGTGGACAGGCGGGTGCGGACCCGGCCGTCGAACAGCTCGTCGAGCTGGCGCAGGCGATTGAGCGAGCTGTCGATGATCGTCACCGCCGCGCCCATGCCGACCGCGATGCGCGCCGCATGGGTGCCGACGACGCCGCCGCCGATCACCAGGATGCGCGCCGGGGCCACGCCGGGCACGCCGCCCAGCAAGATGCCCGACCCGCCCGCATGGCGGCGCAGCGCCGCGCCCGACGCCTCGATCGACAGGCGACCCGCCACCTCGCTCATCGGGGCCAGCAGGGGCAACGCGCCGCGCGGGTCCACAATGGTTTCATAGGCGATGGCGGAGCAGCCCGACGCCATCAGGCCGCGCGCCTGATCCGGGTCGGGGGCGAGGTGGAGGTAGGTGAACAATATCTGGTCGGGGCGCAGCATCGTCCATTCCGACGGCTGCGGTTCCTTCACCTTCACCACCATGTCGGCGGTGGCGAACACGTCGGCGGCGGTGCCGACGATCTGCGCGCCCGCGCGAATATAGGCGTCGTCATCCATGCCGATGCCCGCGCCTGCGTCGCGCTCGACCAGGACGCTGTGTCCCGCCGCGACCATCTCCCGGACGGAACCGGGCGTCAGGCCGACGCGATATTCGTGAGTTTTGATTTCCTTGGGAACGCCAACGATCATGAGTGCCTCCGAGCGTCTTGCTGTGCCGTCAGGCTAGGGCGGCGCGGGCGGCATAGGCCGTCGAATGGCGGGGATTTGAAGGATGGTTTGGCCGTTATGGTGCGGCACGGCGATATGATCGCGCGGTGGGCGCCTGTCAGGCCGCGCCCGCACGACCCTGTGCACGGGGAGAGGGAGGGCCATTATCCTGTTTGGATATGTAGGACAGACGAACGCGAAAGGATGGCAGGCTCAAGCAGGATAATGGCCAATAGGAAGGGGGATTTGCCCCGTTCCGCCACGCGCCACTTGAAACGTGATGACGGTAAATGCGCCCATCTGGGGCTTGCTACGCTCGCAAGGACGATTCCAGGAAAAGTCATCATGGTCTAAATCCGCACCGGTGCGATGGATGCGCGCGGGACCAGCGCGCGGGCGAGGATAGGTGGCACAGCAATCAGCGGGGTCATCCCCCACCTGCCCGGCGATCCATCCCTGAACTGTCGCCCCGCTCCGGCTCCGTTCCCGCGTCAGCCATGCCCGCCTCAGCCACGCCCGCGCCAGCCACGCCCGCGCCAGCCACGCCCTTGCCGGGCGCAGGCTCGGTATCCGGTTCAGCCCTTGGTCTTCGCGCCCGCTTTCTTCGCGGAGGGTCTCTCGCTGATGACCACCGACCCCACCAGATCGTCGAGGATCCCGGCAACCTCCTTCGGGGAATAAGCGTCCACGTCCTGCGACAGCCACCAGGCGATCGTCTCCACGATCAGCGTCGTCGTGCTGATGATCGACAGTTCCAGCGGCAGCCAGCTCTGGTTGCCGGGATAGGTGCTCGCCACCGCTTTGGAGACGCGCATCAATTCCTCGCGCATCGCCCCGCCCGCGCCGCCGATCAGCAGCGCGCTCCACAGGACGCGATGCTCGCCGACATAGTCGCACAGCGCCTGATAGCCTTCGCGGTTATGGCCGGCGGGCAGGGAAATGGCGACCAGCCGGTCGATCTCCTCCGCCGCCACATGGTCGAGCAGGGCGTCCTTGTCCGGGTGGTGGCGAAAGAAGGTCGCATTATGGACGCCCGCTTCCTTGCAGATTTCCTTGACCGTGATCTGGTCGAAACCCTTGCGCTCCAGCAGGCGCAGCAGCGCGCTGCGCAGGGCCTCCGCGCTGCGCACCTGCCGCGGGTCCAGCCCCCGCGTGGACGCGATGCGGGAGACGCGCTGCGCACTGCGATAGGGGGGCGGGGTCGGAACCGGGGTCTGGCTGGGCATCGGATGGTCGCTTGTCTTTTTCGTCACGGCACGCACTCCTGCGCAATCCCCCTGTGAAGGAGGACGCAGCACCATTCGTCAAGGGGCGGCGTGCACGGGACGGAAAAACTTTGGGCGGCGGGGTTGGGGCGCGGGATCGGCTGCAATGGGCGGTTGGGGGATATGCGGCGGGGTTGGGGCGGGGTGTTCGTGGACAGGGGGAAATAGAAATCCGTTCGCCCTGAGCGTGTCGCAGGGCGGCTTTTTCCTCTGGGTGCGGTGCTTGGGAGAAAATTACCGTCCTTCGACACGCTCAGGGCGAACGCTGTTTTCTATCCGACATGCTCCGGCGGGATGATGGCCGACCTGATCCGGGGTCCAGCCTCCTCCTCACCCGGTGTCAGGAGAATGACCGCAATCCCTGACACCACCCGCCGCTCTCCCGTCTATCCCGCCACCGGCACCCGCACGTTCAGCAACATCGGGCGGCTATGCTCCGCGACGCCATAATGGGCATAGTCCATGCCGATCCCCGACTGCTTGGCAAAGGGCATGGGCAGCGCGGCGGTGAAGGCGCCATGCTGGTTCACCCAGGCGGTGCCGCACTCCATGCGCCCGGCGAGCGCAAGGCCGCGCTCCACGTCCGCGGTCCACACCGACCCGCCCAGTCCCATCTCGCCGCTGTTGGCGTCGGCCAGCGCGGCCTCCACGTCGCGGAAGGGCAGGATGGGCAGCACGGGGCCGAACTGTTCCTCGTCCACCAGCGCCACGCCATGGCCCACGCCCATGAACAGCGTCGGCGGGATGAACAGCCCCCTGTCCAGCCGTTCGCCGCCGGACAGGATGGTCCCGCCCCGCACGGCCGCGTCGTCGATCAGGCCCCACACCCGTTCGAACTGCTTGCGATTCTGCACCGGCGTCATCGTCGTGGCGGGGTCGAGGCAGGGGCCGATCCGCGCCGCCGCCAGCCTCTGCGTCAGGCCCGCCACCACCGCATCCCGCACCGCTTCATGCACATACAGGCGCTTGATGCAGGCGCAGAACTGCCCCGCATTTTCGAAGGAGGTGCGGTAGAGCGTGTCGCACAGCAGGTCGATGTCCGCGTCGGGCAGCACGATGGCCGCGTCATTGCCGCCCAGCTCCAGCGTCAATCGCTTCAGGGTCGGGGCCGCCGCCGCCGCGATCACCCGCCCGGTCGCGGTCGATCCGGTAAAGCTGATCTTGGCGATGCCGGGGTGGGTGGTCATCGCCGCGCCCACATCCGCGTCGCCGGTGATGACGTTGAAGACGCCGCGCGGGAAGATGCCCCGCCCGATCCGCCCCAGCATCAGCGCGGACAGCGGCGTGAAGGGCGACGGCCGCAGGATCATCGTGTCGCCGGACAGCAGCGCGTTGGCGATCTTGGCCGCCGCCAGTATCACCGGCCCGTTCCACGGCGCGATCGCCCCCACCACGCCCAGCGGCCGGTGGACCAGCCGCGCCTGCATCCCCGCCACCTGATAGGGCACTTCCGCCAATGTCTGCGCCGCCAATGTGCGGATATAGCCGACGGCGAAGACCACCTCGCTCAGCGCCCGGCGCAGCGGCCGCCCGGCCTCCGCCCCGATCAGCAGCGCCAGCGGCGCCCGCGCCGCCCACAGCGCATCCGCGAACGCCTCCAGCATGGCGCGCCGCTGTGCCCATGGCGTCGCCGCCCAGCCGGGAAAGGCCGCCCGCGCCGCCGCCACCGCCGCATCGACATGCCGTGCGCCCGCATCAGGGGATCGGGCGATCAGCCGCTCGTCACAGGCATGGATCACATCCTGCACACCATCGGGGTCCGCATCCGCCCCGTCGATGGTCATGGCCAGCGACAGGTCCGCGATCCATCCCGCCAGATCGGCGGGGACATGACCGTAAATCTCCTCGAAATCCATCATGCCGTCGCTCCTTCCTGCGTGCCCGTCGCGGGCGATCCATCCTCGTCGCGCAGGTAGCGGGAGAGTATGTCCCGCCCCGGCTCGTCCCGCTGCCGCGCCGCGATCTTTTCCGCCGACAGCCAGACGAATTCCGCGCCCTGCTCATGCCTGGACGCGAATATGTCGCAGGCCCAGTGCGCGATGGTGCTCACATGGTCGCCGATCACATTGACCCAGCGTTCGCGCGCCGCCCGTTCCGGCCCCGCCACCATCCGCCGATGTTCGCGCAGGAACCCCTCGGTCATCACCAGCCCCGGACTGATCGCGCCGATGCGGACCGGCCCGCCCGCCGTCTCCTGCGCCAGACTGTGCGTCAGGAACTGGAGCGCGCGCTTGGTGGTGGCATAGCCTGTCATGCCCGGCACCGGCTGGCCGTCCGCCCCCGCGCCCAGCACAGTGTAGATGCGACCCGCCCGTCCGCCGGTCGCTTGCGCCGTCATGCCGCGCAGCGCGACCTGGCACCCCTGCATCGCGCCGATCAGGTTGATCGACAGCATCGTGCGGAAATCCTCCGGCGGCAGGGTGGCCAGCGGCTGGCCGGTCAGCGCCAGCCCGGCATTATTGACCCACAGGTCCACCGCGCCGAACCGCGCCACCGCCCGGTCCCACAGACGCTGCACCTGATCCGCGTCGCTGACGTCGCAGGGGACGCCCAGCGCATCGGGCGACACCTCCGCCGCCGCGCGCACGCTGTCCTCCTCCCCCTGCGCGCTGACGACGACCTGGTAGCCGCGCCGCGCCAGTTCCTCCGCCAGACCGCGCCCCAGCCCCCGCGTGCTGCCCGTGATGACCGCCGTCTGCCGCATCGTTCCCATATCCCGTTCCCTGTGCCCCGTTTTGTTCACTGATACGTCCAGCCGCGAAAGCGGCGGCCCGGCACGCGCGGGGGCAGCAACCCGTCCAGACCCGCCTCCGCGATCAGGGCGGACATCACGTCCCGCGCCTCCGCCATCACGGCCTCCTCGTCCCACCGGGTCGATCGGCCCTGCTCCAGCAGCGCCTCACCCGCGACAAAGACGCTATCGACATTCACCGTCGACCCGGCCCACACCACTGTGCCGATGTCCCGCCGCCTATCCGCGCCCGGCCCGGTGGTGGCGCGGGAGAGGTCCAGCATCACGCAGTCGGCGGCCTTGCCCACCGCCAGCGATCCGGTCCGATCGTCCAGGAACAGCGCCCGCGCCCCGCCCAGCGTGGCCATCTCCAGCATCGTCTCCGCCACCGCCCAATGCGCCGGGTCGGGCGGTGGCAGGCCCGCCGCCTTGTCCCGCTTCACCGCGATATTCTGCGCCAATATGGCCATCCGCATCGCCTCGAACGGGCTTTGGCAATCGCTGACCAGCGGCGCATCCGTGCCGATGCCGGGCATCATGCCCTGCGCCAGGAAATCATGGATATGCAGGCCGGTGCCGTCGAAGAAGCGCAACATCGGCACCAGCGCGACCCGTGCGTCCGCCTGCGCCAGCAACCCATATTCATGGGGCAGGATGGACACCGCCTTGCCGGCATAAAGGGGCTGGTCGAGCAGGCCGTGGCGCGCATAATAGTCCACCTGTCCCCCCTCGAACCCGCGCGCGCGCAACGCCGCCCCCCGGCTGTTGTCGGTCATGTCCACATCGACGCGCATGGCCATCGCCGCCGCGCCGTCGACGATGCGCCGCATGTCGCCCGCATCGTTCAGGAACTGGAAGTTCAGGAACCCGGTCGCCACCTCGATCCGGTCGGACGCAAAACGGGCGCGCAGCCGCTCCGCCTCCTGCAACCCCTTCTCCACCGTCTCCCGCCCGTCCGCCGCCATCCGGTCGGCGTTGACGATGCAGCGGCACAGGAAGCCGCGCAGGCCCGACGCCTCCACCGCCGCCCAGCTTCCGTCGGCGCTGTCTTTGCGGATGTTGGTGAAATGCTCGTCATGGGTCGCGGTATAGCCGGACCGCAGCAGGTCCAGCGTATGGGCGCGGGTCAGGATAAACGCCCGTTCCGCGTCCAGCCGGGCGGTCAGCGCCTGCAACTGGTGGAGCAGCGCCACGACCGCCGCCGGTATGTCCAGCACCGGCCAGCGGTCGTCATTATAACCGCGAAACGCATTCTGGACGAGGTGGTTATGGGCGTTGGCGATGCCGGGTATCACCATCCGCCCGCGCGCGTCGATGCTGCGCCGCCCCACAAAGCCGCAATCGCCCATGCGCGCCCCGTGCGTTGGCACCCTGTCCGTCTGCACTCCGTCGGCCCGCGCCCCGTCGCTAGGTGCCCCTTCGGCCTGTGCCCTGTCGGCCCGCGACCTATCGCCCCCTGCCTCGTCCGCCCATGCCTCGTTCGCCCGCGTCCCATCCGTCGGCGCTCCATCCGGCCGCGCCTCATCCGTCCATGCCCCGTCCGTCGGCGCACGGTCCATGCTACTCCCGCCCATGCTTCCGACACCGACGATCCGCCCGCCGTCGAACGCCAGCCAGCCGTCGGTGAACACGCGCCGGTCCCGGTCCATGGTCACGACATAGGCGTTGTGGATGAGCGTATCGACGCTGCGCGGTTCCGGCACGGCGGGAGGCTCAGCGCGCGGGGCTGAGAGTGGGAGCAGGGGCAGGGGCAGGGGCAGGGGCAGGGGCAGGGGTTGCCACCGGGCTTGGCGCGGGCGACGGTGCCGGTGCCGGTGCCGGTGCCGGTGCCGGTGCAGCCACAGCCGCAGGGGAGGATTGCAGGGGCGTCCTGGCCGCAATCGGGCGCGGCGGTGTCGCGCGGGCCATGCCGCCGAACACTTTCCACAGCCCCTTTTCCCGGACCCAGGTGTGCGTCACCTCGAACCGCTCGTCGGCGGGGGTGCCGTCCGACCGGCGGGTGCGGTGCGTGTCATAATAGATGACCGCCGTGTCGCCGTTCAGGGCAAAGCCGGTCAGGTGCATGGCCAGCGTCTCCTGATTCTTGCCCTTCAGCTCGCGGCCCGTCTTGTCGAGACCCGCATTGCCCTCCGGCTGCGCGCGCAGCGGCGGCCAGGCCAGATAGTCGGTGGCGGTGTTGGACAGATAGACGCTGATGTCGCCCCGCCCGCGCGCGGCATAGATCGCCCGTTCCTTGGCCCAGATTTCGGCCTGTGCGGCGCCCTTGGACTGCGGAGCGTGCGGGGGCTGGGCGGCGTGCGGGGTGAGCGCGGCGTGCGGGGCGTGTTGGACCTGCGCGTATGTCTCGCCCCTCGCGGCGTCTTTGGACCGCGCGATGGGCTCGCTCCGTGCGCGTGTCTTGCCCCCCGTAGCATCCTTGTCCTGCGCGGCGTGCTGGCCTTGCGCGCTGTTCTTACCCTGCCGGGCGTGCGCGCCTTCCGCGACATCCTTGCCCTGTGAGGATCGCTCGGCCTTTGCGATATCCTTGCCGTGCGGGTCACCCCTGCCCTTTGCAGCGTCCTTGACCGTCAGTGTGTCCTTGGCTTTAGGGTTGCCCGCACCCGCACCCGCACCCGCACCCGCACCCGCACCCGCACCCGCACCCGCACCCGCACCTGTGCCCGCACCGACGCCCGCGTCCATGCTCGTCGTGCCCGTGCCCGCGCCCGTGCCCGGTGCGACATCCTCGCCCTGCGCCGCCGATGCGATGCCCGGCGTCAGGACAAGGGCGCATGACAGCATGATGGGGGGCAGTTTCATGTGATTTCTCCCGTTTTTTGCCGGATTCGGGCCACAAAGGGGCGCAAGACAGGCTCTTGGGGGACGATAGGCGCATTGCGCGCGCGGCCACCTGTCTTGGCGTCCTCTAACCACAGGGTGGAGAAAGTGCGGCTGGCCCCTGTCCCCGCCCGCTTCGAAAACACAGGGTTCGGTTGGTAATGTTGAAAGAACCGACCATGCCAGACGCCTTCATCCTGACCACCGTCGACGTCCGCGATCCCGCCGCCTTCGCGGCCTATCGCACCGCCATTTCCGGCCTGAACGACCGGATCGGCGGCGAGATGCTGGTGCGCGGCCGCACGGTCGAAACGCTGGCCGGGGCGGTGGAAAATGCAGGCGGCGCGGGCGAAATCGTGATCCTGATCCGCTTCCCGAACGCCGACGCCGCCCGCGCCTATATCGCCTCGCCGGACTATCAGGCCGCGCAGCCCCTCCGCGACGCCGCGGGCCGTTTCCACATCAGGCTGGTCGCCTGACCCGCCCTGCACCCTGTCCGTCAGGCGGTTTCAGGCTTGCGCCCCCGTGTGATCCACGGATAGCCGTCCGCCCCGATGGCATAGGCCTCCACATCCACAAAACCGGCCTTTTCCAGCTCCTCGCCCCAGTCGGAAAGGCAGGAGGCAGTGAAGAACGGCTCCTCTCGATGGTCGGTATCCCAGTCGAGGATCACCGCATGGAACATGTCTACGGCGCGGAACGGCGGCGGGTCGCTCAGCACGATGTCGCCGCCCGGTTTCAGGATGCGGAACATCTCGCGGAACAATGCGGCATTCTCTCTGGGCGGCAATTCATGATGCAGAGCATAGGTCATCACTCCGTCGACGCTCGCGTCCGGCTCGCCCGTTTCGGTCGCCTCCCGCTGCTTCAGTGTCACGTCCAGCCCCTGCCGCTGCGCCAGCATATGGCCGTTGCGCAGCAGCAGCGGGGAGAGATCGCAGCCAGTCAGGCGCGCCTTCGGGTAAACGGTCGCCAACGCGCGAAACGTCGATACCCCGCCGCACCCCGGTTCATAGATATGGTCGTAGCTGTCCTTGGGAAACTGGCTGACCGCGTCGATGCGCTGCTGCGTGATGTCGGTGCCCGCGCTGACGGCGGCATAGCCGCCATGGCGGAACACATGCGGTCCGACTGCAAAGGCGAACAGCGGGCCATACAGGTCATAGCCGTCCCAGCCGCCCGGCTCCAGATGCCACTCCGTCCGCGCCTGATAGGCAGGCGGGGTGAGGTCGGGGTCGAGGTGCAGCCGGTCTGCTTCCATCGCAGGGCTGTCGGCGATGAAGGCGGCGAATGTCGCCCGCCGTTCCTCAATGGCCGGAATTCCCCGGTTGAAATTCTCCTCGGCAACATAGCGTTGGAGGAAGCGTTCCAGCCGGAAGACGGGATCGGCGTCGGCCACGACCTGGGCCCGCGTCACCCGCTCCCGGACTGCATCGCGATCCTGTGGGCCGGTTCGATGAGTTTCCGTCAACGCCGCGCCCTGTTCGTCACCTTCGAAACGGGCGCGTGCCGCCGGGCGCATCCGGCTGGAGGCGAATTTCTGGATGGCGCCCAGCATCTGCATGCCCGCCCGGCCATGCTGGGTCAGGCCCAGCGACGAGGCGGTGCCCGTGGGGGGCGCATTGGTGAAAAATGTCATCGAACCGGCTCCCGTTACGCTTCAATGACGGGAAAGCTACGGGACAATGGCATGCTGTTTCAAACTCGATATTGTCTTGGGTCGATGACCTAAACTCATATCTGTTATCGTCTGGCGGATAGGTTTCACGATGGAAATGCAACATCTCCACCACTTCATCGTAACTGCCCGGTTGGGTAGCGTGGGCAAGGCTGCGGAGGAACTGAACCTGACCCAGTCGGGCATCAGCCGTTCGATCCGTACGCTGGAGGACTATCTGGGCCTGCCCCTGTTCAAGCGGGAGGCGCGGGGCGTCGCCCTCACCGAATTCGGCCAGCAATTGCTGCCCCGCGCGCAGGGCATATGGAATGCGCGGGCGCGGACGCTGAACGAGATGATGTCGTACAAGTCGTTGAAGAGCGGCCATGTGGAGATCGGCATCCACAATGTCTTTGCCTATGCGCTGGCGACGGAGACGCTGGCGAATTTCGCGGCCGCCTATCCCAATGTGGATATGACGGTGGTGACGCGCTCGGACCCGGAATTGAGCCGCCGACTGGTCAAGGAGGAGCTGGATTTCGGCTTCACCCTGTTCGTGCCGGGGTTTCGCGATCCCCGGCTGGTCTATGAATCGCTGTTCGTCCTGCCGTGCGGCACCTATGCCAGCCCCAACCACCCGCTGGCGGGGGCGAGCGGGGTGAGCATCGATGTGCTGGCGGAGCAGGAGTGGGCACTGGCGGGCAGTACGGCGCTGCGGTCGACATTCACGACATTCTTCACCGACCGGGGTATATTGCCGCCTGCGCGGTTGGTGCAGTCCAGTTCCATCGCGTTGCTGGCTGAGTTGGTCAGCAAGAACCGGTTGTTGACGGTGCTGCCCCATGTGGTCGCGCAGGCGGCGCTGCTGTCGGGGAGGCTGGTGCCGGTCGATGCGCTGGAGACGCCCGCCAGCGATCCCGAAGGAGGACTGGTTTATCGGCCCGACATCATCCGCACCCCGGCGGTGACGATGTTGATGGGCCTGTTCCGGGAGTTGACCGACCGGATGCGGGATGTCCCGGGGATTTAGCCGCCGTCTCCCGGCTTTCGCGCGATCGTGACCCAAGGATAGCTGTCCGGTCCCAGTGGGCGGGCGGTCACATCGACGAAGCCGATGCGCTCCATCTCCGCGCCCCAATCCGATGCGCCCGCTTCCGAGAAAAACGGTTCGGCGCGATTGTCCGTGTCCCAGTCGAGCAGGACCGCATGAAAGGCATCGACCGCGCGAAAGGGGGGCGGGTCGCTAAGTATGATGTCGCCGCCGGGTTTGAGGATACGGAACATCTCTTTCAGCAGTGCGACATTGGCAGCATGGGGCAGTTCGTGATGCAGGGCGAAGGTGACGACGGCGTCGAAGGTGGCGTCCGCCTCTCCCGTATCGGTGGCCGCGTCCCTCTGGCGGAGGGTGACGGGAATGGAGAGCGTGCCCGTCAGTCGCCGGGCGGCGCGCAGCTGTTCGGCGGACAGGTCGCTGGCCACCAGTTCGGCTCCCGGAAAGCGGCGGTGGATGGCAATCAGTGTAGACCCGTTGCCGCAGCCCGGTTCATAGATGCGGGCATAGTCGCGCCGGGGCAACTGGGCGACCACGTCCAGACGATGCTGGCCGATGTTGGCGCCAACCGGGGCCGCTGCAAAGCCGCCCAGAGCAAAAATCGGTTTGACGACATGCACGCCATGCGGACCATAGAGGTCATAGCCGTCCCAGCCGCCCGGCCGCAGGTGCCAGTCGCAATCATGATAGTCCGGCAGGACAAGGTCGGGATCGAGTTCGATCCGGTCGTCGACAAAAGCATCCGGCTCCGCAGTGAACTGCGCGCGACGCGCTTCTACGGCGGGGATGCCGAATTCATAGATGGATTGCGCGACATACGCCTGCATGAACCGTTCGATCCGGTAGAGTGGCTGGCGTTCGGCGATGGCCCTCGACTGCTGCACCCATGCCATGATCCTGAGCCGGTCGGCCCCTTCCGGTGCGGTGAGTGTGGCCTGAGCTTCCGGTGTCCCCTCATAGGCGCGCCGTGCAGCGTTGCGGACATGACTGGATGCGAATTTCTGCATCGCGCCCAGCATCGCTACGCCTGCACGGCCATGTTGGTCCAGCCCGCTCGTCTGGCTGTTCCTCATGCGGTTCTGTCCATGCTGTCCGGGCGCTTCATGCCCGCCCGCGCCAGTATCTGGTCCACGCTGCGTTCCCGCGCGGCCAGCGGCGCGCCAATGACATTGCCGGCCATCCGGTCGCGCAACGTTTCGAGCTCCGCCTCGAAACCCGCGTCGGGAATATAGTCGTTTGCCTCGCCGGGGAGAAGCATGCCCTTATCCTCCAGCATGCGTTCCAGCACGGCCACCCGATCGCGCGTGATCCACAATTCGGTCAGCAGAGCCGTGACCATTCGACCCAGATCGTCGATATTATCCGGGCCGAGATAGGTATTGGACATGGGTATTCTTCCTGTCTTCTTGCTTTATGTCTTGCGTATCCCGGCCCGGCATCTGCCTCAGAAACGATAGGATGCGGTCACGCCCCATGTGCGACGCTCACCGGGATAAATGCGTGTGTAGGTGATGCCCGACAGCGGGGAGCCGTCTGCCACCGATCCCACCACGGTCGCGCGGGCATTATATTTGGCGTCGAACAGATTTTTGGCCCAGACCGACACGTCCATCCCGTCCAGCAACTGCACGCCCGCGCGCAGGTTGACCAGTTCGATAGCGCCCTGGCTCTGGAAATTCAGGCTGTCCGAATATTTGCTGGCCTGATAGCTATAGTCCGCCTGTACATAGGCATCGACGCCGGGTGCGAGGTCGCGCAATGTGTAGCCACCACTCACCGCCGCCTGAAAATCGGTGGTGCGGGCCAACTGGTTGCCGCCGACCGCATAGGAGCAGCCCTTCACGCTGATTTGCGTACCGGTGATGTCGCCACAGGGCGCGGCCACCTCGCCATCGCGCACGTCATTATTGTAGGTGGGTTTCAATTTGGTGCCGCTGACCCGTACGAACAGGTCGCGGGTGAAATTGTACGTGGCGTCCATCTCCACGCCATAGCTCTTTGCGCCGCCATTGTTCTGCACCACCGACAGGGTGGAGCTGGGGATTTGCACCTGCGTCTGGATGTCCTTCCAGTCGATGTAGAAAATGGTGGCGTTGAGTTGCAGGTTGCGGACCGGATTGGACTTCACGCCCAGCTCATAGGTCCAGTTCGTTTCCGGCCCATAGGTGAACTGTGCCAGGCCAAAGGCGTTGGAGTTGAACCCGCCCGTCTTGTAACCGCGCGCGACGGAGCCATAGATGAGCGCGCCGTCCAGCTTGTAGTTCAGCGTCAGGCGTGGCGTCACATAGCGATATTGCTGGCGGCCGACCGCCGCCACGGCCGATCCGCGCCCGCCGAAATGCTGGACCTCGTCATTGTAGCGCACTTCGAGCTGGGCATTGAAGCGGTCGGTCAGTTCATAGGCTGCGGAGCCATATACGGCCCATCCACTGGTCGCGAGGTTGCCGCCGCGCACGGAGAAGGCGATGGGCTGTGCCGTCGGCTGGTTCACCGGCGACCCGGACAGTTCCAGAACGTCGGATACGCTGCTGTCGAAATAATAGAAGCCGGATGTCCATTGCAGCGGGCCATTGCCGTTCGAGTCCAGCCGGACATCGACGGACGTCTCCGTGGACGAATCGCCGACGCTGTTGGTATATTGCTGGCGCGACCGCGTGCCCGCCGACACCTGCGTCACGGCCAGCGGGTCGGCGGTGGTGTCGATCAGCGAGGAGAAGCTGGCCTTGGTATGGCTGACCAGCGCGGTGATCGTCGCCGGGCCGAAATCATAGGCGGCCTGACCATAAAAGAGGTCGCTATAGCCGCGCAGGCCATAGCCGACGGTCGTGTCCATGTTGACGTTGGTATAGGTGGGCAGCTGGCCGCATAGGAACGTGTTGTAAGTCTGGCCGCCCCGCACCACCTGCGATCCGCAATTGTTGGAGGAGACAGGTGTGCCCACCAGCGGTCCCTGGTCATTCTGCTGGTCGGTGTGGGAGCCGAAGAGTTTCAACGTGAATTCCGGGCTGGGCGTGAACAGCAGCGAGCCGCCATAGGTGTAGCGATGGTCGTAGCCACCGATATTCTGGCCATCGCGCCGGTTGAGGATGGTGCCGTCGAACGAGGCGTAACCGCCAAAGGCGCGTACGGCGAGCATATCCCCGACCACCGGCACGTTCAGGCTGCCCGAAATCTTGCGGCGGCCATAATCGCCGATCTCGCCGATCAGCGCGCCGGACAAGGCCTTGGTCGAGGGTGCGCGCGTTACATAGTTGATCGCGCCCGCGAAGGTATTCCGGCCATAGAGCGCGCTTTGCGGACCCTTCACGACCTCGATCCGGGCGATGTCCATCAGGCCGAATTCGAGCCCAGAGCGGTTGTTGAGATAGACGCCGTCGACGAAGACGCCGACATTGCCCTGCGCGCCGACCTGATCGACCTGCGCGATGCCGCGGATGACGGGCGCCTGGAATGCGCCGTTCGAATCCTGGAAGGCGAGGCCGGGCGTTTGCGTGGCGAGGTCTGCGAGGCTGGCGGTGCCGGTGCGCTGGAGCGTCTCTTCGGAGAAGGCGCTGATAGACAGTGGCACCTGCTGGAGGCTTTCCTCGCGGCGGCGGGCGGTCACGATGATGTCGCCGCCTTCATCATTGGCCGCCGTTGCGCCTGTTAACTCCTGCGCCATGGCAGGGAGCGACAGGCCGGCATAGGCGATCGCCAGAGCGGAAATGGACGCGCGCAATTGAGTGTGCATGGTCTTCATCTGTTTTGCCCCCGATGATGTCCGGCCTTCCCGCCGGGATGTTCTGAAAAGACCTGTCGACTATTCGCATTGGGGAGACGGGGTGAAATGGTGGTGAGCGCGTATCACCGCCTGATGGATAAATGCGGGAGCGTGATGGCTCGGGGTTTCGTCACCGTCCTAATATGATGACATGAGGCAATCCGATCCGATCATCGCTCCCTGCGCGCCTGCGGCCCCACGATCCGCCATGCCGGGCAGCATCACCATGCTGTCCGTCGCGGGTGGCTTTGTCGCAGCGAATGGCCATTTCAGCCAGCCGCTGCTGCCCGTGATGGCGCATAGTTTTGGCGTGACACCGGCGATGATGGGGGCGCTGCCCGCGATCACCCAGTTCGGCCTTGCGGTCGGTCTGCTGACGGTCATTCCGCTCTATGACATGTTCGAGCGGCGGCGGGCGATCGTCGCGGTGTTGCTGTTGCTGGCGGCGGCGGGGATGGCGCACGCGCTGTCGTCGTCGCTAGGGATGTTATGGACATCGGCCTTCTTCGTGGGACTCGGCTGTTGTGCCGCGCAGTTGATGACGCCCTATGCCGCCCTGCTTGCGCTGCCGGGGCGAGAGGGGGAAGCTTCGTCGCGTGTCCTTTCCGGTGTGCTGGCGGGTGTACTGTTGTCCCGTATCGTCGCGGGCGTGGTGGAGCCGCTGGTCGGCTGGCGCAGCCTCTATGCTGCATCCGCCCTGTGCATCCTGATCGTTGCGGTTATTGTGGCGCGCCATGGGGTTGCGAGCCGCAATGAGCATGCGATCGGCTATCGTCCGCTTATGGCCTCCCTCCTCCACATGGCGGCGACCATGCCGCGTCTGCGGCGTCATGCGATCAATGGCGCCCTGACGTTCGGTGCGTTGATGGTGTTCTGGGGCACCTATGCCACTCATGTCCGTGTGGCCTATGGCTTTGGCCCGCTGGAAACCGGCCTGATTGGGGTTGTCGGTGTAGCGGGTGCGGTGGCTGCGACTTTTGCTGGGCGACTGGTCGATGGCGGCCGTTTCCGCCAGACGCAGATTGCCGCCGCACTCCTGATGATGGCGGGCTATGTCTTGATGGCGCTGCCGCATGGGGATGTCCTGCTCTTGTGCGCGGGCGTGCTGCTGATCGATCTGGCCGGCGGGTTGAGCCATGCCGCCAACCAGTCCTCCGCCATGCGCCTCGCGCCGGAAGCGCGGGGGCGGATCAACAGCATCTATATGGTGGCCTATTTCCTGGGCGGGTCGATCAGTGTGTCGGTGGGCAGCCTGCTCTATCTGCTGGCGGGATGGGCCGCCATCTGTCTTTATGGCGGGGCGCTGGCCCTTATTCTGTTCATGCTGGAATATGCCTCGCCGGTCGGGTCCAGCGATGACCGTGGATAAAGGGGGCTCTATCCGGGCGCTCAGCCGGGGAATCGCTGTACTGAAGGCGGTGAACCGCAACGGCACCATGACGATTACCGAGATTTGCGAGAGCTGTGACATCGCTTATGCCACGGCGTCGCGCATCGCGCAGACACTGGCGACTGAAGGGCTGATTGCGCGCGATCCCGGCGGCAAGCGGTTTCGCGCGACCGGCCTCGTCCGCACGCTAGCGCAGGGGTATCAAGGCAGTGGACGGCTGGTGCTGGCTGCGCGGCCCCATATCATTGCACTGACGCGGCGGATTGGCTGGCCAGTGTCGATCACCACGCGCATCGGCCCGGACATGGTGGTGCAGGACAGTTCGCACAGCCACACGACCATGGTCTTTTCCAGCCCCGATCCAGGCTACAGCCTGCCGATGCTCGAATGTGCGGCGGGTATTGCCTATCTGTGCAGCCTGCCGGAAGAGCAGTTTCAGGATATTGTCTCAGGCTTGCGCCTGATCGACATGCGCCATCTACGTCATGCGCTGGACCGGCTGGCGGAGGGGGATTTGCGCGCGCAGGTTCGTGCTCTGGGCTATGCGACGCGCAGCAACGTCCCTTTCACCCGCCATCCCGGGAAAACATCGGGCATCGCTTTGCCCCTGTTCGACCGGGGCCAGCCCGCAGGCGCGATCACGCTGATCTACTTTGCGTCGGCCCTGCGGATGGCGGAGGCCGTGAACCGCTTCTTGCCCGAACTCAAAGCCGCCGCCAGCGCCGTTGAGCATGATCTGGACCAACTGCCGACTCTGTGAGGCATCGGCGAGTAAGGGGCAGAAGCGATGTGGCCTGCCATTTAGCCCTCCTCCACCGCTGCTGCCAGCTTCTCTTCGCTCAGATCATAATAGGCGAGCGCGACGCAACTCAGCGCCAGCAGGATCATCGGGCATATAGACGCCAGAAAATAAATGGCGTCGATTGCGGAGTCCGGTTGCACTACCGACGTGCCGCCGGTCGCTTGCACATAGCCCGAAGCGCCAAGCAATATCCCTGTCAGCGCGGCGCCTAGCGCGTATGCCAGCTTCTCGATGATCGTATAGACCGCCGACAACATGCCTTCACGGCGCATGCCGGTGCGGCGATAGTCCCATTCCATCGTGTCGGGCAGCAGCGACTGGCCGAACAGCAGCACCGCGCCGCCCGTCACGCCCAGCCCGACCGCGCGCATCAGCGTGATGGCAATCGCTTCGCCCGGCTGGAGGAAGAACCAGCTCATATAGGCCAGCGCATAGAAGATGGTGGCGATCAGGTAGACGCGACGCTTACCCCAGTTGCGTCCGACCCGCACCCAGACCTGCTGCGAGAGCATCATGGAGATATAGAAGACCAGGAAATAGAGGCCCAGCGTCGCGTCGCTGAAATGCAGCACCTGCTTGAAGAGGAAGGGCATAGCAGCCTGCGTCACCGCCAGCGCCATGAGTTGCAGTAGCTTGATGATCAGCAGCAGCACGAACGGTTTGTTGTCGGCCAGCAGGCGCAGCTTTTGCACGAAGCCCAATCGTTCGTGGGAGTTGCCATAATGAAAGGGGGCGTCGCGCGTGGCGCGGAAGCAGAAGAGGCATCCGGCGACTGCCAGCGCCGCGACGAAGAGGGACATCAGCGTATGCCCGCTCTGCCCGCCGCCGCCACGCGCGATCAGCGTGGGGCCGACGAAGGTGGCGACAAGGCTGGCCGCGCCGACCGCATAGACGCGGAAGGATATCAGCCGCGATCGCTCATGATAGTCCGCCGTCATTTCAGCGGGCATCGCCATATAGGGGACGGAAAAGACCGCATAGGCGGTGGAATAGAAGAGCAGTCCGAACACGACATAGGCCAGCACCAGTGAAGGGCTGAGGCTGGTGGGCACGTTGAACAGTAACAGCGCCGCGGCGGCCAGCATCAATCCGCCCGCCAGCACGAAGGGGCGCCGCCGTCCGTGCCGCGAACGGCTCCGGTCGCTCGCCGCGCCGACGAAGGGGTCGATCACTGCGTCATAGAGCTTCGACAGCGCGATCAGCGATCCCGCAAGTGCCGCGCCTATACCAACATGATCAACCAAATAGCGTAGTAAAAGGACGTTGACCGAGTTGAACAGGGCGGCGACCGCCAATGTGCCTGCGCCCCAGCCGATGCAGGCCAGCAAGGGTAGTCGCACGCCCTTGCCGTCGACCGGCTGTTCCCCCGTGATGCTCGCCATGATCGTCACCCTTTTCCTTGCCGGCCTTTCCAACATACTGGGGCAAAGTGGGCGCAGCGCCATTTGGGACGATGATTTTATCCGACAGGCGGAGGAATCCGGAGGGGGATGTCCGGTCCTGTCACTGGCGAGGCTTTGAATGGCTCTCGTTGGCGATTATCTATAAATTCAACAGAAATATCGGCCATTTCGTAGCCGGAGTTATCGTCGATGCCGCAGATATTGGCCGAGAGTCTCTCAAACTATACCGTGTGGTCGGCAGGCCGGCGACGGTGCGGGCGAACCGTAGAGGCGCTGAGAGGCATGGTTTTTTTTGATCGAGGCGGGCAAACTCGTTGGCGTCATCGGACCCAATGGTGCGGCCAAGTCGGCGACGATGTCACTGGACTGCAAGGGCGGACCAGCGTGCGGCGTTACACATCGCCGGGAGCTGAGTGCGCCCCTTCCTCATGGCCCTGAGAGGCAAAAAAATTGACGGCCTGCCGCCGACGTCATGACGACGCCGACGACAGAGAATTGAAGCGTCAGTAGCGCGGCATCAATATTTCGCCCTGAATGTCAGGCCATAGCGGGCGGGCTGGTTATAGTTGACGGTCCGGCCAAGATAGGCCGTCACGCCTGCTCCGGAGGGCGCCGCCAAAAGGGCCTGCGAGATGATGTTCTTCTCGTTGGTCGCGTTGTTGGCGTAGAGGGAAATGTCGTACTTGCCATCGTCCAGACGCACGCCAGCCCGCAGGTTGAGGTTATGCTGGCCGGGAACCTGCGTATAGACCGACTGGGTCACGCCCGTGCTGTACGAACTGGTGAAGGAATATTGCGCATAGCTGTAGAATTCGGCGTGCGCCCCGATCCGGGCATCCCAGGACGGCGTGGCGGACAAGGCCCATTTGGGCGAGTAGGGCGTCGTCTGCCCCCGGGCGTCGATATTCGCGATGCCATTATAGCTCAATTCCGCCGGAGCGGGGAGCGAGGGCGCCCAGGTGTAGATCGCATCATTATAGTTGCCGTCGAAGGTCAGCCGCAGCCCATGGCCCAGGGCAGCGCCGATACTCCATTCAATGCCGCGCGCGCGGATATTGCCGACGTTGGTCGCGCCTCTTTGCGGGGTGCCGTTGGGCAGGGTGAAGGAGATCGAGGTCTGGAACCCCTTCAGCCGCTCCTGATAGGCCGCCAGATTGAGCGTCAGGCGACGATCGAACAGGGATGCCTTGATGCCCGCCTCGACATTTTCCGTCGTGGTCGGCGCGACCGGGGGCGCCGACGGATCGAGCGAGCGGTTGTTGAGGTCCAGCCCGCCCGCCTGGAAGCCCGTCGCATAGGTGACATAAGCCGTCAGGTTGGGCGTGATCTTGTAGGACAGGCTGGCCGTGCCGGAGACATTATGGTTCGATGTCGAAATGCCGATCAGATAGCCGCTGGTCGCGGGCGTGGTCGGATAGCCGGGCGTCGTATAGGCCACCCCCGGATTGCGCATGACGGCGTCGATCGCATTGTAGAAGGCGTTCAACTGGGCGTTGGTGATCCCGGTCGGCAGGGAGGTGGGGAGCAGGCTGGTGTCGACCGGGCTGCTGCCCTTCTTGCGATCATAGGTGTAGCGCAGGCCGCCGGTCAGGTCGATGGCATCGTCCACATGCCAGGTCGCCTGACCATAGACGGCCGCGTTCCGGTTCTCCACATGGGTGTCCTCGATGATCTGCGCGCCGGTGAGCTGCGATCTGAAGGACAGGGGAATGGGCGTGAATGTAGCGCCCGCCGCCGTATTATAGGCGTTGTACCAGGGGATGACGTCCGCGCCGAACTGATGGATCACATAATGATCGTCCAGTTCGGAATAATAGAGGAATGCGCCGACCTGCCATTCGATGGGGCCACGGGCTTTTGACGCCAGGCGGAATTCCTGGCTGAATTGGTTGCTGCGGCTGATCGCCATATTCTGATAGATGTCGAGGGGCGAGCTGTCGCTGTCCTGCGGCGGGTTGAACGACCAGCGCCGCCATGCGCTGATGGAGGTCAATGTCGCCCAGTCGAAATCATAGTCAGCCGTAATCGACACGCCCGCGTTGGTCGTACGCATCCGGTTGTAATTGTTGGTAATGTTGGATTTCGGATCGACGGTCGGAACCCAGCTTTGCACGCCGCCGAAATTGGCGAGCTGGCCCAGCGCGTTGAGGGCGTTCGTGACCCGCGTCTGCTGCGCTGCGGTCGTATTGATGCCCCAGTTTCCCGGTCCCCAAAGCTTCTGGATGCCGCCGCCGGAGCTGAAGCCGGACGAGCTGTCATTCTCGACGTTCAGGTCGCCGGCGATATTGATGCTCAGGTCACCGGCGTCGATCAGGAATTGCTGGCGGATACCCCAGCGCCATGTCCCGGCGGTCTTGTCTTCATCCGTGGCGGTGGGGGCGTAGATGCCCTTCTGCGTCGCCGCATCCTTGAAGCGGGAGCGGAACGGCGTGGAGACCCAGCCGTCGCCATGGGTTGCGTACACCGCCGTGCGAAAGGCGATCTTGTCGGTCAGCGGGCCGGTCAGGATCGCCTTGCCCTGAAGGAAATTATAGCGTCCGTAGGATGCTTCCACGGTCTGGCCGGGCGTGAAGCTCGGTTTGTTGAAAGTCACGTTCAGCGCGCCCGCCGCCGCGTTGCGGCCGAACAATGTGCCCTGCGGACCGCGCAGGACTTCAAAGCTCTTTACGTCGACCAGATCCTGCAAGACCTGTCCCGGCCGGGCCTGATAGACGCCGTCGAAATAGACGCCGATCGCATTGTCGAGGCCGTCGGCCGCGGTGGGCGCATAGCCGATGCCGCGGATCGTCACGGAGAAATTGCGCGGATTGCCGCCGGTGGAGTTCAGGCCGGGCGTCTGGTCGATCAGGCTTTGCAGATCGATGGTGCCCTTCTGCTCCAGCGTCGCACCACTGATCGCCTGCACCGAAATGGGAACGTCCTGGATATTTTCAGCGCGACGGCGCGCGGTCACGACAACTTCATAGCCGCTATCGGCGTCGCCTTCTGCCGCACCGTCCGCCGCCCATGCGAGCGAAGGGATCAGAAGAGTGGACGTGGTCGCGAGAAAAAGCGCGCGCACGTAAACGGAACGATTCATTCGGTAGGCCCCCATCGTACATTTGTAGTAATCCTACTAGACACATAGGATTATGGGGTCAATATGACTGGGGCGCTATTCATGGACTTGGAAAAGGGTGGGTTTAGCCATGGTTGGTGGATGGCCGCAAACGGGGAGAGATGTGCCATGGGCAGGAGTCGGTCGGGCAGTGGCGCGCCACACAAAGCTGCCGTTAAACCCGCAAGGTCGCGCGCCGGAGTGAAAGATGGGAAGCCGATGAGGAGGGGCGTTGGCAGGTTTGCCTGCTTCCGCGCATCGGGATGAAATCAGCGAGTGCGTCGTAGCTGAGCTATCGCCGGAGAGGCGTCGCTGGCCCTGTCCGAAGGGAACAGGGGCGTCGCATCCACCAGAGGGTGGGCGTTGATGGGTAACGCGCCGCAATGCGGACGGTATTTATGATCGCGCTGGTGGCGGTCTGTTCATGGCCTATAAGATTTAGGTGGCTGTGGCGCTCTTCACCCCTTTGGCGTGCCAGAGGCTGGCGGCCAGCCGGATTGCAACCGCACCGGAACAAATAGGAGGTGGTTCAGCCCTATCGGGCCGAACCATCCTTATGTTCCCTGTCGCTGGATGCGCCCCGTTTCGACGGGGCGCGAGCGTTTACCAGCGAACGCCTTCCTCTCTGGGCTTCCAGACATAGGGCTTTTCGTAGGAAGGATCGTCCTTGCTCCACAGCCCTTTGAGGAAGCCCTGGACATTCTTGGAGTGAATCCAGGTGCCGTCGGCATCTGCGGTCACTTCTATGGTGCAGCGGCGTGTCAGGATGCGCCACTCGCCGTTGCGCTTCTCCATCTGGTCGAGATAGCGGCCCATGGCGATGGTCGAGGATTTGCCGTCCAGCCAATAGAGGCCGCCGATCACATAGGATTCGCAAGACGCCGTATCGCCATTCAGATCGCAGATATGATTGGTGATGTTGTGGCTGGTCAGGTTGAAGTTCATGGCGTGGCCCTTGTTGGCCTTTGCGGGATAATCCGGGGCAAAGGTCACGCTGGGACCATGTTCGTCCACGCCTTCTTCCCACCAGCATCCGGCAATCTGCTCGACATCCTGCCGATCGCGCGCGCGGCTCTCACGCTGGATGCAATCCAGAATATCCTGCCGGTCCTTCAGATAGGCGACCGTGGCCTTCAGTTCGGCCAGTTCCTGCTCTGCGCTCATTTCGGTCCTCTTCCTTGCGTGGATACTGTCTTGGATGTGGATCAGACCCGCTGGCCCTTGACCTTGGCGGTGCCGAACATGCCCATCTTGCACTTGCCGGTGACGGTGTCGCCGTCGAAGGTCAGGTCATATTTCAGGGTGATGGGCATGGGCTTGGTCACTTTCATGCTCCATTTAACCTGATTGTCCTCGACCGTCCCCTCGAACTCCTGCGCGCCCTCGTTGCTTTCAAGGCGGCCGCGAACGATGCTGCCCTCTGTGGCGAAGGTGGCGGTCATGGGTTGCGGTCCCATGGGAGTGGCGAGCGTCAGGTTCCAAGCACCGTCGATGCCGCGCGCCGCCGTCTCCGCCAGTGCGGCATGGGTTCCGCCCGGTAGCAGGGTGGCCCCTGCGGGCACCTCCTCGACGGGGCCATCGGTTTTTGTGGCCGCCGCTGTATCGGCGTAGGGATTGACCCATTCGGGATGGAAGCGGCTCATCGGTTTCGGGGGAAGCGGAGTCCCGTCGATGACGGCCAGCAGCTTCGAGGGGGTCAGCGGCAGGTCCACCGCCACCTCGCCAAAGGGAGCAAGCGCGTCGGCAATGGCGTTGACCAATGTCGGCGGCCCGATGATGCAGCCGCCTTCCCCCACGCCGCGGAAGCCACCCTCCGCCTTTGACGGCGTATTGGCATGGACATATTCGAAGTCCGGGACGTCGAAGATGGTGGGCAGCATATAGTCCTTGAACGTTGCGGCGATGGGATTGCCGCGGGCGTCATAGCCAGCTTCCTCCAGCAGCACCGAACCGATGCCCTGCGCGAGGCCGCCCGCGATCTGTCCCTCGACCACGGCGGGGTTTATCATCACGCCGCAATCCTCGCTGGAAACCCAGCGCCTGATTTTCACGAAACCGGTTTCGGCATCCACCTCCACGATGGCGGCATGGGCCGCGCTGGTAAAGGTCATGGCGGGCGGGTCATAGCGGATTTGCGCTTCCAGACCTGTTTCCATCCCCGGTGGCAGGCGCGATGGCTCGCCATAGGCGATCTCCGCGATCTCGCGGAGCGACCGTGTCATCTCCGGCGCGCCTGCGACGCGGATCATGCCATCCTCGATGCTGATATTTTCCGGGTTGGCGTTGAGGAGGTGGGCCGCGACCGTCTTGATCTTGTCGGCGAGAAGGCGACCCGCCCGGATGGCCGCGCCGCCCCCGATCACGCCCTGTCGACTGCCGCCCGCACCGGGACCGAAGCCGCCGCGTGAACTGTCGCCGTCGAAGATGGTGACGTCCGCCAATGGTACGCCGAGCTGTTCGGCGATGCACTGCGCCATGGTCGTCTGGGTGCCATGCCCTTGGGAGTGGACGTTCATGATCGCGACCACCTTGCCGGTGGGATCGACGCGCACCTGCGCCAGTTCACCGGTCATGACCCCGATGCTGCCTGCCGCACCCGTCGGTTCGATGTAGGCGGCAAAGCCGATGCCGAGATAGCGCCCTTCTTTCCGCGCCTCGGCCTGTTCCCGGCGGAAGGCGGCGACGTCCACCGTCTCCAGCAGCTTTTCCAGACATTCGGCGGGCGTGATGTCTTCGCGCGGGATGCCGAGAGAGGTGACGGACGGCTGGTGCGCGGCGGTGCAGAGGTTGCGGCGGCGGATCTCGATGGGGTCGATGCCGATCTGCCGGGCGGCTGCGTCCATCAGGGTTTCGCGCACCAGCGTTTCGATCGCCCATGGGCCGCGATAGGCGGCCAGACCGGCGGTGTTGGTGTAGTAGCCCCGCGAGACAAAGCTGTAGGCCGGGATATTATAGGCCGACCACATGAACATATGGACCGCGATATTGGCGTCGGCGCCCATGGGATAGGCGCCGTTGTTCAGGCTGTAATCGGCGTGGCTCGCCAGCAGTTTCCCGTCCGCGTCAAAGGCGGCGCGCAATATGATCTCCTGCTCGCGCGCCTGATTGGAGGCGGTGAGATTCTCGATCCGGTCCTCGATCCACTTGAGCGGGCGCCTGAGCAGCATCGCACCCAGGATGGCGGATACCTCCTCCAGCCATGGATGGTTTTTGAGGCCGAAGGAGCCGCCGACATCCTTGGCGACGACACGGATATTCATCTTGGGATTGCCGAGCGCCACGGTCAGCCAGCGCGCGACCAGATGCGGCCCGGCGCAGGTGATGTGGACCAGCAGTTCCTCGTCCCCCTGCAGCGCCGCGACGACGCCGCGCGTTTCCATGGGGGATTGCGAGATGCGCTGGTGGTGGACGGTCTGGGTGACGAGATGCGCGCCGCTGGCCAGCAATGCCTCGAACTCGGCATCCTCCTCATCCTCGCCCATCATCGCGGCGACATTGTCGTCCGTGTCGGGATGGACGGCGGGGCCGTGCCGCGCGTCCTCGATGCTGACGACGGCATCTTCCTCGGCATAGTCCACCACGACGAGGCTGGCGGCATCCTCCGCCAGATAGCGGTCGTCCGCGACCACCATGACGACCGGATGGCCGACATAGGCCACTCGTCCATCCGCCAGCGGGGTCATGGCGACCTCGACCGGTCCGATGAAAAAGCTGAGCATCGTGACGTTGAAACGGGCGAGGTCGTCCTGCGTCACTATGGCGTGGACGCCGGGCTGGTCGCGGGCGATGCTGGTGTCGATGGACAGGATACGGCCGCGCGCGATGGGGCTGCGCACAAAGGCGACGTGCAGCATCCCGGGCATCACCACATCGTCGACATATGTGCCCTTGCCGGTCAGCAGGCGCGCGTCTTCCTTGCGGGGCACGCGCTGGCCGATGAAGCGGTTGGCGCCGATACCGCCAGAGCGATCCGGGGCGTTCATGCCCCTTGCTCCGCATGGGCTGCGCCCTGAGCGGCGGAGGTGTCCGTACCGGCGATCTGGCGGATGGCGCGGCGGATGCCCTGATAGCCGGTGCAGCGGCAGATATGGCCGGACATAGCGGCGGTCAGCTTTTCCTCACCGGGCTGCGCGCCGTCGGCGGTCAATGCCGCGAGCGTGCACACGATGCCCGGTGTGCAGAAGCCGCATTGCAGGCCATGGCAGTCCTTCAGCGCCTGTTGCACCGGATGGAGCGTCCCGTCCGGGTCCGCCAGCCCCTCAACCGTGGTGACGGTGCAGCCATCGGCCTGCACGGCCAGCATCAGGCAGGAGCGTACCGCGCGCCCGTCCACCATCACGGTGCACGCGCCGCACACGCCATGTTCGCAGCCGATATGGACGCCGGTATAGCCCGCCTGTCCGCGCAGCCAGTCGCCCAGCGTGTGGCGACCCTCCACCGTGCCGCGATGGTGGCGACCGTTGACGGTCAGCTCGATCTTGTGCTCGCTCATGCGGCCTGCCTCATGTTCAGGGCTTCCTGGAGGACGCGCACGAAGATGCGGCGTCCGACCGTGCGCCGATAGTCGGCGGTGGCGTGATGATCGCCAAAGGGCGCGGTGTCCGCGATGGCGAGGTCCGCGGTGGCGGCGGCGTCGAGAGTGTCGATGCTCTGGCCAATCAGCGCGACCTCCGCCGATTTCGCCTTCATGGGTGTTGGCCCCATGCCGAACCAGCAGATACCGGCGCGCGCGATGACGCCCTTCTCCACCGTCAGTGCGCCGACGAGGCCGACCAGCGCGAAGTCGCCGGGTCGCATCGCGACCTCGCGGAACAGGGTGATCGTGTCGTCGGGCCATGCCGGATAATGGATGGCGGTCAGCAGTTCGTCAGGCTCTATCGCGGTGGCATAGGGGCCGAAATAGAGTTCGTCGGCCGGGATGAAACGGGTCTGGCTGGCGGACCGGACTTCCACCTTTGCGCCGAGGGCGACGGCGGTGGCGGGCATTTCGGCCGCGGGTTCGCCCAGCGCGATGGAGCCGCCGATCGTGCCGCGGTTGCGGGTCTGGTGGTGGCCGACATGGGACAGCGCACGGATCAGCGTGGGCAGGTCGCGGTTCAGGATGGGATCGACCAGCGCTTCATTCTGGCGCGTGATCGGGCCGACGCGGGTGCCGCCGTCGACTGACGTGACTCCCTGCAATTCGGGGATATGGTTGATGTCGACAAGGATGAAGGGCTGGCTCATGCGCAGGGCCAGCAGCGGCATCAGCGTCTGGCCACCCGCCAGCACCTGCGCGCCGCCGCCTGCTTCTGCGAGGATGGTGCAGGCTTCCTCTATGCTCGACGGGCGCACATAGTCATAGGGCGCGGCCTTCATGTCCGGCTGCCCTTGCCTGCCGCATAGCCTACGCTGGCCGCAACGACGAGCAACGCCGCGACAGCGACCACCCACCAGTCCGCCGCCGGGCTGCGCCCCATCAGGAAGCCTGCCACGATCGCCAGTATGAGCGATACTGTCCACGCCCATGGGTAGGAGGGCGCGGCGACTGGCCCGGCAATGAGGGGGGCAGGGATGAGGGAGGGGGCGGTTGCACCGACGGCGGGTGCGTCGGTCGATGGGGAGATGGCGGGAGCGATTGCTGCGGGTGCGGCTCCGCTCACCACGGCGTTGAACGTCTTGAAGAATTTACCCGCGAGTTGCTTGGCGGTCGCGTCGATGATTGGTCCACCAAGCTGGGCAAGGCGTCCGCCGACCTCCGCATTAACCTCATAGGACAGGAGCGTCCCCGCGCCGTCATCCGACAGGCGGACCTTTGCACCACCCTTGGCATGACCGACCGTGCCGCCCTGACCCTCGCCGGTGATGGTATAGCCATTGGGTGCGTCGATGTCCGACAGGGTTACAGCCCCGTTGAAGCGGGCGCCGATCGGGCCGATCTTGATCTCGACGGTGGCCCGCAGCTTGTCATCCGCTTCCTTGTCGAGCGACTGGCAGCCTGGGATGCACTGGCGCAGTACATCGGGATCATTGAGCGCGGCCCACACCTTGGCGCGGGGGGCTGCAATTCGTTCCTCTCCGGTCATTCTCATGGGATGTACACTCCCCTCGCTACATCGGCGGTTAATCCCGCCCCGTCAATCTGAATCGCCCAGTTATGTATACGTTATCCATAAAAGGCGATTTGGCTATGGCTTTTCAGTCGATGCCGGTGCCGTTCGAAGAAGTCTGCGATTGGCGGGCGGCAAATGAAAAGGTCGAACAGGTGAGAAGCTGCGCCCAGAACCGGCGCATTGCCACGCTACAGGCACTTTCCCTGAACAGTTGTTTAGGTTCGCCTGCTGTGGCGGTCAAGTTATCCTATCCCAGGATTCGGTGGTCGTCTCGCCCTGCGGTAAGACATAAGTTTCATATCGTCCCATCCCGCCGGATTGGGTGCAGCGCCCTCGCGCAAACCATGGTCAGGAGGGGAAGGGTGTCGTCGCATGACGCCACATGATTCGCCGGCAGAGACTGATGGTTGGGAGATGATTTCGTCTTGGCGCAAGCGGGTTGCCGTGTGGGTAGGATTGGTGCGACCCGGGTCCAACGTCATTCCCCGGCAAGGAAGACGCTCAAAGGGCTATGTTCTGTTACCCTAAGGCCCGTCGTCGATGGAAGCGCAGCCTATAGTGGGGAGGTGCGGGAGATGGCGATGGCGCGTGCTGTTTCCCGGTGCGATGTTGTCACCGGTGATGCATGGCGCATGAGAATTATGTTCGGCCATGATGCAGTACGACAATCATCGTCATGCCAATCGAATCCCTGGCACAAGACAGGGGAGGCTTCCACTCGCTGCAGATGGGAAACTGGATTGCGGGACCGATATATACATTGATACCGCCCCATGCCTCTGGTTCTATCCTTTGCCGAGCGGGTCGATCATGCCCAGCCAGCCGACCAGTGCGAGGATGACAAGGGCCAGGGTCAGTTCGATCGCGATAGCCCGGCGCAGCGCAGGGCGTGCGGTGTGCGGGGATCGCTCGAAGCGGGGCGTCAGACGGAAGCGGTTGTTCGCGGCGAGGCCCAGCATGAGGAGGAAGAGGAAGAGCTTGAGTGCGAGCAGCTTGCCATAGGGACCGGCGAGCGATGCGGCGAGATTGGCGATGCCGACGGTCATGGCGGTGTTGAACAGGCCGGTGACGACGAGCAGGACGACGATGAGGCCGCCGATCCAGGCGAAGGCGGAGAGCATCGGGGCGGTCTGCTGGGCATCGGGGCCGCGCAGACTGGCGAGCAGGCAGGCCATGCCGCCGATCCACAGTGCCGCAGCGAGGATATGGAGCATGTCGCCGCACAGATGGAGCCAGCCGAGAGCACCGTCACCCGCAGCGGCATGACCGCTCCACGCCAGCGTCGCGGCGGCGATGCTTCCCAGCAGGATGGAGGAGCGCAGGCCCGGCGTGTGGCGGAGCAACAGCAGGAGCAGCAGGACGAAAAGGATCATCGCGCGCGCCAGCATCGCCTTGGCGGAGGATGTGGCGGACAGGACGATGCCGACCATGTCCCAGTCCACCGGGAACAGCGGGGTGCCCGCCATGGCGGCGGTCGCGACCAGAAGGCCGATAAGGGCGAGAGCGGCTCCGGCCAAGAGCAGGAAGGCAAAAATCCCCTGCCATGTGGCGAAGGCCATTCGCGCCCGCCTGCCGCCCAGCGACAGGTGCAGGAACAGCGGGACGCCCGCGATCAGCGAGAGGATGGCATAGGAGCCGAACCGGACGGCGATCGCGAGCGGGTCCATCGCCTTACTTTACCGAGAAGGCGTAGCTGCCCTCGATCCGGTGGCTGTCGGCGGTGACGGCATGCCAGTCCAGCTTATAGCTGCCCACGGGCAGTGCGCGGGGCAGGGTGATGGTCATCGTCTTGCCATCGGCGTTCAGCGCGGTCTTGAAGCCCGACACCTTCATCGGGTCGTGATTGGCCATGCCGGGCATGCCGGTCATCACGATCTCCACGCCGGACAGCTTGTCCACCACCGTATCGGAGAAGGTCAGCGACAGGTTCTTAACGTTGGATGCCTTGGCATTGGCTGCGGGGGTCGAGGACAGGAGCTTGGCATGGGCAAAGGCCGTGCCGCTGGTCGAAAGCGCTAGCGTGGCAAGGGCGAAGGCGGCAACAGAAGAGAGAGAGCGCATGGAGTGTCCTTTCCGGCGTGCATCGCGGATACAGGCTATACGCGGCTCCCCCGATTATCCCTGATGGACGATGAGTGTTTTTTGTGCGGGCCGCGTATAAGGGGGCAGGGAGATTATGATGACGGACATCGACGGCCTTTTGGAGGAGATGCGTGGGGTAGCGACGGACCCGCGCCTGATGACGCTGGAGACCGTAGTGCTGGCGGGCGCGGCGGTCCGGCGGGACCGTAGCGCGGCGCGGCGCAATCTGGCGGTGACGGGCCTGCTGGCGCTGGGCGTCGGGTTGGGTGCGAGCATCGTCTCGCCGCAGGGCGCGAGTGCGCGGCAGGCGAATTATCTCAACGCTATCCCCGCCAGCGCGCCGTCCAGCCTGTTGATGGGAAACCGTTGAGGTGAAGGCGCGCGTCCTGCTCATCCTCTTTGCCTTTCTGGCGGCGCTGGCGGGTGTTGGCGTCGGGCGGCTGCTGTTCACCCCGGACGAGCCGATCGAGAATCGCTTTCATGCGCTGATCCATCATGAGCTGGACCTGGATGCCAGCCAGACCGCGCGGATCGAGGCGATGGAGAAGAGCTTTGCCACGCTACAGGCGGGCTATGAGCGGGAGATGCGGGACGACAATCGCCGGCTGGCCGCCGCGATCCAGTCGGAAAAGGGCTATGGCCCCGGCGTCGCCGCCGCTGTCGATCGCTCTCACCATGCGATGGGCATGGTGCAGAAGCAGACGTTGCAGCATCTGTTTGCCATGCGGGCTGTGTTGCGCCCCGATCAGGCGCGTCGCTTCGATCAGGCGATGGTGGATGCGCTGACCGCGCCCGTGCGGTGAGGCAGGAGGACGCGCCGGATGACGGCGTGCTGGCCGCGCGAGCCCTCGCCAGTGGAGAAGACGCAGGACGCGACGATGCCTGTCGGTTGCTGCTGGGGCGGCACCGGGATGCGGTCTATCGCTTTGTCCGCGCGCAGATCGACGATGCCGATGCGGCGCTTGACCTGACACAGGAAAGTTTCATCGCGGCCTTTGCTCATATGGCCCGCTATGATTCCGCGCGGCCGTTCCGTTTCTGGATCATGCGGATCGCGCTCAACAAATGCCGGGACTGGCGGCGGCGGCGCGCGGTGCGCCATTTTTTTACCCGCGCCCGGCCGATGGAGGAGGGGCTGGCCGTCGCTGACAGCGCGCCCGGCCCGGATGCGGAGGTTGCAGGGCGGCAGGCGTTGCGCGCCGCGCGTCGGGCCATCGACGCCTTGCCGGAGGGATTGCGATCCGTCCTGCTGCTCCGAACGATCGAGGGTATGGCGCAGGGGGATGTCGCCACGCTGCTGGGCATCAGCGAGAAGGCGGTCGAGACGCGACTGTACCGGGCGCGGGCGAAATTGAACGAGATGCTGGCCCAAGACCCGGCGTAGGGATGTAGCCTTCCCCGCAGAGACGGGACAAAATGATAATAGAGTGAGGGAGACGCCGCCGGGCCGCGTATGGAGTTCATGCGGCAATGACGCCGCGGAGTGCATCCCCCTCATGGCCTCCCCCCTGCTTTCGGCGACATGCGACAGACGTTCGGTGATACGGGGCGTGGGGAGCCTGGCGGGGCTGTCGGTGCTGGGCGGCCTGTTCCCCGGCTGGGCGATGGCCGGGACGGCGGGTGCAGCGAGCGGGCCGGGGGTGCTGTCGGGCGAGCATATCCGCATCGCCATCGGCCATGGCAGCGTCACGCTGAACGGGCGCAGCAGCCATGCCGTCACCGCCAATGGCACGATGCCGGGACCGCTGATCCGCCTGAAGGAAGGGCAGGATGTGCGGCTGTCCGTGGCCAATGGGCTGAAGGAGGATACGTCGATCCACTGGCATGGCCTGATCGTGCCGTTTCAATATGATGGCGTGCCGGGGATCAGCTTTCCGGGGATCAGGGCGGGCGAGACGTTCGATTATCGCTTTCCGATCCGGCAGGCGGGCACCTATTGGTATCACAGCCACAGCAACATGCAGGAGGCGATGGGCCTGTTCGGCCCGCTGGTTATCGACCCGGCGGGTGTGGAGCCAGCGCCCTATGACCGGGAGCATGTGATCCTGCTGTCCGACTGGAGCAGCCTGCATCCCCATATCCTCCTGCGCAAGCTCAAGCAGATGGGTGGCTATTTCAACCGGCAGAAGCAGGATCTGAAGGGCCTGATGGCGGGCCGCGACCAGAGCCTGTCGGAGCGGATGGAGTGGGGCAAGATGCGGATGGACCCCACCGATATTTCGGACGTGACCGGATCGACCTACAGCTACCTCATCAACGGCCATGATACGGCGGGTAACTGGACCGGGTTGTTCGCGCCGGGCGAGCGGGTGCGGCTGCGCTTCATCAATGCGTCGGCGATGACCAATTTCAACGTGCGCCTGCCGGGGCTGGCCATGACCGTGGTGCAGGCGGACGGGCAGGATGTGGAGCCGGTGGAAACGGATGAGTTCCAGATCGGCATTGCCGAAACCTATGACGTGATCGTGCGACCGGAGCGGGCGGAGGCGGTGGCGATCATCGCGGAAGCCATCGACCGGTCAGGCCTGTGCCGGGCCACGCTGTCGCCGCAGATTGGCATGGTCGCGCCGTTGGTGCCGCTGCGCGAACGCCCGTTGCTGGTGATGAAGGACATGGGTATGGACATGTCCGGGATGGACATGGGGGCGGGCACGCTGGACCTGTCGGCACCGGTCGATGCGCCCGCCAAGGGCGGCGGCCATGCGACGATGAAGATGCGCGACAAGTCGGTCGCGCCGCCCAGCGTCAGGATGGGACCGGGCGTGGCCACCCTGTCCGCCGCGCCCGCCGACCGGATGGGTGACCGGCCCACCGGGCTGGAGACGGTCGATCATCGGGTGCTGACCTATACCGACCTCAGGGCATTGGTCCCCGGTCCTGACCGGCGTGCGCCGGAACGGGAACTGGAGGTCCATCTGACCGCCAATATGGAACGCTATATGTGGTCGTTCGACGGGGTAAAGCTGAGCGAGGGAGCCGAACCGCTGGCGTTTCGCCATAATGAGCGGGTGCGGGTGACTCTGGTCAACGACACGATGATGCCGCACCCCATCCACCTGCACGGTCATTTCTTCGAACTGGTGAACGGCGCGGACGAGAAGCAGCCGCGCAAGCATACGGTCAATGTGCTGCCCGGCGGCAAGGCGAGTTTCGACCTGACCGCTGACGCGCTGGGCGACTGGGCGTTTCATTGCCACATGCTGCTGCATATGCATGCCGGCATGTTCCGGGTCGTCACCGTGCGGCCCGATGTGAGCAAGGCGGAGGGCGCGGCATGAAGAGGATCGCGACGCTGCTGGCCCTGCCGCTGCTGAGTATACCGCTGCTGGCGGTCGCTGTGCCGGTGCAGGCGCAGGATCATGCCGGGCATGCGGGCCATGCGGCGCCGGACGCACCGGCTGCGGCCCCATCGCCATCCACGGAAGCGACCGCTGCGGCGCCCGCCGAAAAGCCCGCACCTGCCGCGCCGGGCGATCATGCGGCCGACGCCTATTATGACCCCGCCGCGATGGCCCGTGCCCGTGCGGCCCTGCGCTATGAGGCTGGCGGCATGCCCAACTCCATGTTGCTGATCGACCGTCTGGAATGGCGGCCCGGCCCCGGCGCGGACGGCCATGCGTGGGAGGCCGAGGGCTGGGTCGGCGGCGACATCGACCGCTTCGCCTTCAAGACCGAGGGCGAGGGCGTGATCGGTGGCAAGGTGGAGCAGGCGGAGGTGCAGGCGCTGTGGAGCCGGGCGCTCGACCCCTGGTTCAACCTGCAAGCCGGTGTGCGGCAGGATCTGGCTCCCGAACCGCGCCGCACCCATGCGGTGGTGGGGATCGAGGGACTGGCCCCCTATTGGTTCGAACTGGAGGGGCAGGTCTTCCTGTCCAACAAGGGCGAGGTGACGGCGCGGGCCGAGGCCAGCTATGACCAGCGCATCACGCAGAGCCTGATCCTGCAACCTGCGGCGGAGCTGAACATCTCCGCGCAGGATGTGCCGGAACTGGAGATGGGGCCGGGCTTTACCTCGGTCGAACTGGGGATGCGGTTGCGCTACGAAATTATGCGCGAGTTTGCGCCCTATGTGGGCGTGCACTGGGAGCGCAAGCTTGGTCGGACGGCGGATTATGCGCGGGCAGAGGGAGAGAATCCCGGCAGCCTGCGGTTTGTGGCGGGCGTGCGCTTCTGGTTCTGAAGCGCACGCAGAGGGTCAGGCGGAGGCAGTTGAGGCGGACAGTTTCAGGTGGAGAGGATTGTCTCCGCCAGCGCCACATGCAGGCGGATACCGGTCGCCATCACATCGTCGTTGAAATCATAGCCGGGGTTATGCAACGCGGCCGATCCGACCCCGCGTCCCTGCCCTAGCCAGAGATAGGCCCCCTTGCAGGCGTGGAGCATGAAGGCAAAATCCTCCGAGGTGAAAGCCGGTTCCGGCGCGAGTAGCGCCGTGCCGACCGTGCCTGCAATCGCCAGTGCCTCGCGCGCGGCGTCCTCGTCATTGATGGTGGCGGGATAATAGCGGTCGTAGCTGACATCCGCAGTCAGGCCGAAGGAAAGGGCTGTGCCCTTCACCATCTCGCGCAGCTTTGCCTCTATCACGTCCTGCACTGCGGGGTCGAAGGTGCGGACCGTGCCGACGATGGTGACGCTGGCGGGGATGACATTGTGGGCATGGCCGCCGTTGATCTGGGTCACGGAGAGCACCGCCGACGACAGGGCGGGGATGCAGCGGGCGATGATGGTGTTGAGCTGGCCGACCAGCGCCGATGCGGCGAGGATGGCGTCCGGCGTGTTGTGCGGGATCGCCGCATGGCCACCCCGGC
The DNA here is from genome assembly GCF_021403115.1 of Sphingobium sufflavum. Taxonomy (GTDB): domain Bacteria; phylum Pseudomonadota; class Alphaproteobacteria; order Sphingomonadales; family Sphingomonadaceae; genus Sphingobium; species Sphingobium sufflavum. The sequence continues at coordinate 253,532 of NZ_JAJSSH010000003.1, forward strand.
CCGTCAGCACGATCTCGAACTTGTCCGCCGCGCCCATGATGGGGCCGGGGCGGGTGGCGATGGTGCCTGCGGGCAGGTCCGGCCAGTTGTGGAGCGCGAAGACGCGGTCGCAGGGGAAGCGGTCGAACAACCCTTCCTCCACCATGACGCGCGCGCCGCCCAAGCCTTCCTCGGCGGGCTGGAAGAAGAAATTGACTGTGCCGTCGAAATTGCGGGTGCGCGCCAGATGCTGCGCCGCGCCCAGCAGCATGGCGAGATGGCCGTCATGGCCGCAGCCATGGAAGACGCCGTCCGTCTTGCTGGCATAGGGCAGGTTGGTCTGTTCCTGGATGGAGAGCGCGTCCATGTCCGCGCGCAGGCCGATGGCGCGGGAGGAGGCGCCGTTGCGCAGCACGCCAACCACGCCGGTCTGGCCCACGCCCTCATGCACCTCCAGCCCGATGGCGCGGAGTTGGTCCGCGATCACGGAGGCAGTACGCTTTTCCTGAAAACCCAGTTCGGGGTGGGCGTGGATATCGTGGCGAAAGGCGACGAGCGGCGCCAGCAGGTCGTCGATGGCGGTGGTGGTCATGGGTTCGTCCTGTCGCGCCGTACGGGGGATGGCGCGCTCAATGCTGCTCCCCGAACAGTCGTTGTATCGGATAATGCTGCTTGATGAAGGGCGATTTGATCACGACATAGCTGAAATATTTCTCGATGCCATAGTCGCCCTCCAGCATCCCCTCGATGATCGACTGGTAATGGCCGACGCCACGCGTCACGAATTTCAACAGATAGTCGTAGCCGCCGCTGACGAGATGACATTCGACGATCTCGTCCAGCTTGCGGATCTTCGTCTCGAAGCGGGAGAAGTCGCCGGAACGATGCTCGGTCAATGTGACTTCGGTAAAGACGGTCAGCACCTCGCCCAGCTTGTCGAGGTTGATCTGCGCGCTGTAGCCGGTGATGAAGCCGGCCTTTTCCAGCCGCTTGACGCGGGTGAGGCAGGGGCTGGGCGACAGGCCGACCGCATCGGCCAGTTCGACATTGGTGATGCGCCCGGCCCGCTGGAGCTGGGCCAGAATCTTGAGATCGATGCGATCGAGCTTGAGGCCCAGCGTCATGGTCGCCCTCTCCTTCAGGCCACCGCGCACCGGATATCCGGCTCGTCGAGCAACTGGTCGAGTGTAGTGCGGATGCGGGCGAAGATCATCTCCATTTCTTCATCGGAGCAACAGAGGGCGGGCGCAAGCCCGATGATGTTGTCGGCGAAGGCGCGGAAGATGACGCCATTGGCATAGCCCTTGGCAAAGAGGCGGTCGGGGAGCTTGAGCGACGGGTCGAAACGGTCCTTTGTGCCCTTGTCCACTACCAGTTCGATCGCACCCAGCAGTCCGCGCCCGCGCGTGTCGCCGACCAGCGGATGGTCAGCCAGCCCGGCCAGACCCGCCGCGAAGGCGGTGCCGACGCTCTGCCCGTTGGCGAGGATGCCCCCCTCCTGATAGAGGCGCAGCACTTCGAGGCCGACCGCCGCGCTGACCGGATGGCCGGAGTAGGTCAGGCCATGGCCGATGGCGAGGTCGGGGGACGCGCCGTCCGCTATGCCCTGATAGACGGTATCGGACAGCAGCACGGCACCCATCGGCGTATATCCGGCGGTCAGCCCCTTCGCGAGGGTCATGAGGTCGGGAGAGACGTCCTCCTCCAGACAGGCGAACATGGGACCGGTGCGGCCGAAGCCGGTGATGACCTCGTCCGCGACGAACAGGATGCCGAGGTCGGTGCAGGCGTCGCGCATTGCCTTCAGCCAGCCCTTGGGCGGGACGATGACGCCGCCCGACCCCTGAATGGGTTCGCAGAAGAAGGCGGCGACATTGTCCGCGCCCAGTTCCGTGACCTTGGCGCGCAGATGGCCCACGGACTGGGCGATCAGGGCGGCGTCATCCGCCGCATCGCCGCGATAGGCATAGGGCGACGGGATATGATGCTGCCACTTCAGCGGCACGTCGAAATTGCGGTGGAAGTTGGCGAGCGCGGTCAGGCCCGATCCGGTGGTGCTGGAGCCATGGTAGCCGCGTTCCAGCGCGATGCACTGCTTCTTGGTCGGCTTGCCCAGCGCATTCCAGTAATGGACGATGTAGCGGATGGCGGAGTCGACCGCGTCCGACCCACCCAATGTGAAGAAGACATGCTCCAGCCCCTCCGGGCTGAGGCGGACAAGCTGTTCTGCGAGAAGGATCGCCGGTTCGTTGCCAAAGGAGAAATAGCCGGTGGCATAGGGCAGGCGGCGCATCTGCTCCGCTGCGACGTCCACGATGCTGTCATGGCCATAGCCGACATTGACGCACCAAAGGCCGGCGAAGGCATCGAGGACGGTGTTGCCGTCGATGTCGGTCAGCCACATGCCCTTGCCGCTTTGCAGGATGGTCGCGCCGCGCGCTTCATGGCCGCGGAAGGAGGTGACCGGATGGATCAGATGGTCCCGGTCGATATCCAGCAGGGAGCGATTGGTCTGGGGCATGATGGCGCTGGCTCGCTTCATTGACGATGGGATCAGCCTAGACCGGGCGGGGCACAGAAATCGCTGACTTGCCCCGATGGGAGGGACGGCGTGCCCCTATTTTATACAGGATGCGGCACAAAATGCCGGGTGTGTTTTGGGGTGATGGCTTTGCCGTAAACTCATTCGTCATTGCGAGGGTAGCGCGGCAATCCATGCGGCAATACGCATCTTCTGGATTGCCGCGCTACGCCTGCAACGATGAGAATATTATCGAAGGGCGGCCGCAACCGCCTTGCCACAGGCTTCGGTGTTGGCGCTGCCCTTGAGGTCGGCGGTGCGACGGTCGGGGTCGGACAGCACCTCCTCGACCGCGCGCATGATGGCGGCGGCGGCATCGCCCTCGCCCAGATGGTCCAGCATCATCGCGGCGGACCAGATCTGGCCGATGGGGTTGGCGATGCCTTTGCCCGCTATGTCCGGCGCGGAACCATGGACCGGCTCGAACAGGGACGGGCCGGTGCGGTCCGGGTTGATGTTGGCCGACGGCGCGACGCCGATGGTGCCGGTGCAGGCGGGGCCAAGGTCGGACAATATGTCACCGAACAGGTTGGAGGCGACCACCACGTCGAACCGGTCCGGGTTCATCACGAACTGGGCGGTGAGGATGTCGATATGATATTTGTCGGTGCGGATGTCGGGATAGGCTTTCGCCATCTCCTCCACCCGTTCGTCCCAATAGGGCATGGTGATGGCGATGCCGTTCGACTTGGTGGCGGAGGTGAGGTGCTTCGCATCCCGGCTGCGCGCCAGATCGAAGGCGTAGCTCAGCACCCGGTCGACACCGATGCGGGTCATCACCGTTTCCTGAATCACCAGTTCGCGGTCCGTGCCGGGGAACATGCGACCGCCGAGCGAGCCATATTCGCCCTCGGTATTCTCCCGCACGATCCACATGTCGATGCTGCCGGGTCCGCGCCCGGCGAGGGGGCAGGGGACGCCCGGCATCAGGCGCGCGGGACGCAGGTTGATATATTGGTCATATTCCCGGCGGAACTTGATGAGCGAGTCGCCGAGCGAGATATGGTCGGGCACGGTGTCGGGCCAGCCGACCGCGCCAAAGAAGATCGCATCGACATTGCCGATCCGCGCTTTCCAGTCGTCCGGCATCATCTGGCCATGGCGGGTGTAATAGTCGCAACAGGCGAAATCATGCCATTGCTGCTCGATCGTGAAGCCATAGAGGTCCGCCGCGCGCTCCAGCACGCGGATGCCCTCCGGCATGACTTCGGTGCCGATGCCGTCGCCGGGAATGACGGAGATGGTGTAGGTACGCGCGGCGGTGTCGCTCATGCGGGATGTCCTTGCAGGTTGAGACGTGGCCAATTGCCGTCATCCCCGCGAAGGCCGGGATATGGCGTGGCGAAGTGTTGCCCTGTCGCACGCGATCCCGGCTTGCGCCGGGATGACGATAAGGCATGTGTCAGAGTTTCAGGCCGCCGATGTGGAAAGCCTTGGACTCCAGATATTCCTCCAGACCGGCACGGCCACCCTCCCGGCCCAGTCCCGACATCTTGACGCCGCCGAACGGCGCCATTTCCATCGCGATGGTTCCTGTGTTCAGGGCGACCATGCCAGCCTCCAGCCTTTCTGCGACCCGAAAGGCACGGTGGATATTGTCCGTGTAGAAATAGCTCGCCAGGCCATATTCGGTAGCGTTGGCCAAATCGATCGCCTCCTCCTCATGGGTGAAGCGGAACAGCGGCGCGACGGGGCCGAACGTCTCCTCGCTGGCCAGCAGCATATTGCTGTTCGCGCCGGTCAGGATGACGGGGGCCACGAACCGTTCATAGGCCATGCCGTTCTCGGCGCTGGCATAAAGGGTCGCGCCATGGCTGAGCGCGTCGTCGACATGGGCCTGCACCTTCTGCGCGGCGGCGGCGTTGATGAGGGGGCCGACCGTGCTGCCCGCCACATCGCCGGGGCCGACGCGGAGCGCGGTGACGGCCTTCGCCAGCTTTTCCGCAAAGGCGTCATGGACGCTGTCCTGCACCAAGATGCGGTTGGCGCAGACGCAGGTCTGCCCGGCGTTGCGGAATTTGGAAATCATCGCGCTCTGCACGGCGAGGTCGAGGTCGGCGTCGTCGAACACGATCAGCGGGGCGTTACCGCCCAGTTCCAGGCTGGTGCGTTTCACGGTATCGGCGCACTGTCGCAGCAGCAGGCTGCCGACGCGGGTGGAGCCGGTGAAGGACAGTTTGCGGACGACGGGGCTTGCGGTCAGCGCCGATCCGATGGCTTCGGGCCTGCCGGTCAGGACATTGATCGTGCCCGCAGGCAGTCCGGCGAGTTCCGCGAGGCGGACGAGGGCGAGCGCGGTGTAGGGGGTGAAATCGGATGGTTTGACGATGACCGGGCAGCCCGCCGCGAGAGCTGGCGCGCATTTGCGGGTTATCATCGCGGCCGGGAAATTCCAGGGCGTGATGGCGGCGGCGACGCCGATGGGCTCCTTCATCACGAAGATGCGGCGGTTGGCTTCCGGCGCGAGAACATCATGGCCCGACGCGCGGCGGCCTTCCTCCGCGAACCATTTGATGAAGGTCGCGGCGTAGCGGATTTCGCCTTCCGATTCCGCCAGCGGCTTGCCCTGTTCGGCGGTCATGATGCGGGCGAGGTCGGGGACATTGTCCAGCACCAGCGCGTGCCAGCGTTCGAGGATCGCGGCGCGTTCGCCGGCCGTCTTTGCGCGCCAGGCGGGGAAGGCGGCGTTGGCGGCGGCGATGGCCTGATCCGTCTCCGCGACGCCGCAATCGGGCACGGTGCCGAGCAGCGCACCGGTCGCGGGATCGTCCACCGGGATGGTCGCGCCGGAGGCCGCCGAAACCCAGTCGCCACCAATGAAAGCGGCCTGTCGGAAGAGGTCCGCTTTTTCAAGTTTTACAACCGAAAGGGTGTTTTGGAATGTCATCAGCCGAGCGCCTGATTGATGAGGGACCAGGCGCGGATGGTGTCGCCTGTTGGACGTGCCCCCGTGAGAGCCTGGCCTGTTGGATTGGCGCTTATAGAATTGGCGGGCGGGGGCGTGCCGCGGCACATGCGCGTCACCCGGCCGACGCAGGGCAGGCCCAGCTCGTCCAACCACGCCGACAGGCCGCTGTCCTCCGGCACGTCGAGGCGGCAGAACATGCCGGTGTTGGAACCGAGCCAGTGGCTGATAAGCGCCCGCGCGCCGCCGATGTCGGGGGCCAGCGTCGGCCCGATGCTGTAGCCGCGCCCGAACCGACGGAACAAGGCATAGCCCGCCTGTTCCCCGTCGCGGTTCAGCACCACGCCCTGCGCCGCGTCGAACAGATAGTCGATGACCGCAGAGCGATCGAGACCGGTCGCCGCCCGGTCCAGACGGCTGATGTCGGCCAGTTCCCCCGCCTTCATCGGCGCGACGCGTTCATTGGGGATGAGCTGCGCGATGGGCACGTCGAAGGGCGCGCCCTGATGCTGATAGACGGTGCCGGTCACGTCGAAACCCAGCGAACGATAGAGGTTCAGCCCCTCGTCCGTGGCGTTGAGCAGGATGGACCGGTCGCCGATGGCGGCGATGGCGCCCTCCATCAGCTTGCGCCCCACGCCCATGCCCTGCGCCGCCTTGGCCACGATCACCATGCCAAGGCTGGCATGGCTGTCGCCAAACAACCACCACATCGTGGTGCCCAGCACCGCGCCGTCACGCTCCGCGACCAGCCCATGCCCCAACTGGAGCATGGCGGCCCAATCCTCTTCCCGATGGGGCCATTGCTGTTCACGCGAAAGGCCATGGGCGGCGGCAAGATCTTCTGCCGTCATGGCTCTCAACTGGACTATATCGGTCAGCCCTGTTGCCACTATCTACCTCCGTAACGGGTCCGGTAAACGGTCCGGTGCCCCCCGATGTGGGGGAATATCCTGCGTCGAACAGTAGAATCTGCCTGATGGCATTAGGTGCCGCCTTGCCCGATATTTCAGAAGAAAATCGCGGAACTCAGGGCGTTGAAAGCCCAAATGCTGCGCCTGCGCTCCTATTCCAATCGCTGGATTCTTGAGCGGAGAGCGGCATGAACGGCTTTGATCCCGACCGGGTGGCGGTGGCGCAGGCGAACAACTTCATGGCCGGGCGGCGTCTGGGGGGCGAAGGGGCCGGGCTGGACGTGCTGCGCCCCTCCGACGGGCGCGCCTATGGCAAGCTCGACAGCGCCAGCGCGGCGCAGGTGGATGCGGTCGTCACCGACGCCTATCAGGCGTATCGCAAGAGCGGCTGGGCCGCGACCGACCCGCGCGGCCGGATGACGGTGATGCGCCGCTGGGCCGACCTGATCGACGCGGACGCCGCGCGGCTGGCCCCGCTGGAGGCGGTGGGATCGACGCGGACGATCGGGGAGATACTGGCGTGGGATCTGTCCTACACCGCCGAGACGATCCGCTTTTTCGCGGAGTTCGCGGACAAGGCAGGGGGCGAGGTCATCGCGACCACGCCGGACAAGCTCGGCTTCACCATCACCGAACCTTATGGCGTGATCGCGGCGATTGCGCCGTGGAACCTGCCGCTGGTGATGGCGGCGTGGAAGATCGCGCCCGCCATCGCATCCGGCAACAGCGTCGTCCTGAAACCGTCCGAGATGACGCCGTTCAGCATTGTGCGCGTCGCGGAACTGGCGATAGAGGCGGGGCTGCCGCGCGGCGTGTTCAACGTGGTGCAGGGCGATGGCCGGTCGGTGGGCGATCCGCTGTGCCGGCATCCGCTGGTGTCGAAGGTGAGCTTTACCGGCTCCACCCGCACCGGCATCGCGATCATGAACGCTTGCGCCGAGACGGGGCCGAAGCCGGTCACGCTGGAACTGGGCGGCAAAAGCCCGCAGATCGTCTTTGCCGATGCGAAGGACATGGGGCAGGCGGCGGCCATCGTGGCCAAGGCGATCACGCTGAACAGCGGGCAGGTGTGCGTCGCGGGATCGCGCCTGCTGGTGCAGGAGAGCGTGGCCGACGAGGTGGTGGGGCGGATATTGGCGGCGTTCGAGGCGCACCGCATCGGCCCGACATGGGGCGGTGACACGACGATGGGTCCGATCATCTCCGAAAAGCAGTTGGGCGACATTGACGCCATGGTGGCCCGTGCGGTCGTGGCGGGGGGCGAGGCCGTGACCGGCGGCCGCCGCGCGCCATCGCCGCAGGAGGGCAGCTATTATCTGCCCACGCTGCTGACCGGGCTGCCGCAGGATGCGGAGGCGGTGCAGGGCGAGATTTTCGGCCCCGTGCTGACCGTGCAGACATTCGGCGACGAGGAGGAAGCCTATGCGCTGGCCAATGACAGCCGGTACGGGCTGGCGGCGGGGGTGCACACCGGCGACCTGAATCGTGCGCTGCGCGCGACGCGGGCGCTGGAGGCGGGGACGGTGTGGGTCAACCGCTATGGGCGGAGCAATGATTTCATGCTGCCGACCGGCGGATTCAAGCAGAGCGGGATCGGCAAGGATCTGGGGCGTGAGGCCTATATGGCGACGATGAAGAGCAAGGCGGCGTTGATACAATTGTGAGGGGGGCTTGGCCCTCTCCCGCTTTCGCGGGAGAGGGCTAACGTACGTCCGCAAACCGCCCGATGGCGTAGTGGCTGAGATCAATGTCCGTCCGGCCCGTGGCGATCAGTTCCGCCATCGTCTCGCCCACGCCCGGTCCCACCTGGAACCCCGCGCCGGAGAAGCCGAAGGCGTAGAACAGCCCGCTGACCGAACCGCTCGGTCCCATCACGGGCTGGCTGTCGGGCAGGTAGCTTTCGATGCCGCTCCAGGTGCGGATGATGTTGAGGCGGGCGACGGCGGGGATCAGCCGTTGCATCTGTTGCCACTGGCCCAGCGTGTTGTCCGGCTTCACATAGACGCGATACGCGTCCGGGAAGGTCTGGTTCTGCAGGGAGCCGCCGATGACGAGGTTGCCGCGCGCGACCTGCCGGAAATAGACGGACTCCAGCGTTTCAGGCGTCGCCACGCCGACCGAGGGGCCGATGGCGTAGGGCAGAGGCTCCGTGACGCACATGTTCGGCCCGCGCGAGGTGAGGGGGACGGTCTCGCCAAAGCCCTCCACGAATTGCTTGGCCCATGCCCCGGCGGTGATGAGGAGGGTGGGGGCGCGAAACTCCCGCCCGTCCGCGGCGGTGACGGTGAAATCGTCGCCGCTCTTGCCCGCGTGGATGGCACGGCAATTCTCGTGGATGATCGCGCCCCGGCGCTGCGCCGCGCGGGCGAAGGCGGGACCGGCGAGGCGGGGGTTGGCGTGGCCGTCCTGCGCGGAGAGAGAGGCGGCCAGCACCTCCGGCCCCAGAAAGGGGAAGCGCGCGCGCAGGGCGTTGCCGCTGAGCATTTCGAGGTCGAGGTCGAACCGCGCGGCGTCGGCGGCATAAGCCTCCATGCTGGCGGCGGTGTCCGGCCGGTCGCGATAGCAGACGCGCATATGGCCGCGTTGCAGATATTCCACGTCCGTGCCGAGCAGGGCGGGCGTGTTGCGCCAGATCGCCATCGCGCGGTTGGCGAGGGGGAGCTGGTAGAGGGGCCGCCCCTGCCGCCGGACATTGCCGAAATTGGTGCCGCTGGCCTGCCGCCCGACGAGGTCGCTTTCGAGCAGGGTGACGGACAGGCCGCGCTGGCGCAGGAAGAAGGCGGCGGCGCTGCCCATGATGCCGCCGCCGATGATGAGGACGTCGGACAAGGACGGGGCGGACAGGGACTGGGCGGACAGGGCGGGGGCGGGCGTGGCGGACGCGAGGATGGGGGCGGTCATGCGCCGGCCTTTCCGGCGGACCCGGCGCTGATCGGTTTGACGGGGGCGGCGCTGCGCAGGCGGCCGACGCGCTCGACGGGGATGGCGGCGGCGGCGGCGATGACTTCGGCGGCGGCGAGGCCGCAATAGCGCCCCTGGCACCGGCCCATGCCGACGCGGCTGAACGCCTTGGCGCGGTTGGCCTCCTGCGCGCCCGTGTCCGTCACGGTGGCGCGCAGTTCCCCGGCGGTGATGCTCTCACAGCGGCAGACGATGGCGTCGTCGGGGAGGGCGGCGGCCTGCTCCACCGGCCAGGGAAAAGCCTGCGCCAGTCCGCTGGCGAAACGGACGTAGGTGGCGACGTCGCGGCGCAGGGACGCGAGGTCGACCGACGCCACGGGGAAGCCGAGGTCGGTGAGGGCGGCGAGGGCGGCGAGACGCCCGCTGGCCTCCGCCGAACGCGCGCCGAGGATGCGCGCGCCGTCACCCGCGAGATAGACGCCGGGGACGGAGGCGCGGCCATCGGGATCGCGCACGGGCAGCCACTGGCGCACGGCGGGATCGAAGGCGAAGGCGCAGCGCGCAAGGTCGGCGAGCTGCGTCTCCGGGCGAAGATGATGGCCCATGGCGATGGCGTCGCAGGCGAAGTGGCGCTCGCCGCCGTCGGCGGTGCGGACGGTGACGCCGCTGACGGCGCCCGTGTCGACGGTTCCGGCGCGGCTGGAGGATCGGCCATCGCGGGCGGCCGGGCCGGTGTCGACGCCCGCGCCATCAGGCGCGCCGCTGCCCTCTTCCCCGCCGGTGATGTCGAGCGGGGTGACGCCGTGGAGGATGGGGACGCCCGCCCGCTTTATGGTGCGGGTCAGCAGGACGCCGTTCCACAGCGCGGCGGGCTGCGCCAGCAATTTGGGCAGGGCGGGGATGCGCGCGGCAAAGGGGGCGGTGTCGAGGACGGCGGCGACATGCGCCCCCGCCTTCACATATTGGGCGGCGACGAGATAGAGGAGCGGCCCGGAGCCGAGGAAGACGACCTGACTGCCGATGGCGCACGCCTGCGCCTTCAAGGCGATCTGCGATCCGCCGAGGCTGTAGGTGCCAGCCCGGTGCCAGCCCCGGACGGGCATCAGCCGGTCGGTCGCGCCGGTGCACAGGATCAAAGCGTCATAGGGGATGGACTGGTGCCCGTCCGGCCCCAGCGTCCACACCTGCCCGTCCGATATGTGCCAGACGAGGGTTTCGGGGCGATAGTCCACGCGCCCCTCCAGCCCGTCGAAACAGGTGTGGAGGGCGCGGGCGCGCTCCGCCTCCGTCCCGTACAGCGTGGCGTGGGAGCGGGTGAAGCCGTCGGGCTGGCGGCGGTATATCTGCCCGCCGGACCGCCGCCCCTCGTCGATGACGATGGGGCGGATGCCCGCGTCGGCCAGCGCCTGCGCGGCGCGCACGCCCGCCGGTCCTGCGCCGATGATGACTATTGCTGGTTCGGCCATGTCGTGTCCGGTTCCGTCGTGACGATGCGCTGGCCCGATTCCGCGAGGGTGGAGCAGGCGCGCAATTTGGTGCCCTCTTCCGTCCAGACCCAGCAATCCTGGCAGGCGGCCATCAGGCAGAAGCCCGCGCGGGGGCCGTCGCCAAATTCCGACTGGCGCAGGGTCGCGCCGGAGGTGAGGAGGGCGACCATCAGCGTGTCCCCCGCCAGTGCGGTGACGGGCGCGCCATCGACATGGAGGGTGAGGGCGGGGCGATCCGTTTCCGCCAGCCGGACGAAGCGGGCGGTCATGCCATGGTCCCGGCGCGTCGGGGCGCGATCAGGGCTGCGCCGTCGCGTGTCGGGAGGCGGGTCATGTCCGCGCCTGTGCGCGTTGCGCGACCGGTCATACCAGCGCCTCCGCGCGCTGCGCGACGGCGAGGGGGCCTTCCTCCAGATGGCACAGGATGGCGTTCCCGGCGGCGAGGTCGTGGCGGGGCGGGGCGATGCGGTCGCACAGACCGGCCACGCGGACGTTGCAGCGCGGGAGGAAGCGGCACAGGTCGGCGTCGCCCGCGAGCGGGTCGATGGGCGGCAGGGCGGGCGCGCCCAGCCCCTCCGGCAACCAGCCCGGCCGCATTTCGGGCACGGAGCGGATCAGCAGGTCGGTGTAGGGATGATGCGGCGGCGAGCCAAAGGCGGCGCGCGGTCCCTGATCCACCACGTCGCCGGAATAGAGGACGAGGATGTCGTCGCAGATCGCGCGCACGGTGGAGATGTCATGGCTGATGAAGACCATGGCGATGCCCAGTTCGCGGCGCAGGTCGGCCAGCAGGTCGAGGATCGCCGCGCCGACCACCGTGTCGAGGGCGGAAGTGACTTCGTCGCACAGGATCAGGTCCGGCCCGGCGGCGAGGGCGCGGGCGAGGTTGACGCGCTGCTTCTGCCCGCCCGACAGGTCGGTGCAGGGCCGGTCCGCCAGCGTGCGGGGAAGCTGGATGCGCTCCAGCAGTTCCGCGACCCGCGCATCCGCCGCCGCGCCGGTGAGGCCATGGTAGAAGGCGAGGGGACGCTTCAATATCTGCCCGACGCTATGGGCGGGGTTGAGGGCGACATCGGCGTTCTGAAAGACGATCTGCACGCGGCGGAAATCGTCGCGGCTGCGCCCATCCAGCCCCGGCGCGAGGGGAGCGCCGTCAAGGCTGATCCGGCCGCGCGCGGGGGGCAACAGCCCGGCGATGACGCGGGCGAGGGTGGACTTGCCGGAACCGGACTCCCCGATGACGCCCAATATCTCGCCCCGGTGCAGGGTCAGGCCGATGTCGCGCAGCACGGGCACGGCGGGGCGGCCCTGCGCATCGACACGGCCATAGCCGGCGGTGAGGCCCTCGATCTGGAGGAGGGGGACGGGGGCGGTGCGCGGCTTGTCCTGCGCGGCCTCCACCACGGGATGGGCGGCGGCCATCAGGGTCTTGGTATAATCGTCGCGGGGGGATTGCAGGATCTGGTGGACGCGCCCGGTCTCCCGCACCCGTCCCCGGTTGAGGACGACGATATGGTCCGCCATCTGCGCGACGACGGCGAGGTCGTGGCTGACATAGACGGCGGTGGTGCCCCGGTCGCGCACGACGGCGCGAAACGCCTGCAACACGCCGATCTGCGTCGTCACGTCGAGGGCGGTGGTGGGTTCGTCGAGGATGACCAGTTCGGGATCGGTGATGAGCGCCATGGCGGCCATCAGCCGCTGGAGCTGGCCGCCCGAAAGCTGGTGCGGGTAGCGTTGGCCGATGGTGTCGGGTTTCGGCAGGCCGAGCGCGCGGAACAGCTCCACCGCCTTGGCCTCCGCCGCGGGGCGGGGGAGGAGGTCGTGGATCAGGGCGGGTTCGACCACCTGGTCCATCAGCGTGCGGGAGGGGTTGAAGGCGGACGCCGCGCTCTGCGCCACATAGGCGATGCGGTTGCCGCGCAGGTCGCGCAGCGCGGCGGGGGTGAGGGAGCGGATCGCCGCGTCGCCCACGGTGATGCTGCCGCCGGTGATCGCGGCGCCGGGGCGGACATGGCCGAGGAGAGAGAGGGCGATGGTGGTCTTGCCCGAGCCGGACTCCCCGATCAGGGCCAGCACTTCGCCCTTTGGAATGGCAAAGCTGACGTCATCGACGATGACGATGTCCTGCCCGTCCGGCCCGCGTGCGGCGATCCGCAGGTTGGTGACGGTTACGTGGGGGGGGACATGCGGGGGGACATGGGGAGTGTCTGGGGCGGTGGCCGGGTCGCTCATCAGTTCCTCCCACGGTGCGGCAGCGCGTCGATCAGCAGGTTGACGCTGACGGTCAGCGTGGCGATGGCGAGGGCGGGCATCAGGATGGCGGGCGCGCCCTCCGCAATGCCGGAGATATTCTCCCGCACCAAGGAGCCGAGGTCGGCCTGCGGCGGCTGGACGCCCAGGCCCAGAAAGCTGAGCGCGGAGAGCAGTAGCACGATGAACACGAAGCGCAGGCCGAAATCGGCCAGCAGCGGGTGCAGCATGTTGGGCAGGATTTCGGACAGGGCGATATAGGCGCGGCGTTCCCCGCGCGCGCGGGCGACCGAGACGAAATCCATCTGGTTGAGGTTGACCGCCAGCGCGCGGGCGATGCGGTAATTGCCGGGCACATAGGTGAGACCCGCGATCAGCAACAGCAGCCAGAGCGAGGAGCCGAAGGCGGCGACCATGACCAGCGCCAGTATCTTGGACGGGATGGAGATGACCGTGTCCATGAAGCGGGAGAGGAGTTCGTCCACCCACCCCCGACCCACCGCCGCGACGAGGGCGAGGCCGGTGCCGACGGTGCAGGCGAGCAGCGCCGCCCCCGCGCCCAGCCCGACGGTGTAGCGCGCGGCGTGCAACAGGCGGCTGAGCACGTCGCGGCCCAGATAGTCGCTGCCCAGCAGGAAGGTGCGGGACGCGGGGCTGAACACATTCTCGTCCACGAAGGCGCCGATGGGATAGGGGGCGAGGAGCGGCCCGATCAGCGCGATGACCAGCCAGAAGAGGACGAAGGCCAGCCCGACCTTGCCCGACAGCGGCAGGCGGCGGGTCCAGCGGAGCGCGCGGGCGGGGAAGGCGGCGCGTTTGGTGGCTGGAGCCGGAACCGGAGCGGGCGCGGCAGTGGGGAGGGACGCGCCGCTCATGCGCTGCGCAGCCGGGGGTTGGCGACGATGGCGGTGACGTCCGCCAGCAGCATCAGCAGCAGATAGACCGCGCAGAAGATCATCGCGCACGCCTGTAGCAGCGGCATGTCGCGGCTGGTCACGGCGTTGACCATCAGGCTGGCCAGACCGGGATAGTTGAAGATGGTTTCCACGATGATCGCTCCGCCGAGAAGATAGGAGAGACTGAGCGCCATCGCGTTGACGATGGGGCCGACGGCGTTGGGCAGGACATGGCGTATCACCACGCGGGCGGGCGACAGGCCCTTGAGCAGCGCCATCTCCACATAGGGCCGGTCGAGCTGGTCGATGACCGCCGCGCGCGTCATCCGCGCCATCTGGGCGATGACGACGACGCACAGGGAGAAGACCGGCATGGCGAAGGTTTCGAAGAACTGCCCCCATGTCGCCTGTTCCGGCAGCATGGAGATGGACGGCAGCCAGCGCAGTTTGACCGAGAAGATCAGGACCGCGATGGTCGCGACCAGAAATTCGGGCAGCGCGACCATGGAGAGGGTGGCGACATTGAGCGCCCGGTCGAGCCGCCCGCCCCGGTTCATCGCGCTGGATATGCCGATGGTCAGCGCCAGCGGCACGGCGACCAGGGTGGTGAGCGCGGCGAGGAGCAGCGAGTTGGGCAGCCGTTCCCGGATAATCTCCCCCACCGGCATGTTGGCGACCAGCGACTGGCCCGCGTCGCCGCCCGCAAGGCCGGTGATCCATGACCCGAAGCGGACATAGGCGGGACGGTCGAGACCCATTTCATGGCGCAGCGCGGCGACCTGCGCGGGCGTCGCGCTCTGGCCCAGCGCCTCCTGCGCGGCGTCGCCGGGGAGCAGGTCGCTGATCGTGAAGACGACGAGGGAGACGAGGATCAGCGTCAGGAAAGCGGCGCCGATGCGGCCCGCGATCATGCGCAGCAGGGTGTTGCGGGCCGCATGGGGGCGGCTGGCCGGGGATGCGCTCATGCGGTCAGTCCTCCCACCACAGATGTTCGGCAAAGGCATAGCCCATGAAGCCGCCCAGCGGCACCGGATGCCAGCCCTTGAGCCGCCGGTCATACCCGTCGAGCAGGCTGATGAAGACGGGGATGCCGACGCCGCAGCGGTCGCGCACCAGCCCCTGCATCTCGCCATAGAGCTGCTTGCGCCGGGCGTCGTCCGGCTCGCCGCGCGCCTCGACCAGCAGGCGGTCGAAACGGGGGTTCTGCCAGCCGGACTCGTTCCATGGCGCATCGGATTTGTAGAAGAGGCTGTAGATCAGGTCCGCCGTGGGCCGGGGGTTGGTGTTGCCGAAGCCCAGCGGGTGCTTCATCCAGTGGGTGGACCAGTAGCCGTCGGCGGGCACCCGGCTGACCGAGAGGTTCAGACCCGCGCGCGCGCCATATTCCTGGAGGATGGAGGCCATGTCCACCGACCCTTCCGCCGCCGTGGAGGCGTAGAGGGGCAGGCGGGTCGTGCCGATGCCCGCCTTGCGGAAATGCCAGCGCGCCTTGTCCAGATCGAGCGCGGTCTGGGGCAGGCCCGCGCGATAATAGGGGTGGAAGGGCGGGATCGGATGGTCGTTGGCGATCGTCGCATAGTTGCGGAACAGCGCGCGCTTGATGAGCGGGCGGTCCATCAGATATTTCATGCCCGCGACGAAATGGCCGCTGGACGTGGGCAGCTGGTCCTGCCGCATGATGAGGTTGGTGTAGAGGGCGGACGGCGTCTCCCGCACCAGATGGCGCGGCGAGGCGTTGACCCGGCGGGTGGAGCGCGGATTGACCGCCAGCGCCATATGGATGTCGCCCGAAAGGAGCGCGTTGACGCGGCTGACCTCGTCCGGGATGCCGATCAGTTCGATCTCGTCCAGATAGGGCTTGCCGGGTTTCCAGTAATCGGCGTTGCGGCGGCCCAGCGTGCGGACGCCGGGCGTGAAGGCGGCGAGACGATAGGGGCCGGTGCCGTTGCCGGTCCTGAACGCCTTTTCCCCCGCCGGGATGATGGCGAAATGCGACTGGGCGAGGATGACGGGAAGGTCGGCGTTGGCCCCTCCCAGTTCGATGGTGAGGTCGAGCGGGCCATCGGCGCGGACGGTGCGGAACTGCTCCGCGATGGCGGCGAGCTTGGAGGCGGTCGCCGGTTCCTTGTGCCGCAGCAGCGAATAAACGACATCGGCGGAGGTGAGCGAGCGGCCATCATGGAAGGTCACGCCGCTGCGCAGGCGGACATGCCAGACACGCTGGTCGCTGCTTTCCATGCGGACGGCGAGGCCGGCGCGGGCGCGCAGGGTGCGGTCCAGCTCCGTCAGGCAGTTGTAGAGCATGAAATGGCGGACATAGTCGCTCGACAGCGAACCCTTGGCCGGGTCCAGCGTGTCGGCGGTGGAGAGGGACATGGTCGCCGCCTTGATCCGGCCGCCCTGACGGGGTTGGGGTCTGGCGGCGGCGAGCGATGCCGCCGGGACGAGGATGCCGCCCGCGGTGGCGACCATGCCCGCGCCGAGCGCGGCGCCGAGCAGGTCGCGGCGGGAGAAGGGGGAGGAGCCGTCGCCGATCATTTGAACATGTCCTGCACCTTGTACCACGCGCCGACGGCGGGCAGGAACCAGGGCTTGCCGAGGTGGCCGGGGATGGCGGGCCAGTCGAGGTCGGCCCAGGGGTTTGCGGAGAGGTCGCCGCCCATGTAGCGGGCCATCTGCTGGCCCATATGCACCGACATCTGCACGCCATGGCCGCTGTAGCCCATGGCGTAGAACAGCCCGTCCTGCTCCCCCGCGCGGGGGAGGCGGTCGGCGGTCAGGTCCACCATGCCGCCCCACACATGGTCGATGCGGGCGTGGCGCAAATCGGGGAACATGGCGCGCATCGCATCGGTCAGGATCGCGCCGCTTTTCACATCCGACTTGCCGCCCGAAATGGCGAAGCGCGCGCGCCCGCCGAAGATCAGCCGGTCGTCCGGGGTCAGGCGGAAGAAATTGCCGATGATGCGGCTGGTCACATAGTTGCGGCGGTTGGGGAACAGCCGGTCGATGAGCGCGGGGCCGAGCCGTTCGGTCGCGATGATGAAGCTGCCGACGCCGACCAGCCGCCGCTGGAACCAGCGGAACGGCTTTTGCGGGGGCGCGCCGCCGGTGGCGACAAGCACCTGCCGCGCGCGCAGGCTGCCCCGGCTGGCCGTGACGGTCCAGCCGCCGGGCGCGCGGGTGAGGTCGGTGACGGGGGCATGTTCAAAGATCGTCGCGCCCTGCGCCGCCGCCGCTTCCGCAAGGCCGATGCCGAACTGGCCGACATGGAGTTGCGCGCTGGTCGTCTGGAGCAGGCCGCCGTAGAATTGGTCGCTGCCGATTTCCGTGCCGATGCGGTCGGGGGTGATGAGTTCGACGTTCTGGTCGATCTCCGCCTTCAACAGCGCATAGGCTTTTTCGATCTTGGCATAGTGCATCGGCTTGGCGGCGAGCTTGAGCCGGCCGCAGCGGCGAAAGGCGCAGTCGATGCCCTGTTCGCGCACGAGCCGCTCCACCGTGTCCACCGCGTCGACATGGGCGTGGTAATAGGCAAGGGCGCGGTCGCGGCCCAGCGAGGCGACGAGCGACCCATAATCCTGATGCGTGCCATTGTTGCACTGGCCACCGTTGCGGCCCGAAGCCTCCCCGATGACCGGTCCCGCCTCCAGCACCGCGACGGATGCGCCCGACTGGCGCAGGGCCAGCGCGGCGGAGAGGCCGGTGAAGCCGCCGCCGATGATCGCCACGTCCACCTGCCCACCGGGATCGCCGGTCGCGCCGCCGGTGAAGGCGGGCGCTGTGGCGAGCCAGTAGGAGAGGGGGCTGGGTTCGGTCATCGGCTGCGGCTCTCCCTAATGCTGTGCGATCAGAGGCCGACGACGGCCGGCAGGCAGCCGATGTGGGGAATTTCCACATCGCGGTAGAAGGGGTTGGACGGTTCATGCCCGCGACCCACGAACACCTGGCACCCGAAGCGCAGATCCTTGGCCGTGTTATGGTCGTAGCGGAAGGAGGAGGAGACATGCATCATCTCCTCCGGGCCGCAGCCGAGCTGGTCGAACATATATTCGAACGCCTGCATGCGCGGCTTGTACGCCTGCGCCATTTCGGCGGTGTAGACGGCGTGGAAGGGCGCGCCCAGCTTGTCCACGTTCGACTGGATCTGGCTGTTGCTGGCGTTGGAGAGGATCACCAGCGGGATCTTGTCGCCGATCTTGGACAGGCCGCCCGGCACATCGTCATGCGGACCCCAGGTCGGCACCGCTTCATAGACGGAATCGGGGAAGGCCACGTCATAGGCGATGCCCCATTTCTTGCAGGTGCGGGCCACCGAATTGCGGATGACCTCCTGATAGGGCTGCCATTCGCCCAGCACCTCGTCCAGGCGATAGCGCGCCCAGTCGGTCAGGAAATCGTCGATCCGGTCGGCGGGTACGATATCCTTGTAAAAGGCGCGGGCCATGTCGGCCATGTGAAAGCGCGTGAGCGTGCCATAGCAGTCGAAGCTGATATATTTGGGCCGGAAGGTCGTCATCCGAAACTGTCCCCTATCGTGGAATTCTGAGGATGATTAGCGCACGCCGCGCCCAAAGTTTTGCCCCGATGTGGGGGGTGGCGGCGGCGCATATCATGCCATTTGCGCGATCATTCGGCATAGATTGCCGTGGTGCCACGTCCTGCTCCCTGCCGGTGGTCGGGCGGGCAGTCGGCGGCATTTTGGTCGCCATGTCCAGCAGTTTATGCCGAACGATCAATAGCCCGCGTCGCGGCGCACCAGACCGTCCGGCGCGGCGCCCTGCGCATGGCGGCGGATGTTGGCGATCATGGCGCGCGCTGCCCCCTCCGCATCGGTAACGCTGGCGATATGGGGGGTCAGCAGGATGCGGGGATGGCCCCAGAAGGGGTGGCCGGACGGCAGCGGTTCGGGCGCGGTCACGTCCAGCACCGCTTGCGACAGGCGGCCCTCGTCCAGCGCGGACAGCAAATCCTGCTCCACCAGATGACGGCCCCGCCCGACATTGACGAGGGCGGCACCGGAAGGCAGTTGATCGAACAGATTCCGGCACAAAATGCCGGTCGTGTCGGGGGTCAGCGGCAGCAGGCAGACGAGGATGTCCGTCTGCGCCAGCATCGCGGCCAGCCCGTCCGGGCCGTTGAAATGGGTGACGCCCTCCAGGGTGCGGGGCGAGCGGCTCCACGCCGCCAGCGGAAAGCCGAAGGGGCGCAGCGCGGACAGGACGGCGCGGCCCAGCTCCCCCGCTCCCAAAATGCCGATGCGCCGGTGGGCGGCGGGGCGGACGGGCAATTCCTGCCAGCGTTCCTCCCGCTGCGCGCGGGCATAGGCGAACAGATCGCGATGCAGGGCGAAGACCGAGCCGGTCACATACTCAACCATGCCGTCGATCAGGTGTCGCTCGACCAGCCGGACCAGCCCGACGTGCGGCGGCAGCGCGGCCAGATCGAACTGGTCCACGCCCGCGCCGGTGGAGAAGAGCAGGGCGAGGTTGGGATAGCGGTCCGCCATGTCGGCGGGCGGTGTCCAGGCGGCGATATAGCGGACCGAGGCCGGATCATCGAGGCTGTCGGCGGTTTGGAAGGCGATGTCGGGCGCCTGCGCGGCGAACACGGCGCGCATGGTCGCGGCCCGTTCCGCCCCGCCGATGAAAAGGAATGTCATGCTGCTATCTCTCTCCACAAAAAATGCGCGGGGACGGTGAAGTCCCCGCGCACAGGATGACGCCGAGGGATGGCGTCGGAGCCTTTTGATTGAACGCGTTTTCCGATTCAGCAGATGATACCATCTGCTTTGAAAACGCTCTGGCCGATCAGAACTTGTAGTTGGCGCGGACCGAGAAGCTGCGAGGCGCACCGGGGAAGGTCCAGAGGGCCGAATAGCTGTTGGCGAACCAGCGGACGTTGAACAGATTGTCGACATTGCCGCTGATCCGCAGATTGTCGGTCACGTCCACCGAACCGATCAGGCGGGTGAGCGTGGCGGAGGGCAGGTAATAGGCTGTCCCCGTCTCGCCCAGCCGCTTGTCGATATATTGCACGCCGCCGCCGATGGTGGCCTTGCGCGTGCCACCGATCGAGAAATCCTTGAGCAGCATGACATTGCCACTGTGCTTGGGGATGTTGATCAGCGGATCGCCCGGCAGGATCGGCAGCACGAAGTCCGGGTCGCGGAATTCGGCCTTCCAGAAGGCGTCGGTGTAGGCGTACACCAGCGTCAGGTTGAAGCCATAGGGCAGGCGGGCATTGAGATCGAACTCGATGCCCCGCGACTTGGCGGCACCGACTGCCACGACGAGACCCGAATTCGCCGGATTGGGATCGGCGGTCAGGATGTTCGTCTTGTCCATCGTATAGGCGGCGAGCGAAGCGGTGATCTTCTTGTCCGGCGACTGATATTTCAGGCCGACCTCATAGGATTCCGAATTTTCCGGCCGGAAAGTCTGGCCCTGCGCGTTCGCGCCGCTGTTGGGACGGAAGCCTTGGCCATAGCTGCCATAGAGGGACAGGGTTTCGGTCGGCTGGACGACGATGCCGCCCTGCGGACTGAACTTGGACACATTCTGATAGGCGGGGTTGGGGAGCAGTGCCTGTGCAGGCGTAGGCTGGCGGTTGAGCAGGCGCTGGCGGAATTCGTCATAGCGTCCGCCGACGCGCACCTTGAGCCAACTGGTCAGGTCGATCTGGTTGTAGAAATAGGCGCCCCAGGCGAAATCCCGCTCCAGTCGGTCATAGACGAGCTGTGCGCCTGTGCCGGGGAAATAGGGGTTGGGCGAGGTGTAGGCGCCATAGACCGGGTTGTAGATGTCGATGCCGTTGATCTGGGCGATCGTCTGGCCCGCTGCGGCGGTGGGACGGAAGCGGCTCTGGAACTGGTCCAGCTCGAAATAGTCATAGTCCGCGCCGATGACGAGCGTGTTGGACAGGCCGGCAATGTCGTAATGGCCGGTCAGTTCGGCGCGGCCGATGATATTTTCCGACTTGGAGTCCGCATAGCGGCGCTGGCGGGAGATGATCGATCCACCCGACAGGATCGGCTGGCGGGAGGCCACAAGTTCAGGATATTCGCCGATGCCGCGCAGATGGGTGGTGCGATAGCCAGCACCGACCAGCAGGCTCCAGTCGTCGGTGAAGTCATGTTGCAACTGAAGCTGATGGCCCCAGACGTCGATGCGGATCGGTCCGTCGCCCGGTTCGCCGAGATAGCGCGAGGGGGGCAGGCGGTCGAAATTATTGCCTAGGATAGGAAGGCCACGGTCGAAGGGAATCTTCAGCGTCGCAAATTCCATTTCATAGGAAATGCTGGTCTTGTCGCTGATCTTCCACAGGATGGACGGTGTGAGGAACAGTTTCTTGGTGTGGACGGTGTCGCGAAAGCTCTCGGCATCCTCATAGGCGCCGTTGAGGCGGACGGCGACATTGTCCGACAGGGGCGTGGTGAAGTCCGCCTCCACCCGATAATTGTTCCAGCTACCGATACCGGCCTGCACGGAACCCTTGGTGGTGAATTCAGGCTTTTTGGTCACGATGTTGACCGTGCCGCCCGGCTCGCCCCGGCCAAAGAGCGCGGAGGTCGGTCCCTTGAGCACGTCGATGCGTTCGACGCTGGACGTGTCGCGCGGACCGGAAAACCCACGGCCACCGTTGAAGCCGTTGACGAGGAAACCGCTGGGCACATTGTTGGCGTCGCCAGAGAAGCCGCGAATGGCGAAGGCTTCCCACAGGCCACCGAAATTGTTGAGATGCGCGACGCCGCTCACCAGATCCAGCGCATTTTCCATGCGGGTGACGCCGATGACCTGAAGTTGCGCGGCGGACAGGCTCTGCACATTCTGCGGAATGTCCTGAACGGGCAGGTCGCCGACATAGGCCTGGCGCTGGCCGGTGACGACGATGGTGGCGGTATCGTCAGTCGTCTGTGCGATGGCGGACGACGAGGCCGCGACCCCGATGAATGAAACGCTGGCAACAAGCGCCAGTTTGAAAGCGGAACTGCTCGGCATGACACACCCCTTTTGTGATTAGAGCTATTGTATTCCGTTCCTTTACATTCGACGAGTTTCCCCGTTCGTGGAAGGGAACGCCTTCCACGGTCGAATTCCTGCATTTTTATATATCAGACCGGGGTTTCCCTGCACCCTGTCTGTCATTGGGAGCCTATGCCCCTGTATGAGAATCTTGCATCGAAGTGGGTTCGGTGCGCGGCGTAAAATTGTGAAGGATTTGTCTTTTGCGTGTAATATGCCGGACGCATTGGTTAGCATGCTGCGCGCGGCGATCCCGCAGCTCACAGATATTTCAGCCACCATATGTCCTTGCGGCGCTGTTTCAGCCCCGCGAACCAGCGGGTCGGCAGATAGAGCGGCACCACCAGTATCGCCACCCACACCCAGATGGTCGAGACATTGTCGACGCCGAACACCGTGCCCTTTGTCGGGCCGTACAGGGCGAGGGCGATCAGGTAGAGCGCCTTCAAAACATAGAGGTGCAGCAGGTAGAAGAACATCGGCGCACCGCCCAGCAGCGCGAGGCGCGGCATCGACCAATGGTCCTGAAACCGCTCGAACAGCGCCAGCATCAGCGCGCCAAAGCCGATGGTCGGCATCAGGAACAACAGCGACGGCGGATATTTGGTGAGGGCGAGGAAGCTCATCACCGTGTGCAGCGTCGTCTGGCCATGGAACCATGGCTTGTCGCCATAGACATTGGCGTAGCGCAGCAGGACGAAGCCGGCCAGCAGCCCCGCGCCCAGAAGGGTGAGGCGGCGGATGCGCGGCGCGGGGTCGGACCCCTTCGCGAACCAGGGGCCGACGACATAACCCAGCAGGATCAGGCCGATCCATGGCAGGATGGGATAGGTCGTCTTGGCGATCAGGCCGCCGCCCAGTTCGATGACCGCGCGCTGATGCAGGATCGCCCAGAGCGGGTAGAAGGGCGATTGCGGGGTCAGCACGATCGGGTCGAGCAGATTATGCCCGCACACGATGACCAGCCCGACGACCGCCTGCCACAGGCGCGGCAGGTAGATCAGCCCCGCCAGCGCGATCATGCAGATGCCGATGCACCAGATGACTTGCAGCCAGAATTTGGTCGGCGGCAATTCCGCCGTCCAGGCAAAGCCGACGAAGGTCAGTTCCAGGAAGATCAGGAACAGGCCGCGTTTGATGAGGAAGGCGGAGACGTCCGCCTTGCTGTGCGACTGGCCATAGAGCCATGCGGACAGGCCGGTCAGCGCGATGAACACCGGCGCGCAGAAGGTGGAGATGAGGCGGGTGAAGAAGAGCGCGGGATCGGCGGTGGTGGCGTCCACCGGATCGCTGACCTGCATGTGCAGGAACCATGTCTCGCGCACATGGTCGACCAGCATGAACAGCATGACGAGGCCGCGCAGCGCATCAATGGCGATCAGCCGCGTGCGCGCAGCGGCGGGGTTGGCGGCGGTCGGCGGCGTTGCGGTCCCCGTGGCGGGCCAGCCGGTGCTGGCGATTCTCCCTGATGTCATGATATATTGTTACCTTCATGATTATCCCGACACAAGCAGGTTATGCCGCGCGCCAAACAGCGTCTGCCAAATTCAGCGCCCGCACAGGCATTATATAGCGAAGAGCGGTGCTGTTTCGGTGGGGAGGAGGAAGGTGGGGGATGTGTGGGGCGGGGCCGGGAGCGGGGCGCGGGGCGGCCCGGAGCGGGGAGGGCGCACTTCTCCTATGCGGCTGCGCCGGGGAGGAGTGGTCTGTCGGTCATCCACCCTGTTCAGGGCGTGGATATTGGCGTCAGGCCGGATCAGGTCGGCGCTTATACCGCCTGAACAGGACGAACGGGGCGGGATTACAGGCTTCTGGAGCGCGATGACTTGTCGTTGAATCGTCATTGCGGGCGCAGCGAAGCAATCCAGAGGGTGTCGTGTCGCATGGACTGGTTGGGCTTTGCCCGCCTTCGGCTCGCTGCGCTCGCGATGACGAGGTGGGTGCATTTAACGCCATCACGCTCCAGGCGACTGCCGATCCGATCCGGGGAGCGTCGTGGTGGGGCGGTGAAGGGGCGGAAGACCGTCGCCGGACCAGAACGGGGAAGCGGTGCGGGGGCCGGGCGTGCCGCCGTCCTGCACGCCCGCTCATCGCCCGGCCGGGCGCTCAGACCGCATGGCTGAACCGCCCGCTGCCGACGGGGCGATAGGCGTCGAAGGCGGCGGCGATCAGCCGGGCGTAGGGCCAGCCGTCCGGCGCGATATGCAGCCGGTCGCCGTCGATCCGGGCGAGGTTCCACTCCACAAAGGGGTCGAGCGCGGGCGCGGCGGCTTGCAGCAGGGCGATGCCGGGCCGGGCGACGCCATGGCACAACAGCCCCTCTATCACCCGCGCGCGCTGGCGCATGTCAGGGGTCAGGCGCACGCCGCGCTGCACCGGCCAGACCGCGGCGCTGAGCCGCATCCGGTAGCGGCCCGGTTGCTTCTCATTCTGGAGGATCGCGCCGCGGAACTGGCTGATCGCGCTGGCGCCCAGGCCGATCAGCGTCGCCCCGCCATCGTCGGTGAAGCCCTGAAAATTGCGGTGCAGGCGGTGATTGTCCGCCGCAATGGCCATGGGGTCGCCGGGCCGCGCGAAATGATCGAAGCCCACCGCCCGATAGCCATGGTCGAGGAACAGACGGCGGCCCAGCGCGGCCTGTGCGAAGCGGATACGGGTGTCGGGCAGGTCGGATGCGTCGATGGCGCGTTGCCGGTGCAGCACGGCGGGCAGATGGGCATAGCCGAACAGGGCGGCCCGGTCCGCGCCGAGGTCGACCGCGCGGGTGATGCTGTCCGCAACATGGGCGAGCGACTGGGCGGGCAGGCCGTACATCAGGTCGAGGTTGATCGAGGAGACGCCCGCCCCGCGCAGGCCCGCCACCGCATCGGCGATCATGCGGTCGGGCTGGACGCGGCCGATCGCCTGCTGGATCGCCGGGTCGAAGCTCTGCACGCCCAGGCTGGCGCGGGCGACGCCCAGCGCGCCGATCAGGTCCAGCCAGTCCCGGTCCAGCGTGCGGGGGTCGAGTTCGATCGACAGGATCGGCGCGGTCGCGGCGAAGCGCGTCGCCAGTCGCTCGGTGAGCCGGGCGAAGTCGCGGGGGTCGAGCGCGTTGGGACTGCCGCCCCCAAAGGCGATGCGCGTGACCCGCCCGCGCCCGGCCAGCGCATCCGCGACAAGGTCGATTTCCCGGTCCAGCGCGTCGAGATAGGATTGCAGTCGGTGCGGGCGATTGGCGCGGCCGGTGTTGCACCCGCAATAGGCGCAAATCTCCTGGCAGAAGGGGATGTGGACATAGAGGGACAGCGGTTCGTCGGGCCGTACCGCCGCCAGCGCATCGGTCATGGCGCGCGGGCCGATGCCGTCGGTGAAGTCGGCGGCGGTGGGATAGCTGGTGTAGCGCGGCACCGCGCGGGCCAGCAGGTCGGGATGATAGATGGTCATGGCCCCTTGTGGCGCGCGGCGCCCTGATGCCCCTTGTGGCGCGCGGCGCCCCGATGTTCCCCGACCGAGAATCAGGGGTGGCCCGGCGTCCTGCGCTCCCCCCCCCCCGCTCGACGGTTGGGGACGGAGGAGGCGGAAGGGGGCGGGGAAGCCGGGCCGGTGTGTGAGTGGGTGGGGATCAGCGCGCGTCGCGGTTCCTGAGCGCATCCTCGATGCTGAAGCCCATCAGGCCGACGGCAAAGCTGCCCATGGCCGCGATGGCGAGAAATTCGAAATGATTGCCGATGAATGACAACATGAGAGCCTCCTTGCTGCACCCATTTCTAGGCGCGGGATGGGGGGCGACGTCATTGGGAGATATACTTAGACGAAAGGTCTCAGGCGCGCAGAAGGGCGGCATTGCTTGCGCGGCGCGCGTCTCGTCGCCGTCCCGTCACGGCCTGATCGCCGCCAAATCATGCTTTTCCCAATATTGTCAGTGGCCATTCAGGAAAATGGCAATAGTGTCGGTGCCCATGTCCCTTTCCCGTTTGGCTTCGACCCGGCGCACCGCCGCATCCCTCCTCATCATCGCGCTGCTGACGGCGCAGCCGCTGGGCGCGCAGCCGAAGGGGGCCGCCAGTCCATCCGTCGCGAGTCCCGCCACCGCGCCGGTCGCGGCCCCGCCCGCCGCGCCCCGCCCCTGGTTGTATGAGAATAGCGACGTGCCCATCGACCCGGCGTGGCGGTTCGGGACGCTGTCCAACGGCCTGCGCTATGCCATCCGCAACAATGGCGTGCCGCCGGGGCAGGTGTCGATCCGGGTGCGGGTCGATGTGGGATCGCTGATGGAGCGGCCCGACGAACGCGGCTTTGCCCATTTCATCGAGCATCTGACCTTTCGCGGCAGCCGCGACGTGCCCGATGGCGAGGCCAAGCGCGTGTGGCAGCGGCTGGGCGCGACATTCGGCAGCGACAGCAATGCGCAGACGACGCCGACCGGCACGACCTATGCGCTGGACCTGCCGGAGGCCAATGCGGCTGGGCTGGACGAGAGCATGAAGATATTGTCCGGTATGCTGGCCGCGCCCAACATCGTGCCGCAGGCGGTCGATGCGGAGCGGGCGGTGGTGACGGCGGAGATGCGCGAATCGCTCGGTCCCGCGGTGACGGTGGGCAATGCGGCGCGGGAATTTTATTTCGCCGGGCAGCCGCTGGCCCGGTCCAACCCCATCGGTACGACCGAGGCGCTGACGAAGGCGCGGGCGGAGAGCCTGAAGGCGTTCCACGACCGCTGGTATCGGCCCGACCGCACGGTCATCGCCATCAGCGGCGACATCGACCCAGCGTTGATGGAAACCTATGTCCAACGCTATTTCAACGGCTGGAAAGTCGCGGGCGCGCGGACGCCGGACCCGGATTTCGGCAAGCCGGACCCCGCCGCCCCCGAAACGCGGGTGATCGTGGAGCGCAGCTCGCCGCCCTCCATCGGGCTGGCGTGGTTGCGCCCGTGGCGGCCCAAGGCGGATACCATCGCCTATAATCAGGGCAAGCTGATCGAGACGCTGGCCCTCCAGATCATCAACCGGCGGCTGGAGGAGGCGGCGCGCGGCGGCGCGAGCTATATCACCGCGTCGGTCGACCAGAATGACGTCAGCCGCAGCATCGACGGCACCTTTGTCACGATCACCCCCGTCGGCGGCGACTGGAAGAAGGCGATGGACGATGTGCGCGCGATCATCGCCGACGCGACCCGGACTCCGCCGAGCGAGGAGGATGTCGCGCGCGACTATGCCCAGCTCGAAACCGCCTTTGCCATCGGCGCGGAAAATGCGGATACGGAAGCCAGCGCCCAGCAGGCCGAGACGCTGACCGGCGCGGTGGACATTCGCGAGACGACGGTGACGGCGCAGGCCGCGCTGGACATCTATCGCTCCGCCAAGCCGCTGATGACGCCGGAGCGGATGCTGGCGGCGACGCGGCGCATGTTCACCGGCACGGCGAAGCGGGCGCTGTTGACCCTGCCGGTGGCGGAGCCGGGGGCCAATGTCGCGCTGGCCACCGCGTTCAAGGCGGCGGTGCAGCCGGCGAAGGACGTGCGGCTGGCCGGCGGCACGGTGTCGATGGACGCGCTGCCCAAGCTGCCCCCCGCAGGCACTGTCGTGTCGCGCGAACCGGCGGGTACGCTCAAGATCGAAAAGGTGACCTACTCCAACGGCGTCAAGCTGCTGCTCTTCGCCAATGGCGCGGAGAAGGAGAAGGTGCGGATCAACGTCCGCTGGGGCAATGGCGAGCAGAGTTTCGCGCCGGGGCAGGACACCGCCATCTGGGCTGCGCCCTATGTGCTGGCCACCAATGGCATCGGCGATCTGGGGCAGCGGCAACTCGACCAGTTGACCAACGGCCGCCGCATGGAATTCAAATTCTCCGTCGCGGAAAATGCGTTTGAGCTGGCGGCGGTCAGCCGTCCGGCGGATTATAAGGACCAGTTGCGCCTCTATGCCGCCAAGCTGGCCTATCCACGCTGGGACGCGGGGCCACTGGCGCGCGTCAAGGGCGTGTTCGGCGCAGCGGAGCGGGCGAGCAGCAGTTCGCCGGACGCGCTGCTGGGCCGTGACCTGACATGGTTGTTGCGCAACAAGGACAACCGCTTTGCCCCCGCGACCGCCGACCGCGTGGCGAAGCTGACCCCGGAGGCGTTCCGCGCTATCTGGGAACCGCGGCTCCAGCAGGGACCGATCGAGGTGGAGGTGTTCGGCGACGTCAAGCCGGACGAGGCGATCGCGGCGGTCGCAGAAACCTTTGGCGCCTTGCCCCGGCGGACGGAGGTTCCCCCGCCGGAGGCCAATCGCAAGCTGGTCTTCCCGGCGCATGTCGCCAAGCCGCTGGTGCTGCGCCATGACGGTTCGCCGGAGCAGGCGGCGGCGGTGATCGCTTGGCCGACGGGCGGCGGCTATGTCGCGCTGAAGGACAGCCGCCAGCTGGAAATCCTGTCGCAGATCATCAACGACCGGTTGTTCGAGCGTTTCCGGTCGATGGACGGCGCGGCGTACAGCCCCAACGTCTCCAACGTCTGGCCGCTGACCTATGACAGCGGCGGCTATGTCGCGGTGTCCAGCCAGATCAAGCCGGACCGGATCGGGGCCTTTGGCACCATCGTGCATGACATCGCCCGCGACCTGGCCACCACGCCGGTCAGCGACGACGAGTTGCAGCGGATCATCGCGCCGATGCGCCAGTTGCTGGGCCGGGCGAGCACCGGCAACGCTTTCTGGATGGCGCAGATCGAGGGGGCGACCCGCGACCCGCAGGTGCTGCCCGCGCTGGAGAGTTTCGGCACCGACCTGCTGGACGTGACGGCGGCGGACATCCAGCGGCTGGCGAAGCAATATCTGGTGGAGGACCGTAGCTGGTCGGTGATCGTCCTGTCGAAGGCGACGCCGCTGCCCGCCGCGCTGGCCAATGGCTGGCCCGACGTGAAGCTGCCCGGCGTCGTCAGGACCGAGGCGAGCAGGAACGGGGCGAGCCGGAACGGCGCGGGGCGGAGCGGCGCGGCGTCACGGTAACGGGCGGATAGGAGGGCGGTAGAGAGCGGACGGGCCATGATGGGACAGCGGCACCCTGCGCTGAACGCTTGCGTTACGGCGCACTTGTCACCACATAGCCTGTAAAGTCGGCGGGGTGCGGCATGGTCCGCCCGCCGCCGCGCCAGTGCCAGACGATCAAGGGTCCATCGTTCGATGATGATTGAAACCGAAGCCACGCCCAACCCGGCGACCCTGAAATTCCTGCCCGGTCGGCCGGTGATGGCGTCCGGCACGCGCGATTTCCCCACGCCCGAAGCGGCAGAAGTGTCGCCGCTGGCCGATGCGCTGTTCAGCCTGGGCGACGTGACGGGCGTGCTGTTCGGGCAGGATTTCGTGGCCGTCACCGCCGCGCCGGGCGTGTCCTGGCCGGAGTTGAAGGGCGATGTCGTCACCATCATCCTGGAACATTTCCTGACCGAGCAGCCGTTGTTCCGCGGCGGCGACGCCAGCGGCATCTCCATCCCCGACGATGCGGGCGACGAAGGCTTTGCGGTGAATCCCGAAGATGCGGAGATCGTGGACCAGATCCGCGAACTGATCGACACCCGCGTCCGCCCGGCGGTGGCGAACGACGGCGGCGACATCATCTATCGCGGATTCGACAAGGGCGTGGTGTTCCTGAAAATGCAGGGCGCCTGTTCGGGCTGCCCCTCGTCCACCGCGACGCTGAAGAACGGGATCGAGACGCTTCTGAAACATTATGTGCCGGAAGTCACAGAGGTCCGGGCCGTCTGATCCGGCATGGTGACCCCCGGTTTGCGCGTCCTGGCGATTGATTGCGCGACGCAGGCGCTGTCCCTGGCGCTGATCGACGATGGCCTGTGCACCGATCACCGCCATCGGTTGATGGGGCGCGGCCATGCCGAGGCGCTGGTGCCGATGATCGAGGAGATGCTGGGCGGACGGCGCGCGGATGCGGTCGCGGTCGATGTGGGACCGGGCAGCTTTACCGGGATACGGGTCGGGATCGCCGCCGCGCGCGCGCTGGGCTTTGCCTGGGGGGTGCCGGTGACGGGCTATGGCTGCCTGTCGCTGTGCGCCGCCATGGTGCGGGGTGGAATCGCAGGGGGTGAGGGGGCGTCCGGGGGCGATCCCGCCGCGCCCGCCGCGATCCTCTCCGCCCCGATCACCCCCGATCCCATAACCATCGTCATGACCGGCGGCCATGGTGAGTTGTTCTGGCAGCGTTTCGCCGCCGCCGACCTGTCCCCGCTGGGACCGCTGACCTCCACGCCCATCGCCGAACTTGCCCGCACCCTGCCCGATGCGCGGGTCCACGGGTCGGGCGCGGCGTTGCTGGTCGACACACGCGGATGGGGGGAGGCGGCCGAGTGCCTGCCCGATGCGCGCGCCTGGCCGCTGTTGCCCGCGTCCCACCGCGCCCTGCCGCCGGTCGCCGTCTATGGCCGGGAGGCGGATGCGAAGCCCATGGCCGCCGCGCCCGCCGGGGCATCCGGCGTGGCGCCCGTGGCGGGGACTGCGGCATGACCGGCGGGCTGGTCATCACCGTGCATCAGGTCTCCGCCCCCGCGCTGATGGCCGATTGCATGGGCGTGATGACCGCCGCTTTCGACCCCGTCTATGGTGAGGCGTGGACGATCGACCAGACCGCGTCGATGCTGGACCTGCCCGGCGCGTTTCTGGTCGCGGGGCGGGTGGGCGACGCGATGGTCGGCTTTGGACTGGTGCGGTCCATCGCGGGCGAATCCGAACTGTTGTTGCTGGGCGTAGATCCGGCGGCGCGTCGGCGTGGTTTTGGCCAGATGATCCTGCAACGCTGCATTGCGGTTTCCGTGGATACGGGTGCGGACACCATGTTCCTTGAAGTACGCGAAGGCAATGAAGCCATAGGCTTATACCGTGCCGCCCACTTCGAACAATATAACAGCCGACCTGATTACTATCTTGGTAGAGATGGCCAGCGTCGCGCGGCCTTGAGCTTTAAACGACGGATAACTAGCTGATCCACACTATGGCATGAAATAGTGGAATAATGCTTGTATTGGCCTTGACCCGCCCGTAAAGCCGCAATGTTCGCAAATGAAAAATCAAGCGGTCGCCCATATCATAAGAAAGGATTTTATCGTGTCGGAATCTTCGGCTCAGGATGAGCTTCTCGTCACGCTCACCGCAGACATTGTCGCAGCGCATGTTTCGAACAATAGCGTTGCAGTGTCCGACCTCGCCCTTCTGATCCAGAACGTGCATGGCGCGCTCTCCGGCCTGTCCGGCGAGAAGCCCTTGCCGCAGGTCAAGCAGGAGCCGGCGGTTTCCGTGCGCGCGTCGATCAAGCCCGACTATCTGGTCTGCCTCGAAGACGGCAAGAAGCTCAAGATGCTCAAGCGCCACCTGATGACCCATTATCAGATGACGCCGGACGACTATCGCGCCAAGTGGGGCCTGCCCAACGATTATCCGATGGTCGCCCCCAGCTATGCCGAACAGCGCCGGACGCTGGCCAAGAAGATCGGCCTGGGCACGGCCCGCCGCCGGACCAAATAAGGCCGGACCGGATCGAACGAGGAAAAGCGGCGCCCGCAACGGTGCCGTTTTTTTTGGGCCGTTTTCATGGGACAGGCGCCATGGGCGGGATGCTGCGGGTCTTTCCGGCTTTTTTTATCGCAAGGTCCGGTGATTGCCTTGGCGACGCCGCCCGCATGGAGTAGGTCAGGCGCATGGGACGTGAGATAGATATTGAGGCTCTGTGCGTTGAGCGCGGATTGCGTGTAACCGATCAGCGGCGCGTGATCGCGCGTGTGCTGTCCGAGGCGGATGACCATCCCGACGTGGAGAAGGTGTATGAGCGGGCGGTCGGCATCGACCCGCAAATCTCCATCGCGACCGTCTACCGCACGGTCCGCCTGTTCGAGGAAGCGGGCATATTGGAGCGTCATGACTTTGGCGACGGCCGCGCCCGCTACGAAGCGGCGCCGGAAGCGCATCATGACCATCTGATCGACGTGGAAACCGGCAAGGTGATCGAATTCGTCGATCCCGAACTGGAGCAGTTGCAGAAGCAGATCGCCGAGCGGCTGGGCTTCCGTCTGGTCGATCACCGTATGGAATTGTACGGCGTGGCGATCAACCGCAAGAGTTGAGCGGACCGTCCATGGACCGGTCAGGGCCTGACGGGACCGCGGGCCGGACCGGTGGCGGCGTCGCTGGTCGGATCAGGGGCTGGGCGCGGGTGGCGGCGTTGCTGGCCTTGATGCTCGCCTGCGTGCCGCTGCACCTGCTGGCGCGTTTCCTGTTGCCGGGCGGGTCGCGCTGGCCGCGCCGTTTCCTGCGCTGGGCCGGCTGGCTGTGTGGGGCGCGTGTCAGGGTGGTGGGCGCGCCGCTGGACCGCGATGTTTTCTATGTCGCCAACCATATGAGCTGGCTGGATATATTGGCGCTGGGCGGGGCGACCGGATGCGCCTTCGTCTCGCGCGACGACATCGGCCGGGCGCCAGTTTTGGGTTGGCTGGCGGCGCAAAATGGAACCATATTGGTGAGCCGGACGGAGCGGGGCGCGGTGCGGGGCCAGATTGGCGCGCTGCGCGATGCGATGGCGCGCCACCAGCCCGTCACCCTGTTCCCGGAGGGCACGACCGGCGACGGCCACAGCCTGCTCCCCTTCAAGCCCGCCCTTTTCGCCGTGCTGTTGCCCCCGCCGCGCGCGATCCGGGTGCAGCCGGTGCTGATCGACTATGGCGTGGCGACGGACGATATTGCGTGGATTGACGACGAACCCGGCATCGTCAACGCCGCGCGCGTGCTGGGGCGGCGACGGACGCCGGTGGTGCTGCGCTTTCTGGAACCGTTCGATCCCGGCGAACACCCCGACCGCAAGGCGATGGCCGCTGAGGCGCGCGCGCGGATCGAGACGGCGTGGGTGCGGGATGGATGGGCCGGTTGACGCGGGGACAGCGGGTTGGCCTGGGCACCGCGGTTTGCGCTGGATGAGATTGCCGGAAGTCGCGACGGGGGCGGTGTTGCGGATGGGGAACGGCCGTCGTCGGACGCTGATCTATCGTCCGTTCTTTCGTGGTCCGCGCGGGGATGACGGGGGTGTTTGTCTTTCAGGGGCGGGGGGACGTTCCCGTCTCCCTTGGTCTATATTTAGGGTCGTGTTTCTACCGTCATTGCTTCGCTGCGCTCGCAATGACGGACATGGGTGGTTAGGACTGTCTGGTTACGGACATCTCCATGGCAAAGCGAACGTCAAAACCATGCAAGATTTCGTGCAAATCCAGTGGATGCTGTGCAATGTGGCGGTTTATGGTCACTCGATTTGTCTGAAAAATCTCTGTGCTCGTATGACCAGTTCCGGTTGACGTCGCCTAACGTCAATAATTGACCATGAAAATTCGCTGCTGATTTTCCGCTCTCGCGACCTCGCATGATAAGTGGCGTGAGATCGAGCAGATTGTTTGCTGTTCGATAATCGCTGCCGTCCGCAACCACTATGCAGTAGGGCCGTCCATCCGCCTTTTTCTCCGCCGCTGCTACAACAGCGAATGGCCAAATCACAATTGCGATCACGCCGGTGATCAGCGCCGTTCCGGACGTGACGAGTAGCACCTGATGACGCGGCATCAGCCTTACGATGGCAAAGATCACTGCCGATAGGAGAAGGGCGACCGCAACGCAGAGCGCTGCTCCGACTAACGCAGGAAATTCAGGGGTTAGCAGCCATGCGAAACCCCAAATCAGAATGAATAGGCTGCTTGCTTTGGTGGGCGTCCAATCGATTTCTGCAGGTGAACTTTCAACTTTCCGTAGGCCCAGTAGCAGGCGGAAAAGTGCAGGCACGACCCCGACGCACAGTGCGACTGAAATTATAAAGCGATCAAAATCACCCCAATCGTCACTTATTGGCAAAGGCCTGCTGATGATCCAGCATATCCAAGCATATGTGGCAAATGTTACAGCTATCGCCCACGGATATCCTCGCTTGGGTACAAAAAGGAGAAGCAGAAAGATACAAAGGATGATTGTGAGTACAGTCATTGCTCGGCCATACGCAGGATAGGTGAACGACTGGTTTTATCATTCTTCACTTCTCGCATGAATGCCTCAAACTGATCGTCAGCAGGCAGGCGGTCTAGCGCCTTCTCCATCTGCTGTTCGTCATCCCAGCGAAGGCTCGGATCTCGCGCCTCCTGCCGCGCCCTGTCGAGAGAGTTCCCGGCCTTCGCTGGGGTGACGAAAAATGGAACGGCAACCGATGGTCGCTTGCCGACGCCCGAATTCATCCACATCATCCCCGTTCCCCCGTCTGCCTAACAGGATTTTAAAACATCTCTGCCAAGGCTGGGCAGCAGGCGTTCGCTATCGTGGCGGATCGCGCCGATGTTGTTTTCGGTGTTCGGGGGTGAGCAGTTGATACCGTCAGGCACCAGATTGTTGGCAGGATCGCGGATAATGGCCGAGGTCTGGGCCGCCACGCACCGGCCCGCGCGTCTGCTGGGCCTGATCGTCGTGGCGAGCTGCGTGCTCAACCTGCTGCTGATCGGCGGCTCGCTTTACATGATGCTGGTCTATGACTCGGTGCTGCCCAGCCGGTCCATCTCCACATTGGTCGGCCTGTTGCTGCTGATGCTGGTGACATACGCCTTTCAGGGGTTTTTCGACCAGATGCGGTCCGGTATGCTGGCCGATGTCGGCCATGCGGTGGACCGCGCCCTGTCCAGCCGGGTGCAGGCCGCCATTTCCGACATGGCGATCCGGGGTGAGCGGATGCCGGGCGACGGCCTTGGCCCGATGCGCGATCTGGAGCAGATACGCGGCTTCATCACCATGGGGCTGGCGACGATGATCGACCTGCCGTGGATGATCTTCTTTCTCGCCACCCTGTTCCTGCTGCACGCGTGGCTGGGGCTGACCACATTGATCGGCATGGTGGTGCTGATGGTGCTGGCGCTGTTCACCAATGGCGCGACCAAGGGACCGTCGCGCCGCACGGCGCAGGTGGCGGCGCATCGCAACAATATGGCCAGCGCCAACCTGCGCCATGTTGACCTGTTCACCGCGCTGGGCATGCGCGAGCGGATGGAGGCGCGCTGGGACCGGATCAACGACTATTATGGGGAGGTGCAGGCCCGGCTGAGCGGGGCCGTCACCAGCCTGGGCGGGACCAGCAAGATATTGCGACTCGCGCTCCAGTCGATCATCCTGACGGTCGGCGCGCTGCTGGTGATCGACGGCAAGGCGACGGGCGGCATCATCTTTGCCTCCTCCATCCTGTCCGGCCGGGCGCTGGCCCCGGTCGACCAGATGATCGCCAACTGGAAGGGGTTCGCCGCCGCACGCGACGGCCTGTCCCGCCTGTCCGACCTGATCGACCAGAATCCGGTGCGCCCGGCGGTGATGACGCAGCTCCCCGCGCCGCGCCTCGAACTGCGGCTGGAGGGGGTGTTCGCCGGGCCGCCGGGGACGCAGACGATCGTGGTCAATGGCGTGGATTTCACCCTGCGCGCGGGCGATGCCTGCGGCGTGATCGGTCCGAGCGGGGCGGGCAAGACATCGCTGGGCCGAGTGCTGACCGGGGTGTGGCCGCCGGTGCGCGGCGCCCTGCGCCTCGACGGTGGTACGCTGGACCAGTGGGCGCCCGCCGCGCGCGGGGCGTTCCTGGGCTATCTGCCGCAGACGGTGGAGTTGCTGGACGGCACGGTCGCGGAGAATATCAGCCGGTTCGACGGCGCGAACGATAGCGCGGCGGTGATCGCGGCGGCGCAGGCGGCGGGCGTGCATGAACTCATCATGGGCCTGCCCAACGGCTATGACACGGTGCTGGGCGAGGAGGCGGGCCTGTTGTCCGGCGGCCAGCGCCAGCGGGTCGGGCTGGCCCGCGCCCTCTACCGTGATCCGTTCCTGGTCGTGCTGGACGAGCCGAACAGCAATCTGGACGCGGAGGGGGAGAAATGCCTGCAACAGGCCATCGCCGCCGTGCGCCGTCGTAAGGGGATCGCCATCATCATCTCCCACCAGATCGGCATATTGGCGCAGGTCAGCCATGTGCTGTGCCTGAATGGCGGGCGCATGGAGGCTTTTGGCCCCGCCGCCGAAGTGCTGACGCGCTTCCTGCCCAAGGCGCCGCCGATGATGGCGCACCCCAATCCGCCCCCCTTCGCACCACGGGGAGCGCAGGCATGAACGCCCTCATCAATCATCCCGGCACGCCGCCCGGCCCGCTTGTCGCGCCCGTTCCCGCTCCGGGCGCGGAACGGCGCCAGCGTGCGACGCTGATCGCGCTCGCGCTGCTCATCCTGTGTTTCGGGGTGGGGGGCAGCCTGATCCCCATCGGCGGCGCGGTGATCGGTTCCGGGCAGGTCGGCGTGCAGTCGCGCGTCAAAAAGATCGCCCATCCGACCGGCGGCGTCCTGACCGAAATCCTGGTGGAAAATGGCCAGAAGGTGCGCAAGGGCCAGATATTGCTGCGCTTCGACGATACCGTCTCCCGCGCGGACGCGACGTATTCCAGCCTGAGCGTCGACCAGTTGCTGGCGCGGCGCGCCCGGCTGGAGGCGGAGCAGAGCGGCGCATCGGCCATCGCCTTCCCGGTGGAATTGCGCCGTAACGACGCCGCGACGCAGCGCGCGATGGCGGACGAGGAAAAGCTGTTCCGCATCAAGCGCGGCGAACAGGCGGGCCTTTCCGCCCAGCTGTCCGCCCGTATCCAGCAGACGATGCAGCAGATCCGCGGCTATCAGGCCGAAATTGGGTCGGTGGAGAAGCAGCGCCGCCTGATCGAGCCGGAACGGCGCGGCGTGCAGGATTTGTGGCGGCAGGATCTTGTCACCATCGGGCGGGTCAATGAACTGGAACGGTCGGCGGCCAGCCTGCAGGGTAATGTCGGCTCGCTACAGGCGGCCATCGCGCAGGCGCAGGCCCGCATCACGGAGGCGCGCGAGCAGATCATCCAGCTTGGCCAGTCGAGCCGCGCGGAGGCGGGCACCGAATTGTCGCGGGTCAACGACACGCTGAACCAGCAGCAGGTGCGCAGCGTCTCCGCCGTCGATGCGCGCGAACGCAGCGTGGTGCGCGCGCCCTATGACGGGGTGGTGGACAAGCTGGCGGTCAGCACCATCGGCGGCGTGGTGCGCCCGGCGGAGGTGATAATGGAAATCGTGCCGGACAGCGACCAGATGCTGGTCGAGGGCGCGATCCAGCCGTCCGACATCGACCAGGTGCAGGTGGGCCAGCGTGCGCGCATCCGCTTCACCGCGTTCAACAGCCCCGCGACGCCGGAAATCACGGGCCGCGTCACCTTTGTCGCGCCGGACCGGTCCAGCGACCCGGAAAGCCGCGTCAGCTATTATCCGGTGCGGGTCGCCATCGACGCCGCCGACATCCGCAAATATCCCGAACTGGTGCTGAAACCCGGTATGCCCGCCGATGTCTTTATCGAGACGGGGCAGCGGTCGATGCTCTCCTACCTCACCAAGCCGCTGCGCGACCAGTTCGCGCGCGCGTTCCGGGACAATTGAGGGTGCGGGCGATGACGCCTATCCGGCGGGCGATGCTGGCGGCGACCGTGACAGCGGGGGCGCTGGCGGTTGCATCCGTCCCGGCCCATGCGAAGGTGGCGATGCACAAGGGGCCGCATTCCGCGCCGACCTATGCCCCGTCGGTCCCAGCGGAAGCGGACATCATCGTCGCGGGCCGGGCTGGTGGCGCGCCCGTCACCACGCTGGAGCAGGCGATCGGGCTGGCCTATTGGACCAACCCCGCCCTGCTGGCGCAGCGGTCCACCCTGCGCGCGACGGATACGCTTTATCCCGGCGCGCGCTCCGCCTATGGCCCGCAGCTCAGCCTCCAGATGCGGCACGAGTTCGCCCGTGATCGGCTGGAGACGCAGCCCGACGTCTGGCGGCGGTCGCAGGGGTTCAGCAGCACCGCGGAACTGATCTTCTCGCAGAATATCTTCAGCTTCGGCCGCCGCTCCGCCGCCGAGGGCGCGGCGCTGGCGGAGATTGAGCTGGGCCGCGACCAGCTCCGCCTGATGGAGGCGCAGACGATGCTGGACGTCATCTCCGTCTATGCCGCTGTGATCCGCGACCGGGAGATACTGGCCATCGCCAACGAGAATCTGGCGCTGCTGACCCGGCAATATGACAGCAGCGGCAAGCGGTTCGGCGTGCATGAGATCACCGCCACCGACCTGCAACAGGTGCAGACGCGGGTGGAGTTCGGCCGGGCGCAGGTGTTGAGCGCCAAGGGGCAACTGGGGGCGAGCGAGTCCCGCTTCCTGATGCTGGTCGGCGCGCTGCCCGGCGCGCTGGCCGATCCGTCGCTGAAACTGACCGATGTCGCCTCGCTGGAGGACGCCTATGTGCAGGTCGATATCAACAGCCCGCTGGTCCATGCGGCGCAGGCGCGCGAGAAAATCTCCCGCGCGCAGATCGCCAGCGCCCGCGCGCAGAGCGGTCCCGAAGTCTCCGTGCAGGGGTCGGGCGCCTATGGCACGGTGACGCCCTATCAGAACAGCCTGCGCGCGGCGGAACTGCGTTCGGCGGTGGTGCTGACCATGCCGCTGATCGATTCCGGCGCGCGGCGGGCGCAGATCGAACGGGCGCGCCAGACCAATGACGCGGACTGGCGGCTGGCCGACATGGCGTTGCGCGAGGCGCGGCAGGCGGCGGCCAGCGCCTGGGACGGCTATCAGGCGGCGCGCCAGTCGCTGGACCATTATCGCGCGGCGGCGGATGCGGCGGAGAAAGCCTATAATGGCGCAGTGGTGCAGGAAAAGGCGGGCGCGCGCACCACGCTGGACGTGCTGGACCTGGCCCGCGACCTGCTGACCGTGCGGACCAGCCATGTCTCCGCAAAGGCCAATGAATATGTGGCGCGCGCCAGCCTGGTGTCCGCGATGGGCGGGTTGGAGGGGCCATTGCTGGTCCCCGCGATCCGCGCCTATGACCCGGACGGCAATTTCCAGAAACAGGATGGCCGGGGCGATGTGCCGGTGCTGACCTATCTGTTGTCGGGTATCGACGACATGATGGTGGGAGACCTGTTAAAAGACCGGGCGATTCGCGATCCGGCGGGGTCTTCACGCGCGACCGCGCAGTTGCCATGAAGGTCTGACGGCAACATCCCAAAAGTAAATCATTGTAAATCAGCCCTGTGGAAACATTGCGAAATTTTTCTGTAATTTCCACAGTATAAAAACTGTCCCATAGCGGGAATTGCTGGTTAATGGGTGTGCCGCGACTTGGTGCTTTCCTGTATGGCCGCACGAAACGCCGTCCTGTCATTATTTCATGATAAGGGGGCGACCGATGGCTGAGCGGGACCAAATCATGAATATCGACGGCAATTTGAATGACTGGACGGCGGCTGACCGGATCGATCATGGTCTGGGCGCAGGTTATGAAATCTATGCCAAGTCGGATGGCGCCGATTTCAGCTTTGCCCTGAAGTCGCCGCTGGCCATTGGCGCGAACACGACCTTCTGGCTCAACACCGACCGCAACGGCTCCACCGGCTACCAGATTTTCGGCTTTGCGGGCGGCGCCGAATATAATGTCAACATCGCCGCTGATGGCACCGTCAACCTGTACAGCGGCGGGGCCGGGGAAACATTGGTCAAGAGCGGGCTGACCGCCGTCTGGTCCGCCGACAAGACCGTGCTGGAATTCCGTGTGGCGAAGGCCGCGATCGGCAACCCCGTCGCCATCGACGTTCTGGCCGACGTCAATGACGCCGCCTATCTGCCGGGCAGCTATTCGGATGGCGGCTTCACCGTCTTTAACGACACGGGCATCGTCGCCGCGGCCGACCATCGCATCGCCATCGTCTATTCGGAGACGACGGCCGCCAATTATTTCAGCGCGACGGCCTATTCCCAACTGTTCATGAGCGCCCAGTCGCAGGCGATGCAGGCGGGCGTGCCCTTCGACATATTGACCGAGGCGGACCTGACCAACCTGGCGACGCTCGCCAAATATGACACCATCGTCTTTCCGCAGTTCCGCAATGTGCAGGCGAGCCAGGTGACGGCCATCACCCAGACGCTGGAGCAGGCGACCAAGCAGTTCGGCATCGGGCTGGTCACGGGCGGCGAGTTCATGACCAACGACCAGAACAACGCCGCGCTGGCGGGGGACAGCTATGCGCGCATGAAGCTGTTGTTCGACGCGACCCGCGTGACCGGCGGCACCGGCGACGTCACGCTGAAGGCGACCGACGCGGCGGGCCTCGTCCTCGACGGGTACAGCAATGGCGAGACGATCCACCAATATACCAACGTCGGCTGGAACAGCTTCACCAGCGTCAGTACGAAGGGCGTGACCATCGCGACGGAGACGGTCGGCGGGCAGGATTATGCCGCCGCGCTGGCCACGCAGACGGGTGGCCGCAATGTCCTCTTCTCCAGCGAGGCCGTGATGGCCGACGCCAACCTGCTGCAAAAGGCCATCGACTATTCGGTCAATGGCGCGACGGGCATTTCCGTCGGTTTGCAGGTCACGCGCAACGCCGGCATCACCGCCGCACGCGTGGACATGGACCAGGCGCAGGAACTGGACGAGGTCAATCCGGCGAACAACGCCGCCGGCATCTATGACAAGCTGATCCCGATCCTGTCGCAGTGGAAGGCGCAGTATAATTTCGTCGGCAGCTATTATGTCGACATCGGCAACAGCCCGGCGACGGGACAGAGCACCGATTGGGCCGTGTCGCTGCCCTATTACAAGGCGCTGCTCGACATGGGCAACGAACTTGGCTCGCACAGCTATACCCACCCCGAAAACACCAATGTGCTGACGCCGGACCAGATCGCGTTCGAATTCGGCCAGTCGAAGGCGGTGCTGGAGCAGCAGTTGAGCGCCTTCCTGGGCCGGACGGTGAAGCTGGACGGTGCGGCGGTGCCTGGCGCGCCGGAACAGATTGCGACCTCGGCCGAGATATTGAAATATTACGATTATCTGACCGGTGGCTATTCCGGCATCGGCGCGGGCTATCCCAATGCGTTCGGCTATATGACGGCGGCGGATGCGGCGGCGGACAAGGTTTATATCGCGCCCAACACCTTCTTCGACTTCACGCTGATGGAGTTCCAGAAGAAGACCGTGGCGGAAGCGCAGGCGGAATGGACGCGCGAGTTCAACGAAATCGCCTCCCACGCCGAAACACCCGTCATCGTGTGGCCCTGGCATGACTATGGCCCGGCGATGTGGAGCTCGGACGGCACCAGCCCCTATACGACGCAGATGTTCACCGACTTCATCGCCATGGCGGCGAAGGCGGGGATGGAGTTCGTTACGCTCAGCGATCTTGCCGACCGGATCAGCGCCTTTGAAAAGGCGACCGTCACCTCCTCTGTGGCTGGTAATGTCGTAACGGCGACCGTCACCGCACCGCAGAGCGTTGGCACCTTCGCGCTCGACCTCGACAATCTGGCGAGCGGGCAGGTCATCAAGGGCGTGGCGGGCTGGTACGCCTATGACAATGACAGCGTGTTCCTGCCCACGGGCGGCGGCACCTACACCATCACCGTGGGCACGGCGGCGGACGATGTGACGCACATCACCTCGCTGCCGATGCGGGCCAGCCTGCTGTCGCTGAGCGGCGACGGTCGCAACCTCAGCTTCTCCGTGCAGGGCGAGGGCAAGGTGGTGGTCGATGTGGCCGCGCCGGGCAACAACTGGGTGGTCGTCACCGGCGGCACCATCGTCAGCCAGGTCGGCGAACTGGTGACGATCGACGTCGGCGCGATTGGCGCGCATGCGGTCACGGTCGGCTATACCGCGAACCTCGCCCCGGTCATCACCTCGTCCGGAGGCGGCGTCACCGCGACATACAGCATCGCGGAAAATGTGGCGGCGGTTGCGACCCTCACCGCGACCGACGCCAATACGGTGCAGGGCGACAAGGTCGCATGGTCCATCGCCGCGGGCGGTGACGGCGCGCTGTTCGCCATCGACGCGGCGACCGGCAAGCTCAGCTTCAAGGCCGCGCCCGATTTCGAGGCCCCGGCCGACGCGAACAAGGACAATGTCTATGCCGTCACCGTCGTCGCGACGGACGCGCGCGGCCTGACCGACGCGCAGGCGCTGTCCGTCAAGGTCACCGACGTGGTGGGCATCACCAAGAGCGGATCGATCCTGCTGGCCAACACGCTGACCGGCACCAGCGAACAGGACACGCTCACCGGCGGGTGGAACAATGACACCCTCTATGGCCTGGGCGGCAACGACAGGCTGGTCGGCGGTCTGGGCAACGACATATTGGATGGCGGCGACGGCAACGACACATTGATCGGCGGGTCGGGTAGGGACACGCTGACCGGTGGTGCGGGCGCGGATATATTCCGGTTCGAATCCACCGGGGATTCGGGCACCACGACCAGCTCGCGCGACATCATCACCGATTTCACGCGCGGTCAGGACCGGATCGACCTGTCGGCCGTCGACGCCAAGACGTCGCTGTTCAACTTTGGCGATCAGGCCTTCACCTTCCTGCCCACGGCGGGTGCCGCGATCACGGCGGAAGGGCAGTTGCGCTATCGCTACGAGATGGTCAGCGGTGTGGAATATACGGTCGTCGAGGGCGCGAACAGCGGCAAGACCGTCGATTTCGCCGTCGCCGTGAAGGGTCATCATGCGCTGACCGCCGCCGACTTCATCCTCTGATCGGCGCAGATGGCGGGCATAGGCTTCCAACTGGCCAAGATGGCCGGAAAGGGCGGTTTCGGCGGGATCGTCGGGGCCGCAGCCTATGGCGCCATGGTGAGTGCGGGGCCATGGCTGGTGACGGTGGTCGCCACGCTGGCGCTGGCGCGATGGATGCCCGGCCGGGTTGCGGCGGCGGATATTGGCGCGGTGCAGACCGTGCTGATCTATGGCTTCAGCCTGTCCGCCCTGTCCGCCGCGCCGGGTAGCCTGCTGACGGTCAGGCTGGTGTCCGACCGGCTCTATGCGGGGCAGGAGGAACGGGTGCCCGGCCTGGTCATCGCCGCCCTGTTGGCGGGTGGCGTGCTGGCCTTTGCGCTGGGCGCGGTCATGTTCGGTTTTCTGGCCGGGCTGTCGTTTCGCGATGCGCTGCTCGCGACGCTGCTGCTGACATGGCTGACGCAGATCTGGATCGTCTCGCCCCTGCTGACCGCGATCCACCATTATCGGCTGGTGACGCTGTCCTATGTCGCGGGTGCAGGAACGGCCGCGCTGCTGATCGGTCATGCGCTGACCAGCATCCTGATCGCGCTGGCCGCCGGGGCGGTGACGACGCTGATCCTGCTGCTGTTCGCGCTGCGCCATCATTTCCGGGCCGCGCCGCATCTGGACGCCGCCGACCGACCGGAGCCGAAGCAGGCGCTGCTGCTGGTGCTGGCGGGATGCGCGGCGGCGGGCGCGATGTGGGTGGACAAAATCATGCTGTGGCAGGGACCGGGCAGCGTCGCCACGTTAGGCGCGCTGCGGCTCAACCCAGTGAACGATTATGGCAGTTTTTTGGGCATATTGACGATC
The DNA here is from genome assembly GCF_021403115.1 of Sphingobium sufflavum. Taxonomy (GTDB): domain Bacteria; phylum Pseudomonadota; class Alphaproteobacteria; order Sphingomonadales; family Sphingomonadaceae; genus Sphingobium; species Sphingobium sufflavum. The sequence continues at coordinate 296,917 of NZ_JAJSSH010000003.1, forward strand.
ATCCCCGGCCTGACCCTGATCCTGATCGCGACGGAGACCCGGTTCGACCGGGCGTTCGGCGACTTGCTGGCGCGGTGCACGGGCACGTCCACCATGGAGCGGATCGAGCAGGCGCGGCGGGAGATACTGGCCGTCATTCTGCGCGATTTCCGCCTGCTGCTGGTCGTGCAGTCGCTGTTTGCGGCGTTGTCATGGGTGTTCGCGGTGCCGCTGTTCGATGCGCTGGGTGGCGATACCGCTGGCATATTCGCCTTTCGCCACACGGCGGCGGGCGTGTTGTTCCACCTGATCGCGATCCAGATGACCGTGATCCTGTCCTATTATGACCTGTTCGGGCGCATCCTGCTGGTGTGGGGCAGTTTCGTCATCGCCAGCATCGCGGCGGTGTGGCTGCAATGGGATCTGGGCGTGGCGGCCTTTGGCCGGGGCTATATGACCGGCGCGCTGGCGGCGGCGGCGGTGGGGTTCGCCACGGTCCTCCACTCCACGTCGCAGCTCACCTATCTGCTCTTCATCGGCAATAATCCGGCGATCATCGGCGCCCGTGGGCGATGGTTTTGAGCGTGGCGGCCGACCTTCTGCGCTGGAGCCGCCGCGCGCTGTTGCTGTCGGGGCTGACCACGGCGACGCTGGGGATGGGCGCGCGCATGGCGCGTGCGGTCCCCGAACGGGCGGGCGCGGACCGCAAGGCGCCGCGCTGGGCGGTCGATTATGGCGCGCGGAGCGACCCGGCACTGGCCCGCCAATATGACATCCTCGTCCTCGAACCCGACCATGCCCGACCGATCGAGCCGTTGCGCGGGCCGGGCAGCATCCTGCTCGGCTATGTCAGCCTGGGTGAGGTGGAGAAGAGCCGCCCCTATTTCGCGGACCTGCTGAAGAAGGGGGCGCTGACCGAGCCGAACCCGAACTGGCCGGACGCCCGCATGGCCGACCTGCGCCATCCGGCGTGGCGGGAGACGTTGCTGGGCACCGTCATTCCCGACATATTGGCGCTCGGCTATAATGGAATTTTCATTGATACCACCGATAATGCGGAGGCTATGGAGCATGCCGATCCTGTCCGCAAAAAAGGCATGGTCGATGCGGCCGCCGCGCTGATCCTGGCGATCCGCGACCGCTTTCCCGCGATCAGGATCATGCTCAACCGGGGCTATGCCGCGCTGCCCCGTGTCGTGCCCGCCATCGACTATTTGCTGGGCGAGGCGATGGCGTCGCGCTGGAACTTTGCGAAGAGCCGCTATGAACTGTTGAGCGATGACGACTGGAACTGGCAGGCCACGCGGCTGCGCGATGCCCGTGCGGCCAATCCCGCGCTGCTGGTCATGACGCTGGATTATTGGGAGCCGCAGGACGTGCGGCAGGTCGGGGCGCTCTATACCCGTGAGCGCGCGGCGGGATTCCTGCCCTATGTCTCCATACTGGCGCTCGACCGTCTGGTCGCCGAGCCGGTCGTCGGGATGGGCGGATGAATGTCCAGTCCCATGTGATGAAATATCCCTGGGCTGCTCCGCTGATTGGCGGGGTGGCCATTTTGGCGTTGAGCTTTGCCCTGATTCCCAGAGGGCGCGAACTGCGCAGCGCGCTGCATCATGGCAAGCAGCCCGCCATTGTGGCCGCGCCCATCGTGGAGCAGGCCGCGCCGCCTCGGCCCAGCCCGCCGCAGTTGCAGGATATCTTGCGCGGATCGGACGCCGCCGCCATTTCGGGCGCGGTCGACCGGCTGCGGGCGGAGGGCGTGGCCGTCACCACCGCACAGGTGGCGCATGACCTCAACCGGCTGGGCCGTCCGCAGCTCGCGCTGGCCTTCCTCGCGCTGCGCCCGGATGGGCAGGGGGCGGATCTGTGGCGGTTGCGGTTCGAACTGGCGCGCAAGGCGGGGCTGGCAGGGACCGGCCCGGTGAAGGGTGCGCGGCAGATGCTGGCCGGGGCGGTGGGTCGCGGTAGCGGTGTCGCGCCGCATGACATTGTCGAGGCCGCCTATGCGCTGGACGAGCCGGAGATGATCCTGCTGGCGGTGGAGAATAGCGTGGTGCCGACGCCCGATGCGGTGCTGGCGCTGGACCTGGCCCGCCGGTTCGAGCGGGGCGGAAAGCCGGACTATATCGCGCGCCTCGACGCCGTGACTCAGGCTCCGTGGCGACGGGCCGACCCCTGGCTGGCGATCCGGCTGGCGCGGGCGGCGGGGCGGCAGGGCGAGGCGCTGCGCTATGCGATGCTGTTGCCCATGAAGGATCGCGAGGCGGCGCGCGAGACGATCGTGCGGGAAGGGGGAGACCGGGCGGAGCTGCGGACCCTGTTGCTGGCGCGCGGCGCGCAGCCGGGCACGGACGTGGGCGGCATCGCCGAACAATTGCTGGCGGCGGGTTTTCGCGAGGATGCGATGCTGGTGCTGGAGCAGGCGGCGGGGCGATTACCGCCACGCCATGCGCTGTCGCAACGGCTCCTCTACCTGATGGGGCCGCGCCCCGCGCCGCGCGAACTGCGCTGGTTGCAAGCGCGCGCGATGCAAGGTTCCGCCGCCGAGCAGCGCGACTGGATCGGCCAGTATGTGCAGCGTGACCGGCCGCAGGATGCGCTGGCCTTTGTCGCGCGCCATCCGCTGGCGAACCAGCCCGACGTGATGATGACCCGCCTGTCGCTGGCACGGGATGCGGGCGATGATGGGGAGGGTGCGGCGCTGCTGACGGCGCTGCTCGACCAGCCGGGGCTGACGGCGGAGCAGTTGCGCGCCCTGTCCGCCGCCGCGCCGCGGCATCTGCCCCCGGCGCTGGCTCGCACGCTGGCGGAGCGGCGGATCGAAACAGGCGTCGGTGGCGCGCGGGAGGTGATGGACCTGGCGTGGGAAGCGTGGAACCGGGGCGATGCGGAGGGGACGGCGCAAAGGCTGGCCCCCTATCTGCGCGACAGGCCGGATGATGGGGCCGCCCTGCGCCTGATGGCGGAGGCGCAGCGCAAGACGCGCGGCGAGGCGGCGGCGCGTCCGTGGCGGGAGCGCGCGCTGGCCCAGACGGTGGCGGGCACGCGGGATCAGGCGGAAATGCTCGAGAGCCTGCGCCGTTATCCAGAGGCGATCGCGGTGGTGGACGATTTGCTGGCGGCGCGGCCCGCCGACCGGTCGCTCAGCGCGTTCAAGGCGCGGCTGCTGCTGGCCAATGGTCAGCCGGGGCGTGCGCGCAAGGTTCTCCAGCCATGATCGGCGCTTTGCTCCTGCTGGCGGCGGCGCCACCAACGCTGGGTTTCGACACGGCGGATTTCGGCGAGGATGCCGTCCTCTATGCCGCGCCGGTGGAGAAAGCCGGGTCCGAGGCGACGGCGGCGATCGCATGGCCGCGCGGGGCAGCGCTGCGCGTGGATATGCGCGAGGATGAGGCGCTGGTGCATTTCGACCGCCCGGTGGACGAGGCATCGGTGGCCCGTTTCGAGGCGGAGGTCGGTGCGTTTGTGCAGACTTTGCGCTGGAACGACGACAGCCTGCTGCTGCGCGCCAATCCGGGGGTGCGCCTGTCCGCGCGCGTCGAGGGCAACCGGTTGCTGGTGACGTTCGCGGGCGGGGAGGGCGAAGAGGCTCGCCCCGCGTCCGGTTCGGTGCCGGAGGATGGGGCGGGAACGGACGCGCGGGATGCGCGCGATATGGCGATGGTCGCCATCCGGGCCGATCTGGCGTCCGGCTTCACGGGCAGCGCGCGGCGGCAGGCCGAACGGCTGGCGGCGCGCCATCCGCAGGATCGCGATGTCGCCCGCCTGATGGCCGACACGCAGGCGGCGGACGGTGACCATGGCGTCGCCGCCCGTGCCTATCGCCGGGCCGACGCCACCGATCCGGCTGCGCGGCGGGCCATGGCGCTGGCCCCCGGTTCGGTGAGCCTGGGCGGGACGATCCGCGACGGTTCCGGCTTTACCCAGACCGAGGCTGCGCTGCGCGCGACGGTGGCGACGGGTGACGGTTCTGCCGTCACGGGTGCGGTCCGCCATGTCGGCACCCGCGCCGACAGTGCAATGGCGGCGGATGGCCTGCACAGCGGCATCGACACGGACGCGACGCTGGCGGACCTGATTTTCACCACCCGGATCGCTCCGGCGCTGCGGGTCGACCTCAGCGGCGGCGTCTGGCTGGATACGGGTGTGGCCGGTGGTGGAGTGCGGATGGTGTATGGATCGAGCGATACGCAGCTTCGCGTCGGCTATGTCCATCATATGCCCGACCTGTCGCTGGCGGAGCAGGCGCTCGGCGGTGGGTTCCTCTCCCAATTCTCGCTGGGCGGTTCGGCGCAGCTGCTGCCGGAACTGCGCAGCCGGTTCGATTTTGGCTGGAGGCGCTATGGCCTGTCGGGGCTGGCGGATGCGGGCGAGACGCTGACGCTGGCCGGGCAGGTCGATTATATCCTGCTGCGGCGGCCCGTCGCGGTGTCGCTGGGCTATCGGCTCGACGCGGAATATGTGCGGCATCTGGCCTATGGTCCGGGCGGCCTTGCGCGCCTGCCGCTGTCGGACCGGGAGAACCACACGCTCCAGGCCTTTGCGAGCAGCGCCATCGGTCCCGTGCTGGTCACGGGCGGCGCGGGCTGGACGGTGGATCGCTTTGGCGGGTCCGGTCCCAACGCCAGCCTGTCCGCAGGCGCGCCGGTGGGCACGCGCTGGCAGGTCGATGCTGGCCTTGGCCTTACCTCCATCTCGCGGCCCGGTTTTCCGGGTCGGCAGATGTTCGGCCGGCTGGAGGTGCGACGCGCTCTGGGTGATGGACGATGAGCGGGGGAGAGCCGGTGGCACGGCCACGCGCCACGCTGCGGCGGGCGGTGCGGATCGGCGTCGAGCTGTTGGTGATGATCGTGCTGTTGCTGGTCATCGACCGGCTGTGGGGCGGGCAGGACGGTTTTGTCGGCTTCCAGCCCAACCCCTATTGGCTGCCGGTGCTGGTCATGGCCGTGACCTATGGCAGCTGGGCTGGCCTTGCGGCGGCGGGCGCTGCGACGCTGGCGTGGCTGGCGACCAATGGCGTCGATGCGAACCGGGGCGATTATTTCGACTATATGTTCGCCATCTCCCTGCCGCCGTTGCTGTGGTACACGGCTGCGGTGATCCTGGGTGAGGCGACGGACAGCCGCAAGCGCAGCATCCGCCGCCTGACCATGGGCAAGCAGGTGGCCAAGCGCAACATGGACAGGCTGATCGACGCCTTTCACAAGCTGGCGCAGAATAACCGCGTCCTGCAACTGCGCATCGCGACGGAGGACCGGACGGTGAGCGAGGCGCTGGCGCTGGCCGCGCGCCTGCCCCATGCGACCGGGCTGGAGCGGCAGGGCATCCTGCGGGCGATGGTCACGATGGCGTGCCATAGCGACAATTTCACCTGCTATCGCCTCCAGTCCGGGCGGGCGTGGCCGGTCCTGTTCGGTGACGGCTGCCATCAGCAGCAAAGGCCCCTGCCCGATGCGCTGTCGGCGGCGCTGCGGGAACGGCGGACGATCATCCATGCCGCCATTCCGGCGGATCGCCCGTTGTTGAGCGACGTGGGCCTGCTGGCGATTCCGCTGGTCGCGCGGGGCGAGGAGCCGCGGCTGGAGGGGGTGCTGATCCTGCATCACCTGCCCTTCGCCACCCTTGGCCCGCACCTGAACGCGGACATGGCGGCGCTCGCGGGCTGGCTGGTCAGTCATGTGTCGGACAACAGCCTGCTGGGCGATCTGGCACCGTTGCGGGAACAGAGCGTGTGACCCTGCTGCTGGTCCTGCTGGCGATGGTGGACGGCGGCATCCTGATCGCCGCCGCGCTGGCCTGGCTGCATCCCGGCGGTGCGCTGCTGCTGCATCTGGCGCTGTCGCTCGCCGCGCTGGCGCTGTGGTGGCGGGGCGGCACGGCGCGGCGCTTTGCCCCCGTGCTGGCGATGGCGCTGGGACCGGTCGCAATCGCCTGCGCGATGGCCGCGCCCGCCATCGGCGCGCTGGCGCGGCGTTTGCGGTTGCTGGGCCTGCCCACCCGCGACGGGGATGAGCCGATCGTGGTGAGGGGCAGTGGCGGCGCGATGGTGGCGCGCTTGCTGGACGGGCGGGTGCGACACCCCGACCCGGACAATCTCGGTTCGCTGATCGGCGTGCTGCGCCATGGCACGGTGGACGAGCGGCGCGGCGCGCTGGAAGCGGCGGTGCGCAGTTTCGACCCGCGCCTCTCGACCGTTGTGGCCAAGGCGCTGACCGACGATGACCAGACCATCCGGGCGCTGGCTGCCGCCGCGTCCAACCTCCTGTCGCAGCGACTGGTGGAGGAGCGGGCGGCGCTGGCCGAGGCACGGGCGAAGGGTGAGAAACCGAGGGTGACGCGGCTATCGGCTTTGCTGATGGACCATAGCCGGTTCGACATATTGTTGTCCGACACCCAGCGGCAACAGGTGGCGAAGGAGGCGATCCTGGCGCGGACCGCCCAGCCGGAACGGGATGGCGTGCAGGGCCGCATCGGGGACGAGGCGTTGCTGATCCACGCGCTGGAGGATAGCTGGAAAGCCCATGACTTCGAGACCCTCGACCTGTTGTGCGCAAAGGCGGCGCAAAGCCGAGGGTTGACGCAAGACCCCGTGTGGACCGCCGCCGGATGGTGGGCCGCGCAACCATGTGGCTGAAACGGGTTGGCAGGGCGCTGTCGGCGATCCGGGTCAGCGCCGACGCGATGAAGCAGTTGAACGCGCCCGACGCCGACATCTGCCTGATCGTGGAGGGCGCCTACCCCTATGTGGTGGGGGGGGTGTCCGGCTGGTTGCAGGATTTGATGATAAGCCTGCCCGACATCCGGTTCCATATCGTGGCGATCAAACCGACCGACGCGCCCATGGCGTGGAAGATCAAGCCGCCCGCCAATGTGATGGGCGTCACCGAGGTCGCCTTGTCGACGCAGCGGCGGGTGCCGCGCGCGCTGCCCGCCGTGATGGTCGAACAGGCGATGCAGGCGGCATCCGACTTCCTGCATCAGGGGGGCAGTGACTCGCTGGAGGCGTTGCTGGAGGCGCTGCGCCAGATCAGGCCCGCGCCGCAGGTGCATGACCTGCTGTCCCATCCCGCCGCCTTCGCCCTGTTGCGACGGGAGTATGACCAGGATTTCGACCGGTCATCCTTCCATCATTTCTTCTGGGCGTCGCATGTGCTGCTGGGCGGGCTGTTGGCGATGTGTTTGGCGCCGCTGCCCAAGGCCCGCGCCTATCACAGCATCTCGACCGGGTTCGCCGGCCTGCTGGCGGCGCGCGCGTCGGTTGAGACGGGGCGGCCGCTGTGCCTGACCGAACATGGCATCTATCAGCTGGAGCGCCAGATCGAGGTGCTGATGGCCGACTGGATCGGCGATCAGGTCGATGACGGGCTGGTGCTGGAACGGGATGGCAAGGATCTGCGCGACCTGTGGCGGCGGGCGTTCGGCCATTATTCGGCGGCCTGCTATGATCGCAGCGACCTGATCGTGGCGCTCTATTCCGCGAACAGCGAGGTGCAGCAGCGGCTGGGCGCCCCGGTCGAGAAACTGCGGGTCATTCCCAACGGCATCGACCTCAATCGGTTTGACGGGGTGCCGGACGAGCGGCAGCCGGGTGCGCCGCTGGTCGCGCTGATCGGGCGGGTGGTGCCGATCAAGGACGTCAAGACCTTCATCCGGGCGGCGGCGTTGGTGCATGAGACGATGCCAGCGGTGCGGTTCGTGCTGATGGGTCCAACGGATGAAGATGCGGACTATGCCGCCGAATGTTTTGCGATGGTGGATGAGCTTGGCCTGTCGGAGTGTTTCGAATTTGCGGGCCGGGTCCGGATCGAGGAGTGGATGCCGCGTATCGACCTGCTGGTCCTGACCAGCCTGTCGGAGGCGCAGCCGCTGGTGATATTGGAGGGAGGTGCGTGCCATATCCCGGTCGTCGCCCCCGATGTGGGAAGCTGCCGGGAGATGATCGAGGGCAGCGCCCCGGGGGACGAGCATGGCGGGATCGTGACGCCACTGGTCAACCCGGCGGCGACCGCCGACGCCATCCGCCGCATCCTGTCCTCCGCCACATTGCGCGACAAGATGGGACTGGCGCTGCGTAAGCGGGTGGAGCGAGATTATAGCCATGAGAAGATCATAGGCACCTATCGCGCCCTGTATCGGGATTGTGCCGCGCGGGAGACGAAGCCGGTGCAGGGTGACGGGTCGGCGAACAGGGGCGGGGCCTCCGCCTGACGGGGAGGCTGTGGTGCTATATTAGTTGATGGAAGAGGTGCGAGGCGTTGATCGGTCCGCCCGCGTGCTTTGCCAGCGGATCTGCCTTTCCTGTCTTGGCGCCATGTCCAGCGGATAGAGCCGTCCCAATCAGCGCGCCCATGAGCGGTGAGAGCTGCGTGATGTTGCGCCAAATCCATGGTTATCCTGCGTGTCTGATCCCGAAACGGCGTTGATCTATCTTTAACAAACAAATGTTTGTTTTATTCGACCGTGGTGCTGCTATCGTAAAGCCTCCGGCGCGCGGCCATGGCTTGTGCGGAGGACGTAATAATTGTGGCGTACCGGCAGGGCCGGGCGCTCGTAAGGCTTTGGGAGGATGTCCTATACGTATCTGCCGATTTACGCTGAAGGCGGACAGCGCCGCCGTGCCGAGGGTGGGCCTGTATGACGAGGGCGGTATCCGTGACGTGACCGCTGTGGTCGAGGCGTTGCCCGCGCTGCGCTGGCCGTTTCCACTGGGCGACCAGTTCATCGCCCATTTCGACCGGCTGCGGCCCCGGATCGAGGAACTGGGCGCGCAGGCTGCCGTGATCCCGACCGATCAGGTGCGGCTGTTGTCCCCGGTCGCCAATCCCGGCAAGCTGATCTGCGCCATGGGCAACTGGCAGCATCATGGCGCACCGGCGGGGCTGATGGGCTTTGGCTTCAAGGCCACCAGCGCGCTGGCCGACCCGTCCGACCCGGTCCTGATCCGCTGGCCTGACCGAGCGACGCTGCATGAGCCGGAACTGGCCGTCATCATCGGCCGGGAATGTACCGCGATCCCGGAGGCGGAGGCGCTGGATTATGTAGCGGGCTACACCTGTGCGTTCGACACGACGATGAAGGAGCAGAAGGAGACATTTTCCTTCTGCAAATCGGTCGATAGGTTCGCCACCTACGGTCCCTGTTTCGTGACGCGCGATGCGGTGCCCGATCCGGCGCAACTGGGCTATCGCTTCTGGGTGAACGGCGAGGTGCGCGGTGAGCGGCGCTTTGCGGACCTGACCGGCAGTCCGGCCTTTCTGGTCGCCTTCGCTTCGACGGTGATGACGCTGCACCCCGGCGACATTCTGATGACGGGGGCCGCGGATGTGGGGCCGGTGGTGCCCGGCGACGTGATGTCGATCGAGATTGGCGGGATCGGCCGGATGGATGTGGATGTGGCGTTGTCGCCGCATGCGCGCTGAACCGGAGGCCATTCTGACATGAAAAGATCGGGCATGTCGCGCACAGGGGCCGCAGTCGCCGTTGCCTCCTTCCCTGCTGCATCGTCTGTCTTTGCATCCCGGCGGCAGCGGGGCGAGGGGGACCGCCGTGCGCAGATCGCCATGGCCGCCGCCGAGCTTTTCGCCGAATATGGCTATGAGACGACCACGGTCCGACAGATTGCGGACCGGGTGGGGATGCTGGCGGGCAGCCTCTACAATCATTTCGCGACCAAGGAGGATATGCTCCATGCCGTGATGCGCGCGCGTATCGAGCAGCTGGAGCGGGACAATCTGGTGATTGCGCGGTTGCCCGTGGATGCGGAGCATCGCCTGCTGGCCAACGCCATCCTGCGCATGCGCGATTATGGGCGATACTGGCCGTTCCACGCGATCCTGCTGCGCGAGTCCCGCTATTTCGAGCGGACACCGGATTTCGCCTATGTGGTCGAGGCCAAGGCGCACATCAGCGCGGTGCAGCAGGCGATAGTGGAGGAGGGGGTGAAGGCGCGGCTGTTCCGCCCCGGCATGGACGCCTATCTCATCATCGGTGCCATCTCACGCATGTTGAGCGGTATCACGCTCTGGCAGCGGTCCACGGACAGGTTCCGGCCCGATCCGCCGTCATCGCATGGGCCGGACATGCTCGTCGATTTTCATTTCGAATGCATACTGCGACTGGTGCGGCCCCCCGATCGGCTGGGGGAGCCGGTGCCGCGGGCAGAGTGCGAACGGCTGCTGGACGACGCGTTCGGGGAAGACTGGCTGGAGTCCGGTGGCGAGGCGGACATCGGCTGAAGGAACGCAGCTGGTACAGTCTCTTGTGAGGCAGGCGGCGACGAGAGACCCGTCGCCGCCTGCTCGGCTATCAGCCGAGTGTGACCACTGCGCTGGCGCTTTCCAGCCCCTCGCTGCGGGCGGTGATGCGGACGGTGCCTGCCGTACCCTGCGACCGTAGGATCGCCACCGCCCGGCCGTGGAAGCTCTCCGCGTCTTTCGATTGGAAGGAGCCGACCGCCTGCGGGTTGGCGCTGCCGAAAGCGACCAGATCGGCGGGGCCGTCGATGGTCAGGGTGATGCGGCGCTTGTCGTCGGGGATCAGGCGGCCTTGTGCATCCACGATGGCGATGGGGATGTAGGTCAGGGCGTCGCGATCCTTGCGCCCGCTGGTCGATTCCGGGCGGAGGCGCAGTTTCGCGGGCGCGGCGACGGTTTCCAGCACGCGCAGGCCGATCTGCTTGCCGCCCTTCCAGGCGACGGCCTCCAGACGGCCCGGCGCATAGGGGAGGGTGAACTCCGCCGTCATCTTGTCCTTCGCGGTCAGGGTCTTGCTGCCGATCACCGCGTCGTTGAGGCGCAGTTCGACCTTGTCGCCGCTGCTGTAGAGCCGCACGGCAATGGCCTGTCCCTCGCTGCCCGGCCACGTCCAGCTTTGCAGTTCGTCGGACCAGCCCCACAGCGCGATATTCTCAAACATGCCGTCGGGCACGGGGCGCTGCACGCCGATCTCCAGACCGCTGAGGCCCCAGGCCACGTCGCGGGCATAGCTTTGCGCCTTTTGCTCGCCGATCAGGTCGATGTCGCCGCACCAGGCGTTCACCCAAGGATAGCCCGCCATATAGAAGGCAGGGCGGCCCTTCTTCAGATTGACGGCCGCGCCGATGCCCGCTTCGCCCAGATAGTCCATGGCGGTCCAGACGAACTCGCCCGCGAAATAGGGCGCGCGGTCCATCAGCGCCTTATAGTCGAAGACGTCGCGCGGGAAGGTTTCCGACGCATAGACGATACGTTCGGGATGGGGGCCATGCTCCACCTCTATATCGTCGATCCGGTAATTATAGCCGGGCACGTCGAGAAAGAGAGTGGAGGCATTGTCCGCCTTGCCCGCATGGCCGGGGCGGGCGGTGTCCGTGCCTGCCTTTTGCACCGGGCCGAGGACGCCGTTCAGGCCCGCGGTGACGGGGCGGCTCTGGTCGAGGCGCTTGACCGCATTGGCGAGTTTCCACGACCATTCGACACCCTCCGCCGTGGAGCGGGACGGGATCTCATTGCCGATGCTCCACAGGATGACGCTGGGGTTGTTGCGGGCGGAGAGGACCATGGCGCGAACCACCCGTTCCCAGTCGGTCGGGAACTGGTGGGAATAATCTTCCTTCTCCTTGGGCACGTGCCACATGTCGAACGCCTCGTCGATCAGCAGCATGCCGATCCGGTCGCAGGCGTCGCGCAGGCTGCGCGAGGTGGGGTTGTGCGAACTGCGGATCGCGTTGAAGCCGCGCGCCTTCAGCAGGCGGATGCGGCGATCGTCGGCGTCGGGATAGGCGCAGGCGCCCAGCAGGCCGTTGTCATGATGGATGCAACCGCCGCGCAGCTTCGTGCTCGCGCCATTGATGGCGACGCCCCGATGGGGATCGAAGGTGACGATGCGGATGCCATAGCTTTGCGTGAGGCGGTCGAGGATGGTCGCGCCGCGGCGCACTTCCGTCTCCAGGCTGTAGAGCGCGGGGCTTTCGGGCGACCAGAGGCGGGGCGCGCGGACGGAGAGGGTCTGCTCGACGGTCGCGCTGGCGGGGGCGCTGGCTTCCGCCACGACCTTGCCGCTGGCGTCGCGCAGACAGGTGACGAGAGTGAGGGCGGCGTCCGCATTGTCGAGCTGCGTGCTCACCGCGATTTCGGCGCGGCCCTTGGCGAGCCGGCGCGTCCAGGCGCCGACGCCCCAGCGGGTGATGCGCGTAGCGGGAGGCAGCACGTCCAGCGTGACCTGCCGGTACAGGCCGGAGCCGCTGTACCAGCGGCTGTTGCGACCGATGTTGCGGACGCGGACGGCCAGCACATTGTCGCCGGTGCGGTCCAGATGCGGTGTCAGGTCCACGGCGACGGGGATATAGCCATGGACGTTGGCGCCCAGCGAATGGCCGTTCAGCCAGATTTCGCTGTCGCAATAGATGCCGTCGAACAGGATTTCGACGCGCGCGTCCGGGGCGATGCCCGCGAGCCGGAAGCGTTTACGATACCAGCCCTCCCCGCCGGTGGTGAAGCCGGTCGCGGTCTTGCCGATGGCGGTGCGGTCGAACGGTCCGACGCCGCCGGGCACATCCTCGATGCTCCAGTCATGGGGAAGGTCGACGGCGCGCCAGCCGCTGTCGTCGAGCGTGGTGGCTTCGAGGCCAGCCCCTTCGCCCTTGCGGAAGCGCCAGCCTGTGTCGAAGGGCTGGTCGCGCCCCGACGTGGGCAGCGGCGCGGTGACGGTCGCGGCGGCGGCGCGTCCGGCAGGAAGCGCGAGCGTCAGCGCGGTGGCGGCGGTGAAGGTTCCGGTGAGGGCGAGCGCGTCGCGGCGGCTTGTCTCGATGGTCATTTCACCTCTCCCAGCGCGGCCAGCTTCACATCGACCTTGTCCAGTTCGGCCGACTTCACGATACCGAAGGTGGTGAGGGAGCGGAGCGAGAAATTGCCGAGGTGCGGCTTTATCATGTCATTGCCGATGCGCGCGTCCATCGCGGGGATTTCGGACAGGACGATCGCCCAGACCTGCGGGTGGGATTTGAGTTCCGCGATGGAGGTGTCCGCAGTGGTCATTCGGCGGGCGACAATCTCCGGCGCCACAAAACGCGCGGCGGGCGGATAGACGGGTGCGTCCATGCGAAATCCTTCCTGGTCATTCGTCTTTTGAATCACGAGCTTTGCGTCTCGTTATACTCAGACAAATGATTAGGCAAGCTGATGGCAGGATTTTGAAGCGAGGGGGATGAGGGCGAGACGAGGTGGAGATCGGCGACCCATTACTAAGCAGGTGATAGGTAGGGGCGAGGGTGTGTGACCCTCCCTCGCCCCTTTTGTTTACATACGCGCGCCACCCACCGGCTGGGTCGGTTTGCGGGCTCCCAGCGATTCACGCGCGGCGGCGCGAATGGCGGACCAGATCTGGTGGACCTGGGCGCGGGAGAAGGGATATTTGGGCATGCCGCGTTGCTGGAGCGCGCCCTCGTGCAACACTTCGTAGAGAGCGTCTTCCGACAGGGCGAGCTGGGATTCGCGCAGGTCCGGGCCGGGTGCGCCGCCCGAATGGAAGTTGACGCCATGGCAGGAGGCGCAGGCCGCGCCGACCGCATAGCCCGCCGTCACATCCTTCTCGTCCAGCACGATGGCGGGGTCGTCCACGGCATGGACCACCATGTCGCGTGGTGGCGAAGCGGGGAGTTTCTGCTTGCCGCCCAGCGCGAAGGTCAGGAGGCGGCGCGGCTGTTGCCCATATTTCCAGCCGACGTTGAGCGCGGAGGCCGCCGCCGCGACGGTGCCGCCCCAGCCGACGAGGACGGAGACATATTGCTTGCCCCCCGCCGAATAGCTCATCGGTGCGCCGATGATGCCGAGGCCCGCGTTGAACTGCCACAACTGCTTGCCGGTCAGCGCATCATGGGCGCGGAACCAGCCATCGGCCGTGCCCTGGAACACCAGATTGCCCTCTGTCGCCAGCGTGCCGCCATTCCAGGCGAAGGGGCGCGGCATCTTCCACCGCTGTTTCTGCGTCACCGGATCCCAGGCGACGAGCGCCCCCGTATTGTCGTCGGGGTCATTCTTCACGAAGCTGATGTCGGTGCCGACGATGGCGAAACCGCCGCCGCCGGGGCCGAGCTTTGCATAGCGGCCAGCGACCTTCATGTAGGGGATATAGACCAGACCGGTCTTAGGGCTGTAGCTCATCGCCTGCCAGTTATGGCTGCCGATGGTGCTGGGGTAGAGGACGACCGGCCCGTCCTGATAATGGATGCCGGGCATTTCGACCGGGCGGCCGGTCTTGAGGTCGATATGGCTGGCCCAGTTCACCTTGCCCACCTTCTCGGCGGAGATCAGCTTGCCCGTCTCCCGGTCCAGCACATAGAAGAAGCCGTTCGTCGGGAGCTGCATCAGCACCTTGCGCGGCTTTCCGTCGATGGGGATGGTGGTGGAGATCATGTTCTGGACGGACTTATAGTCCCAGCCCTCATTGGGGTTCTGCTGATAGTGCCAGACATATTTGCCGGTGTCGGCGTCGAGCGCGACGATGGAGGCGAGGAAGAGATTGTCGCCGCCCGCCGGGTTGCGCTTGGCCACGTCATAAGGGCCGCCATTGCCGGTGCCGATATAGATGCGGTTCATTTCGGGATCGAAGGTCATGCCATTCCAGGCGGTGCCGCCAGTGCCGACCTTCCACCATTCGCCCGACCATGTCTTCGCGGCCATTTCCATGACCGGGTCGCCCTTATTCTGCTCCGGCGTGCCCGGCGCGGTGTAGAAGCGCCACGCCTGCTGGCCGGTCGCCTGATCGTAAGCGGTGACATAGCCGCGTTGGCCGATGTCCGCACCGCCATTGCCGATGATGACCTTGCCCTTGAAGGTACGCGGCGCGCCGGTCAGGCTGTAGAAGCTCATGCCGCCGGGCAGTGTGTTGACGCTCCATTCCACCGCGCCGGTCTTTGCATTGAGGGCGATCAGGCGACCGTCGAGCGCACCGATGAAGACCCGGCCATTGTCATAGGCGACGCCGCGATTGACGCCCATGCCAAAGCCCATGCGGCCGGTCTTCCAGATTTCCGGGTCGTAACGCCACAACTGCTTGCCGGTCACGCCGTCCACCGCATAGACCGCGCCATAGCTGCCGCTGAAATAGAGGACGCCGTCGACGGCGAGGGGGGTGGCCTCCAGCGAGACTTCGCCTTCCAGCTCCAGCGCCCATTGCAGGCCGAGCTTGCCGATGGTGGCGGTGCTGATCTGGCCGAGTTGGCTGAAGCCGCTCTCGTCCGCGCTGCCGCCGACATTGCGCCAGTCGGCGCCGGTCCCGCCGGTGGGCGCGGGGCGCGCCGCAGGGCCGGGCTGCTGCGCCACGATCGCCGCGCCGGAAGAGGCCAGCGCGAGCGCGCAGCCCAGTCTGATCCATCGCGCCTGTCTCACCGTGATTCTCCCCTTGCCGGACGTTGCCGTTCGCTACATACTGAACATATGTTTAGGATGAATGTCGCTAAGGCGTCAAGCCATGTCGGCCGCAAGCAGGGGTGGTGGTCGCCCCTATTGTGAGATAGAAATCTCAACCCGTGGGGCGGTTTTCCGCCCTCCGGTCCCCGCGGCATCGCGCTGTGCAGATGGAGGCCCGTCGATGACTGAAATCCTGATCCCGCTCTCGCCGGTTTCGGTCGAGATTGCGGATGATGCGGAGGAGCAGCGCGCGCCGCGCAAGGGCCGTTCCTCCGCGCGGGGTGCGATCCTGGCGGCGACGGAGGCGCTGATGGTTGAGGAGGGCTATGCCGCCGTCACCACCCGGCGCGTGGCCAAGATCGTGGGCGTCACCCCCGCGCTGATCCATTATCATTTCGCGACGACCGACGATCTGTTGCTGGCGCTGTTCCGCTCGACAAAGGACGGTTTTCGCGAGCAGTTGGCGGCGTCGCTGGCGGGGGACGATCCGCTGACCCTGTTGTGGCGGCTGAACAGCGAGCCGGAGCGTGCGCGGCTGGTCATCGAGTTCATGGCGCTGTCCAACCATCGCAAGGCGATCGCGGCGGAAATGGCGGAGTATATCGTGGAGGTGCGGCAGATTCAGGCTGCGGCGCTGGCGCGGGTATTGCCGGCCGGGCCGAACGTGGCGCCGATGGCCGCGGCAGTGCTGGTCGCGGGGATGGCGCGGTCGCTGGTGATGGAGGATTTGCTGGGCGTATCGCTCGGCCATGACGAGGTGCAGGAACTGGTAGAGCGAATGATCCGCTTCGCACGGGGAGAGGGCTGAATATGCCGGTGTCAGCGCCGATAACGGGTTCGTTGCTGTCGTCTGCTGGATGCGAAGGTGCGAGTTCTGGTCGGAAGCCGGAGTGGCAAAGCCATGCCCCGATCCGTCGCTATGTATACTCCATTCGACCCATATATCTCGCAATAATCAGACATAATAGTTGCGCTTCACCGGGTGGCCGCTATTTTTGGAATCGAAGCAGGCCGTTTCGGCCGCGTGGCGCCCCGTGCGCGCTTCACAATCGGTATATGCAGAATAACCGTGTCTCTTGAAAGGAACAGGATGCTTCGTACTCCTCTGATCGCCGGCTTCGTCGCGCTGGCCGCCACCCTGTCCGCTCCGGCCGCCTTTGCTCAGGCTGCCGCCGCAGCGCCTGCCGCTGCCGCCGCCTATAGCGTGGGCGCGACCGACATCGGCACGTTGCTGGACAATCCGGCGACCAAGGCGGTGATCGACAAATATCTGCCCGGCTTCTCCGGCAACCCGCAGATCGACATGGCCCGTTCCATGACGCTGGAGCAGGTTCAGGGCTTCGCGCCCGACCAGATTTCGGCCGACTCGCTCGCCAAGATCAACGCGGACCTGGCCAAGGTGCCCGCGAAGAAATAATCTCTGGCGGCCCGGTGCGCGTGATCGCGAGCCGGGCCGTTCTGACGGACGGCGTTCGGCAGTGTGAGCGGTTACGGAAGATACGGCGATAAGGCCGGAAGCCAAGTCTCCGCTTTTCCCTGACGCTGGCATTTCTTCCCCGGCGGGCACACTGCTTGTCCCGACAGTGTGGTGGCGCAGCATCCGGTCATAGGGTCTGCAAGCCCCGGACAGCTTCGGTTCAGCTGGTTGCGACCATGTTGCCTCGATAGTCCGATCCGGTGGAGGAGAGTCGAAGATGACTGCGGTGCGAAGGACGATGTGCGCACGGATATAGAACGCACGCGACACCTTCTCCTGCTCAAAGATTTCAATAGGCCAACAGATGCTGCGCGATGATGGAGCCGGGTG
Source organism: Sphingobium sufflavum (assembly GCF_021403115.1). Classification (GTDB taxonomy): domain Bacteria; phylum Pseudomonadota; class Alphaproteobacteria; order Sphingomonadales; family Sphingomonadaceae; genus Sphingobium; species Sphingobium sufflavum. The sequence continues at coordinate 314,089 of NZ_JAJSSH010000003.1, forward strand.
CCCGACCGGCCTCCGGACCGTGTGGCCGGGTTTGGTGGGTGGTTGCCATCGTCCGGCAGGATGCAGCCGCCGATGACAAGTTTCTTGACCCGCGCGATCTTTCGTCGCCGGTCCCGATGGAGAGATTTTGCATGCGTGTTTCCCGTTTCGCGGCCGTTCTGGCGGTCGCCACTTTCGCCACGACGGCTCAGGCTCAGGCGCAGAAAAGCCCTGGCGAGCAATTGTTCGGCCAGCGGTGCAAGATCTGCCATAGTGTCGAGGCAAGCGGCCCCGCCCTGCTCGGTCCCAACCTGCGTGGCGTCGTGGGCCGCAAGGCGGGCAGCACGACTTTCCGATACTCCCCCGCGCTCAAGGCGTCGAACATCGGCTGGACCAAGGAAACGCTCGATAAATTCCTGTCCGGCCCGACGAAGATGGTGCCCGGCACGCGGATGGTCGTCTCCCTTCCTGACGCCAAGCAGCGCGCGGACCTCCTCGCTTATCTCGCCACTCTGCGCTGATCGTGCGCACGGCGGCCTTGTGCCGCCGATGTGGCCTTGGCTTGATTGGTGGCAGTCCGCGTGTGCGGGCTGCCCTAAAGCACTGGATGGCAATTAATTGCCTCGTCATTGCGAGCGCAGCGAAGCCATCCAGAAGGCGTCATGCCGCCTAGACTGGTTAGGTTTTGCCCGCCTTCGGCTCGCTGCGCTCGCAATGACGATAAGGGTAAGTTGTATCGTAAGATGCCTGAGAGATTTGCGCACGTGCTGACGCATTCGAACTGCCCCCTCGTTACAATAAGGTGAGCAGTTCGAAGTGAAAATTCTGGCCGGACCCAGCGCTAGGTGAAGGCCGACGGCGGCCCCGTTGTCCGGTGCGGCTGTCGTTATTCTTCGCCGGGCGCCAGTTGCGCCGCGAAGCGTTCGCGGGTGGTGCGGGCGGTGCGCCGGGCCTGCTCCACGGCGACTTCTTCTGTCGCGAAGAGGAGATGATCGAGCACCGCGGCCAGATGCGCGCGCATGGCGGCACGGGCCGCCTGCGGGTCGCGTGAGCGCAGGGCCTGCGCGATGGCGCGATGTTCGGCAACCACCGGTTTCACCTTGGCCGCGCGCGCTTTTTCCAGAAGGAGGGCGGTGTCGGGTGAACTGGCGCGCATCCGCCACAATTGCTCGATGGTGCTGGAGATTGCGCTGTTGCGGGTGGCGTCGGCGATGGCGAGGTGAAAGGCGCGGTCGGCGTCCGGCTCGCTGGTCGTGCGCGTGTCGGGCCGACGGTTTTCCTGCTCGATCCGTTGCACCAGAGCATCCAGCGCGTCCAGTTCCTCGGAGCTGATATGGACGGCGGCCAGCGCGGCGGCCTCCCCCTCTATCGCCAGCCGGGCCTCGGTCAGTTCGAAGGCGGTGACATGGAAGCCGGGCTGGTCGGCGCTGCCCGGAATACGGGTGACATAGGCGCCGGACCCGACGCGCACCTCCACGAAACCCTGAACCTCCAGCGCGATGATCGCCTCGCGCAAGGTCGGACGGCTGACATTATATTCCAGCGCCAGATCGCGTTCCGGGGGCAGGCGATCCCCCACGGCATATTGGCCGGAGGTCAGCTGGTCGATCAGCTTCTGCGCGAGCTGGCGGTAAAGCCGGCTTCCCGTCTCTCCGCCCGTGGTCGCCTCTGGCGCATCCTGATTTGACTTGGGGGACATGCTCTAATTCTCTGATGGAGGGCGACGGATCGACCTTTACGCCATGAAGGCGAATTGTACAGATGGCGCAGATAGAAGGTGGGTAAGGGGCGGGCAGAAGTTTCGGCCCCACGCTCCATATGCCGGGGGGATCAGCCCAGCAAATCGTCCTGCGCCATGTCGTTCAGCGCGAGGCGAAGCAGTTCTTCCATGGTGGCGCGCGCCAGCAGGGGGTCGGACGCCTCGATCGCGTCGAACACGGCGAGATGTTCCGCAATGGGATCGCGCGCCAGCTTGCCGCTCTGTTCCTTGAAGCGGGTGGTCCATGTGACGGCCGCGCCCACCGAACTGGCGAGCGAGGCGAGAGGCTCGTTGCCTGCCGCTTCCAATATGGTGCTGTGGAATTGCTGGTCCGCATCACGTCCTTGTACGGTGCCCAGCCCCTGCTGGCGCATGACGCCCAGCGCGGAGCGCATGCGCTCCACCTGCGCATCGGTTCGCCGTGTCGCCGCCAGCATCGCCGCCGCCGGTTCGATGACGCCGCGCAGTTCGAACAGGTCGGCCACGAAACGCTTGTCCGGCTTGCTGGAGAACATCCACGCCAATATGTCCGGGTCCAGCATGTTCCAGCGCGCACGGGGGGTCACATGGGTGCCCGCCTTGGGCCGGCTGTCCAGCAGGCCCTTGGCGATCAGGATGCGGATCGCCTCCCGATAGGCGGTGCGTGAAACCTTATAGGCTTCCGCCTGCTCGATCTCGCCACCAAAGCCATCACCGGGTTGATACTGGCCCGTGACAATGGCGATCCCCAATTGTCGCGCCAGCGCCTGATGGATGCGCAGACCCTTCGCCTCGTCCGGGAGTTTATTCTCCGCTTCTTCTTCTGGCTGCTTGCTGGTCAATGCTTGGCTTTCCGATCAATCTTCAAACAGCTCTGTAGTATGATTATGCCCGGAAAGGAACGCATCGGCGACCAATCTTATTGGCGAGAGGTCCACGTCGCTCTCGCCCGCCTGCACCAGCGAGACGAAATGGGCGTAGAGGGCGGGATATTCGGATTCCGCCTCCGGGGCCTGCGTCACGCCGTCGATCGTCAGGCTGTTGCCCCCATGGCCGAGGCACAGAAGCTCCGCACCCGCCTCCACGACGATGTCCCAGCTTTGCGGGCCGGTCTGGCGCCAGTCGAATTCGGCGGTGATCGGGATGCCATGGGCTGTCGCCATGGCGAGGCGGGCGGCGATGGGCGCCTGACGGTTGGCGGGCGTCTCCAGCTCTGCCGAGAGGAGGCGAATGGGGTCGACGACGATGCCGGTCAGGATGGACAGGGCATTGATGCCGGGGTCGAACACGCCGAAGCCACCGGGTTCCCAGATCCACGCCTGACCGGGATGCCAATGACGCACATCCTCTTTCCACACAATGTCGATGCGGGTCAGGTCGCGTTCGGCGATCCAGCGGCGCGCGCGCGCCACGCAGGACGCATAGCGGCTGTGCCAGCTGGCGAAGAGGGTGACGTTGGCGGCCCGCGCCAGCGACACCAGCGCCTCCACTTCCGACACGGTCGCGCCGGGTGGCTTCTCCATGAAGACATGCTTGCCCGCGAGAATGGCAGCGCGCGCCGCCGCGTAACGGGCCTGCGGCGGCTGACAGAGGATCACCGCATCGAGAGCCGGTTCGGCGGCCAGCATGGCGTCGATGTCGCTATAGTTGCGCACGCCTTCCGCCCGCGAATTGCGGCTGGCGACGGCGACCAGTTGCACGTCGGCATTGGCGGCGATGGCCGGAACATGCTGGTCATGCGCGATCTTGCCATAGCCGACCAAGCCGACTGTCAGGGGCGTGCTCACAGGACGGTCACTTTCGCCAGACCCTTGTCCTCTGCACGGACGAGGGGATTGCGGACGGGGAGGGTGAAGGGCGCGGCCGCTACCTCGAATATATCGCCGACCTGCGTTTCCACCTTGTCGGCAAAGGACAGGGTGGCGGTGCCGAAGAAATGCACATGCACGTCGCCGGGCCGCTGGAACTGGGTATATTTAAAATGATGATGTTCGAGGTTGGCGATGGTGTGCGACATGTTCGCCTCGCCCGACAGGAAGGGCCTTTCCCAGAGCGTCGCGCCATCGCGCAGGATGCGGCTGGTGCCGCGGATGTCGGCGGGCAGTTCGCCGAGCAGCAACTCAGGGCCAATCGCGGCCTGACGCAGCTTGCTGTGCGCGAGCCACAGATAGTTGACCCGTTCCGTCACATGGTCGGAAAATTCATTGCCGAGCGCGAAGCCGAGGCGGATCGGCGTGCCGTCCGCACCGATCAGATAGATGCCGGCGATCTCCGGTTCCTCGCCACCGTCGCCCGCAAAGGCGGGGGCCTCTAGTGGCGCGCCGGGCGCGACGAGGATGCCGCCATCGCCCTTGTAGAACCATTCGGGCTGCACGCCCTCCGTGCCCGGGACGGGCTTGCCGCCGTCCAGTCCCATCAGGAACATGCGCATACTGTCGGTGACATGTTCCTGTGCCTGCGCGGCCTTGTGCATCTTGTCCCGGCCTTCAGCCGAGCCGAGGTGCGTGAGGCCGGTGCCGCTGACGAGCAGATGCGCCGGATCGCCATGATCGATGGGGGGCAGCAGGGTGACGGCGGCGAGGTCCAGCACCGCGCCCGCACGGGCTTCCGCGAGCTGGGCCAGCTTGGTGCCGGCCCCGATCGCATCGACCGCGAGCGACAGGATGGAGGGCGTATCGGCGAGGCGATGGGCAGCGCCGTCCGCGTCGAGGGCGGCGACGCTGCGCGTGCCGTCGGCGCTATATTGGACGAGGGAGCGGATCATGCCGTCACCGCCTTTCCCTCGACCCGGCGCGGGAGGCCCCAGGGATTGTCGTCGCGCACGGCCAGTGGGAGCAGTGCCGCCGGAATGTCCTGATAGCAGACGGGGCGCAGGAAACGGCTCATCGCTGCCGTGCCGACGGAGGTCGAACGGCCATCGGTGGTGGCGGGGTAGGGGCCGCCATGGACCATCGCCCAGGTGACTTCCACGCCCGTCGGCCAGCCGTTCGCGAGCACGCGGCCCGCGCGGTCGGCAAGCAGGGGCAGGATACGGGCGGCGTCCGCCTCGTCACTGGGGTCGAGGTGGATGGTGGCGGTGAGCTGCCCCTCCAGCCCGGCGACGGCCTGCGCAAGGGCATCCATGTCCTTGCAGCGGATGACGACGGAGGCGGCTCCGAACACTTCGTCCGCCAGCGCGGGATCGCGGGCGAAGCTGTCTGCGTCCGTCTCGAACAGGGCGGCGACGCCCCGGCCTTCTTCACCCGCCGTGCCGCGTGCGATCAGCCGGGCGGCGCGGTTGCCTTCGAGCGCGGCGACGCCCTTGTCATAGGCGGCGCGGATGCCGGGGGTCAGCATGACCTGCGGCGCGGCCTTGCCCACCGCTTCTGCGGCGGCGGCGATGAAGCGGTCGAGATCGGGACCGTCGAGCGCGATCACCACCCCCGGATTGGTGCAGAACTGGCCCGCGCCCAGCGTCAGCGACGCGACGAAGGCTGGACCCAGCGCCTCGGCCCGCGCGGCGAGCGCGTGCGGCATCAGGACGACGGGGTTGATCGCGCTCATCTCCGCATAGACGGGAATGGGTTCGGCGCGCTTGGCGGCGATGGCGGCAAGGGCGAGGCCGCCGCCGCGCGATCCGGTGAAGCCCACCGCCTTGATATGCGGATCGGCGACCAGCGCGCCGCCCAGTTCATGCGCGGTGCCGGGGAGATAGGAGAAGGTGCCGGCGGGCAGGCCCGACGCCGCGACCGCATCGGCAATGGCGCGTGCGACCAGTTCGCCGGTGCCGGGATGGGCGGGATGACCCTTCACCACCACCGGGCAACCCGCCGCAAAGGCGGAAGCGGTGTCACCGCCCGCGACGGAGAAGGCGAGAGGGAAGTTGGATGCGCCGAACACGGCCACGGGACCAAGCGGTACGTTCACCCGGCGCAGGTCTGCGCGCGGCGGGGTGCGATCGGGCAGGGCGGGGTCAATGGTGACGTCCAGCCAGTAACCGGCGCGCACTTCCGACGCGAACAGGCGCAACTGGCCGGTGGTGCGGCCCCGCTCCCCCTCCAGACGGGGCCGGGGCAGGCCCGTCTCCGCAAGGGCGGTGGCGATCAACTCCTCGCCGATCTCCTCGATATGGGTGGCGATGGATTCGAGGAAGGCGGCGCGGTCGTTGGGCGACAGCGCGGCGAGGGCGGGCGCGGCGTCAGCGGCCAGCGCGCAGGCATCGGCCACGTCCTGCACGTCCGCATTGCTGTAGCTGTTCGGCAGGGCGGCGCCGGTGGCGGCGTTATGGCCGGTGAACTTGGCGGGGCGCTGGCGTTGTTCCGCGCCGATCAGGATGCTTCCGTCGATCATGATGTACCTCGTAAATGCTTTTCGTAACCCCGGCGGTATGGCGCCGGGCGTCAGGCGACCCCGGCCGGTGCCGGGACCACCCATGATGTCAGTGATTGTCGCGCGGCAGGCCCTGCGTCTGGGCGATTTTCTGGAAGCTTTCCGCCCCTTCGAGGATCGCGCCGGTCTGAAGCTGGCCGACGAGGTCGCGCTGAATCTGCTGCCAGGGCGTCTGCGATGCGGGATAGGCATAGCCGCCCGCTGCGAGCAGTGCAGTACGCCGCTCCGCCAGTTCCGCGTCGGGGATCAGCACGTCCACCGTACCCCGGTTCAGGTCGATCCGCACCCGGTCGCCGCTGCGCAGGAGGGCAAGGCCGCCGTTGGCTGCCGCCTCCGGCGAGGCGTTGAGGATGGAGGGGGAGCCGGACGTGCCCGACTGGCGACCGTCCCCGATGCATGGGAGGGCATGGACACCCTCGCGCAGCAGATAGGCGGGCGCGCGCATGTTCACCACCTCCGCCGCGCCGGGATAGCCGATCGGTCCCGCGCCGCGCATGAACAACAATGTCTGCGTCGTGATGCCGGTCGCCGGATCGTCGATGCGGGCGTGATAATCCTCCGGCCCGTCGAACACGACGACCGGCCCCTCGAACGCTTCCGGATCGTCGGGATTGCTGAGGTAGCGGGCGCGGAACTCCTCGGAGATCACGCTGGTCTTCATGATCGCGCTGTCGAACAGATTGCCGGACAGGACGATGAAGCCTGCCTCCGGCTTCAGCGGGTTGGCGAAGGGACGGATGACCTTCTCGTCCTCGATGGTCGCGCCCCGGCAGTTGTCGCCGATGCTGCGGCCATTGGCGGTCATCACACCCTCATGGATAAGGCCCTGTTCCATCAACTGGTTGACGACTGCGGGCACGCCGCCTGCGCGATAATAATCCTCGCCCAGATATTCGCCTGCCGGCTGGAGGTTGACCAGCAAGGGAACCTTGTGCCCGTGGGTCTGCCAGTCGCGGATGTCGAGGTCGACGCCCATGTGACGCGCGATGGCGGCGAGGTGGATCGGCGCGTTGGTCGATCCGCCGATGGCCGAATTGACCGCGATGGCGTTGAGGAAGGCCTCGCGCGTCATGATGTCGGAGGGTTTCAGATCCTCGTTCACCATGTCCACGATACGCAGGCCGGTGTGATAGGCGCTTTCCTGACGATCGCGATACGGCGCGGGGATGGCGGCGTTGCCGGGCAGGGACATGCCCAACGCTTCCGCCAGGCTGTTCATCGTGGTCGCCGTGCCCATCGTGTTGCAATAGCCGGTGGACGGCGCGGAGGAAGCGACGAGGCGGATGAAGCCCTCATCGTCGATCTCTCCTGCGGCCAGAAGCTCGCGCGCCTTCCAGACGATGGTGCCCGACCCGGTCCGTTCGCCCTTGTGCCAGCCGTTCAGCATCGGGCCGACGGACAGGGCGATGGCGGGCAGGTTGACCGTCGCCGCCGCCATCAGGCAGGCGGGCGTCGTCTTGTCGCAGCCGATGGTCAGCACCACTCCGTCGAGCGGATAGCCATACAGCACCTCCACCAGACCCAGATAGGACAGGTTGCGGTCGAGGCCCGCCGTGGGGCGCTTGCCGGTTTCCTGAATGGGATGGACGGGAAATTCGATGGCGATGCCGCCTGCCTGCCGGATACCCTCACGCACCCGTTCCGCCAGAACCAGATGATGGCGGTTGCAGGGGGACAGGTCGCTGCCGGTCTGCGCGATGCCGATAATCGGCTTGCCGCTGCGCAACTCCTCGAACGTCAGGCCGAAATTTAGATAGCGCTCCAGATAGAGCGCCGTCATGTCGGTGTTGGCGGGATTGTCGAACCATGCGGCAGAGCGCAGCGTGCGGGGCGAGTCGGATGAGGGAGGGCTTGTGGTCATGCGACCCTTCTATGTTGGTTCGGACGATGATCGGGTTGACGATCTTGTCCCTCCAATATACTCATACAATTAATATGGCAATGCTTGGGAGAGATGCGGCGTGGCCGGACCGATCAATATCAGTGAAGTGAGCGCGGCCCCGGCCGCCGATGGGGGCACGGGTACAGGCAGAAGCTATGGCAAGGCGCTGACCCTGCTCGCCAGCCTGTTCTTCATGTGGGGCTTCATCACGGTCATCAACAACACGCTGCTGCCGCATCTGCGCAGCGTGTTTGACCTCAGCTACACCCAGACGACGCTGATCGAGTCGGTGTGGTTCATCGCCTATGGTGTCGCCTCCATCCCATCGGCCAAGCTGATCGAGCGGATCGGATACCAGAAGTCGCTGGTGACGGGCCTGCTCATCATGGCGGCGGGTGCGTTGGGCATGATGCTGGCCGCCAGCATCCCCTCTTATGGCGTGACCCTGTTCATGTTGTTCGTGATCGCCAGCGGCATCACGCTGCTGCAGGTTGCGGCCAACCCCTATGTCGCGGTGATCGGATCGCCGGAGACGGCCTCCAGCCGCCTCAACCTCGTGCAGGCGTTCAATTCACTGGGCACGATGCTGGCCCCGGCGTTCGGCGCTTATCTCATCCTCGGCCGGTCGGTCGGTGGCACGGCGAAGGGTGACCGGGTGCTGACCGCCGCCGAACGGCTGGCCGACGCCCAGTCGGTGGTGCTGCCCTATGGCATTGTCGCTGCGGTGCTGGTCGTGCTGGCGCTGGTCATCGCGCGCTTTCCCCTGCCCGCGATGGGTCAGGCGACCAGCCGCGTCGCAAAGGAAAACCGCAAGAATCATTCGCTGTGGCGGCACCGCAACCTGGTGTGGGGCATCCCGGCCATGATCTTCTACCTGCTGGCGGAGATCGGCGTCGCCAACCTGTTCGTCAATTTCGTCAGCCAGCCGGACATCGCGAACCTGACGCATGAGGAGGCGGGCAATTACCTGACCTTCCTATGGGGCGGGATGATGGTTGGCCGCTTCGTGGGCGCGGGCATCATGCAGCGCGTCGCCGCCGAGAAGGTGCTGGCCACCTTTGCCGCCGGCGCCTTCGTGGTGATGGTGGTGACGATATTCGCCCATGGCTCGGTCGCCATGTGGTCGCTGATCCTCGTCGGCCTGTTCCATTCCATCATGTTCCCGACCATCTTCACGCTCGCCATCAAGGGGCTGGGTCCGTTGACCGAGGAAGGGTCGGGCCTGATGATCATGGCCATCGCGGGCGGTGCGCTGGTAGTGGTGCAGGGTACGCTGGCCGACATGTTCGGTCTCCAGAACAGCTTTGCCCTGACGGCCATCTGCGAATTGTTCGTTCTGGGATATGCCCTGTGGGGTACCCGTGTTCCGGTGGACGCCGCCGAGGGAGAAAAAGCATGATCTGTCGTTCGTTGATCGGCACCGCGGCGGCGGCCCTGCTGGCCTTGGCCGCCCCCGCGCAGGCCGCGCCGGTGCTGGACTGCCCATTGCGCGACATGCCCTTTTCCATGCAGTCGCCGATGATCGACATATTGCTCAGCCCGGCGGCGAAGGCCGTGGTCGATCGCAAGCTGGGCGGCCTGCTGGACAAACTGCCCAAGCAGATGTTCGGCACGACCGCGCCCAGTTTTGCGTCTATCCTGACGATCAAGGAAGCGGCGGGCTTCGCCACGCGCGGTGGTGGGGCGATGCCCGACCTGACCGGCCTGGACGAGGAACTGGCGAAGATCCCTGTGACCGCCGCCGATCGAACCGCCCGCTGCGTGCGCTATGATGACGACCGGCCGACGTTCAAACTGCCCGCGGGCAAGCCGCGCATCCTGCTGTTCGAAAAGATGACCGGTTTTCGCGATGGCCCCTCCGTCGACGCTGCCCATGCCGCCTTTACCGCGCTGGCCGAGCGCAAGGGATGGGCGCTGGTCTCCACGTTGAAGGGTGGAGCGATCCATCCGTCGGTGCTGAAGAATTTCGATGCCGTCATCTGGAACAACGTCAGCGGCGACGTGCTGACCCTGAGCCAGCGCAAGGCGTTGCAGGCCTTTGTGAAGGGCGGCGGCGGTTTCGTGGCGGTCCATGGATCGGCGGGCGATTTCGCCACTTTTTGGGACTGGTATGTGGACGATCTGATCGGCGCGCGGTTCGCGGGTCATCCCATGTCTCCGCAATTCCAGGATGCGCGGGTCGTGGTCGAGGCCAAGGACAGCCCGTTGGCCAAGGGTCTGCCCGCCGAATGGGTGATGAAGGACGAATGGTACAGCTTCAGGAACAATCCGCGCGCCAGCGGATCGACGATCATCGCCACGCTGGACGAGAAAAGCTATAAGCCCGATGGTCTGGCTGGTCAGAATTTGCGAATGGGCGACGATCATCCGGTCGCCTGGACCCGCTGTATCGGCAAGGGGCGGATGTTCTATTCCGCCATCGGCCACCGGCCTGAAACCTATAGCGAACCCCATTATGTGACGATGCTGGAAAATGCTCTGGGCTGGGCGACCGGCACGGCATGCGCTGCGCCCGCATCCGCACAGAAACCGGCATCGGCCAAGTGACGCAAGGACCGGCAGGCATGACGACGACAGCAGCACCGACCCCCCGTTTCGTCTGGCCGACCGAGGCGTTGCTCGGTGAGGGGCCATATTGGTCCGAAGGGGAAGGTGCGCTCTGGTATGTCGACATCAAGGGTGGGGCGATTCATCGCTATCATCCCGCATCCAACGCCCATGCGACATGGGCGGTGGGCGGGCAGCCCAGCTTTGTCGTGCCTGCGGGTGAGGGGCGACTGGTGGCGGGATCGAACCATAGCCTGATCCTGTTCGACACGGCGGCGGCCGATGGCGCGTTGCCGCAGACGATGCTCGCCCCCATCGCCATGCCGGCGCATAACCGCACCAATGACGCCACGGTGGACTGCCATGGTCGCCTGTGGTTCGGCACGATGGACGATGGCGAGACGGAGGGTACCGGCGCCATCTACTGCCTGGTCGATGGCGCGGTACGACAGATGGGCGGCGAGGCGGTCGTCACCAATGGCCCGGCGGCCACGCGCGACGGGCGCACCCTCTACCATGTCGATTCCGGCAGCCGCATTATCTGGCGTAGCCGGATCGGCGATGGGCCGGAATTGCTGGAGAAGGAGGTGTTCCTGCAACTGGGCGAGGCGGACGGCTATCCCGATGGCATCGTGCTGGACAGCGAGGGTTGCCTGTGGGTCGCGCTTTGGGACGGATGGGGGGTGCAACGCCATGCGCCTGACGGCAGCCTGTTGCTGCGTATCGACCTGCCCTGTGCCCGCGTGACCAAGATCGCTTTCGGGGGTGACGATCTGCGCACCGCCTATGTCACTACGGCGCGCACGGGTCTGAGCGAGGCGCAACTGGCGGAACAGCCGCTGGCGGGCGGACTGTTCGCGTTCGACGCGCCGGTCGCGGGCCTGCCGCTGCCCAACGTGGTGTTCTGAAAACATGGCATCGAGAGGGATGGGCTGGCATGTCGTCGGCGACTGGGGCACGACGAGGCTGCGTCTGTTCCGGGTGGAGCAGGGCGTGGTCGTCGACCGGCTGGACGGACCGGGTATCGGCCAGTTGGAAGGCGGGTTGCCGAGCGCGCACCTGCTGCGCCTCCTCACGCGCTGGACCGGTCATGGCCGCCCGGACCATGTGACGCTGTGCGGCATGGCGGGCGCGCGCACTGGCCTGCGTGAAGCGCCCTATGTGCCCTGTCCGACGGATCGTGCGGGATGGGCTACGGGAATGCTGCGTTTCGATCTGGTCGACTTGCCCGTGCGGATCGCCGCCGGGGTGCGGCATGGCGACGTGGATGTGATGCGCGGCGAGGAGACGCAGATCTTCGGCGCTCTCGCCCGTGAGCCGTCGCTGGCGCAGGGATCGCAACTGTTCATCCTGCCCGGCACGCACAGCAAATGGGCGCGGATCGAAAATGGGGTCGTCACCGGGTTTCGCACCTTTTTCACGGGCGAATTGTTTGGCCTGCTGCGCGCGCACAGCACGCTCGCCAGGGTGAGCGCGGGATCGGGGACCACAGCGGATGCGGGCGACGCGGCCGAACGGGCCGAGGGCTGGGACGAGGGCCTCGCGCGCGCGCGCGAAGGTACGGGCCTGCTGGGCGGCATGTTCGAAAGCCGGGCGGCGCAACTGTTGCGCGGACGCAGCGCGGTCTGGGGCGAGGGCTTTCTGTCCGGCCTGTTGATCGGTGCGGAGGTGGCGGAGGGCCAGCGCCACACGCCGCTGCCCGAAACGGTGGTGGTGATCGGCGCGCCCGAACTGGCGGAGCATTATCGGCGCGCGCTGGACGGTCATGGCGTCGCGGTGCGCCGGGAAGATGGCGAAACATGTGTATTGGCGGGACTGGAATTGCTCAATGATCTCGGTTGATTCTGTGCTGGCGACCGGTGCGCCGCCCGTTGTGGCCATCCTGCGCGGGTTGCGGCCGGAGGAGGCCGTGGAGGCCTGCGCCGCGCTGGTCGAGGAAGGTATTCGCCTGATCGAGGTGCCGCTGAACTCGCCCGATCCCTTTGCCAGCATCGCCGCGATGCAGGCCGCGTTCGGCGGGGTCGCGATGATCGGGGCGGGTACGGTCCTCGACATCGCCAGCGTCGATGCGCTGGTGGCGACGGGCGCGAAGCTGATGGTGACGCCCAACACCAACGCAGCGGTGATTGCGCATGGCGTGGCCGCCGGGCTGGAGGTGATGCCGGGTATGCTGACGCCGAGCGAGGCCTTTACCGCCATCGCGGCGGGCGCGCGGCGGCTGAAGCTGTTCCCCGCGATGGTGCAGGGCACGACCTATCTGAAGGCGTTGCGCGACGTGTTGCCCGCCAATGTGGAAGTGTGGGCAGTTGGCGGTACGGGCACGAACAATATTGGCGAATGGCTGGGCGCGGGCGCGGGTGGGCTGGGCGTCGGCGGGGCGCTTTACCGGCCGGGCGACAGCGCGCAGGTGATCGCGGGCAAAGCGCGGGCGTTGGTGAAGGCGTGGCGCGCGGCGGTTTAGGTTTAGCCGAACTTCCTTGACCTTGCGCTTATGCAGGAAGTTTGGCGGGATGGCTTTGGGGCCAATGCCGGGTTGGACATGCAGGATAAGATTGCCTGAGTTCTCAGGCGTCACGGGAAGAAAAGGGCCTGCGGAAATCTGGTCTGTGAAAGGGTAAGGAGCGGATGATTGCTTGTTGTCCGCCAGCTTGGGCTGCGGTCTCTCAGGAGAGGGGGAGCCGAAAGCGTTGGGGTGACGGCTAACAAACGTCCACCCTTGATCGACACCGATTCCTCCCCGTCACGTCATTTCGGCACGGGATCACCCTAGTCTCGAATGGTCTCGGACGATCCCGTGCCTCTTGTCGAATGGGGGAAAACCATAACGCTCCCATAGCCGCCGGAAGTTCTTCCCATCCGAAGCGGCTCGCAAGTCCCGATGCCTTTACCCCAGTTCGATCAGCGCCACGCCCTCCGGCGGCAGGTCCAGCGACAGGGCGCCATGGGCGTCCAGTTTCATCGTTACCGGCGCGGCAATGTCCGCGGCCTTGCGCAGGGCCGCGATCTGCGTGAGCGACGGATATTGGGGGGAGCCCATCTTGCGCCAGGCCGGCATGGGCGAGCCGCGCTCCTGGTCGACGAAGCGCACCAGGGCGCGCGCTCCCGCCTTTGCCCCGTCGAACCGCACGTCGAGGCGCTTGGGCGATCCCGTCACCTTGCGCGTCGCGGTTGCGCCGGGGATGCCGGCGGCCTGCTGCGCCTCGGCGAGGTTCCAGACCAGTGCGGCGGCCGATCCGTCGCTACGGCGCGAAGCGAGGGCCGGTCCCTGCGCGGCGAGACGCTGTGCGCCGAGACGGTGGAGCAGCTTGTAGGTGTTGAAACTGGGCCGGGCGATACCGCGGAAGATGGTGGGCCAGCCATTGTCACCCTCCTTGAACACATAGTCCGCGACGCCCAGTTCCTCATAGGTGCCCGACAGTGTCCAGTGCGACATGGCCTGCAAATGGGGCAGGCACTGGGTGATGACATGCGCCATCATCGCCGGGCTGTCCGACGACCATTCGCTGAGCCACAGCGGCTTGCCCGCATAGCGCGACCCCTCGATGATGCCGCGCACCTTGCGGACGGTGTCGGGAATGACGTCGTTGACCGAGAAGGCGACGCCCTTGCCATAGAGGGCATCCTGATTGCCGCCCGAATAGGCATGAGTGCCGAAGAAATCGACGGGCGCGTTGTTCTGCGCCGCATAGTCCACGAATTCCTGCATCCAGTGGCCGCCCGAGGTTGAAGGGCCGCCAACCTGAATCTGCGCATCCACAGATTTGATCGCGACTGCCGTCGCCTTGTACAGATCGAAATATTGCGCCTGCGTGCCGGACCAGAAGAAGGGCAGGTCAGGTTCGTTCCAGATCTCGAACGGCCATGTCCGCACGGCCGCTAGCCCATAGCGGGAGACGAGGGCCTTGACGAAGGTGGCGATGAAATCGCTCCATCCTTCCAGCGTCTTGGGCGGGCTGACATTGGCGTTGTAGAAACCGAAGGTCCGATCGCCCGATGCCAGCGCCTTGGGCATAAATCCGACTTCGACATAGGGTGAGACGCTGCGCGTGACGAGGCCGTCATAAACCTCGAACACATTCTGGAAATTGGGCGTGACCTTGCCCCGGTTCATGATCGAGGGGGCATAGACGCCCAGTTCATCCGCGAAGATGCCATGGAAACGCACCCGCTTGAGGCCGACTTCCTTGATCCAGCGGTCAAGGTCGTGGCGCCAGCTTTCGCGCAGGGTGATGGCGGCGCGATCCGATCCGGCGGACTCTTCCCAGACATGGTGCAGCGGCCCCGTCACCTTTCGGGTGTCGATGGTGACGGCAACCTGTTCCGCTGCACCATCCGCCGCCATCAGCGGCCGGGCGAGGGAGGTGGCGGCGACTGCGGCGCCTGCCCGGATGAAATCGCGCCTGTCCATTTTCTATACCCTCTATTGTCCTGTCGGGATGCTATTATGCGGGTGCGACCACCTGTCGATGCACCGGCGCCAGCCTGCCTGTCTGCCGACTGGTCATGCCAATCTATCGGCTGATTTCCAGGGCCGCAACAACGGCTTTGCCGCCCGTCGCCGAGACGTCAAGTTTCAACACGCCGTCCTTCACCATAACCGGAAAGCTGCGGGTGAGGCCCTTGAGCGGTGCCCCGGCGACCTTTCGCACGTTGAAGGCGGGAAGGGCGACCTTGCCGTTCGCGGTGACGGTCATCATCGTGCCGTCCACCGTGCTGTCCGTGCGTGGTTCGAAGCTGTGGAGCGTGACCGTCCAGCGGCCGTTGGGCAGCGGAATGGCGTAGGAGAAAGCCGGACCTTCCCGCCAATAGGCGTACAGGTCTGGTTGGGCCGCGTCGATGATCCGTTCCGGCATCATCCGCCGTCCGCCCATGCCGACGAGGTTGAGGATCATGGGCGTGCCGCCGGTGACGAAGCTGTCGGAGCCGTAGAGCTTGCCGCCGATGCGGCTGCTGCCCAGATTGCCGACGTCGATGCGTAGGCCCGCCTGCGAATCGGGGCCGGTCCAGGTCGCGCTGTCGCTGAGTTGCTGGCCACCTACGCTGGCGTTCACGACCGCTATGTTCGCGCCGGGACGCAGGGTGACGGCGGGCCAGAGACAGATATGATCGGGGCAGGCAACCTCGCCCAGTGGGGCGCCGTTCAGCGTCAGGCTGGCCTTGTCGGCCGTGCTATAGGCTTTCACCGCGATCACCGGATAGGCGCGATCGACATGGCGCTTGGCGGTCAGGTGGAGCATCGGCTGGCCGGACCATTGAGCCTTGTAATAATAGAAGGCGTCCTTGCGCGTCTTGCGGTCGGCGGTGACGAGGCCCTTGTCGTTCAGGTCCACGGCGTCGCCCTCGTCCCGGAAATCGCTGGCGAAATCGAACATGGCCCAGACCCAGCTGGCGAAGATGAACGGACGGGCGCGGATCACCGGCCATGTCTGCTCATGCAGCCAGCTTTCATAGTCCTCCGGATGGGGACGGCCGATGAAGTTGAGGAAGCCGGTCTTCACATCGTCGCTATGCTGGCTGATCGCGCCGCCCGCACCATATTCGGAAATGGAGATGGGCAGGGTGGGGTGCTTGGCGTGGAACTTGTCCATCTCCTTGCCCAGTTGCTCTGCCATCTTCAGCGGTTGCGGATAATACCAGCCATAATAGCGGTTGTAGCCTATGAGGTCGGCGGTTCCGGCCAGTTTCTCGCCCGCCGTTGCCATCATGCCCAGATCTTCGCAGCAATCGGCGAAGGTGGTGGGGCGGAAGGGGTCTTCCTCCTTCACCACGGCGTTGATCTTTTGCAGCAGGGCAAGGGGTTTCGGCATGGCTTTGCCGCCGACGCCAAAGCCCTTGGCGCTGTCCACCTCGTTGCCCACCGACCACATCAGGATGGAGGGATGATTGTAGTTCTGGCGGACCAGTTCGCGGGCCTGCTGTTCCGCATTGGCCCACAGGACGGGTGAACCGACGCCGCCCTCCAGCGTGGGGGAGGTGATGTAGGGCACTTCGGCCCAGACGACCATGCCCGCCTTGTCCGCCTCGGTGGTCCAGGCGTCGGCATGCTGGTAATGCGCTTGCCGCACGGTGTTGGCGCCCATCTCGGCGATCAAGGCCATATCCTCGGCATGGTTGGCGTCGCTGAGTGCCCATCCCTGGCCCAGACGGTCCTGATGCCGCGAGACGCCATGGAGGGGGAGGTGCTTGCCGTTGAGGAAGAAGCCGTCATTGGCGTCGAAGCGGAAATTGCGCAGGCCCAGCGGCTGGGTCACCCGGTCGATGATGCGCGTGCCGCCCTTTCCGTCGCTGTCGCGCACCTCCGCCGTCACGGTATAGAGATAGGGGTCGGCGCGACCGTTCCACAAATGGGGCGTGGTGATGGCGAGGCTGGCCTTCGCCTCCGCCGCGCCGGGCTTCAGCACGAGGGGCTGGCTGCCCTGCGCCACGATCTTGCCGCTGGCGTCAGTGATGCGGGTGGCGACGGTCAGACGCCGGGCGGCTGCGCCGCTGTTGCGCAGGCGGGTGAGGATGGCGACGTCCGCCTTGTCGGCGGTGATGGTGGTGGCGCGGGCGTAGACGCCGGGACCGCCGAGGTCGAGCAGGTCGATCCCCGCACCGTCCGTCGTCACCAGCGAAACGGGGCGATAGATGCCGCCATGGACAAAGAAATCACCGGACAACGGGATGACCTCGGCGGAGGTGTTGCCCACGGCGGGCTTTGTATTGTCGGCGCGGACAGCGACGAGATTGGCCGCGCTGGGTTTCCACACCTTGGTCACGTCGAGGCGGAAGCGGGAGAAGGCGCCCCGATGCTGGCCGATATGGACGCCGTTGACCCAGACGTCCGCAATCTTCGAAACAGCCTCGAAATCGAGATACTGGCGCTGGCCGGGCGCAGCGGCGGGCGCGGTAACGGTGGTACGATACCAGCCGATGCCCTGCTTGTTGTTGGTCTTGGCCGACCGGGTCAGGCTATATTCGCCGATGACGTTCCAGCTATGCGGGACGGAGACTGTCTCCCAGCCGCTGTCGTCGAAGCCGGGGGTGGCGGCGGCGTCGCCCGCGTCGCCAAAACGGAAACGCCAGCCATGGGTGAGGTCGGTGACATGGCGGCCTTCACTGGCGGCGGCGGGTGCCGCTGCGACCGGGGCTGGGGCTGCCAGTGCGGGGCCTGCGGACAGGGTGCCCGTCAGGGCAAGGCACAGCGATACGCGCAAGCCATTTTTCACCGCAGACTCTCCCGTCGAACTTGGCCATTAAAATTGGTCAGGCCGAATTGCCGCGTCTGCACGCGGGAGTCAACGGTCGATGGCGCGTCTTTACGTTTGCTTTACATTGTCTGGCTGACCAATTTTCAGATGGGCGATGCGCCAGCGGGAGATAGAGCCAAGAGAGCGCTGTTTTTTGGCGGGATCGCGGTTTTAAGTAACGCGCCTTCAGGCGATGATTACTCGTACGCCGGCACTCTCCGCCGCCTGCACCATGGCATCGGTCGCGCCGTCATCGGTGATGAGTATGTCGATCTCCTCCAGTCCGCACACGATGGCGCCGGACGAGGAGACGAACTTGCTGCTGTCGACCAGCAATATGACCTGATCCGCCCGGTCGATCAGGCGGCGTTCGGCGGCGACCAGCACCACGTCCTGCTGCATCACGCCCTTCGGCCCGACAGCCGCCGCGCCCATGAACAGTTTCGGCGCGTGGAAACGGGGCATGCTGTCCTCCCCGGCGGGGGCGAGGATGATATTCTGTTCGCGGAACAATGCGCCCGACGGCAGGAGGATGCGCGTCCCCGTCTGTGGCAGCAGGGCGTTGACGATGTGGAGGGAGTTGGTGAGGACCTGAAGCTCCAGCCCCTCGAGATGCGGACACATCTGGAGCGTGGTGGTGCCGCCGTCCACCATGATGCCCTCGCCCGGCTCGCACAGCGCCGCCGCCGCACGACCGATGGCCTGCTTGGCGGCGAGATTCTGGGTGATCGCCTGATCGAAGGGGGTGCCGATCAGGTGGACGGGGCGATCCGCCGCTGCCTTGTCCGCGATGGCGCGGTCGCTCTCCACCAGCTTGGCGCCGCCATGCACCCGCACGATCTGCTGCGCCTCCTCCAGCCGGCTGAGGTCGCGACGGATGGTGGCGGGGGATGCGGACAGCCGTGCCTCCAGATCACGATAGCTGATGAAGCCGGTGAGGCGCATCGCCTCCAGGATCATCGTTTCGCGTTCGGCGGCGTGCATGGTCTGTCCTGTTTCCCTCGCTGTCGGTTCAGGCCGCCCGCTCCGCTTCCAGCTGGTCGAGTGACTTGCCTTCGTTGCGGGGCGCCCAGAGGATGCCGACCACGCCGCTTATGGCGAGGAAGCCCACCAAAATCCACGCCAATGTCGTAAATCCGGTGGCGGTGAGGATGGGGACGAAGAAGCTGAAGATGCCCAGCCCGATCCGCACGATGGCAAAGGCCAGTCCCTGCGCCGTGGAGCGGAGCATGGTGGGGAAGAGTTCCGCGCTCCACAATTGGAAGAAGCTCTGCGCGCCGAAACCGCCGCCGAACTGCAACAGGAAGACATGGAGGATCGCCAGCGGCATGGTGAGCGGGAAGAGGGCGAGCAGCGCCATGCCGACGATCTGGATGATCGCGGAGATGGCGAAGAGCAGCCGCTGGTTCACCTTGTCCGACAGGCGCATGAACACCAGCCAGATGGACGCCATGCCGACCGCAAAGCTGAGCGCCTGCACCGCGACGCTCTCGAACTGGCTGGCCGCGCCGACCGTGCGCAGGATATAGGGGAAAAAGAAGCCGTTGGTGCCCGACCACAGGTTCCAGAAACCATACATGCCGATCAGCATGGCGAGCGAACCGAGGTGCTTGCGCTTGAACAATTCACCGATGCCGGGGCGGGGGATACCGGACTCGCGGGCTTCGTCGCGCGCTTCCTCCCACCGCTCGGACTCGCGCATCTTCGACCGCAACAGGGTGAGGCCGAGCGCGATGACGAGCAGGTGCGCAAAAACGATGCGCGCGCCCAATATGCCGAGGTTGGTGAGCGCCAGCGACAGGAGCAGCACGACGACCGGACCAAGATACCAGAGCATTTGCGCCACGCCGCTATGCTTGCCGCGGGCCTTGTCCGGGGCCTGTTCCGCGATCAGGGACCAACTGGCGGGAATATCCGCACCGACCGCCAGGCCGACGATGATAAAGCCGACCACGATCATCCAGGGCGCCACCGCAAAGACGAGGAGCGACATGCCGATGGCATAGACCAGCATGTCCCACTGGTAAATCTTCTTGCGGCCCACCTTGTCGCACAGCCAGCCGCCGATCAACGCGCCGACGCCCGCCGAAATGGCGTTGGCGCTGAACGCCCCGATCAGGCCGATGAAGCTGTCGGACAGATGATAAATATCCTTCCACAGCGCCAGCGCGACCGATCCGGCGACGATGGAGCCAGCGTCGATATAGTTGGCGAGGCCCGCGAGGATGGTGTTGCGCCACTGTTCGGGGGTGCCGTCTGCGTCATCCTGTGCCGCTCTGTTGTCTACCACTGGGGCCATCTTATCCCGTCCCTGCCAATATGGTTTCGTTGATGTCGGATATGCGGCGCGTGCCGGTCAGCGTCATCGCGACCCGCATCTCCGCCTCTATGATGGAGAGCATTTTCGTGACGCCCGCCTCGCCCTGCGCCGCCAGCGCATAGGCCCAGGCGCGGCCGAGCAGCACGCCCTTCGCCCCCAGCGCCAGCAGGCGCAGCACGTCGAGACCGGAGCGCACGCCGCCGTCCGCCAGCACGGTTAGCCGGTCACCGACCGCCGCCGCAATGGGGGGCAGGGCGCGTGCGGTGGAGAGGACGCCGTCAAGCTGCCGCCCGCCATGGTTGGACACGACGATGCCGTCCGCGCCGATGTCGGCGGCGGCTTTCGCATCCTCCGGGTCGAGCAGCCCCTTGATGATGAGCGGGCCGTTCCATTCGGCGCGGATGAAGTCGAGGTCGGCCCAACTGATCGACGGATCGAAATTATTGCGCATCCAGGCGAAGAAATCCTCGATTCCCGTGCGTCCTTGCAGCACTGGCGCGACATTGCCCAGCGCGTGCGGGCGGCCGTGCAGGCCGACATCCCATGCCCAGCCGGGCTTCGTTGCCGCCTGCGCCGCGCGCCACGCCGCACCCTTCAGTCCGCCCGATCCGGCGAGGCCGGTGTGATAGTCGCGGTAGCGCGATCCGGGCACCGGCATGTCCACGGTGAAGACGAGGGTGGAGCAGCCCGCCGCCACGGCCTGCGCCAGCAGGTCGCGCATGAAGGCGCGGTCGCGGATCATGTAGAGTTGGAACCAGAAGGGGCGCTGCGCCGCCGTCGCCACCTCGTCGATGGTGCAGGCGGAAACGGTGGAGAGGGTGAAGGGGATGCCCGCCTTGTCCGCCGCGCGCACCGCCTGGCACTCGCCGCGCCGCGCGTTCAGACCCGCCAGCCCGATGGGGGCGAGGGCGACGGGGAGGGCCAGTTTCTGTCCGAATAGCTCGGTCGACAGGTCGAGGTTGCCCATGTCGCCGCACAGCACCCGCTGGCGCAGGGCGATGTTGGAGAGATCCTCCACATTGCGGCGCAGCGTCACCTCCGCATAGGAGCCGCCGTCCATATATTCGAACAGGAAGCGGGGCAGGCGGCGGCGGGCGGCCTCTCGGAAATCGGGGATGGAGGCGATAATCGTCATGCGGGCACCTTCATGGCGGCGACCCAGCGGTCGCGACAGGCCGCCATATCGCCGTCCAGCGGGGTAACGCGCAAGAGATCGCCCTGCGGCTTCAAAGTCGGGTCGAGCAGGCGCAACGCGCCCAGCGACACGTCATTATGCGCGCTGCCGGTGTAGATCGCCATGTCGGGGCGCAGTGCGGCGAGGGCGCGGACGAACACCTGCGCCTCGGCAAAGCGGCCTTCCACCAGCAAATGGCCCTTCGCGCCGATCAGGTCGAGCGCGGCGTCCGCCACCAGCGCGGCGTAGAGGCAGGCGGCGGCGCGGCGGGCGTACCAGTCGTCCGGGCCGTCCACTGACGGGCCGATCCAGCGCGATTGACCATCGGGGAAGGGGCCGCAGCCGGGGGCGAGCGTGGGGAGCAGCAGTGTGCCCTTCGCCAGCAGGCCGGGCACTGCCGCCAGCAGCGCGGGCTGATCCGGCGCGATGTCGACCATGCGCGTGTCGAGTTCGATCAGCGTCTCGATCTCCCGCCCGCCCATGAAACGAGCGGAGGGGACGGGGACGCCGAAGGCATCGACATTGACCAGGCAGTCGCGCGCGTCGGAGAGGGTGGCGGTGGCCACCGGTTCCTGCGGCAAACGCATGGCGATGAACCATGTGCCGGTCGAGAGGATGGTGGCGTCCTGCCCGGCCAACGCGTCGAAGCCCCTCGCGGCCATCAGAGCGGCATTGCTGTCGTGCAGGCCCGCGAGGATTTTGACGGTGTCGCGCAGGCCCGTCGCGCGGGCGATGTCCGGGCGCAGGGTGCCCATGGTCGCGCCCGCCGGGACGATGGGCGCAAAGCGGTCCGCCCAGCCCATGCGCTTCGCAAGTGGCGAGAACGTCGCGGTGTCGGGCGCCCACAGGTCGCTGTGACAGCCGAGGCTGGTGACTTCGCTGGCCGCCTGCCCACTGAGGAACCAGCCCCAATATTGCGCCCAGGGCACCAGCGTCGCCTCGGCCATCGCATCGGGATAGAGCCGGTCGAGCCAATAGAGCTGGCTGCCGATGTTCAGGCCAGCGGGAAGGGCGGGGGAACCTGTGACGGCGAAGGCGTCACGCTCCGCGCGATAGGCGGCCATGACGGCCTCGTCGATGGGCTGTTCATAGTCGAGTGGGGGAAAGGCCGGGGTCGCGTCGTCGCCCCGGCCCGTTATCGCCACCACGCCCGCGCCATGGCCGACGGGAATGATTGCCTCGATCGGATGAGCGGCATGGCGGGCCAGCGCCTCGACCAGCCAAGTGCCGATGCCATCCGCGTCGAGTCGGCGCAGGCCATCCACCTCCACCACCGTATTGGGACGCACCTGCCGGTCCAGCAACTGCCCGTCGCGCGACCAGAGGGTCACCTTGCTGAGGGTTTTGCCGATATCGACAACGATGGCGTGGCCGCTGTTCAGAAGACTCTCCATGGACGTTGATTGAGCATTTATGACAAGCAATGATCGTTTTGTATCGACAAAGATTGATTCAGGGAAGCGGGAATGTTAGGAGAAGCCTCATGACGCTGCAAACGACCCTTAGCTCCGCCGCGATTCCCTTCGCCGTCCCCACCAGCCGCTGGGACGATGTCCAGGCGGCCCAGAAATCCCCGGAAGAGCTGCTGCTCTACCGTTCGAACCTGCTCGGATCGGACCTGACCGTCACCAATTTCGGTGGTGGCAACACCTCCGCGAAAATCGTGGAAACGGACCCGCTGACCGGCGATTCGGTCGAGGTTCTTTGGGTCAAGGGATCGGGTGGCGACATCGGCTCGATGAAGCTGGACGGTTTTGCCACACTCTATCAGGACAAGCTGCTGGGCCTTGAAAGGCATTATGCCGGGCCGGACGACGATGATAAAATGGTTGGTTATCTTCCGCATTGCACGTTCAACCTGAACGGGCGCGCGGCGTCCATCGACACCCCGCTTCACTCGCTGCTGCCTTTCGCTCATGTCGATCATGTCCACCCGGATGCGATCATCGCGCTGGCCGCCTCGTCCGGTGGCGAGGAGGCGACCAAGGCGATCTGGGGTGGACGGATCGGCTGGCTGGGATGGAAGCGTCCCGGTTACACGCTGGGCGTGCAGTTGCGCGACTATGTCGCCGCTCACCCCGGTGTCGAGGGCGTGATGCTGGCGGGCCACGGCATCATTTGCTGGGCGGATACGGCGAAGGATTGTTACGAGCATACGGTCGAACTGATCGCGGATGCCGCCGCCTATCTGAATGCGAAGCTGGCGGAGCGCCCGGCCTTTGGCGGGCAGGTGGTTGCGCCTAATCCTGATCGTGCGGCGATCGCGGCCGACCTGATGCCCCGCCTGCGTGGCCTGATGACCGGCGCGCGCCGCAAGCTGGGCCATTATAGCGACGATGTGGAGGCGCTGGAGTTCACTGGCTCGAAGGAGTTCGAGCGTCTGGCCGGGATCGGCACCTCCTGCCCCGACCATTTTCTGCGCACGAAGATCGCGCCGCTGACGCTGGACCCGGCAAAGTTGACCGACGATGCCTATCTGGCGGAAAAGCTGATCGCCTACCGCGCGCTGTATGCGGCCTATTATGAGCGGTGCAAGCGCGGCAATTCGCCCGCGATGCGCGACAGCAACCCGGTTGTCGTGCTGGTGCCGGGCGTCGGTCGAATCACCTTCGCCACCGACAAGACGACCGCCCGCCTCGCAGGTGAATTCTATGGTAACGCCATCAATGTGATGCGCGGCGCGGAGGCGATCGGCGACTATATCGGCTTGGACGAACAGGAAGCGTTCGACATTGAATATTGGCTGTTGGAGGAAGCGAAGCTCCAGCGCATGCCCGCGCCCAAGCCGCTGGTCGGGCGCATCGCCCTCGTCACCGGCGGTGCAGGTGGCATCGGTGCAGCGACCGCCGCGCGGTTGCTGCGCGACGGAGCCTGCGTGTTGCTGGCCGATCGAGATGGTGGTGCGGTGGAAGAAGTTCGCGCCGGTTTCGCCCAGCAGTTCGGCAAGGACGTGGTCCGTACCGCGACCTGTGACGTAACCGACGAGGTGCAGGTTCAGGCCGCGTTCGACACCTGCGCGCGCGAGTTCGGCGGTCTGGACATTCTGGTCGCCAATGCCGGCATAGCCTCCTCCGCGCCGATCGAGGAAACGACCGTCGCCCTGTGGCGCAAGAATTACGATGTTCTGGCCGAGGGCTATTTCCTCACCGCCCGTTCCGCCTTCCCGCTGATGAAGCGGATGAAGGAGCAGGGCGGGGCAGCGATCGTGTTCATCGGGTCGAAGAATGCCGTGGCGGCGGCGACCAACGCCAGCGCCTATGCCAGCGCTAAGGCAGCGGCGAACCATCTGGGCCGCTGCCTCGCG
Source organism: Sphingobium sufflavum (assembly GCF_021403115.1). Classification (GTDB taxonomy): domain Bacteria; phylum Pseudomonadota; class Alphaproteobacteria; order Sphingomonadales; family Sphingomonadaceae; genus Sphingobium; species Sphingobium sufflavum. The sequence continues at coordinate 338,630 of NZ_JAJSSH010000003.1, forward strand.
CTGGAAGGTGCGCCGTCGGGTATTCGGGTCAATATCGTCAACCCGGACGCGGTCATCAAGGGATCGCGCATCTGGGACGGCGACTGGCGCAAGGAGCGGGCAGGTGCCTATGGGATCGACAGCGGCACGGAACTGGAAGAGCATTATCGCGCCCGTTCGATGCTGAAGCGCGACGTCTTGCCAGAGGATATCGCGGAGGCTGCTTATTTCCTCGCCAGCGACATGTCGGCCAAGTCGACCGGCAACATGATCAACGTCGATGCAGGCAATGCGCAGGCCTTTACTCGCTGATTTACCTGTTCTCCCACTGTGCCGGGCATGAGGGTATCCTCCCCAAATTGTGACGCCCTTGTCCCGGCGCTTTCTTATAAGAATGATTTTCGGAGATGATCTGATGGCTGCCCTTCCCCTTTCCGCCGACCTGATTGCCGAAGCCAATGCGCGCGATAGCGTTGCGCTGGAGGAGGATTATGCGGCGCTGGGTCGCCAGTTGGAGCGGCGGGGCATCGCGATCGACGCGATCAAGGACCGGGTGGCGAGCTTTTCCGTCGCGGTTCCCAGTTGGGGTGCGGGTCGCGGTGGCACGCGCTTCGCGAAATTCCCGATCGCGGGCGAACCGACCAACATCCATGAGAAACTGGAGGATTGCGCGGTCATCAACCAGCTGTCGCGTGTAACGCCGCGTGTCTCGCCACATTTTCCGTGGGACAAGGTGAGCGACTATGGCGCCCTGCGTGAAGAAGCGGCGGACCTCGGCCTCGGCTTCGACGCGGTGAACAGCAATACTTTCCAGGATCAGGCCGGACAGGCCCACAGCTATTCCACCGGATCGCTGTCCTCCACCGATGAGGCGACGCGCGCGCAGGCGGTGGAGCATAATATCGAATGCATCGAGATCGGCCAGAAGCTGGGCAGCCGCGACCTGACCGTGTGGGTCGGCGATGGCACGAATTTCCCCGGTCAGCAGGATCTGGGCCGTTCGCTGGATCGCTATCTGGATGCCGCCGCCGACGTCTATGCCGCATTGCCCGACGGCTGGCGGATACTGCTGGAGCATAAGATGTTCGAGCCGGCTTTTTATTCTTCCGTCATCTCCGACTGGGGCAGTTCCATCCTTGCAGCGCAGGAACTGGGTCCGAAGGCGAAGTGCCTCGTCGATCTGGGTCATCATGCGCCCAACACCAATATCGAGCAGATCGTGGCCCGCCTCCACCGCTTCGGCAAGTTGGGCGGTTTCCACTTCAACGACAGCAAATATGGCGATGACGATCTCGATAGTGGCTCGATCAACCCGCACCAGTTGTTCCTGATCTTCAACGAACTGGTCGAGGCGGAACTGCACCCGCGAGACGGTTTCGATCCCAGCTATATGATCGACCAGTCGCACAATGTGACCGATCCTATCGAATCCATGCTGTCGTCGGCGGAAGCGATCACATCCTGCTACGCTAAGGCGCTGCTGGTGGATCGCGCCGCATTGCATGGGGCGCAGACCGACAATGATACGATGATGGCGTTTCAGGCGCTACGCCGGGCGTATAACGTCGATGTTGCGCCGATCCTGGCCAAGGCGCGCGCGGAGGCGGGTGGCGCCATCGATGTGCTGGCGAGCTATCGCGAGAGCCAGTATCGTGCCCGAAAGGCGCAGGAGCGCAAAGCCGTGGGACTGGGTGCGGGGATCGTCTGACGAAAATGAAGCCCGCCGGGGAGGGGAGCCTCCGGCGGGTTTTTACGCGAATATTGAATTCATAATTTGAACCACAAATAAATGGGAGGTTGCGATGTTTGGAACCCGGTTGCGTCTGGCGCTCGTCACAGCCACCGCGCTCAGCGCCCTGCCTGCCTTGGCTGACACGCCTGCGGCACCCGTTCCGGCGGCCACGTCCGCGCTGGAGGGCCAGTTCCGCGATCCCCCGGCCAGTGCCCGTCCGCGGGTGTGGTGGCACTGGATGAACGGCAATATCTCGAAGGACGGCATCGCCAAGGATATGGCGTGGATGAAGCGCGTTGGCATCGGCGGTCTCCAGAATTTCGATGCAAACCTGAAGACGCCGCAGGTGGTGGACAAGCGCCTCGTCTATATGACGCCGGAGTGGAAGGACGCCTTCCGCTTTGCCGCGACAGAGGCGGATCGGCAGGGGCTGGAACTCGCCATCGCGGCCTCCCCCGGCTGGTCGGAGACAGGTGGGCCGTGGGTGCCCACCGAGGACGGCCTGAAAAAGCTGGTGTGGAGCGAGACGGATGTCGTGGGCGGCAAGGCGTTCGCGGGTAAGCTGGCCGCGCCGCCCTCCGTCACGGGACCGTTCCAGACCGTTGCCAAGACCGGACCGGGCAATGCGCTGGGCGGGGGTGATCCCGCCCGCCCGATCCCCACCTATTATGCCGATGTGGCGGTGTTGGCCTGGCCGGTCGATGCAAGCCCCGCCGTGTTCCAGCCCAAGGCAGTGGCACAGGACGGGCAGGTGCTGGACATCGCGCCACTGACCGATACCGACCTGATGAGCGCGGTGTCGATCAAGAAGGGGAGCGGCGCGAATCCGGCATCGGTGACGCTGGATTATGGCAAGGCGCAGACGATGCGGTCGGCCAGCCTGTTCCTGCCCGGTGCGGCCATGCTGTTCATGGGCGCGGACACAAAGCCGCGATTGGAGGCGAGCGACGACGGGGCGGCGTGGCGCACGGTGGCGGAGATGCCCGCCGGAATGGTGCCGACCACGATCAGCTTCTCGCCGGTTACGGCTCGCTATTTCCGCGTGCTGTTCCTTCCTGCGGGTGCCAGTCCCATGTCATCCTTCTTTGCCCCGGCCCCCGGTGTCGACCTGTCTGCTCTGTCCTTCATGGCGGCGGGCGCGTCAGGTGGCGCGACGGGTATGAAGATCGGCGACCTGCGCCTATCGCCCGACGCTCGCATCGACCGTTATGAGGCGAAGGCAGGCAACCAGATTGAGCAGGATTATTACGCACTGAGTGCGGGCCTTCCAGAGGTGGCAGGCGTCGCGCCGGGCAAGGTGGTCGACCTGACCGCGAAAATGCGCGCCGACGGCACGCTGGACTGGACTCCGCCCAAGGGCCGCTGGCGCGTGCTGCGACTGGGTTATTCGCTGCTGGGCACGGAGAATCATCCCGCGCCGCCAGAGGCGACGGGTCTGGAGGTCGACAAGTTCGACGGTGCTGCTGTGCGCCGCTACCTCGACCATTATATCGGCATGTACCGCGACGCAGCGGGCAAGGAGATGGTCGGCGCCAAGGGCGTGCAGGCGATCCTGACCGACAGTATTGAGGTGGGCGCGGCGAACTGGACCCCGCGCATGGTCGAGCAGTTCAAAGCACTGCGCGGTTATGACCCAACGCCCTGGATGCCCGCGCTGACCGGCGTGGTGATCGGGTCGCGCGCGGACAGCGACCGCTTCCTCTATGATTATCGCCGCACGTTGGCAGACCTGATGGCGTCGCAACATTATGGCACCGTCGCGGCGGTTGCGCATGAGAATGGCCTGAAGGTCTATGGCGAGGCGCTGGAGGATCATCGTCCCTCACTGGGCGACGATATGGCGATGCGCCGCTACACGGACATACCGATGGCGGCGATGTGGACCTATCGCAAGGAAACCGGGCCGAAGCTCTCCTATATCGCGGATATCAAGGGGGCGGCGTCGGTTGCCCATATCTATGGTCAAAATCTGGTGGCGGCTGAGTCGCTGACCTCCTCTCTCAGCTATTGGCGGCATGCGCCGGGCAACCTCAAGCCAGTGATCGACCTGGAGTTCGTGAATGGCGTCAACCGTCCGGTCATTCACACCAGCGTGCACCAGCCGGTGGACGACAAGGTGCCGGGACTCTCGCTGTTCATGTTCGGCCAATATTTTAACCGGCACGAAAGCTGGGCAGAAATGGCGAAGCCGTGGGTGGATTATATCAGCCGCAACTCACTGATGCTGCAACAGGGGCGCAATGTCGCGGACGTCGCCTATTTCTATGGCGAGGAAGCGCCGCTGACCGGCCTATATGGTGACAAGCTGGTGCCCGACGCGCCAAAGACCAGTGCCTATGACTTCATCAATGCCGATGCCTTGTCGGACGCAATCAGCAATGAGGGTGCGGAACTGGTCGCCAAGGGCGGTGCGCGGTATCGCCTGCTCTATCTGGGTGGGTCGTCGCATCGGATGACGCTGGCCACGTTGCGGCGGATCGCGGCGCTGGTAGAGGGCGGTGCGACCGTGGTGGGTAAGGCGCCGGAGGGTAATCCGGGGCTGGCGGGCGATGCGGCCGACTATGCGGCGCTGGTCAAGCGGCTGTGGTCTGGCGCAGCGGAGACGGTGGTCGGCAAGGGCCGGGTTATCGCCTCCAACGATGTCGAGGCGGCGCTGCGGAGCATTGGAATCGCGCCGGACTTCCGTTTCACTGGTGGGCAGGCGGACAGCGAGATTCCCTTCCTCCACCGCAAGCTGGCCGATGGCGACAGCTATTTCCTGGTCAACCGCAAGGAGCGAGCGGAGACGGTGGAGGCGCGTTTCCGTGTCACCGGCAAGGCGCCTGAACTGTGGCATGCGGAGACAGGCACATCCGAACCGGTCAGCTATCGCATCGAAAATGGCGAGACGATCGTGTCGTTGACGCTGGCGGCCGAGCAGTCAGTGCATGTCGTGTTCCGTAAGGCGGCCAAGGCGGAAGCACTGGCCATCAAGGCACTGGTTCCCGTTGAGCGTGGGCGGATCGAGAGTGCATGGACGGTGCATTTCCAGCCGGGCCGCAGTGCGCCGACCATTCCTGTCACCATGGCGACGCTGGCCCCTCTCAATGGGAATAAGGATCCGGCGATCAAATATTTCTCTGGCGTGGCGACCTATGCAAACAGCTTTGCAACCCCCGCAGGATGGAAGGCCGGGCAGCCGCTGTGGATTGATCTGGGCGCGGTGCATGAGCTGGCGGAAGTGTGGGTGAACGGCAAGTCGGCGGGAACGGTATGGCACGCGCCCTATCGCATCGACATCGGCGCGGTTGCCAAGGCCGGGCAGAATAAGATCGAGGTGAAGGTCGCCAATCTGTGGGTCAATCGCCTGATCGGCGATGCCCAGCCGGGTGCGAAGCCGGTGACATGGACTGCGCTGGCCAGCTACCGCAAGGATGCGCCGCTGGTGCCGTCGGGTCTCGTCGGTCCGGTGACGCTGCTGGGCCAGTAAGTCCGGCCCGGACGGCAAAAGCTGGTGGCGCTGGAAGCGGCGGGTCGGTGGGACGGCCCGCCGCTTTCTTTTTGCCTTGTGTGCGGAAGATACGAGATGGCTGGCGCAACAGGGATGGGTGTCTCACGCTGTCGCTTGACCGTCTGAACACTGCGTGCGAACTCACAGTGCATACATATGCGACAAAAAGTCGTTTATCGGAGGGATGTGAAAGCAATGCCTTTGCACCGTTACCGTACAGAGACGACCACGCAAGGCGGGTAGGCCAATGCGCCACGCCCCTTTCCCGATGCCTATCCGTCGTTTCATGCAACAGGATTATGCCTGACGAATGCCAGCCGTCGCAGAACGGACAACAGGAGAGAGTGAAGATGACCGCCCTTGTCGACCGCGATTATTTCAGCGACCATAGTATCCTGCGCGACCCCTATGCCTATTTCGAGGCGGTGCGGGAAAAGGGGCCGGTCTATCCCCTGCCCGGCCGGGACATCGTGATCGCCACCGGCTTTGAGGAATCGCTGGAGGTATTGCGGAATACGGAGGATTTCTCTTCTGTCATCGCACCGGGTGGACCGGCGGTGCCCTTGCCGTTTGAGCCGGTATCGGACGACCTCAGCGCACAGATAGAGGAATATCGCACGGCGTTTGTCGGCGGGGATCTGGTCGTGTCGCTCGACGGGGAAGCGCATGGCTTCTCCCGCTCCATCCTGAGCCGCCTGTTCACGCCCTCGCGTCTGAAGGCGAACGAGCAGTTCATCAGCGATTTCGCCGACCGGCTGGCGCGGGATGCGGTGGCGAAGGGCGGGTGCGAATTGATAAAGGAGATCGCCACACCGTTCGTCACGCTGGTCATTGCGGACCTGCTGGGCGTGCCGATTGACGACCGGCAAATCTTCATGGACGCAATCGAAGCCGGACCGCCGCCAGGCAGTCTGGACGCGGAGGATGCCTTTTCCGAACATCAGCCATTGGTGTTGATGGGGCTGTATTTCGCGCAATATGTGGTGGACCGCCGCGCCAATCCGCGCGACGATGTTTTGTCCGAACTATCCGCCAGCACCTTCCCGGACGGATCGACGCCGGATGCCATGGAGATCGTGCGCCTTGCGACATTCCTGTTCGGTGCGGGGCAGGATACCAGCGCCAAGCTGCTCGGCAACGCCATGCGGTTCATCGTCGACCGGCCGGATTTGCAACAGGTGTTGCGTGCCGATCCATCGCAGATTCCTGGCTTTCTGGAGGAGGTACTGCGCCTGGAGGGATCGACGAAGATGACCGCGCGGCTGGCCCGGCGGGATACGCAGGTCGCTGGAGTGCCGATCCCGATCGGTACGAAGGTCATGATCGCACTGGCTGCCGCCAACCGCGACCCGCGCCGTTGGGAAGCGCCGGACGAGTTCAGGATCGGTCGACCGAAGATCAAGGAGCATCTTGGCTTTGGCCGCGGCGCGCATGTTTGCATCGGCGCGCCTCTCGCCCGTGTCGAGGTGCAGGCGATATTGGAAAAGCTGCTGGCCTATACGGCGGACATCGACCTGGTCGGGGAAGAGCATGGCGAAAGGAGCGAGCGTCGCCTTGACTATGAGCCGAGCTTCATCATTCGTGGGTTGGCGAAGATGCATCTGAAGCTGACTCCGGCGGAGTCTTTCTCTCCTGCGTCCGATGCGCAGGTGGACGCGAAGGGCGGGCGAGGACTGTTCGGCTTCGGACGCAAAAAGGCAGGGGCGGTCCCGGCGGTTCCCTATGCGACTGCGCAGACCAAACTGGGCGTGCTGCTGGCAGACCCGGTGGCAAAGGCGTTGTTGGACAAGCATTTCCCCGGCGTCAGCGCGGACAAGCGCATCGGGTTGGGCAAGAGCATGACCCTGCGCGCGATACAGTCCTTCGCGGCGGACATGTTTACCGACGAGGCGCTGGATGCGCTGGACGCAGAGCTTACCGCGCTGGGGCCGCGCGGCGGGAGTTGAAGCGGTGACGCGGCGGCGGCGGTCAGCCGCTGGACGAGCCGTCGCCGGTGCGCTCGGCCCGTGCCTCCTCGATCAGGGCATAGGCACCACCCATCAGGCCTGTCACCTCTGCCTCGGCCAGCACATATTGCGGTTCATAGTGCAGGCCGCGTTGGCGCGACCGTTGCCACGCATCGACATATAGAGCCTGGTTCGGGCCAAAGAGCAAATCGATGTGCCGGGCAAGGCGGGGTGGACCGGCGGGGGAGTAGGCGGCGCGGAACAGCGCGATGTCGGCGACATAGGGGCCGACCATCACCCAGACATGGCCCTGCCAGGCTGGATGTGACTGGGCGAACGTCGCCGGGCCATCGAACGGGCGGTGGTCGCCAAGGACAGGCTCCCCCTCCATTGACAGCGTGCCCGCGACGACCTGAACCGGGGCGCTCAACACACGGTCGAGCTGTACGGCGAAGGCGGCGCTCATGAGGGCGCTGCTATCCGGTCGGGTGGGAAAGACGCGCAGCAGATCGACCGCGCAGGTGGCGAGAACTGCCCGGTCGGCGTCGCCCATTCGATAGGATTTGAACGCCTTTGCGGCGGCCCAGCCATGGGTTGCGGCGATTAGTTTGCCGAGGTGAACCAAGTCTTTTGCGGTCGTCATCGCGCCTCCTAGCGCCCGTCCGCCGGAGAGGCCAGAGCAATCCCTGTCAGAGAGCCACTGATATGGTTCCCTGCATCAAGGCGGTTGCGCCCGCCCGTCTCGCATCTATGGTCCCGTCCATCCCAAAGCCCGTTATCATCAAACCGTCATCAAACGCCGTCTAGGATGTAGGCACGTCCGACAAGGATGACCCGCCGTCCTGCGGCCCACTCTCCCCATTTCATATATGGATGAATTGCCCTCGTGCCCGACGCATCGACCGTTGCACTTTCGATCATCGAGACGGGTCGCCGCCTCGATTCCCGTGGGCTGGCACCTGCGACCGCCGGAAATTATTCGGCACGACTGGACAGCGGTGAGATACTCATCACCGCGTCTGGCACGCACAAGGGGCGGTTGACCGAGGCGCAACTGATGCGGGTCGCACCCGACGGCACGCCGATAGATGCTGGCAAGTCCTCCGCAGAGACGTTGCTGCACTGCCTCGTTTATGCGGTGGACGCGACGGTAGGCGCGGTGCTGCACACCCATTCGGTGGCCGGAACCGTGCTGACCCGCGCGCTGGCGGGTTCAGGCGGCATTGAATTGGAGGGTTATGAGCTGTTGAAGGTGTTTCCCGGTGTTGCCACGCATGATGCGCGGGTGGTCCTGCCGCTGGTCGACAATAGCCAGGACATGCTCGCGCTGGCGGCGGAATTGCGGCCGTTGCTGGAGGCGCAGGAACGCTTGCTGCCCGCCTTCTATATCGCGGGGCATGGCCTCTACGCCTGGGGACCAACCATCGAGGCGGCGGAGAATATCGTGGAAGGCTGCGAATTCCTGCTCGCCTGCGCCTGGGAGGAATGGAAGCTGAAAGGAGCGGGCCGATGACCGCGCTGGCCCTGTATGACGATCGGCCGCCCCATGCGCCGCACGGGACGATCATAGACCGGGATGCCATTGCCGTGGCTCTCGCCCCGGCGGGGGTACGGCTGGAGCAGTGGGACGCCTGCGCTATTCTGCCGTCGGACGCGGACGATGCCGCAATCTTGTCGGCCTATGGTGCTGATGTGGCGCGGCTGAAGGCGGCGGGCGGATACCAGAGCTGCGATGTCGTGCGTTTGACCCCCCACCATCCTCAACGAGTGGAAATGCGTGCCAAATTCCTCGCCGAGCATGTGCATGACGATGATGAAGTGCGCTTTTTTGTCGAGGGATCGGGTCTCTTCTACATCCGCGCGAACGGCGCGGTGATGGCGCTGGAATGTACCGCGGGCGACCTGATCGTGTTGCCAGCGGGCACGCATCACTGGTTCGATACGGGTGCAGAGCCGCATTTTACGGCCATCCGGCTGTTCACCACGCCCGATGGCTGGGTCGCGCGCTTCACCGGGGATGAGATCGCCAAGGCCATCCCCTTGTATGATGGCGCGCTGTGATCGCGCGCCGTACCCCGCCCTGGATGCCGCGCGCTATCGTCACTGACATTGAGGGGACGACGTCGAGCATCGCCTTTGTCCATGAGGTGCTGTTTCCCTATTCCCGTGAGCGGCTGGCGGACTTCGTAGCCGGGCATCCGCGCGAAGTTGCCCCGATACTGGATGCGGTACGGGTGTAAGCTGGCGAAAGGTTGGACGAGGCGGGTTGCATCGCGCGCCTGCTGGAATGGCATGACGCAGACCGCAAGATCGGCCCGCTCAAGCAGTTGCAGGGGCTGATCTGGGCGGAGGGTTATGCGAATCGCGCCTATACCGGTCATGTTTATGATGATGCGGCGGCGGGGTTGTGGCGCTGGCATGGAGCGGGCCTATCTCTCCATGTCTATTCCTCCGGCTCCGTGGCGGCGCAGAAGCTGTTGTTCGGCTGGAGCGATCATGGCGACCTGACCCCGTTATTCACTGGTCATTTCGACACGGCGATCGGCGGCAAGCGGGAGGAGCGCGCCTATCATGCCATCGCCGCCACGCTGGGCCTGCCGCCCCACGACATCCTGTTTTTGTCGGACACGCCGGAAGAACTGGCTGCGGCGCGCGGCGCTGGCCTGTCCGTGATCCTGCTGGCGCGGGATGGCCAGCCGGTGACCGATGCCTATCCGGTCGCGACCAGTTTTGACGACATCCTTCCTCTGGACATCGACGCATGAGCTATACCCCGCTGGACGAGGGGAGCGTTGCCTCCTTTCTCGCCACGATACCCACCATCGCCAAACGACTGGGCGGGTCGCCGGACCAGTGGACGGTGCGGGAAGTGGGTGACGGTAACCTCAACGTCGTCTTCCTCGTCACCGGGCAGGAGGGCGGCGTGGCGGCCAAGCAGGCGCTCCCCTATGTGCGGCTGGTCGGGGAAAGCTGGCCGCTGCCCCTGTCGCGCGCCTATTATGAGCGGCTGGCGCTGGCCGATCAGGCGCGGTGGGCGCCGGACCGCGTGCCCGCGCTGTTGCACCATGACGATGTCATGGCGCTGACCGTCATGGAACTGCTGCGGTCCCATCGCACTCTGCGCGGCGCGCTGGCCGAGGGGGAGCGATATCCGCTGCTTGCCGGGCATCTGGCGGAATTTCTGGCGGATACATTATTCTTTACATCGGACATCGCCATGCCGGTGGTCGAGAAGAAGGCGCGTATCGCCGCCTATCTGGGCAATACGGCGATGTGCCGGATCAGCGAAGACCTGATCTTCGACGAGCCTTTCTTCGATGCGCCAATGAACCATCATACGCCGGGACTGGAGGATGTGGTTGCGGCCTTTTGCGTGGACGTGCCGCTACGCTTGGCCGCGCAGGGGATGAAGGCACGCTTCCTCGCCGCGCCGGAAGCGTTGCTGCATGGCGACCTCCATACCGGTTCGGTCATGGTGACAGAAGCGGACACGAAGATTATTGACCCTGAGTTTGCCTTCTACGGTCCCATCGGTTTCGATGTCGGCATGCTATTGGCAAACCTGTGGATGGCCTGTCTCGCGCAACCCGGCCAACGGCCCGGCAGGAGCATGGATGGCTTGCTGCTCGATCAGGCAGCTACCCTTTGGAATGGTTTTGCGACCCGTTTTGCGGGGCATTGGCGCGCGTTGGAACGAGATGCGGATCATGGCTCGCTCCATGCGCTGGGCCGTGGGGACGCCGATCTGCGTGAAGCGGCGATAGCGGAGCGGCTGGCGGCGATCTGGCAGGATGCGCTGGGCTTTGCGGGGTGTGAGGTCATCCGCCGCATCCTCGGCCTTGCCCATGTTGCGGATTTCGAGACTATTGTGGACGAGGCAATGCGCGCAGTGTGCGAGCGGCGGGCGTTGCATCTTGGCTGGGCGCTGCTCGTCGAACGGGATGCCTTCCCGGACGCGGCGGCCGTGGCGCAGGCCATATTGCGGGAGTCGGCCGGCGCATGAAGATCGCGGGAGAAAGTAGCCGGTCGATCTGGCTGGAGGAGGACGGCTGGACAGTCGGAATCTTCGATCAGCGCCGCCTGCCCTGGGCGCTGGAAAGGATGTGCCTGCGCACCGCCGATGACGCTTTCTACGCCATTGCCGACATGGCGACGCGCGGGGCGCCGCTGATCGGGGCTGTGGCAGCCTATGGGCTGGCGCTGGCGTTGCGCGTGGACGGCGGCGATGCGGCGCTGGAGGCGGCCTTTGCACGGCTGGCGACGGCGCGGCCGACCGCTATCAATCTGTTCTGGGCGTTAGAGCGCGTGCGGCGCGTAGTCGCGCCTTTGGCGTCGGACGAACGCGCCGCCGCTGCCTACGCCGAAGCGGCGCGATTGTGCGATGAAGATGTGGCGGTCAACCGGGCCATCGGCGACGCGGGCCTGCCGCTGATCCGCGAGATTGCGCGAGCCAAGGGCGGTGCGCCCGTCAATATCCTGACCCATTGCAATGCGGGCTGGCTGGCGACGGTGGATTGGGGCACGGCGACCGCGCCCCTCTATCGCGCGCATGACGAGGGGATAGGCTTGCATGTGTGGGTGGATGAGACGCGCCCCCGAAATCAGGGCGCGCTGACCGCATTCGAACTGGCGGAGCATGGCGTGCCGCACAGTCTGATCGTGGATAATGCGGGCGGCCTGCTGATGCAGCAGGGACAGGTCGACATGGTGATTGTCGGCACCGACCGGGTGACCGCCAATGGCGATGTCTGCAACAAGATCGGCACCTATCTGAAGGCGCTGGCGGCACAGGCGCATGGCGTGCCTTTTTATGTTGCACTACCGTCCGGCACCTATGACCCCGCGACGCCGGATGGGGGGAGCGTGCCAATTGAGGAACGATCCGGCGACGAGGTGTGCTTCATCACCGGGCCGGACGATGCCGGTGTGCCAACGCGGGTCCGGGTGACGGGATCGCCTGCTCACAATCCGGCATTCGACATCACCCCGACTGCGCTGGTGACGGGTTATGTGACGGAGGCGGGCCTGCTGGCCGGACCGGCCGATCTGGCACGGATGTTTGCCCTGTCGACGGAAAAGGTCTGAACCTCGTTTAGCGTTGCCAGCCGCCGCCGAGCGCGAGGAAAAGGTTGATCTGGTCCTGCAAAAGCTGCGTCTTCGCGCCGGCGTTCTGCGCCTGTGCTGCGGCGAGGCTGCGTTGGGCGTCGAGCAGGGACAGGAAATCGCCGCGGCCGAAGCGGAACAGTCGCCCAGCCTGCGCGGCGGACAATGCGGCGCTGGTCTGCGCGCGCGAAAGGGCATCGGCGCGTTGGGCGTTGCGGCGATAGATTTCCAATGCGCTCTCCGTTTGGCGTAGCGCCTCCAGCACCGTGCCGTCGAAGGTGGCGAGATCGGCCTGTATCTGTGCATCGGCTCCGACGATTCGGGCGCGGACGATGGGGCGGTTGGGAAAGCTCCAGTTCAGCAAGGGACCGAAGCTGAACCCGACGGCGGTGCCCGAACCCAGTGTCCGTAGTGGTCCCGTCAACCCGACGGATCCGCCGATGCTGATTTGCGGATAAAGGTCTGCCATGGCGACGCCGAGCCGCGCGGTGTCCGCTGCGATGGCCCGCTCCGCTTGCCGGATGTCAGGACGGCGACGGATGAGCGCCGCGCCATCGCCCACCGGCAGCGGTTGCGCCAGCGACGGCAGGGTAGCGCAATCTGCGACGTCGGCGGGATAGTCAGCGGGAGGACGGCCAGTCAGTGTGGCGAGCAGGTATAGCCCGGTCTGTCGCTCCGTCGCGAAGGCGGGTAGGGTCGCCTCGCTGCTTTCCACTGCCGAGCGCGCGCGACTGACGTCGAAGGCGGTGCCGCGCCCGCCGTGTGCAAGGCGCTGCGTGGCGTCGAGCGTCCGGCGTTGCAGGGTGACGATCTGTCGGTTCACGCCCATCGCATAGTTGGCGGCGCAAACCTGCGCATAGGCTTTGGCGGTCGCGGCGGCGACGCCAACGCGCACATAGTCACGCGCTGCGACGCTGGCCTCCACATCCGCCGTGCTGGCCTGAATCGCGCGGCGGATACGGCCGTTGAGATCGAGCGGATAACTGGCGCCGAGGCCGAGATCATAGCCGACAGAGCCGGGCAAGGTCGCTCCGGTGGCGGAGGGACGGGCGAGGCTGACGTCGCCTTCGACAGACGTGTTGATCGTGCGGCCGGCTTCCGCCTCTCGAAGGATAGCCTGTGCGCGGACGATGGTGGCGTCGGCGACGCGCAGGTCGGTATTGGCGGAGAGTGCCTGCTCGACCAGCGCGTCAAGACGCGGGTCTTTATAGAGCCGCCACCAGTGGTCGGGGAGCGGTGCATCTATGGTAAGGGGTGATCCCTGCGCCGAGTGGAAAGCGTCCTGCGCTGCGGGCAGGGTGGCGGCAGACCGGGTCGACGGATGATAGTCCGGCCCCGCCGTCGCGCAGGCCGTGAGGGTCAGGGCGATCAGGGGTACGAGATGGCGGTTATGCATGGCGGCAGCGCCCCGCCGAGGTCATCGGTTCGACGCTGACCGTGGCTGTGCGGCCCGCGATCAGACGGATGTCCGATGGCACTGTGCCCAGCTTCACACGCACCGGGATACGCTGGGCCAGACGCACCCAGGAAAAGGTTGGCTCGACCGTCGGGAGCAGATTGCTGCTATCACTGCGGCTGCTGTCGTTGATGCCATAGGCGATGCTGTCCACCCGGCCATGCAGGTCCGTCGCCTCGCCCATCAGCCGCACCATTACCGGCGCGCCGATGCAGATGAGCGGCAGCTTCGTTTCCTCGAAATAGCCCTCGACGCGGAGGCTGTCCCGGTCGACCAGCGCCATTGCCTGCTTGCCCGCCGCGACATAGTCGCCGGGGTGGAGGTCGAGGTTGGTGACAGTGCCGTTCACGGAGGCAAGAACCCGCGTGCGGCGAAGGTCCAGCGCGGCACCCTCGCGAGCGGTGATGGCTTCGGCGAGGGCGGCCTGTGCGGTGGCGACGCGGGCGACATTCTGCTCATGCGCTTCCGCAGCGACCAGATCGCCCAGCGCGAGGTCGCGGGTCGCCTCCCGCCGTGCCTGGTTGAGCGTGGCGCGGGCGCTGGCAATGCGGGCGTTGGCCTGATCCAGAGCCAGCGCATAGCGGGGCCGGTCGATGATAAAGAGGAGATCGCCCGCCCGTACCGCCTGATTGTCCTGCACGGAGACGCTGGTGACGAGGCCGCCGATGTCGGGTGTCACCCGCACCACATCAGCGCGCACCCGGCCATCTCGCGTCCAGGGGCTTCGCTCATAATGGTTCCACATCCACAGCGCGACGAGGATGGCGAGGACCACGATCAGGATGGTGGCGGCGCTGCGGATCAGCGGGGCGATCAGGCGGTTCATAGACGATATCCCAGGAACGGAACGAGCCAGGCGAGGAGGCCAAAGACCAGAATGAACAGGCTGGGGTCGACCAGCGCGCGATAGGCGACGAAGCGGTAAAGGCCGAACGCGGCGACGATCCGCGTTAATCCGGCGGACAGGATCAGCGCCGCGATGGCGAGGAGGAGGAGGGTGGGCACGAAGACCCCACCGATAGCCGTTTCACCGATCATGCCGCCGCCTCCCGATAGCCCGGTGCAGCGGGGAAGAGGTTGCGGCGCAGGCTGACGAGGGCGAGGGTCGTCTCGCGCCGGATCGTGCCACGGGGGTTGAACGCGACATCGCGAATGGCGCTGTCGATATGGGCGAGAAGGGTGGGAGATGCGGGTGCCGGGTCTGCCGGATCGAGGCGGCCATAATGGAGGCCGACCTCGCGCAGAACGCCGGTCAGCGGCGCGGCTTGGTCCATCGGCATGGCGAGGCGAAGCTGGCGCAGTTCGCCGATGGCGACGCCGGTGCGCAGGTTACGCAACGCCTCATCAAGGATGTGGCCGCTGTCCTGCCCGGTCGCGGCGACACGCGGGGCGAGCAGCGCCACCCGATCCAGCATGCGATTGATCCAGCCGCGCACGTCGGGTGCACGCATCAGATTGCTGCGCGTGGCGATGTCACGCCAGCCCGCGCGCACCGTCCGCCGGATCGCCGCCTGCGCGCCCGCCGATTGCAGCAGTCCGACCATGACAAGGGCATACCAGATGCCGACGAGCTGTGCGATGGAGCCGTTGGCATAGGATGCAAAAGCGTTGATATAATGATCGGAGATCAGAGCGGGGCTGCCCAGCCCCAACATGGCGGCGAGGGCGATGCCGCCATAGCGGGGTGATGCGGATAGTGCCGCGCCAATCAGCACGACGGGTGCCATGACCGCGATGAACATCGCAAATCCATCGACTCTGGGCAGAATGGCGAAACCATAGAGAGCGCCGACAAGCACAGCAATCAATGTGCCGGTCATGAAGGCGCGTAGCGGTACGGCGGGGTTGTCGCTGGCCGAGAAAAGGGCCAGGAAGACGCCAGCCAGCATGACGGCGGTGCCGCCATCCTGCCAGCCGCTGTATATCCAGATGAGGCAGCCCAAAAACAGGGTGATGAAGGCACCGACCGCTCCACGCAGCGCGCCTGCATAATCGCGGTGCAATTCCCGGTTGCGGCGCCCCTCTAATAATTCGGCGACACGCATCGTCACGGGCTGGCGGCTATGGGTGACCATCTGGTCGTAAAGGTCACGGCAGTCGCGATGCGCGGCGATGAGCATGGCGAGGCGCGCGGTGAGACTGAGGCGCAGCATCTCCTGCCATGTTGTCGCAGGGCCAACCCTGGGTTCCAGGATAGTGCAGCGGGTGCGCAGATCCTCCGCCCTGGCGGTGCGCGCGGTAAGATCTTCTCCCGGCGTGGCGAGCCAGTCGCGCGTGTCGGCGATCAGCCCCGCGATCGCGGGGGGTACACCGCCATAATCGCGCAAGGAAGCGAGGCGATCCTGTAACGCTGCGCCCAAGGGTAGCAGCAGCGATACCTGGTCCTGCAAAGCTCGAACGGTGCGGACGCGCGGCGCGATCCGTGAAGTCTCGAAAGGAAGGTGGACGGAGAGTTGATGCAGTTCGGTCACGTCCTGCGCCAGCCGTCGCCGTTCAGCTTCTAGCCCCGCTGCCGGTTGCGGGGCAATGGCGTCGCGGGACCAGCGTTCCGCATCCAGCAACATGCCACGCACCCGGCCCAGCAGCATGTCGGTGATGGAGCCGGGCAGCACGAAGCCATGGACCAGCCCGGCGCAGGCGATGCCCACGCTGATTTCTTGCACGCGCAGCGCCGCGATGGTGAAGATCTGGTCGGGTGTGTCGACGCTCGGCAGGCCGATGATGCAGGCGCTATAGCCCGCAAGCACGAACATGTAGGAGCGTGGCGTGCGGTCGAGCAGCGAGACGAACACGCACAAGGCCAGCCAGAGGGCGAAGGCCAGTGAGAGCAACTCCGGCGCGTTGACCAGTGTCGGCACCATCGCCACCGCAGCGATGGCGCCCACGAATGTCCCAATGACGCGGAACATTGCCTTGGAGAGGACCGCGCTGGCCAACGGCTGTGCGACGATGAAGGATGTGAGGAACGCCCAATAGGGGCGCTCCAGCCCGATACTGAGCGAGACATAGAGGGCTAGCGCGGCAGCGGCCAGGCATTTGACCGCGAACAATGCTGTCGGGAGGCCGAACCGCGCGCCCATTTCAGGTCCGCCGTTCCGCGATGCGATCGGTCAGCAGGCTCATGACCCGCTGCACCGTTTCCAAGTCCCCGTCCGACAGGCCGTCTAGCAGACTGTGGCGCAATGTGCCCAGCTTTTCCTCTATCTGCCCCACCAGAGACTTGCCGGCAGGAGTCAGGATGAGCAGGTTGGAGCGACGGTCTTCTGGATGGGCTATGCGGTCGACAAGGCCCGCCGCCTCAAGCTGGTCGAGGGTGCGGACGAGCGAGGGCTGGCTGATGCCGATTTCGCGTGCAAGGTCGATCTGGCGCGCATCCGGGCCGAGTCGGTCGAGATAGATGAGGCACCAGCCGCTGGAGTTGGATACACGCAATTCCGCCAGCGCGGCATCGGCAAGCTGTCGCCACCCCTGCGCGACGGGAGCCATATAATGGGCAATCTGACGTTCGAGAAAAATGCGACTCATAATTATTAGATAGCTAACTAATTAATAATTCTCAAGTGAATCGAAGGGAGGGAGCCAAGGCTTGGAGAGACTAAGCGCATCGCTGGGCTGCCATCGTCAGCAAATGGGCTGGCGGTGGTTGGGCACCGTCCCGCCTGTCACCGCGCCATGATGAGCGCGCCAACGGGGCGTGGCTTGACCAGCCGGTGGCGTTGCTTGCCCAGATAGAGCGCCTCATCCGCCAGTCCGAGCAAATCCTCCAGTTCGGATCGGCGGTCGGTGACGACATAACCTACCGACGTCGAGATGGTGATCTGGTGTTCGCCGATCTCATAGGGAGTCGCAATGGCGTCCGTCAGTCGCTGCGCGAGCGCCTCTGCCTCATATTCCCGCGTGACGTCGAACTGGGCGACCACGAACTCGTCGCCGCCAAGACGGGCCGCAAGGTCGGTGTTGCGAATACAGGCCGATATACGCTGTGCGACTGCGACCAGCAGCGTGTCCCCGACGGGGTGACCATAATTGTCGTTGACCGGCTTGAAACCGTTGAGGTCCAGACAATGCAAGGCCGTCAGGTGTCGATCGTCGGTGCGGGCCATCCGTTCCTCGAAACATTCGCGCAGGGCGAGCCGGTTCGGCAGCTCGGTCAACACGTCCTGCCTTGCCATCTTCGCGCAACTGATCCGTAGGCTGACCTCCGCCGCGAATTTGGCGTGTCGACCTTTCAGGCTGTTGATCCCGCCGGCGAGGAAGGCTGTGGTGAGGCCCGCGAGCGCCCAGTAGATATGGTCATGGTAGGTAATGGCAGTAGCGATGGCGGGCGCTATGGCGACGATCATCGCGGGCACCGCTATCCACGGGCGTAGTCCCACGGTGGCCGCCACCCCGGCACCATAGCCGACCAGCAGGCAGATGGTGAGCATATGGACGTCAGAGGAGGACAGCATGAAGGCCCGTGCACCGAAAAGCCCAAGGCAAGTGGCAAAGGCCAGATAGGCAGCGGCAAACCGCTTCTCCAGCAACCGAGCCTTTTCGATGGTGAGATGGGCGTCAGACCCGGCCCCGGCAGCATGGATGGTCACCACCAGCCGCACCACCGACGCGCAGCAGCCCAGGATGAGGATGGTCATCAGGGGCAGGTCGCTATGGTGGGCGACGATCGTAATGCCGACAAGCGCAAAACCTGCCGACATGATGATCGTTGGGACTACCGCATCGAACAGGCTGCGGATCAACTCTATGTTCGTGGAATCGGAGATCGCGATGCGACCCTTCCGTGCGCCAAATTTCATCTACTCTCTAACCCTCGCCCGACGAAGGCGATGCGACCCGCCTTGGCATCGCTCTTAACCGTGCCCTGTATAAATCCCGTAAAACATGGTTGCACGGACGTACCGATCTCGAGGCGAACCGCATGAGACATCGCGTTTTTGTGCAAATTCTGGCATGATAATCGCTTCGTTCGTGACAGGGAGACCGCCATGGAATTCGCCCGGATGATCGCAATCGCCACCTGCCTTTCGGTAACGGGAGCGGCACAGGCCACAGGGCCTGCCACCCCCTTTCCGCCGGGTTATGAGAAAGCTTATGCCGCCTATATTGCCAGTCTGCCCACAGAGGCGCGCAAGCTGGTCTGGCTGGTGAAGCTTAACCAGGTGTCTAGCCAGCCCCGTTCGCTGAAGTTGGGCGCCACGACCGTCGTGTATCTGTTCGGATGCAAGAGTCATTATTGCGACACGGATCAGGCGAATGTCTTTCTGCTGCCCGACAGGAAGAGTGCCCTTGCGGTTATCAAGGTTAACGGTGTGCAACGGCTGGTCGGCGGTGCTGGTTCGCGAGAGGCTGCCTGTGTCGTCAAGCTGGATGCATCGGACGGTGTCGCTTCGGCCTGCTAGGCTGTCGATATGCATGACTCCGACCAGGTCCGGGTGGCGAGAGAATCTATCTTTTTGAAGGGTGGCTTTTCGTCATATGGATCTCTGGCCCCTACGCATCATTCCTGCCCCCAGTCGTCACTGGCAGTCGCCGTTTGCCCTTCGTGCGGCTGGTCAGGTGGAACTGTCGACAACGGTCGCAGCGATAGGGACGCAGGATGAGGCCGGATCGCTGGATCGCAGCCAATGCCTCCGCCGCCGATGCGTAGCGTGCCTTGCGCAGGCAGATACTCAGCCGGGTCCGCATGGGCGGCCCTACCGATTGCGGGCGGCGATCAGGCGGAGATAGGCGTCGACCACCGCCTGGTTGATCGGATCCCATTCATAACGGGACGCTTCCTGTGCTGCCGCTGTCGCATGGGAGGCACGTAAGGCGGGATCACGGACATAGGATTCCAGCCGGTTGGTAAATTCGGTGATCGAGCCTGGCTCGCACAGAAAGCCGGTGGTACCATGGTGGATGATGCTGGCGCTGCCTGTTGCCCGCGCACCCAGCGCGGGCACGGCGCAAGCCATCGCCTCCAGCGTGACATTGCCGAACGTTTCTGTTTCCGAAGGGTTGAACAACACGTCCATCGCCGCCACCGCGCGGGCGAGGTCGGCCCCCGCCTGAAATCCGGTGAAGACCGCGCCCGGCAGCCGCCGTTCGAACCACTCGCGGGCCGGACCATCGCCGACCACCAATATGCGATGGGGAACGCCCCGGCGGCGGAGTGCGTCGATGGTGTCGGAGAAGACGTCCAGCCCCTTCTCCATCACCAGTCGGCCGAGGAAGCCGACTACGACCTCCTCGTCGCCAAAACCCTGCGCGCTGCGCCATTCCGCGTCGCGGCGATCGGGATTGAAGACGGCCCGGTCGATGCCGCGCGACCAGATGGAGATGTCATAGTTCATCCGCTGTTCGCGCAGCACTTGCGCAAAACTCTCCGACGGAGCGACCAGCGCGTCGCAGCGGCGATAAAGGCGGCGCAGGATCGCCGCCATCACCGGCTCCAGGAAGGAGAGGTTGTAATAGCGGAAATAGGTTTCGAAATGGGTGTGGACCGACGCCAGGACCGGCAGGTCGCGGTCGCGCGCCCATGTTACGGCGCGATGTGCGGCAGGGTCCGGGCTTGAGATATGCACGATATTGGGCGCAAGGGCGCGAAGATCGCGGCGCACGCGTGGAGAGAGGCCCATAGGGATGCGATATTCGGCCCGACCGGGAATGGAAATACTGGGCAGGCCGATGAGGTCGCCCGTCGCCACAAAGGCCGGCTCTGCCACCACGGGCGAATAGATGCGTACCTGTGCCCCCTGTCGCAGCAGGTAGCCCACCAGCGAATTGAGCGCGCGATTGGCGCCGTCGCGAACATAATTATAGTTGCCGCTGAACAGGGCGATGCGAAGGTCTTTAACGTCCATCGCGACCCTATAGCGGCGGGGCGCCTCAAGTCCAAAGCGGAACCGCATGACGTGACAGAACGTCCATCCGGTGTGACAGGAGGGACGCATATGGCAAAGGAATTTCCTGAGGGCGCAAAGGTTACATGGCATTGGGGCGCGGGCACCGGCGAAGGTGTGGTATGCGAAAGATTTGAGCGAAGGGTGCAGCGCACGATCAAAGGCACGCGCATCGTGCGCAACGGCACGGGAGACAATCCCGCCTATCTGGTCGAGACGGACGATGGTGGGCATGTCCTGAAACGTGGATCGGAATTGTCGGCGAGCTGAGACGACGCTATGGCCGGTCATGGCCTCTCTCGATCTTCGCGTCGACGCATTGTTGACCGGTACGCCTCGCCCGATTGGCGGAGGTGTGATGAGCGCGATGGGCAAAGTGCCGGTGGCGGGGCCTGTGCGGATCGACTGGTTTGGACTGGCGGGAGATGCGGTCGCCGATCCGATCCATCATGGTGGGCATGACAAAGCCATCCACCTGTACCCTACGGACCATTATGGCTGGTGGCGCGAGCGGTTGGGCGATCATCCGCTGCTGGATACGCCGGGGGCGTTCGGAGAGAATATCGCGGTGTCAGGTGCGCTGGATGCGGACTTTTGCCTGGGCGATCGTTTTGCGCTGGGCAGCGCTCTGCTGGAAGTCAGCCACGGTCGCCAGCCCTGTTCCAAGCTCAACCACCGCTTTGGCAAGCAGGATATATTGGCAACAGTAGTCAAGACGGCGCGGGCAGGATTTTATCTGCGCGTGATCCGCACGGGGGAAGCCAAGGCAGGCGACCGGATGACCCTGACCGAGCGCCCCTTGCCGGACTGGCCGATGACCCGCCTGTTCGACCTGCTGATCGCGGGCGGGCACAAACGCGACCCACGAGGCGTTGCGGCACTGGCGCGGATGGCGGTGCTGGCGGAAGCCTGGGCGAGCCGGGCACGGCAATTGGCGGGGTAGGAAACGATTCGGCCATAGTAATGGCTGCTTGCACGGGTGATTTACTGTTCGGCGGTTTTTTTCCTGCGCGGTTTTGGTGCGGGCGCGCTGCTTTCAACGATTTCCGGCTTGTCGATAAGCAGGTGCGCGCGCCCCATGGCTTCGTGGAAGAGTTCCACGCAGACGCTGATGACGCCTTCTTCAGAGACTTCGGGATTCTCGATCCATGCGAGGATCAACTCATCCATGAGGTCCAGCCATGCTCGGCAAACGAGTTTGTGGACGGAGGGTGGCGGAGACGATGAGAAAAAGCTGAGGATCAGCAGCACGCCGTCGAGCCGTGATTCTTCGGAAACCGCGACGATCCTGGCATGCAGGCCGCCCCTTGCATGATTGGTGTGCGCTTCGCCGCGCTGTCGGAACACCTGCATATGCACTTTTATAAACTTGCGCAGTCGCTGCTCCGGAGAGCCGGAAGCCGTCGCGGCAACCCGTTGCTCGTGCAATTCCGCGACGAACCGCGAATATACTTCGACGTAAAAGTCGAGCTTCGTGTTGAAGTAATGAAACAGAAGCCCGCGAGCTACCCCCGCCAGGTTGCTGATCTCATCGACCGAAACGCTATCAAAACTATGGTCGAAAAACAGCGAGGCGCCTGCTTCCAGAAGTTTGGTGCGCGCTATGACGGATTTTGAGCTGCTGGCTTTTTTTGACATGACCAAGGGTCAATAAACAAGCCTTTGGCTGGTGGCTAGATAAAAGTCACGATCAGTGACCTGTACCAGATGACGCTTGCTGATGGGCGAGATGCAGGAATGGCGAGCTGCGTGGAGGGCAGGCGCATCCGCAGCACAGGATTTTATTTGTTAACTGATAGTCAATTTATAGATAGCAGGGATCAACAACTGGATTGGATCCTGACGCAAATGCTCCCGGATAGCGGAGAAGACAGGCCAAGGCTGGAAAGAGTTTTAAGAAAGGAGAATCGCGGCTCGCAAGTAAACGTCTCCTAGAATTTCTAGAAGGCTCGGCCTCCAAGGAATTCCATCGGGTTGAAAGCGAAGGCTGCCTTCTCTCGGGCGATGATGGAGAGGAAAATGATGTTGCTGACGACAGTGGCCCACTGATTTCCTGTCCTGCGGCCTCGACCGTTTGACAGCTTCTCCAGCGTGCTGACCTGCCAGAATTCATCTTCGCGAAGTGGTGGCCTTTCGAGGCGTCGCCGGTTGCCGGGCTTGTCCATGCTGCCGGTCCTGATCTTTCAAAACGCATCATCCGCGACTGGCCTCGGCGGAGCCTTCGGTCTCGCCTGTCTGCGGCGTGCCGGCACGCCTGCAAGGGATATAATGACATGGAGAGAAACGGAATGAACATTATCCACGTACCGCAAAGTTCGGCGACGAGCTTTGTTGACGTGGCACGTTCGCTGCAACCCTTGCTTGCAGAGCATGCTGCCCAGACAGAGCGCGACCCCAAGGTGCCGAATCTCGTAATAGACGCCATCGCTGATGCGGGGCTTTTTCAGATGGTAAAGCCCCGGCGATCCGGCGGTGTGCGGCAACGCAGATCGAAATGTTGGAAGTGCTGGCTGAACTCGCGAAGGGTTGCATGTCGACGGCGTGGGTCGTGGGCCTGATCGCTGGTGTAACAGGGCTGGCAGGAAGCATGCCGCCGGCCATCCGCGATACGATCTTCGTCACCGGGAACGAGCGGGTTTTCGGCGTCACCACTCCGACTGGCATCGCGACGCCCGTTGATGGCGGTTATCGGGTGTCCGGGCAATGGGGTTACGCCTCCGGTTGCCTTCACGCTGATTGGGGCGTCCTGGGCGTACGCTTTGCAGAGGGTAGTGAAGGAACGCCGAAGGCGGCGTTCATCTTCTTCCCGCTGGATGCGGAGGGCGTGTCCATCATCGACACCTGGTATGTCGCCGGTGTTCAGGGGTCGGGCAGCAATACTGTGCGGCTGGACGATGTCTTCATCCCTGCCCACATGATCTTCGATCCGACGGATGAGGCGCGCAACGATTGGCTTGGCGCCGATCTTATCGAGCCGCGCGACCGCTGGATTGACGAGGTGCTCGTCCCGCTCGGTGTGATCGGTCCCTCCATCGGTGCAGTCGAGGCGATGGCTGACATCGTCACGGCTAATATCAACCGCAAGAATGTGACGCATTGGAAATATCCGATGCAGAGCGACTCTGAGGTTCTGTTGGAACAGCTGGGCTTGGCGCGCATGGAGGTGGAGGCGGCCTGGCTTCACTTGGGACGTGCTGCGGCGATCAACGACGTCGTGGCGCAGGAGCGCGCGGTGACGGGGCATGAAAAGGCCCGTGCGCAGGCGGACTGCGGCTATGCGACGATCCTCATGCGGTCCGCAGCGGACCGGCTGATGGACATTGCGGGGTCGTCCGCCTTTGCCTCAGCCAGCCCGCTTCAGCGTTTCTGGCGGGATGTCAGCGTTGGTACGCGCCATGCATTCCTGAACGCCCATGCATCGCTGGAACTCTATGGCCGGATCCACGCCGGAAAAGAATCGAACAACATTCAGTTCAATTACGCATAAGCAATAAAGGATAACTTATGTCTTCCGCGCATTGGCATTCCAAGGACAATTACCGCAGCATCTGGATGTATCTCTACGATGTTCCGCATGAGATAGCCTATGTCGATGCGGGCGGCATCCGTACCCGTTATCTCACCGCAGGCGACAAAGGCGCGCCCCCGCTGATCCTGCTGCACGGCACCGCGTCGAGCTTCGAGACCTTCTGTGCGAATATTGAGGCGCATGCGAAGCATTTCCGGGTTTATGCGGTGGACATGATCGGTAACGGTTTCACCGACAAGCCGGATCATCTCAATTTCGCGCCGGTCTATGTCCAGCACGTCAAGGACTTCATGGCCGCGGTGGGGATCGCCCGCGCCTCGTTCTTGGGCGTCTCGCTCGGCTCGTTCGTCGCTGCGAAGCTGGCACTCGATACGCCGGCTCTGGTCGATAAGATCGTCATGGCCTCACCCTTCGGCCGCACGCTGCCCGAACCCACCGGGGAACCGACCAAGCTCGACGAGATGCGCGCCGCGCGTATGCGGATCGTCGACAATCCGACGTTCAAGGACGTCAAAGCATTGCTGATTCCGCTGATCGAAGACGAGATCGACCGCATCAACGATCTCGCTGCCATCCGGCAGGCAATATATCTGCAGCCCAACATCGCCAAGGCCATGGCGAATATCTGGGACACGTATGAGCCTACGGTATTTAATCGCCATGCGCTCGACGAGGTGTCGTTGCGCGCGATCCAGGCGGAAACGCTGATCATCTCGTGCAGCGACAGTGCCGACGAGTTCCTCGTCAATTCCGCGCTCTATGACGAACTGATCCCCAATTCTCACTTGGTCGACATCAAGAAGGCATCGCACTGGCCGCATTGGGAGCAGTCCGGCGAGTTCAATGCGATTCCCTGCCCGACGTGATCCAGCGCGAGGAGGGGCAGAAGGTCGTTGCCGTGACGGTCGCGGCGCCAACTCCTGCGCAGGATGTTGCGCCTATCATCGTATCCGTTCCGCCGCCGGCCAGCGATCCGGTCCAGGTGGCGTCAGTCGCGGCTCCCGCGCCATGGGGACGTCTGGAGGATAAGATCAAGATCAGTCCCCTCGCCGCACGGATCGCCAGGACCAGAAATATCGACCTTGGCCCGAGCAAGGGGACTGGCCCGGCAGCAGGCCGGATCGTTCGCGCGGATCTGGGCATAACGCCGCGCACAACGGTAGCTCCGGTGACGATCGCTGCACCCGTGGAAGCCGTTGCGGTGGTCGAGCCGGTTGCGGATGTACCGCACGAAATGCTCAAACTGTCGGGCATGCGCAAGACTATTGCCCGGCGGCTGACGCAGTCGAAGCAGCAGGTGCCGCATATCTATCTGAGTGTCGATGTTCGTATCGAGGCCCTGCTCCCGCTGCGTGCCGATATCAACGCTGGGCTGGCCGCGCGGGAGATAAATGTGTCGGTCAACGACATGGTGATAAAGGCGCTGGCCCTCTCCCTGATCGAAGTGCCTGCCTGTAATGTGCAGTTTGCGGGCGACCAGATGGCCCAGTTCAAGCGGGCCGATATTTCAGTCGCCGTTTCCATTCCCAACGGCTTGATAACCCCGATCGTCAAGGGTGCGGACACGAGAAGCATCTCCGGCATCGCCAGCGAGATGAAGGATCTGGCCGCGCGCGCCCGCGACGGTAAACTCCAGCCACAGGAATATCAGGGCGGCACAGCCTCCCTGTCCAGTCTGGGCATGTTCGGCATCAAACAGTGCCAGGCCGTGATCAATCCGCCGCAGGCCATGATCATGGTGGTGGGCAGTGGAGAACTTCGCCCGATGGTCACCGCAGGTGGCAGCGAGAACCAGACGATATTGGCCGCCACGGGCAACTTCGATCACCGTGCGATCATTGGAGCGTATGCCGCGCGCCTGATGCAGGCGTTCCGTCAATTCATCGAGGAGCCTCTCACTCTTGTGGCATGATTGTGGTCGGTGGGAGGTGGCCACTGGGCTGGCATCGCCGGGAGTTTATCATCCGGCGATGCCAGCCGCTGGCTTTACCACAAAGGGCGTTGCTGGAGTGCCGCCCGCCGGTCCCGCAACAGCCGGTCCCGTTCCTGCGCGGTGATGGTCGGTGTATCCTTGGGTAGGGATTTGCGCACGTCGGCGACCTTGACCTTGCGCACGGTCGGCACCGGCTGGCTGGAGCAATCCGTCCATCGCCCCTGAATGGCGCCGGTGGCGAAACCGGCCGTGTCGAGCCAGTTGGGCACGCCCGGATCGCGTGCGGACACGATGATGCGCAATATGCCGTCCTTGTCGGCGGGGGCCTGCGCTGCATTCAGGCTGCTATGGTTGTTGTACCAATCGGTTGTCTCGTAAATATCGTTGGTCAGAATCAGCGAGCGGTAGCCGCACCGTTCCGGCAGCGGGGCTTCCACGATCAGCGCCTCATCATCCTTCAGCGCATAGGCGCCTTCATAATAAAACTGCCCTTTCAGGCCGCCGAGTTGCGTCATGTCCGCGCCGCGCAAGCTGTTGACGATGCCGTCGGCGCGCAATTTCTCGACCCGGTCCACCAGCAGGGGAGCGATAAAGCCTGCCGATACGGGAATGGAACGTAGCTTCTCCTCCAGCACTGCCGCAGACGGGCGGGGACGCGGTGCGGGAATGTCCAGCCTCTCAATGGAAAGTGTCGGCTCGATCTCCTTGCCCCATTCGGATCCTACCATGCGGACCAGCAGCATGGTGGATGAGGGGTCGAGTTGCCACCAATCCCCCTTATAGCCTTCCGGCTTGGTCGGGCTGAGGATCACGTTATAGCGCCCCTCTGCATCGACGGGCAGCGCATTGAGGTCATGGACCGGCCGGATGCCACCCAGATTGACCTGTCCCGCGACCTGCTTGGGGCGCGGGCCGCCCTCCGCAATGCGAACCAGGTTCATCGACCCGCGCCGCCCACGCAGGCGATAGGTGCCGCCGGGTGCGATCTTGGCGGAGCGGTAATTGGTGTCGGCATTGGGCTGGCCGGTCGTGATATAATTGCTGATCTGCGGAATGAAGACCGGATGGTTGGGGTCCGCCGCGAGTGCGTCGATGCTGGCCGCCGCGACCGCGGACAGGGCGAGGCGGCCCACCTCCTGCCGGATTTGCGGATCATTGCGCTGTTCGACCGGCAGGCGGGCGAGGATTGCGTCTGGCAAGCCGCGCAGGCCATCAAGGAAATCGGTCCAGCCCGGCACGGAAGCGGTGGATGATGGGATGGGAGCGGGAGATGGCGGAGTTGCGCGCGCGCTCCAACTGGCGGGGAGAAGAACGGCGCCAAGCGCCATCAGGGCCGCGCCCTTGAGGACAGGACGGATATGCATCGTCATTCTCTCCCATCAATTTCTGGCGATCATGCGGTAGCTGCCATGACCCTACGCCGGATACCCATTAAAGACCTTGTGGGCGTGAGGTTTATTGCTTTGACTACTCTATCGGTTGAGATTGACAAGGTGACACTGGAACGCGGGATGTGAGAGTGGCTGGACGCTCGGAAAATTGCCTGATGTCGATAATTTTGCGGGAGAGTGCGGGTCAGCCTTGGGGGCCTGTAGCTTGCGGTCCAGTGATAGACTCTCCAGCGTTTCGAACGGACGGCGATGACGGGTAATTCCCGCCATCCCTGAACGGCGAACGGGGGTGCCAGCCGTGCGGCCTGCGGTTCGTAGATGGTGACGACCACAGTGTCGGCGCAATCCTGCGCCTGAGCGAGGGTGGTGGCGGGATCGTCGAGATAATAGAGCATTTCGCACAGGGTGGCGACGTCATAGCGAGGCAGGGGAAGCGCGGTGCGAAGGCGGGTGAGGTCGCCCTCCCGATAGGTTGCGCCGGGCGCCTGGATCGCGGCGCGGCGCAGGGCGTTGGCGGATATGTCGATGCCGGTGACATGGCGAGCGAGGGTGAGGAAATGGCGGTCTGGTGGCCCTCGCCGCAGCCGATTTCCAGCAGCGTGTCGATGGCGGGGCAGTGGGTGGCGATGATGGCGTTGGTCGCGGTGAAGCGGATCTGTTCCGTTTCGCCTGCCAGATTCCACGGGTCCGCTTCATTATAAAGAGCGTCCAGAACCGCCGCGCCGCCGCGATATTGGCGGTGGCGGAGGGACCAGCGGCGGAGTTTCTGGAGAATCGTTTTTTTCAACATTACCAACCAAAACCGATGGCGGCGCGCAGGGTCAGGGGGCGCAGGGGGACGGCCTGGTCGCGGTTGGCGAAGCTGATCGGATTGCCGAAGGCGAAGCGATTGGCGCGGGTGTTCAGCACATTCTCCACCGACAGGGACAGGTCAAGTCGTTGAAAACGAACGCCCCCCTGAATATCCGCCACCATATAGTCGCCCTGTTCCACGTCGATCAGCATACCGGGGCCAAGGGTCGAGCGGCCCACATAGCGGACAAGCCCGCCAACGCGATGCCGCACGCGATCGCTGTCCCCCCAGCCATAATCGGCGTGAATCGTGCCCGACCAGAGCGGCGTATCGGGCAAACGACGGTCAGGAAGCGCCGAAACCGCCGTCAACGGACCCGAAAGACGGCTGTCGGTGTAGAGCAGCATCCCACCCAGCGTCAGGCCGGACAGCGGCACCCAGTCCGCCGTCGCCTCCACCGCCAGAATATGCGCGTTGCCGATGTTGGCGGTGTAGGGCAGGCCGCGCCGGGTGAGCAGGTCCGCCTGAATATCCGACCAGTCGGTGTAGGACACGGCGGCGGAAGCGGACAGGCCCCGCGCGCCCGACCGCAGGCGGCGCACGCCCACTTCCCCCATGACCACCGAATCGGAATCGAAATTGGCGACCCGGCCCACGCCCCGCGCGACCGCCATGCCGCCGTTGCGATAGCCGGTCTGGGCGCGGCCATAAAGCAGGGTGCGCGGCGCGACACGCCATGCCAGCGCGACGGTGGGATCGGTCCGCCGCGCCTCCACGCCGCGGATGAGGGGGCTGCGGTTGCGCGACGGCTCGCTGTCCGTGCGCGCCGCCGTCCAGCGCAGGCCCAGCGTCATGTCGAAACGGGAGGCCAGCGCAACGGTCGCCTGCCCGAAGGCGGACGCCGCATAGGTGGTGTTGGTGACTTCATCCAGCTCCGCCGGGGCATCGGGCACGCCCAGCGAGCGGGTCAAGCCATCGCGGATACTCTGGTAGGTCGCGCCGACCACCCAGGACAGGCCATGGTCGCTGCGCCGCGCCAGCCGGGCTTCCTGGGCGAAGAGGCGGGATGACCGGTCGATCTGATAGGCCAGCGGCGGGGCGGTGGGGCGCGGGGTGGAATCGAAAGAGTCGAAGGAGGAGCGGTTGCCCAGACTGGTCACGCTGGTCAGTTGCAGGCCGCCCGCCCATGATTTTTCCAGCACCAGATAACCGAGCAAAAGGTCGCTGGCATAGGGTTCCTCGATCCGCGCGCGCCGTTGCAAGGCACCGTCCTGCGCCCGTGCATAGGGCGCGTCATGGCCGTCGGTCGCCTGATACACGAGGCCGAGATTGAGGCGGAGCCCGGCGACATCGGCGGCCATCATCAGCCGGCCACCGCTGACGTTCACGCTGTTATTGTCGCGGCCCGCCGCCGGATTGTCGATATAGCCGCCCTGATGCTCATGATAGCCCACGACGCGCAGGCCGACGCGGGAGGCGACCAGCGGGACATTGACCATGCCGCTGAGATCCCACCCCGGCTGGCCACCGACGGTCGCGCTGGCGCCCAGCGCGGTGGAGGCGGCCACCCGGTCCAGATCGACCGCATTGGGCGAGATATGGATGACGCCGCCCAGCGACCCCGATCCATACAGCGTGCCCTGCGGCCCCTCCAGCACCTCCACATTCGCTATGTCATAGAGTTTCAGGCTGGGGCTGGGGCTGCCGAAGCCGAGCAGGGCGTCACCGAAATAGATGCTGGCGGTGGATTGGGTCGAGCCGTTGAAGCTGCTGTCCGCGATGCCCCGGATGAAGGTCTTGTTGCGCCCCTCGCCCAGTTCGGTGCGTTGCAGGACGGGCAGGCGGGCGGCGACCGTATCCATGGAACCGCCGCGCGTGGAGGGCGGGGCGTCGTTCGCGCCGATCATCTGCACCACGCTGCCCGGATAGCGGGCGAGGGGGACGGGAAATTTGCTGGCGGTGACGATGATGTCGGCGGCGGGCGGCGGGGCCGGGGGCTGGCGACGGACGCGGCCGGGCGATCCGTGCCGCTCGACCCGGAAACTGTCGGCGGCGATGCGGACCGCGCGAAAACCGGTGCCGCGCAGCAACCGGTCCAGCATGGCCTGCCCGTCGCCGGTCAGGCGCTGCGCCGGGAGGGCGATGGCGGACAGGCCGGGTTCCAGGCTGATGATTTCGGTGCCGCGATCCGCCGCGATCCGGCGCAGCCCCTCCGGCAGCGATCCAGCGGGCAGGGTCAGCGCCCCGGACGCCCGCGACGCCGTTCGCGCCATGGCGGGCGCGGCGGGCAAGGCCATGCCCAGCAGGGCGATGGTGAGCAGGCCGCTCGTGCGGGAC
This sequence comes from Sphingobium sufflavum, assembly GCF_021403115.1. GTDB lineage: Bacteria > Pseudomonadota > Alphaproteobacteria > Sphingomonadales > Sphingomonadaceae > Sphingobium > Sphingobium sufflavum. The sequence continues at coordinate 369,200 of NZ_JAJSSH010000003.1, forward strand.
GGGGCGGGTCGCATCGCCATTCAGCCCTGACGGCCTGCATGGGGCGCGTTGCCGGGTTTGCTGTGCCCGCCTGTCTTCGGCACGCTTTGGAAAATCGCCCGTCCTGTCACGCCATTTGGGGCCGTCACGCCATCCGGGGGCTGTCGAGATGGGTCAGGGCGTGCCGGGTGGCGAAGACAATAACCATTTTTCGCCGTCACGATGCACATCCGCCCCAACCAGATCGGCCAGATGCCGCGCATCCGCCCCGGCCTTCCCCGAAACATGGATGTTGCCGGTAAATGGCGTCCGCGACAAGGGGGCGGCGATGACGATCCGTGTCCCCGTGGCACGATGGATAGCGGAGGCGACATCGGCCAGCGGCACGTCGGTGAACTCCATGTCGCCGCTCTGCCAGCCGCCGACCCGTTTTGCGATGCTGCGCGTCACCATATTCTGCGCCTCGTCCACCGTCACGGCGTCGCCGGGGCCGAGGGTCAGCCGCGCGCCGTCCGGGTCGAACAGCACGCGCCCCTCCGCCACGGAAACGGACAGGCGGCCCCGGTCGCGCACGATGTTGAAGACGGTGCCCAGATCCTCCACCCGGAAGCGGCCGACCATGACGGTAAAGGGGCGGGCGGCGTCATGGCGCACGGTGAACAGCGCCTCGCCCTGTTCCAGCCGGGCGAGGCGGGGATTGTCGCGGTCGAGGGCGATGCGGGTCGCGCCGTTCAGCGCGACCGTGCTGCCGTCGTCCATGGCGATGGTGCGCGATGTCCCGGCGGGCGTGGCGACGGCGTAGCGGGCGTCCGGCGCGCCATGGGGCAGGGTGGTGACGAGGAGCAGCGCGGCGATGGAGGCGGCGCAGGCCGCGCCGATCCACAGTGGCCGCCGGGCGAGACGGGCGAAGCGCGCGCGTGCGAAGGCGGGGTGCCTCTCGTTCCCGATGTGTCGACCGGGTGCGGGGCTGGCCGCGACGGATGCGAGGCGCGGGGCGGCCTGCGCAAGGCGGCGGTCGGCCAGCGCCACGGCGTCATAGGCCGCGGCATGGGCCGGGTCGGCCTCCAGCCATGTCGTGAACGCCAGCCAGCGTTCGGCATCCATCGTCGCGGCGGCGAGATGCCATGCGACGGCGTCGTCCCGCAGATCGGGGCGCGGATCGGGTCTGGCGTCAGTCATCGGGCAAGCTCCCTTCATCATCCAGACGACACGGCGACGCCCTATCCGCACTGCCGTCCGCCATGCGGTCGACAAGCTGGCGATAGCCGCGGCGCAGCAGCTTCTCCACCCCGCTGACGGTGATGCCGAACGTCTCCGCAATGGTGCGGTGCGGCTGTTGCTCCACGCGGAAGAGGATGAGCGCGCGGCGCATACGGTCGGGCATGTCGTGCAGGATCGTCTCCACCCGGCGCAATTCGTCGGCGGCGAGCAGTTGGCGCTCGCTGTCGGGATAGTCGTGGTCGCCCGGCTGCATCTCCATCCACGCGCCCTCCCGCCGGTCGCGGCGCAGGGCGGACAGGCGGCGGTCGGTGGCGAGGTTGGCGGCCATGCGGAACAGATAGGCCCCCGGATCGGCGATGGGGCCGGTGGGGGTGCGCTCCAGCTTGAACCACATGTCCTGCACCACGTCCTCCGCCTCGTCCGCATGGCCCAGCCGGGCGGTGAGCAGGCGGATGAGGGCGGGGCGATGCGCCAGGAAATGGGCGGCGAGACCGGAGGGCGGGCCGGGGGGTAGGGGCGATGCGGTCATGGGGCGGGTGGTGTGGGGGCGTGGCGAGGGGCGGGGTGGCGGGCGCGGTGGGCGTCCGGCGTGCGGCCGGGCTTGAGACCGGGCGTGCGGCCGGGCGTCAGGGTGAGGGCGGCGATCCGCTCCGCCAGCGGCATTGCGCCCAGCACCGCCGCCTCCACGATGCGGGCGTCCGCGATGGAATCGTCGGCCAGCCGCCCGTCGCCGGGATGGCACATGATGAGGTGGCGCCGCCCCGCCGCCCGGAAGAAGGCCGGCAATAGCGCCTCATAATCGCCGCGATAGTCGTAATGGCCCGCGAAACTGTCGTTGGAGGCGATGCCATGGCGGGCGAAGGCGCGGGCGAGACCGATGGCGTGGAGGTTGGAGCCGATCGCCTTGCCCGCGAAGGGACGGCGCAGCGCCGCCGCCAGCCGGTCCGCCGGGTTGCGCATCCAGGCGCCGGGCGCATGACGCAGCGTTGCGGCGATCACCCGTTCGCGGACGCCGGGGAAGACATGCATATGCTGGTGCGCGTCCACGAAATCCGGTGCGCGGCCCATGGCGGTGGCAAAGGCCGCGAACTGCGCGTCGACCTCCGCCGACAATTCGTCGAGGTCGAGGCGACGGGCATGGGCGAGGAGCATGGTGGCGTCCGCGCTGGGCAATCGCCCGTCCGCCCCCTGCCGCGCCATGCGGGTGATCGGCCGCTCCCCCGCCAGGACGAGATGGAGGCCGACCTGCACGTTAGCGGGATCGCCACCACCACCACCACCACCGCCAGCATCACCCGTTCCCGCACCGCCAAGAGGCGTGAGCAGCCGGGCGTCGCGCCGCCAGCCGGGAAAAACCGCCATGCAACTGATCGCGTTGATGCAGCCCCTGCGCGCTAGATCGGCGATCGTCTCGCTGATCTGCGGCGACAGGGCGAAATCATCCGCGCACAGGGTATAGGATGGCAGGGTCATGCGGTTCCGGGCGATGACGGGCCTCTCTTCTCAAACATGCGCTGGTCAGCGCCCTTTCGCGCAGGCGCGGCGCCAGAAATTCCCGAAAGAAGGCGATGCGACTGGCGGGCGTGGAGGCATGATAGCGCAATTGTTCGGTCAGCTTCCACCCCACCGTGCTGACGGTGCGCGGACGGGTGATGGGCAGGCAGAGGAAGTCCCGGTCATAGGCGATGCGGCCCTGCTGCTCCACACGGGCCATGATCTCATGATCCTCCAGTACCCAGTTCCACAACCGGGGGTCGAATCCGCCCGCGTCGCGCAGGGCGCGGGTGCGAAAGACCTGTCCCGCGCCGCCGTTCAGACACTGTTGCGGCAGCAGGCGCGCGGTGAGGGCGAGACGCAGGCCCGCGACTTTCCGGGCGAAGGTGGAGGATTCGGGCGGCGCGGTGGCCGCCACCGCCGCGACCGCATCCGCCCCGTCGAGCAGGGCGGCGGCGCGCGCCAGATAATCATGGGGATAGATGGTGTCCGCATCGCAGGTTGCGACCAGTTCGGTCGCAACTCTCCCCACCCCCGCGTGCAATGCGGACACCTTGCCGGGCCTGCGTTCGTTCAGCAGCGTCGCCGCCAGTCCGATCGTCCTGCACAGACCCATGGCAATCTCTGCGCTGCCGTCGGTCGAGCCATTGTCGACCAGAATCAGCCGGAAGGGCACCGACTGCACCGCCAGGCACCCCAGCGTGATGGGCAGATAATCCCGTTCATTGTGGAAGGGCAGGACGACCGTCCAGCGGGGCAGCGGGGCCGAGCGCCCGCGCACGGAAGCGTGATGGTCCTGTTCCTGATCCTGTCCCTGGTCCGGGCCGTCGTCCCGGCCATCGCCATCCACGCTATAATCGCCCCGGTCCAGCAACATGCCGACATCCTCCCAGCCCACTGCCCACAGACGGTGCAGGAGCGCGCGACCCGCACCCGGTTCCGGCCAACACGATAAATATTTTTCAAGGACGTGCGGATTGCCAGCGACCGCGTGGTCTGGGAGGGACGTGTGCGGGCCTGTCACGGTCGGCGCATGGCGGCAGGGATGGTGCGCGCAGGCAGGTCGGGCAGGCAGGTAGGCGGATGGCATGGGTGCGAAAGGCCCGTGCCCCGGCAAAGCGTTGGCGGGTCGCGGAACGACGGGCTGCCGTCATGGTTGGGCAGGTCGGGTGTGGGTCGCTCGGAACTGGGCCATTCGGGAGTGCGGTGGTTCGCGGCCTGGGCCATTGGGGCTGGGCATTGGGACCGGGGTTACGTCGGGACGGTGCAGGCCGGGCGGAACAGAGCCGGGCTGTGCCGGCGGCTCGCAGGACATGCGCCGCGCAGGGCCTGTGCGTTGAACAAGACACAAGCCGGGCGGCACAGGTCGGGCAGGAACGGATGAACGTACGGATGGCGGGTATCGACAGCATGGCCATGGCGGGGTTCGGGCGGCGCGCGTTCGCCCGGCTGCACGCGATGCAATCGGTCATCGTCCTGATATTGGGCGTGGGCGGCACGTTGCTGGCGCTGGGCCTGGTCGTCCATGAGTTGTGGGACCGGGAACTGACGCCGCTGGTCGCGCTGGCGCGCAGTGGCATGGCCTTCTGGGCCGCGTTCATCGCCATGCTGCTGATCGAGCCGGTCTGCGACTATGCCATATTGCGCCGCCTGCTGGGCACGGGGGCGGAGACGCTGGCGCCGCTGGTGCGCAAGCAGTCGCTCAACGCGCTGCTGTTCGGCTATGCCGGGGACACCTATTTCCTGACATGGTTGCAGAAGCGCACCGGCGATGCCCGCGCGGCCTTTGCACTGGTGTGCGACATGACCATCGGGTCGGCGCTGGTCAACAACCTCGCCACGCTGGTCATGCTGGTGGTGATGTGGCGGCCGGTCACGGCGCTGGCCGGGGGGCGGATCGACGGGTGGACGCTGGCGGTGGCGGTCGCGCTGGTCGGCGTGCCGATCCTGCTGATCGGGGTGCGGCGCAGGGCGTTGCCCAGCGAAGGGCTGCCCACCATCCTGGCGTTCCAGACGCTGCGCACGGTGCTGGCCACGGTGCTGGCGGCGGCGACATGGCATTTCGCGCTGCCCAGCGTGCCGATGCTGTCCTGGCTGTTGCTGCTGACCGGGCGCATGATCGTGTCGCGCCTGCCGATCATCCCGAACAAGGATCTGGCGTTCGCGGGCATCGTCGCGATCATGCTCGGCCCCAATGAGCAGGTGGTGCCGGTGATCGCGGGCGTCGCGCTGATGACGCTGGTGGCGCAGGCGGTCATGATCGCCGTCGCGGCGTTGCCGGGTGTCGGCGGGTCGTGGGGTGCGCGCGGCGCGGTGGCCAAGGCGGATGGCGCGCCGCGCACGGAACCCTGATCGTCCGTTGCGCGGGCGCGGCGCTTCTCCCGCCGGTCGAAGCATGATATGCCGCGCGTAACGACCAGAAAACAAAGGGGTCGCTCCCATGTCTGTCCGGTAAACGGGGGAGCGAATGATGCTATTTCGGAACGTAGTCATGGCCACGTCGGCCCTGATGCTGGTGAGTGCGTGCCAGACGCCCCATTCGATCCGATGCGATCCGAGGAAGGTCGTCGCCTATCGGCTGGATGTGCCGACGCCGGTCTCCGATGGCTATCGGTCCGGGGCGGCGGGGGCGCAGGGCGGGGCGCCGGGTGAACCGGGGCAGGCCCCATCGGAACAGGCCCCATCGGAACAGGACCGCCCGGCCCAGGCCCGCCTGTCGGATGTCATCCGCGACGCGGTGCGGATCGCGGCCAATCGTGCCGCGCCGGGGACGCGCACGCCCGCCAGCCTGCTGATGATGTCCGGCGGCAGCCAGAATGGCGCGTTCAGCGCGGGGCTGCTGGATGAATGGCGGCACCGGTCGGTCGCGGGCAAGCTGCCCGACTTTGCGGTGGTGACGGGGGTGTCGACGGGGTCGTTGCTGGCCACCTTTGCCTTTACCGGGCGGACCGAGGGGCTGATCGACGCCTATTCGCCCAGGGATGAGCGGGACGTGCTGACCCCGCTGGCGCGCGGCAATTCGATCGGCGCCTATGTCAATCTGGTGCGCAAGGGCGCGCGCGGCGACCTGTCGCCGTTGCGGGGCAAGCTGGACCGGCTGCTGACCCCGGAGATTTTGACGGCGGTGGCGGACCGATATGACGATGGCGCGCGCATGGTGGTGGGCGTGGTCGATATCGACGATGGCAACGCCTATGCCTATGACCTGTCGCAGGTGGCGGCGCACTGGCGCGATGCGTGGGTGGCGGAGGGGGGCGCTGGTGCGGCTCCTGTCAGTTCGGGCGTCAGTCCGGGGCCAAAGCCAGGTCCGGGCGCGAGTGCGGCGGAGTTGAAGGCCTGCTATGTCGAGCTGCTGGTCGCCTCCTCCTCCGCGCCGCTGTCCGCCCGTCCGGTGTTCATCAACGATCATATGCTGGTCGATGGCGGCGCGCGCTTCGGCATGTTCTTCGTCGCGGCGGACGAGGCGCTGAAGCCCGCGACGGTGGAGGCGGTGCCGACGCCCGTGCCGCCCGCGCAAACCTATCTGATCGTCAACGGCACGCTGGAGATTGCCAAGGAGTGCCCGCGCGCGGAGGCGGCGGACGGCCATTGCCCGGCGAGCGGGGCGCACAAGAAATGGAACCTGCTGGAACTGGGCATCCGCACGTCCGACCTGCTCCAGAACCAGGGCTATCGCTACTCCGCCGACTATATCGAGCGGCGCAACGCGGAGGTGGTGCCGGAGGGCGGGATGACGCCGCTGCCCTTTCGCTTTGCCCGGATCGAGCCGGACCTGTGGACGCATGAGGCCAGCATCCAGCGGCTGGATAACGGCGCGGTGGAAAAGCATAGCTGCCGCGAATGGCAGAAGCGGGACATCGACCCTAAAGCCTATGGCCTGCCGGGCAAGCCGCCGGTGCAGTTCCAGAAATATTATATGCGCTGCCTGATCGATTATGGCCGCGCCCGCGCCCGGTTGCTGGGCCGCACGTCGGATCAGGCGCCGGACGGCAAATGGTATGACGCGCGCTGACCGGAGGGGGCGGACAGCGGCGCGCGGGCCGTCATGAAGTTGGTACAAGTTAATGCATTTGCAAAATGCTGTTTTACAAGCATAGTCAGGAACAAAGAACACAGAGTCGCATCAGTCTTGAACTAAAAAAGGGGTTCGGACCATGTCGACATCCAGTGTCTCCGTGCGTCAATTATTGTCCGCCAGCGTCGCGATACTGACGCTATCCCTGACGGCCTGCCTTGGCGGGAAGTCGGAGGAGCCTGCGCTTGGCTGGCAGGGGTGGAGCGCCACACAGCAGGACGAATGGTATGCGGGGACGCAGGGGTCGCGGCTGATGCCGCTGGCCTGGCTGCGCGCGCTGGAGCAGGCGGACGCCGCAAAGCCCTTTACCGACCCCGATCATCTGAGCCGTTTCCGGCTGCTGCTGCGCCCCGGCGGCGCGTTGCCGGTGGGGTTCGCCATCGACGATAATGACGACACCGACCTGAGCGTATCGAAGTTGCGCTGGTTCGACGGGCAGGGATCGAAGGAGCAGTGGGTCGGCCTGAACTGTTCCGCCTGCCATACCGGCGAGATCCGCTATCAGGGTGAGACGCTGCGCGTGGACGGCGGGCCGGCGCTGTTCGACTATCAAATATTCGTGGAGGCGGTCGACGCCGCGCTGAAGGCGACGGCGGCCAGCGGAAAGGCGGGGGACGCGGCGGGGCAGGCGAAATGGCGGCGCTTTGCGGCGCGGGCGCTGGCCTGCACCGACGACCGGCATGAGGGCTGCACCCAGTTGCCGGACAAGAGCTGGACACGGGACACGGCGGTGAACCGGGGCCGGTTGCTGGACGCGCTGGGCCGGCTGATCGCGTGGGAGGACCGGGTCGAGGATCTGAACAAGACGCCGCTGCGCTATGGCTATGGCCGGGTCGATGCGTTCGGCCATATCTTCAACAAGGTGTCGCTGTTCACTGGAGCGGCGAACCCGACGCCCAATCCGGCGGATGCGCCGGTCAGCTATCCCTTCCTGTGGGACATATACCGGCACGACAAGCTGCAATGGAACGGCATCGTCGAAAGCGCGCGGGTCAAGCTGGGCGGCGGTTATCTCGACGTGGGCGCGCTGGGGCGCAACAGCGGTGAGGTGATCGGTGTGTTCGGCGACGTGGTGGTGCGCAAGGACGCGGGGCTGGGCGGATACAAGTCCAGCATCTGGGCCGATAATCTCGACAATCTGGAGCATCAGTTGCGCAGCCTGAAGGCCCCGGCCTGGCCCGCGACGCTGTTTGGCAAGGTCGGGGACACCAGCGCGGGGCAGAAGGTCTTTGCCGCCCATTGCGCGTCCTGCCACCAGCCGCAGCCGGGAACCCAGCCCTATAAGGTGCATATGGAGCCGCAGACGCGCGGTAACGCCAACAACACCGACCCGTGGATGGCGTGCAACGCGATCACCTTCCAGAGTTCGCCGGGCAATCTGGCGGGGACGCGGATCGACTATTTCAGCGGGACGGCCCGGTACACGCAGGAGCCGGCGCCGATCGCCAAGATGCTGGCCACCACCGTCAAGGGCGCCATGGCGGCCAAGAAGGGCCAGATCGTCCAGCAGGCGGGCAAGATCTTCCTCGGCCTCGACCAGTCGCCGCGCGTGGTGACGCAGGAGGCGCCGGACCTGCGCCCGCTGATCCTGAACGCCTGCTATGACGCGAAAAGCCCGTTGATGGCATACAAGGCGCGGCCGCTGGACGGCATATGGGCGACCGGTCCCTACCTCCACAACGGGTCGGTGCCGACGTTGCGCGCCCTGTTGCTGCCCGCGGCGCAGCGGCCGACCAGCTTTCTGGTGGGGACGCGCGAATATGACCCGGCCAATGTCGGATATTCGACCAGCGCGACCGCGCCGGGCAACAGTTTCCGCTACGACACCAGCCTGCCCGGCAACAGCAACCGGGGGCATGAATATGGCGTGAAGCCGGAAGATGTGCCCGCGCTGCTGGACTATCTGAAGACGCTGTAGGGGAGATAGGCGGTGACGGACTATCTCGAACGGGTCGATGCGGCGCCGGATGCGGAGAAATGGGCGCTGGTGCAGGGCTTCATGCGGGACGCGCCGCAGCCCTTCTTTGCCGAGATGCGCGAACGGCGGCCCGTGCTGCCCCTGCCGGAAGTGACGCTGGCGTTCCGCTTTGCCGACTGCGCGATGATCCTGCGGCGGCATGAGGATTTCGGCGTCGACCTCTACAAGCCCAAGCAGGGCGATTATTTCATGGCGCAGGACGACACCGCCGACCATTGGCGCGACAAGTCGATCATGCGCGCCATCCTGGATTTCGAGCGCATCCCGGAGATACGGACGTTCGTCGCGGAGCGGGCGGCCGACATACTGGACGGGGCGGGGGGTGAGATCGACCTGCCCGCAAAGCTGACCCGCGCGGTGCCGGTGGCGGTGGTGCAGCGGTTTTTCGGCCTGAACCAGCGCGACCCGGATGCGCTGGTCGAATGGTCCTACTGGAACCAGCAGGACGCCTTTCACAACCAGCCGTTCCAGCATCGGCCCGATGCGGACGAGGTGGTGCGGCAGCGCAACCGGGCCAATATCCGGCTGGCGCTGTATATCGGGCGGCTGGTGCTGCAACGGTCGATCGCCACGAAACTGGGCGCGAAGGGGGACGATCCCATCTCCCGCCTGCTGCGCATCAGCTTTTCCAAGGGGGTGAAATTCCCGCTGAAGAAGGTGCTGTCCAATGCGGGCGGATTGTTGATCGGGGCGGTGGAGACGACATCCCATTGCGCCAATAATGTGCTGGCCGAACTGTTCGCCCGGCCCGATGCCCTGGCCGAGGCGGTGGCGCTGGGCGCGGGCGCGGCGCCGGAGCGGTTCGACGCCATCGCGCTGGAGGCGCTGCGCTTTCGCCCGGCCTTCCCCTATTATTTCCGCACCTGCCACCGCACGACGCAGATCGCGGGCGGCACAGCCTTTGCGCGGGATGTGCAGCCGGGGACGACGGTGCTGGCCATCACGCACAGCGCGATGCTGGACCCCGCCAATTTCCCCGACCCGGAGCGGTTCGACCCCACCCGGTCGCAGGCGGACAATTTCACGTTCGGGCAGGGGCTGCACGAATGTCTGGGCGTGCATGTGGCCCGGCCCATGCTGGGCGAGATCGTGCGGCAACTGCTGCTGCGCCCCGGCCTGCGTCCGCTGTCGCCGGTCCGGCTGCGCCATGGCGTGCCGGAGGAGTATCGGGTCGGTTGGGGCTGATGCGCGATGTGGACGCCGGACGATATTGCCAACGCCATCGTCGACCATCCGCAGGAGGCGACCGACGTGCTGGCCGCGCTGCAACTGGAGGATCATGGCCCGCCGCTGGAGGCGGAGGGGCTGAACGCCGCCGCGCGGATGCTGGGCCGGGAGGTCGGGCAATTCTGGGTCGAGCAGATCGAGGGACGCGGCGCGCTGGCCGGGTTCGCGGCGGGGCTGGCGACGCGGGGCGTGGCGATCGATTTCGGGCAGGTGGACCTGGAGGCGACGCATGTGAACAGCGGCGGCCTGAACGCCTTTACGGAGCGGGCGCGCGGTTTTCGCTGCCGGATCATCCGGGACAGCGAGGTGGCGGGGTCGGGCGTGCTGATCGGGCCGACGACGGTGCTGACCGCCTGGCATGTCGTCTCCCCGCGCGAACCGGGGCAGCCGCCCGACCCCCGGCCGCGCATCATGGTATCGCTGTCGGACGGGCGGACGGTGGGGGCGTTGCCGATGCCCCTGTTCGAATCCCCCTGCTCCCCGCGCGAATTCGCGGGCTTTGCGCCGAAGGATGACGCCGAGACGGCCAATGCCTGCGACGTGGCGGTGATCCGGCTGGAACGGCCGGTCGGCGCGCTGCTGGGCGCGGCGGCGCTGCCGGGCACGCCCGCGTCCTATCGCCCCAATGCGTCGATGTTCCTGATCCATTATCCCGACGGGGCGGAGGCGGGTGCGGCGGCGGACGACGGCGTGGGGGTGGGCGCCATATCGCGCCTGCGCCGGGTCCGGTCGCGCTGGTCGCACAGCATCGGCACGCGCAAGGGATCGTCGGGCGGCGGCTGCTTCGACGCCAGCTTCACCATCGCGGGCGTGCATCAGGGCAAGGACAACCAGGTGCAGGGCCGCCTGATCCCCACCGCGCAATTCCATGCGCAGGTGCGCGAGGTGATGGTGCAGGATCAGGCGCCCGACCGCATGTGGTCGCTGGACGGCACGGCGGAGGGGGAGTTCGTCATCAACCGGCAAGCCTTTTTCGAAGGCTTTGCGGCGGCGCGCAGGCCGGGGCGGGTGCGGGGCATCTGGATACGGCGGGCCAATGCCGCGGGCGACCTGAGCGGCCTGCCCTTCTCCTTTCGTATGCTCGACCGGATGGTCGCGCGCTCGCCCGACACGCGCCAGTGCCGGATCAGTTTCGAGGCGCTGGTCCCCGACATCGCGGACGAGATCGCCCGGCGGGTGCATGACAGCGGCATCGCGGTGGAGCCGATCGCGCCGCGCGCGGGTGTGTCGACGGGCGAGTCCGCGCCGGAGGCGGTGGGCGCGGATCGCGGGCGGCGGGTGGCGGAGATGATCGACCGCAGCGCCGCCGCGCTGGGCGTGCAACTGTGGCTGTTCATCGACCATCCCATGGTGGCGTTCGGCGACGATGCCCGTGCCGCGCTGGAGGGGTTCATCGACCAGGCGATGCGGTTGCCCAACCTGCGGCTGGTGATTGCGGGGTTCGAGGCGGTGAGCCTGCCCGGACTGGGCTTTACCAGCGCGCCCTTTCCCATCGACGTGGGCGCGCCGGGCCTGATGCTGGACATTATCGCGGGCTTTACCGCCAACAGCGTGCGCCTGTTCCTGTTGGATGCGGCGGCGGCGGCGGGCAAGGCGCTGTCCACCACGGAGGTCGACGGCCTGATCGCGCAGGCGCTGGACGGACTGCCGCAGGTGAACGGCGTGTATGAACCATGGCTGGCGGCGGATGTGGGCGTCCGGTTGCGGCCCGCCATCCGGGGCTGGTTCACATGATGCCCGACGCCGCCCCGCCGCTGGTCGCGCAGGCCAAGCGGTTCGCGGCATTGTCCGCCATATTCGATCCGGTGGACGCGGTGCCAGAGGCGGCGCGGGAGAGCGCGGAACTGGCGTCCGTCGTCGCGTCCGCGCTGGCGGTGGCGAGCGACACCAATCCCCGGCAGGGCACCGGATGGCTGATCCGCATGGCGGAGCGGCGCTATATTCTCGACGACCTGTATGCCCATGGCGCGCTGGACGCGGCAATTGCGGAGCGGCGGGCGCTGGCGATGGACCAGCCCGCCCACGACCTGCTCGACGCGCTGTCGGCCAGGGCGCCGTTCGAGGCGGAGGGGGTACGCGCCGCCATCGAACATCCCGATACGCCGCAGGAGATGATCGAGCGGATCGTGACGGCGCTGGACCGGGCGGGGCCGATCGCGGCGGCGCATCCGCATATCGTCGCCGCGCGGCTGCGGCTGGCGCAGTTCGGGGACAGCGCGCGCTGGGCGGCGGTGCGGGCGCGGGGTTTCGTGGGCCGGGCGCGGGAAACGGCGGAACTGCGCGACTGGTTGCAATCGCCCGTCACCGCGCCGCCGTCGCGCGCCGCGCTGCTGACCGGATGCCCCGGCATCGGCAAGTCGGCGCTGCTGGACGCGATGACGCAGGTGGCCGTCGCGGATTATGGCGCGCTGGTCATCCGGCTGGATTTCGACCGGGCGGGGCTGGACGTGCTGGACCAGACCGGCCTGACGATGGAGGTGGCGCGGCAACTGGTCGACCGGATCGGGGATGCGGCGACGTCGCTGCTGGATGCGCGGCTGGAGGCGGCGAAGAGCGAGGGCGGGCCGTCCGGCACCACCCGGTCGCTGCGGTCCGACCTGCCGGGCGCGCTGGCCGACAGTATCGGCATGGCGGTGGCCAAGGCGAACCGGCCGGTGCTGCTGATCCTCGACACGATGGAGGTGTTGCGCGCGCGCGGGGAAACGCACCCGGCCATGCTGTTCGACTGGATCGACCGGCTGGTGACGCGGGGCCTGCAACCGTTGTGGATCATGGCGGCGGGGCGGGGCGACGTGCTGGACCGCATCCCCGACCGGCGCGGGCCGCATATTCCGCTGGAGGGGCTGGACGGGGCGGCGGCGGCCTCCCTGCTGAAAGACAGCGGTTTGACGGAGGCGGCGCAGGCGGCGGTGCTGGCCATTGCGGGGGGCAATCCGCTGGTCCTGCGGCTGGCGGCGAAGGTGGTGGCGGCGCATGGCACGGCGGCGCTGCCGCAGGCGCAACTGACCGGGGACGTGACCGCCGGTTTCCTCTATCGCTTCCTGCTGTCGCGTATCAACGATCCCGACCTGCGGCGGCTGGCTCATCCCGGCATGATCGCCCGGCGGCTGAGCGCCGATTTCCTGCGTGAGGTGCTGGCCCCCGAACTGGGGCTGGCGGGGATGAGCGAGGCGCGGGCGGAGGCGCTGTTCGCCATATTGGCCAGCGAGCACTGGCTGGTGGAGCGCGACCCCGGCGACCCGGCGTTCGTGCGGCACCGGGGGGATATGCGGGCGCTGCTGCTGCCCATGCTCTACGCCGATCAGCCGGTGCAATGCGCGCGCATCGACGCGGCGGCGGTGCGCTGGTTCGGGCGGCGCGGGGACGATGCGTCGCAGTTCGACGCGGCTTATCACCGGTTGCAATTGCTGCGCCGACGGCCGGCGCGGCCGATGATCGGGGCGGACATCGCGCGGCGGTTCGACCCCGCCACCATCACCGAACTGCCACCGCAAGCGCAGAAGCTGGTCGCGCAGGCGGCGGGGCGGCGCAGCGAGCATTTTCGCGGCGGCGACACGGCGGGCGCGGCACCATCGGCCAGCGATGCGGACGCGACCCATGAACTGCTGCGCCTGATCGAGGCGAACGACTGGGTGGAGGGTGCGTTCGTCGTCGACCAGATCGAGCAGGCGGGCGGCATCGACCCGCGCAGTTTGCAGGCGGACGCGATCCGCACCTATCACTGGCGGGCGGGCCGTTGGTCGACCGTGCGGCGGTTGCTGGCGGAGCGGGACCAGTTTAGCGAGGCGGAGGGCGACCTGACCGCCCTGCCGCCGCAGATCGCGCTGGCCCGGCTGGAGATGCGGGCGGAGTTCATGCCCGAACGTCTGACCGCCGACTGGTTGCGCATGGCGCTGTCCCATGTCGGCGGTGCGCCGCAATCGCTGACCGACATGCCGGCGCGCATGGGGGCGCTGGGGGTTCGGCTGACGGCGGCGGGGTTGCTGGCGCGGCAGCCCTGGTCGCGGGCGGGCGATCCGGTGGCGGCGGCGCTGGCCCTGTGGAGCGGGGACGCACAGGATGCGGTGGTCGATTCCACCTTTGGCGTGGCGCGCGACCGGCTGCGCGCGCGGGGCGCCAGCGCGGAGATGGCGGGATGGAACAACCCGCAGTTGCTGGCCGCGCTGACCCCCTATGCGGCGGTCGCGCTCAACCTCTCCCGGCGGCCGGACCGGCAGGAGCTGGCGGCCATTGCCCATCTGGCCGACAGCCGCCTGTCGGAGGCGGGGGCGCTGCTGGACAACAGGCCGCTGCTGGCGCTGGCGAGCGATCCGGTGACGGGCATCGGGGAACTGGGCCTGTTCGCGGAATGGGCGGGCGCGGCGGCGTGGCTGACCGGGGACCGCGACTTGGCGGAGATCGGCCGGGCGGCGGAACGGTGGCGGCGCACGGTCGCGGGGCAATGGTCCTACGCCGGGCGGCCCGCGACGTGGCGGGAGGCGGGGCCGCTGGACGCGGTGCTGACCCGGCGGATCGAGGCGCTGCTGGGCGAATATGATCCGCCGGGCGCGGCGATGGCGCAACTGGGCCTGTGGTCGGCGGAGGGGGGCGAGGCGATCTGGACGCGGATCGAGCGGCGCTTTGCGACCAGCCTGCGCGCGGCGGCGCAAGTGGCCGACACGCGGGCGCGGGCCGCCCTGCTGGCGCGGCGGATGCCGGCGGCGTTCGTGCCCGCCGCGACGATACTCACCCTTTCACAGGCAGGAGACGCATCATGACGGACAGTGCTGAAAAAACGAGGCCCGCCGACAATGTCGAACGGCGTTCCACGCTGGAGACGCAGGTCGCCACCAATCCCAAATTGCTGGACACCATCACCGCCCGCATCGCGGCGGGCGACTATCCCAAGGCGCTGCTGGGCGCCTTGCCCGATGCGGCGCTGGACAACGCCCATGCCGCCCGGTCGCCACTGGAAAGCCTCGTCTCCACCGCGCCCATCGCCGCGCTGGAGGCGATCGTGAAGCTGACCGGACGCCCGCCGATGCTGGTGCGCGACGATGCGGTGGTGATGGAGCCATTGCCCGACTTCCAGCCGGGCACCGACCTGAAGATCGTCAGCGTCCAGAAATGGCTGCCGTCGGTCGGGCGGATCGAATTCCTCAACGCCGACAGCAGCTGGGGCGGGACGGGCAGCGTGGTGGACAAGCGAGGCGCGGACCTGCTGGTGCTGACCAACCGCCACGTCGCCAAGCTGGTGGCGCAGCGGGCGGCGGACGGGCGCGGGGTGTTCATCCGCAACTGGCAGGGCGTCCGCATGGGGGCGGAGGTCGATTTCCGGGAGGAGGCGGACAGCCGGGCGGGCGACCGCAGCCGCACCGCGACGGTGACGGCCATCGACTATCTGGCCGACGATCTGGCCGCCGACATCGCGCTGCTGCGGATCGCGCCGGGGGCCTATGCGCCGCCCGCCGTGTTCAATATGGCGGCGAAGGATGCGGGGTTCAACGATCTGGTCGCGCTGGTCGGCTATCCCGCGTTCGACCCGCGCAACAATGCCGGGGCGCAGGCCAAATATTTCCACGACATCTATAATGTGAAACGCTTTGCGCCGGGGTTCGTGACGCAGGTCACATCGGGCGCCAGCTACCTCTCGCACGACTGCACCAGCCTGGGCGGCAACAGTGGATCGCCGCTCATCAACCTGGACACGGGGCAGTTGATCGGCCTGCATTATGCGGGGGAATATCTGAAGGCGAACAGCGCGGTGAGCATCACCACCATCAAGAAGGTGCTGAGCGGCGCCTTTACGACGGTGCAGGTGCCGGGCGGCGTGCCGGGACGGGAAGGCGTGGCGGAGCGCCGGCGCGACGAGAGCCATGACGCCGCCCATTTCACGGGGCGCGAGGGCTTTGCCACCGCCTTCCTCAAGAAGGGGACGGTCGCCACGCCCTGGCCGGGGCTGAACGCTGCGCTGGACGCGACGCTGGCGCTGCCGTCCGACACTCCGGCGGAGCGGGGCGAACTGCGCTACACCCATTTCGGCGTCAAATATTCGGCCACGGACAAGGTGCCGCTGATGACCGCCGTCAACATCGACGGGGGGCGGTCGAAGCGGATCAAGCGGGGCGACGACCAGTGGTTCTTTGACGGGCGCATCCCGCGCGCCATCCAGCTCGACGCGGCGAACTTTGCCGACCCGGAGATCGACCGGGGCCATATGGTCCGGCGCGAAGACCCCAATTGGGGCACGGCGGAGGAAGCGGAGCAGGCCAATGCCGACACCTTCCATTATGTCAATGCGGCGGCCCAGCATGCCCGGCTGAACCAGAGCCAGCACCTGTGGCAGGGGCTGGAGAACTACATCCTCGACAGCAGCCGGACCGGGGGCTTTCGCGCGTCGGTGTTCACGGGGCCGGTGATCGGGCCGGACGATCCGGTGATCGACGGGGCGCGGGTGCCGCTGGAATATTGGAAGCTGGTGGCGACGCTGGACGAGAGCAAGCAGCATCTGCGCGCGACCGCCTATCTGCTGAGTCAGGGGCAGATGATCCGCGACCTGCTGGAACGGCGCAGCCGGGTGGAGGCGCTGGAGGGGATCACGCTGGGCGCGTACCGCACGTTCCAGATCGCCATCGCGGATCTGGCGGAGGCGACCGGCTATGATTTTTCCGCCTATCTCGCCGCCGACCCGCTGCGCCGGACCGACGAAAGCGTGGCGGGCGCGGCGCAGGCGGAACCACGATTTATCGCCATCGAAAACCTGTCGAGCATCGTCCTGTAGCGTGGGAGATATTATCCATAAACATCGGGAATGAGTAGGCTTTTTCAAGGTCTGGATGGAGGGTCAGGAGCGCGCGGCGGCGATGGGCCGACCCCCTATCCGACCGAAAGATCATCCTGCAAGATATTGATATTAAGACTATTTCAGGGAAGGATCAGACAATGTCGCTTCGCATCGTTCCAGTCACCAACCTGGAGACGGTTGGTGGGTCCGACCCGTCCGACGGATGGAGCACCCGCATCGCCAAGCTGATCCCGGCGGAGGCGCTGGGCCTGTATGGCACGGCGGTCGCGATGGTGCATGAGACGCCCTATCGCGTCGCGGCGCTGTGGGTCATCGCTCTCTTCTGCATCCTGCTGGTCTTCCTGATCCGGTCGCAGGCCACGCGCGACCCCCGGACCGGCAAGCCGCAATATCGGGCGGTGTTGATCGCCATCCTGTCCTTCGTCATCTGGCTGGTCGCGCTGGGGTCCGCGACGGGGACGGAGCCGGGCGCGCTGCCCGTGTCGCCCATCCCCACGCTGCCGGGGCTGGAGTTCGTGGGGCCGCTGGCGGCGCTGCTGTGGGGGACGATCGTTCCCTATGTCTATACCGGCGAGAGATGAGTGGCGGCGGCGTGGAGGGCAAAGCATTTTCAGGCTGACCGGTTATGGCTGACGGTCCGGACAACAGGGAATTAGAATGGCGAGAGCGTTTTCGCCCAAGGGGCAAACGCTCTCGCCTTTTGAGTTAACGCCGTTTCCGGGTCAGTGGATGGTTCCCTCTGCTTCCCAAAGGCTTTGGCCGTGCTGCCCCGTCCGGGGGGTCAGAATGTCACGTCGCCCTTCGCCACCAGCGCCTTCAGCATCATGGCGGTGCCGCATTGTTTCGAGATGGCGTTGGGGTCGTAATGGCCGTCGGCGACGAACTTGCCCTTTTTGTGATGGTTGGAGAAGGACCAGAGATAGGGGGAGGGGATGCCGACGCCCGCGCGGCGATAGCCCCAGCCATTATACGCCTCCCAACTGTAGAGCGCGCGGGCCACGCCCCAGTCCCGGATACCCGCGAACCCTTCGATCTGGAGCGCGTCGAGCGCGCTGGAGATCCAGTCGCTGGGCGGGTTCCACACCGGCGGGCGACCGCGCGGCACCTGCACCGTGCGGCGGGCGAGGGGATCGCCATTGTGGAGATGGCCCTGAAAGTTGAAGCTGGCCTCCATACCGTGGATGATCGCGATGAACCACCAGGGCACGCCGGATTTGGCGGCGGCTTCCTCATAACGGGGCCGACCGCGCAGCAGCATGGTGCGATACCAGGCGACCTCCCCCGCCCGCGCGGGATTGACGGTGCAGGAGGCGAACAGCGCCTCATACTGGCCGCGCACATTTTCGAAGGCGGGCCTGACCGCCTCGAATGTGTCGTCCGGGTCGGTGGCGGGGGCGCGCACGGCCTCCGCATAGCGGGTGAGGAGGATTTCGGCGGCGTCGCGCACGGCGGTCAGGCGGACGAGGAGAGGGACGCCATCCCCCGATGCCTCCCGTGCGCCATCCTGCTCCAGCGCGCCGAGCGCCTTCAGCGCCGCCTCGATCCCGGCAAAGGCGTCCGCTTCGCCCCCGGCCGACTCCGGCGCGGGGCCAAAGGCGGCGTCGATCTGCCAGGGGGCTTTGGAGTCGAACTGGGCCGCTGCCGGGTTGATGGAGATATGGCAATGCTTGTTGTGCGGGTTGCTGCCCGTATAGGCGCGCCATGTCCAGCCGGGCACGCCGCCCTTTGGCGCGGCGCTGGCGATGCGTTTGTTGGAGATGATATATTTGATGCGGGGGTCGCGGGACGCCCGCAGCGCCTCCGCCAGCCGCCCCGCATCGCAGCCGCCCGCCGGATCATGGGTGATGTCGACGGCGGTCACGATGCCCAGCCCGCCGGACACCAGCCAGGGATTATGGTCAGAATTGCGGGTGGCGTGCGCGGCGTCGCCGATGGCCCCGTCGCTGGTCTTGCTGCGGTTCGGGGCTTTGGCGTTCACCTGCTCACGCAGTTTCAGCAACCCTTCCGCAATGCGCCAGCGGCGGACGGCGGGCGCCTCCAGCGTGGCGGAGTCGCGGGAATCGGCCCAGTCGGCGTCGATATCGCCATGCAGGTCGGCGCAAGGGTCCGCGTCGATGGCGTGGGTAACCTCCTCCCCCGCATAGCCCTGAATATCATAGGCCTGAATGTCATAGGCCTGAATGTCATAGGTTGGTGCGGTGTCCGCGCCGGTGCGTTCGTCGTCCTGAACATGGTCCATTCCATATCTCCCGATTCAGCGTTGCGTTCGTGACATGAAGAGAGGGTTGTAGGGCGACCATGTTTTTTCGAAGTCTTTATGTCTGTCGTCAGTCCTTGTGGGGAAGTTGCCTTTCATGAGGATTGTAAACGCCATGATTAGGATAAATCGGACATGGAGTACAATCTTGCAGTCCACAAAATATATCGATGGATTCGGCCTGAGTCTATTGTGAATGTCCGTGGTATATTGGTGGAATGGGGTGGGGATTACAGATGCACCCCTTTGGACGGGCCGGATACCGGAGCCTCCGCTCCGAGGCCGGGACGAGGGTGTGAACGGAAAGCGGCCGCCATCGGATAGATTTCGCCCTGGTCCGCGCCCGGAAGGGGCGAGACTGGATGTGCTATTCGCCGCCCGCTTCTGCCCCTGTCCCCTATCCTGAATTTGTTCCTGCTTTCTCTTCGACGAGAATTTCGTGGAATGTTTCCAGATATGTCTTGAAGGAAATATTTCTTATTATGGGCGTGCTCGGACAATCCGAAATTTTACTGATCCTGTTCTTCCATGGTCATCAAAGTGAAACCTGAATGAATGGATGAAGTCACTTCCATGACAGCCCTGTAATATTTCTGACCAGACCGACGCCTAACTGCCCCCTCGCAACAAGACGAAAGGGGCGGCATCCAGGCCATCGGGACGCGCGGAGCAGAGTGCTTCGCGGGGTGACGGTGTGTGCGCAAAGCCCCTCGACGACATCCATCCTCAAGGGGGAAACCCGATCATGAAGCGTTCCATCGTTGCCCTTCCGCTCGTAGCCATCGCCATAATGCAGGCCGGTGCCGCCTATGCCGACACCACCGCCGCCGCAGCCAGCGACGTCACGGACTCGACCGGCCTGACTGACATCGTCGTCACCGCGACCAAGCGCGAGACGAACCTCCAGCAGACCCCGATCTCCATGGCCGTCATGGGCAATGAGCAGATCCAGCAGCGCCATGTGCAGAGCCTGATCGACCTGGCCGACGGTGCGATCCCGTCGCTGCGCGTCGCTACGTTCGAAGCGCGCCAGTCCGCGCTGACCATCGGCATCCGCGGCATCGTGCCGCTCGACGCCAACCAGCCCGCACGCGAACAGGGCGTCGGCGTCTATATCGACGGCGTATACCTCGGCCGCCAGCACGGCCTGAACGCCGGCCTGCTCGACGTGGAGCGGGTCGAAGTCCTCAAGGGTCCGCAGGGCACGCTGTTCGGTCGCAACACCGAAGGCGGCGCGCTGAGCATCGTCAGCCGCGCACCGACCGGCAAGTTCGGCGGCCGCATGACGCTGGGCGCGGGCAATTTCGGGTCGTACAACGGCTCGCTCCACATGGACCTGCCCGAATATCATAATGTGTCGGTCAAGGTGGACGCGAACATCCAGCATCAGGATGCGACGACCACCAACCCGCTGGCGGGTCAGGCCGGTTTCAACCAGTTCCACCGCTATGGCGGCCGCCTCGCCGCGCGCTGGACCCCGTCGTCCGACTTCACCGCCGACTTCGCGTTCGACAAGGGCCGCGACGAGAACACGCCGTTCTACAGCCAGCTCATCAATTTCAACCCCAATGGCACGGCGACCGCCGCGCTGCCGCCCGCCGTCAAGGTGCAGGCCGACCGCGCCCGTTCCGCCGACATCGGCGTGCCGCAGCAGGTCAGCATCGACAAGACGCAGGGCTTCAGCGCCATCCTGAAATATAAGCTGGCCGACAGCCTGGAACTGCGCTCCATCACCGCATGGCGCACGGTCAGCGACGACCAGTGGGACAATTCGGGCGGCGCGCACCGCACCCCCGTCTATGCCCCGAACAGCACGTTCAGCCGCTACAGCCTCGCCACGCTGGACCAGCGCCAGTTCAGCCAGGAAATCCAGGCGGTCGGCAGCCTGCCGCAGATCGACTATGTGCTGGGCCTCTATTATTTCAACGAGCGGGCCAATGACTCGGCGCGCACGCCCAACTCCAACCGCTGGAACGTCGATGCGGTGAACAACAGCACCGGCGCGGCGGGTGCGGACGGCCAGCCCGACATCATCAACGGCCTGCCCTATACGATCGTCGATCCGGCCACCTATGCGTCCGCGACCATCGCCCGCGCCAGCATCGCCTATTCCAAGAGCTATGCCGCCTATGGCCAGCTGACCTTCTCCCCCGAAGCTCTGGAGGGTGTCCACCTGACCGTCGGCGGCCGCTATACCCGCGACGAGAAGAATGGTTCGCTCTACATCGTGAACGGTGCGGCGACCAACTTCACCTTCAACCAGAAGAACAACCGGTTCGACCCGATGGTGACGCTGGCCTGGGATGCGACGCGCGACATCAACCTGTACGCCAAATATTCGACCGGCTATCGCGCCGGTGGCGCCAGCTCGCGCTCGCTGACGTACCGGGCGTTCGCGCCGGAAACCGTCAAATCCTATGAAATCGGTGCGAAGACCGAATTCTTCGACCGCAAGGTGCGCCTGAACGTCGCCGGGTACATGATGGACCGCGACAACAGCCAGGTCGATTTCAACTTCTTTACCCCGACCGTCGCGGGCTGCACCGTGAACTGCACCATCCGCAACACGCTGGAGACGGTGAACGCGCAGGGCACGACCCGCATCCGCGGCGTGGAAGCCGACCTGACCGTCCGTCCGGTCGACAATCTGTCGCTGGGCCTGTCCTATGCCTATACCTACACCAAGATCCCGCCCGCGCGGAACACGGTGCAGGAGGCGCAGAACATCGCCGCCAACCCGCTGAACAACGGAGCGGTCTTCCAGGACGTGTACATCGTGTTCACGCCCAAGAACGCCCTGTCCGGTTCGGTCGACTATAGCCTGCCGCTGGCGGGTGGCGACACGGCGGTCAAGCTGCATCTCGACGGCAACTACTCCAGCTCCGCCTATACGTTCGACAACGAAGCGGTGAAGGCGGATGCCAGCTTCATCGTCAATGGCCGCATCTCCATCGCGGACATCGACATGGGTTCGGGCGGGCAGAAGCTGACCGTGTCGGCCTGGGCGCGCAACCTGTTCAACGAACAGCATATCTATCGCCGTTCGAACGCGAACCGTGCGGTGCTGGGCGACTATGCCAACTTCAACGCGCCGCGCACCTGGGGCATCGACGCGACCGTGAACTTCTAAGCCGGTCCTCCCCCTACCGGACGAGCCGGGGGCGTGGTGAAAGCCACGCCCCCTTTTTCGTGCGTGCGGGAGGAGGGGGGGCGGGACGTGGTGGATGGTGTGGCGGGGAGAGGTAGGTTTCGGTGCAAGGGCGCGTGCCGGAAGAAGTGCCGTCGTTGGAATTCGTCCGCCCTTCGGGTCGACAGCCTCAGGACGAACGGAGGGCTATTCTTTGCCTCGTTACCCTAGACATGACCGGTAATTATCCCACGTGAACCTGCAAGATAGAAACACCGTTCGCCCTTGAGCGTGTCGAAGGGCTGTACTGTCCCTGAAGCGCGGTGCCACAGAAGAACAGCCCTTCGACACGCTCAGGGCGAACGGGTGGAGGATATGCGCCTGCCGCCGAGGGATCGCCCTCTTCTGCGGGTGGCGGAAAGGGGAAAGTGGGATCCCGGATCGGGTCCGCGGTGACAGGGCATGGGGGGTGGCCGGGGCAATGGCGGGATGTCCTCTCCGCCGCTGCGGCCGTCATTCCATCGGCAGGATGATGCTGATCCGTAACCCTTGGCCCGGACTGTCCAGCCGGACCTCGCCGCCATGTAGGCGGGCAATGGCGTCGACCAGCGCCAGCCCCAGCCCATGGCCCGCCGCGCCGCCATGGCCCAGCCGACCGAAGCGACGCAGGGCGACCGCGCGCTGCGCCGGGGGGATGCCGGGTCCGGTGTCCGTCACGGTGATTTCCGCATGGCCGCCCGTCCGCGTCACGGTCGCCGCGATGGCGGTGCCGGGGGGCGTATGGCGCAGGGCATTTTCGACAAGGTTCAAAAGGAGTTGGGCCAGCAGCTTGCGATCGCCTATGATCGTCGCCGGGGTCCAGTTGACCAGTGTCAGGTCATGGCCGCTGTCCTCCGCCACCGGTTCCATCATAGCGACGATCTCGCTCGCCAGTTCGGCCAGATCCACGGGCGCAAAGCCGCGCCGCCGCTCCCCGCTCTCTATTTCCGAGATGCGCAGGATGGCGGTGAACATGCCGAGCAGGTCGTCGGCATCTTCGAGTGCCGCGCCGATCCCCTCCCGCGCGCCGTCCGATTCCGCTTGCTTGTGGAGCAGGGCCAGCCTGCCGCGCAACCGCGTCAACGGGGTGCGAAGTTCGTGCGATATATCATTGGAGACATTACTGATTTCGGCCATCAACACCTGGATTCGGTCCAGCATCCGGTTGAAGGCGGCGGCTTGCAGGTCGAACTCGCTGCCGTCGCCGGTGACGGGTACGCGCTGGCTCATGTCGCCCTCTATGATGGTCGCGACCGTGTCGCGCATCGCGGTGATCCGGCGGCTGACCATGCGGCTGAACAGGATCAGCCCGCCCAGCACGATGGCGAGGATCGACCCGAAACCGCCCATATAGATGCGGATGCGGGCGCGGTCATACTGGTCGAACGGCTCCGTCTCCGCCACGACGATCAGGCGCAGGCCATCGGGCAGGTCGCGCACCAGCGCCCGGCCCTTGCTCAGCCCCTTGATATTGTCGCCAAGGTCGACGGAGGCGAGGCCGGGCGGCAGATCGCGCGAGAGGCGGACATTGCCCGCGAGCTGGCGATGGCCCGGCGCGACGAGGATGATGCCCAGATCGCCGGTGTCGCGCTGCCGGTTCATCTCCGCGATGCGGCGGATCAGTTCGGCCCGGTCGTGCGGCTCCCCATCGGGCGCGAGGGTGACGCTGATCTGGCGGATGCGCGTGTCGACCAGCTGGCGGATGGTGCGCACCGTCACGGAATAGATGCCGACGCCGGTCGCGACCGTGGACAGCAGGAGAAGCGACAGGAAGGCCAGTGTCAGGCGACGCAACGAGAAACCGGAAAGCCTCATTTGCGCAGCATATAGCCTACGCCGCGCAGGGTGCTAATGGGATCGTCGCCGCCGCCCTCGGTCAGTTTCTTGCGCAGGCGCTTGATATAGGTGTCGACGATGTTGGTCGTCGGTTCGAAATCATAGTTCCACACCCGTTCCAGCAACATCGGCCGGGTCAGGACGGAGCCGGCGTGGCGCACCAGTTCGAGCAGTAGCTTGAACTCCGTGCCGGGCAGGTCGATGGCGATGTCGTTGCGCCAGGCGCGGAACTTGGTGGGGCTGACCATGATGTCGCCCGCGCGCATCGTGTCGCTTTCCTTGCCCGACCATTGGCGCGCGCGGACGAGGGCGTGGAGGCGGGCGTTCAGCTCCAATGGGTCGATGGGCTTGACCACATAGTCATCCGCCCCGGCCTCCAGCCCCTCCACCTTCTGGCTGGCCTTGCCGAAGGCGGTCAGGATCAGCACGGGGACATTGATATTCGCCTGCCGCACATGCTGGAGGAAGGTGAGGCCGTCCATCAGCGGCATGACCCGGTCGAGGATCACCGCATCGAACGCCCCGTTGACGATGGTGGCCAGCGCCTTGTGCCCGTTGCCCGCGATGGTGGTGTCATGGTCGAAATCGGCCATCTGCGCGGCGAGCGTCTCCGCAAGTTCGGCGTCATCCTCCACGATGAGTATGTTCAGGGACACAGGCTATTCCCGATACTGGCCGCGCGGCCGTTTGATATGCGCACAATAGCTGTGGTCATTTTCATGACACTATGACGACAAAGAAGGGACAATCGCGCCTTTTTGAGACGAAATCGGGGGAGCGGCCCGATCGCACGCCGGGGTGGGATCAATAGTCGGCCCGACCATATCCGTGCAGTCGCGGACGCGGCGCTCAGGTGTCTCCGCACGGACCTTTTCCGTCGGCATCGTGTCGGTCCCGGCGGTTTGATCGAAAAGGTCGCCGGTGCGATGCAGGAACGGATCGCCGCGCCATGGCATGAGGGGGGCGCCTGTTTCGTGCGGCAGGCTGTTGGCGTCAGCCAGATGCGGCAGGCTGTTGCCGGTGGATGCACATTGGCGGTTGAAGGGCCATCATGGGTCAAGCCCAAGAGGGCCGCGGCTATGCGGTTTCCTGTCTTGGAGAGAAGAGGCGCTCGCTGACCAGATGGGCGGCCACTGCGCCGGCGAGTTGCGCTGCGATGAACGCCGGTACACCGGGTGGCGCGATTCCGGCGAAGCTGTCGCTCAGGGATCGGGCGATGGTGATGGCGGGGTTAGCGAAGCTGGTGGACGAGGTGAACCAGTAGGCGGCAGTGATATAGAGAGCGACGCTGGCCGGGAGGCTGGCGCGGCGCGCCTGGGCCGTCCCGACGATCGTCAGGATCAGCCCGAAGGTGGCGATTGCTTCGCCCATCCACTGGCCGGGACCGCTGCGGACATGCCGTGACAGCTGGAGGATCGGCATATCGAACATCATATGCGCGACCCAGACGCCGAGTATGCCGCCCGTAATCTGCGCCACGATATAGAGGGACGCGGTGCCTGTCCCGATCTGTCCGCGCAGCCGCATCACCAGCGTCACGGCAGGGTTGAAATGCGCATCTGACACCGGCCCCAGCATCGTGATCAGCACGAAGAGCATCGCGCCGGTCGCCAGCGTGTTGCCGAGGAGGGCGATGGCGACATTGCCGCCCGCCAGTCGCTCGGCCATGATGCCGGAGCCGATGACGGTCGCGAACAGCATCAGGCTGCCCAGCGCCTCCGCAAGGATCGCTCGGTGGTTCATGGGGAAGGGATGCGGTTGCCGTCTGCGCCCACCACCCGCTCGCCGTCTTCCTTGGCGAAAGCGCCCTGTTGCGGGGTCGGCAGGATGTCGAGCACAGCCTCCGACGGCCGACAGAGCCGCACGCCGAGCGGCGTGACGACCAGAGGCCGGTTGATGAGGATCGGATGCGCCATCATCGCATCGACCAGCGCCGTGTCGGTCAGCCTCTCGTCGCCAAGACCCCGTTGGGCATAGGGCGTACCCTTTTCACGCAGGAGCTGGCGCGGTGTGATCCCGGCTCTTTCGATCAGGTGCATCAACAGGGGGCGTGAAGGCGGCGTCTTCAGATATTCGACCACATGCGGCTCGACCCCGGCATTGCGGATCATCGCGAGGGTGTTGCGCGACGTCTCGCAGTCCGGGTTGTGATAGATGATGATGTCGGTCACGGGCTGATCCTTCAGCAGCAGGCAAGTTCGGCGAGCAGCGGTTCGCACAGCTCGGCGCGGCCCTGACAGCAGTCCTTCGCGAGGAAGAGCAGCAGGCCGCGCAGGGCATCCAGGCTGACGCGCTGAATCTGCTGACGCCCGCGCTTTTCGGGGATGACCAGCCCCGCTTTCACCAGGACGGCGAGGTGGGTGGAGAAGCTACTCTGGCCAAGTCCGCTGGCGGCGACCAGTTGCCCCGTCGACAGCCCATCAGGCTCATGACGGACGAGCCGCCGGAAGGTTTCCAGACGGGTGGGGTGCGCCAGAGCGCCAAGCGATGCGAGGGCGGTTGTCGAATCCATGTATCGGGAATAAACGATGTAAATTCGGACGGTCAAGAAATATCGGCATTACCCGATGGATATGGTGCCACGTCCGTTCCGTTGCCCGTTCACTCGAACGTCCCGGCCTGCAACGTCAGCAAGGTTTCGGCCAGTTCCGCATTACGGAACGGCTTGGTCAACCGGGCGACATCGGGATCGATACCCTCGGCTTCGGCGTAGCCGGAAACGATCAGCACGGGCAGGCCCGGTCGCTCGGCCTTCAACGTACGCGCCAGTTGAGCGCCGCTCATGCCCGGCATGAGATGATCGGTTACGACGAGATTTGCCTCCAGTCCCCCGCCCAGAAGCGCCAGCCCTTCCTCCGCCGAATTCACCTCCACCACCTCATAACCGAGGTCGGCCAGCATGTCGGCGGTGACCATCCGCACAAGTTCCTCATCGTCGATCAGGAGGGCAATGCCACGGGCCTGCACGTCGGCCGTCTGCGCATCGCCCTGATCGTCGCTTTCATATTGCGTCATGCTGACCGGCAGCCACAGTTCGATGGTCGTGCCCCGGCCGGGGGCACTGTCGATAGCCAGTCCACCGCCAAGCTGGGCGGCAAGGCCATGCACCATCGACAGACCGAGGCCCGTGCCCTTGCCCACCCCCTTCGTGGAGAAAAACGGCTCTGTCGCGCGGCGGAGGGTCGCCTCGTCCATGCCCGCGCCCGTGTCATGGATACACAGGTGCACATAATGACCGGGCCGAGCGCCCGACGGATGGTGCCCGCGAATAGTTTCGCGCCGGGCCACAATGGTCAGTTCGCCGCCATCCGGCATGGCGTCGCGGGCATTCACCGCAAGGTTCAGAAGGGCCATTTCTAGCTGGTTCTGATCGGCGCTGGCGGGCGGCAGGTCGCCCGACACGTCCACGCGCAGGTCGATGGTCGGACCCAGTGTCGAGTCAAGCAGGCCGACCATGCCATCGACAAGGCGCGCCACGTCGACCGCTGTCGCCTGAAGCGGTTGCCTGCGCGCAAAGGCGAGCAGCCGCTGCACAAGCGTCTTCGCCCGATCCGCCGACTGAAGCGCGCCGCCGATGAGCCGCCGTTCGCGTTCGCTGCCGACGCCCTTACGCATGAGGAGGTCGAGCGAACCAATGATGGGCGTGAGGAGATTGTTGAAATCATGCGCGACGCCGCCGGTCAGGCTGCCCATCGCCTCCATCTTCTGGCTCTGGCGCAAGGCTTCCTGCGCGCGTTCCAGCTCTGCCTCGCGCGCCTTGACATGGCTGAGGTCGCGGCCGACCGCGATGAAGTTCACGCCGTCAGGTTCCGGCGCGACGGTCCATTCGATGGATTTCCAGCCGCCGTCGCGGGTGCTGATCCGATTTTCGAAGCGGGTCGGCAGGCCCGTCTCCGCCATGCGCGCGATCGCCTCAAGCGTCGGCGGTTCATCCTCCACATGCATGAACGTGGCATAGCCCCGCGAGAGGAGTTCGCGTTCCGTCCAGCCGAGAACCTGCGTCCAGGCGGGACTGACCGCGGACATCATGCCCGTATAATCAGCCCGTGCCAGCATGTCTTGCGACAGGTTCCACAATCGATCCCGTTCCGCCGAGCGCGCCTCGACCTGGGCCTCCAGCGTTTCGTTCAGTTCGCGCAGTCGCGCCTCGCTGTCCCGCAGCGCATGTTCGCCGCGTGCGCGCTCCACGGCGGTGCGCGTGCGGTCGGCAAATTCCCGGATCAAGGTGAGGTCGGCCTCGCTCCATTTGCGCTTTGCGCCATGGTTGACGAAGAAAACGGCTACAAGCCGTCCCTGTTCCAGGACCGGTGCATTGACAAACGCGAAGCTGCTCTTGCCCTCCAGTGCGGCAGCGGCCGGGCCTGCGGTCCGAGGGTCGGCCTGAACATCGTCGATGACCGTGAACTCGCCGCGTTTGAGGCTCTCGATGAAGGAGCCATAGTCCCGCAAGGCCAATACGCCGGCCAGCGTCTCCACCCCCGGTGCGGTCCAGTCGCGATCGACGTGCAGCGTTTCGGCATCATGATCGATGGCGGCATATCCGACTCGGCTGTTGCCCAGTGTTCGCCCCAGGACTTCGGCGGCGGCGTAGGCAATGTCAGCCGGATCATCCAGATCGCGCAGGGCCTGCGTCAGCTCGACAAGGGCGTTACGGCGGACCTCGGCGGCCTTTCGCGCGGTAATTTCGAGCGCCGTCCCCGTCACCCGCACACAGCGTCCAGCGACGTCGAATATACCGCGCCCCTTGGCCGCCACCCACCGCTCGACACCATCCTCCTTGCCGATCGTGCGATATTCCACATCGTAGAGCGCCCTGAGGTCAGGATCGGCGGCGGCGAGGTAGGTCGCGGTCGTCGTTTCGCGATCGTCAGGATGGAGGCCCTTGTAGAAATCGTCCATTGTCACGGGGACATCGGCGGAAATGCCGAACATAGCCTTGGTACGGGCGGGCCAAGTCAGCCTGTTGTTGATGACATCGACGTCCCAGAGGCCGACGTCCGCATTGTCGACGGCAAGACGCAGAAGCTCCTCGCTCATGGCGAGTGCGGATTGCTCTCTGGTAAGATGGCGCTCCAGGAGGACGCGTTCGGTCGTTTCCGGCGTGATGTTGAGGACGGCCGCGACATGGCCGTCTTCGTCGCGGAGGGCAGACAGGGAATAATTGAACCAGGCGGTTTCCGTGCCGCCGCCTTCGAGCCGGGCCATGACGAAGGGGGCGTCCTCGAAATAGATCGGGGCGCCACCGGATCGCACGCCATCGAACTGCGGCTGAAGCTCCTCCCAGATTTCGGCCCACACGATGGAGCCGGGCTGACCCAGCGCGGCCGGGTGTTTGGCGGCCAATATCCGGCGATAGGGGTCATTATAGATGAGGGCAAAGTGCGGACCCGACCAGAGGCAGATCGGGAACGGAGAGTCGAACATGGACCGGGCCATGATCCGCAGCGCGGGCGACCAATCGGTGGTCGGCCCAAGGGGGGTAGCCGACCAGTCCAATGTCCGCGCGAGCGAGCGGACCTCGCCATCGCCTTCAAAGAGCGCCGCTGCGTCGATCAGGGCATCAGTTCTGGAGATCAAGGAACACCTACGGTCGCAGTATTTGTCGGCATCACAGTCTCGCTTGGGCGTTAACGACGCAATTGGCGTATTACAACGAAGGGCAGGGTGCTTTAACCGCCTTCAGGATCAAATTGCGAAGGCTTAAACGGCGAATCCGATCGACTGTTCCATACGCGCCAAAGGCCGGGAAGCTCGCGCCGGCATATGTCTGGCGAGGGGCAAGGACTTCCGGCCCTGTGCGTTATGCAATGCCCATAAGAGCTATTATCCGGCCCGTTGGATGATCCCTTTGGCACATTGGCGGAAGCCTGTGCGGTTGCCATGCTGGGCATGGCGTGGCCGGAAAGCCACAGGGCGCGCGCCAAGTCATGGTCGCGGTGCCGATAGAATTGTCTATTCATTCGGTTGAATATATATCCGGGGAGCGACGCCGCCGCCCGTGCAGGACATGCATCCTTTTGGGCGATGCGGCGTTGTCGCGGAGCGAGAATGCCGGCCGAAGAGCCGCGCCACAATAAGGGGACTATCATGACAAAGACTTTGGTGCTGCTGCTGGCGACGGCGAGCGGCCTTGCGACGTCCGTAACCGCGATGGCGCAGACGGCCGCCGACGACAGCGCGACCCTGGCCTCCGAACAGGATATCGTCGTCACGGGCACGCGCGTCGCCGGGCGGACCCGGCTCGACACCTCGTCCCCCATCGACGTGCTGACCGGGGAGGCGCTGCGCGGACAGGGCACGGCGGAACTGGGTCAGGCGCTGGCCAATGTCGCGCCGTCGATCAACTTCCCCCGCTCCTCCGCCGTGGACGCGACCGATTCCATCCGCCCTGCGACCCTGCGTGGCCTGTCGCCGGATCAGACGCTGGTGCTGGTGGACGGTATCCGCGGCCATACGTCGGCGTTGCTCAACACCAATGGATCGGTGGGACGTGGCGCGGCGGCCTTCGACCTCAACACCATCCCCACCGTGGCGCTGGAGAGCGTCGAGGTGCTGCGCGACGGCGCATCGGCGCAATATGGGTCGGACGCTATCGCGGGCGTCGTCAACCTGCGCCTGCGCAAGGCGCGCAGCGGCGGCGGCGCGACCATTAGCTATGGTCAGTATGAGACGGAGGTCAGTCCCGCCCTTTCCAGCCGCAACGCGCATGACGGCAAGACGTTCAGCGCATCGGTCTGGCAGGGCATCGGCATCGGCAGCGAAGGCTTCCTGACCCTGTCCGCCGATTATCTGAACCGGGGCCGCACCAGCCGGGGCGATATCGACACCCGCTTCACCCCCGCGCGCGTCTCCTCCCGCTTCGGCGATCCAGAGGTCGAGCAATATACGCTGTTCGCCAATTTTGGCGTCCCGGTCGGCGGCGCGTGGGAGTTTTATGGCTATGCGGGCTATCAGAACCGTGACAGCACCGGTGCGGCATTGCCCCGCCCGCTGTCAAACGCCAACAGCGTGCCCGCCCTCTATCCCAATGGCTTCACCCCGCTCATCAAGGTGAATTCGGAGGATATCAACTCCGCTCTCGGCGTGCGCGGTGAACTGGGCGGCTGGTCGATCGACATCAATGGCTCTTATGGCCGTAACGTCCTGACTTTCCAGACCCGGCAGACGCTTAATTCCACCTATGGCGCGGCATCGCAGCTGGACTTCTACAGCGGCCGCCTGACCTATGACCAGTGGACCGGCGGGGTCGATGTGACGCGCAAGGTCGATCTGGGCGCGGACAGCAGCATCAACGTCGCCTTTGGCGTCGAGGGTCGTCATGAGGGCTTCAAGGAGGAGGCGGGCGAGCCGGCATCCTATAATCGCGGGCCGCTCGGTGCGAATGCGGCGTTGGGCAGCGGCGCGCAGGGCTTTGCGGGCTTCCGTCCCGTCGATGCGGGCAGCAACAGCCGCAACAATGTCGGCGCCTATGTCGACCTGGAGGCGCAGTTCGCCGGGCTGACGGTCGGCGCCGCCGGACGTTATGAGCATTATTCCGACTTTGGCGATAATGGCACCGGCAAGCTGGCGCTGCGTTACGATTTCGCGCCGTCGTTTGCGTTGCGGGCCACCGCCTCCACCGGCTTCCGCGCGCCATCGCTCCAGCAGAGCTTCTACTCCTTCACCCAGTCGACGTCGATCAACGGCGCGATCGTGGATGTGCGGACCTTCCCCTCCACCAGCCCGGCGGCGGTCGCACTGGGCGGCAAGCCGCTCCAGCCGGAGAAGTCGACCAACCTCTCCGTCGGTGCGGTGGTGCGCAGCGGCGGGTTCGAGTTCACGGTGGACGCCTATCGCATCCGGGTGCGCGACCAGTTGGCGCTGTCCGAGAATCTGCTGGCGTCCAATGCCATCGTCGCCCCGATCCTGGCCCCGTTCGGGGTGGGCGGTGCGCGCTTCTTCGTCAACGGCATCCGGTCCACGGCCAAGGGCATCGACGTCGTCGCCCATTACCGGCTGCGCACCGACAATGCTGGTCAGTTCGACCTGACGGCGGCGGGCAATTATAACGAGGTGGACATCACCGACGTGCCGGTCGCCACCGGCAATCTGGCCGGTGTGACGCTGTTCACGCAGCAGCGCATCACCAGCTTGGAGCGTGGCACGCCGCGGGTGAAGGGCAGCTTCACCACGGACTGGTCGCGCGGCAATGTGGGGGCCACGTTCCGGGCGTCTTTCTATGGCAATGTGTTCCAGCCCGCGACGGACGTCGCCAACTATGCCTATACCGGCAACCATACGCTGATCGACCTGGAAGGGCGCGTGAAGCTGTTGAAGCAGGGCACGCTGGCGATCGGCGCGAACAATCTGTTCGACGTCTATCCTGACGCGGTCCCGGCGGCGAACCCCAGCAATTATAATAGCGGGGCGACGGCCTTCCCCTATTATTCGCCGTTCGGGTTCAACGGGCGCTACCTCTATGCGCGCTTCAGCCTGAAGTGGTAATCTGACGAACGGGAGGGCGGCTGTCGGCTCCGCGCCGCAGCCGCCATTTCCCTGTGACCTATAATGCCGTCCGCAATGCGGGCGCGGGCCGCCCGTCGGATGCGGCGTTAGAGGCTGTTCTCCTCCCTGTCTCTCGGATATTCTGCGCGCCGGACGTGGTGATGCCATGCTGTTTGTGGCTGTCCCATCCTGCGTCGTCCGGGTGGCGAAATGCCCCGCTCGAACACCCTGACCAATATCTGAAACTTGACAGACCAATTTAAAGCCCGCAAGGAATGGATATGCAAACAGGCCGCCCATGGGGTCGCTGCCTGACAATCAGTCCATACACTGGGGGGAAGACATGAAAATCGCATCGGCCAAGGTCATCGTGACATGTCCGGGCCGCAATTTCGTGACCCTGAAGATCGAAACCGACCAGGGTGTCTATGGCATCGGCGACGCCACGCTGAATGGGCGGGAATTGTCCGTCGCCAGCTATCTGACCGATCATGTCATTCCCTGCCTGATCGGCCGCGACCCGCGCCAGATCGAGGATATCTGGCAGTATCTCTATCGTGGCGCCTATTGGCGGCGCGGTCCCGTCACCATGCGCGCCATTGCGGCGGTCGACATGGCGCTGTGGGACATCAAGGCCAAGATGGCGAACATGCCGCTGTACCAGTTGCTGGGCGGGCGCAGCCGTGACGCGGTGATGGTCTATGGCCATGCCAATGGCAGCGACATCGCCGAGACGGTGGACGCGGTCGGCCAGTATATCGACATGGGATACAAGGCGATCCGCGCGCAGACTGGCGTGCCGGGCGTCAAGGACGCCTATGGCGTGGGTCGCGGCAAGCTCTATTATGAGCCTGCCGACGCCGCGCTGCCGTCCGTCACCGGATGGGACACGCGCAAGGCGCTGAACTATGTGCCCAAGCTGTTCGAGAAGCTGCGCGAAACCTATGGTTTCGACCATCATCTGCTGCATGACGGCCATCATCGCTATACCCCGATGGAGGCCGCGCAACTGGGCAAGGCGCTGGAGCCGTACAGCCTGTTCTGGCTGGAGGATTGCACGCCCGCCGAAAATCAGGAGGCGTTCAAGCTGGTGCGCCACCACACCACCACGCCGCTGGCGGTGGGCGAGATTTTCAACACCATCTGGGACGCCAAGGATCTGATCCAGAACCAGTTGATCGACTATATCCGCTGCACCATCGTCGGGGCAGGCGGCATCACGCACATGCGCCGCATCGCTGACCTGGCCAGCCTGTACCAGATCCGCACCGGCAGCCATGGCGCGACCGACCTGTCGCCCATCACCATGGGTTGCGCGCTGCACTTCGACACTTGGGTGCCCAATTTCGGCATCCAGGAATATATGCGTCATACGGAGGAGACGGACGCCGTCTTCCCGCATGATTACAGCTTCGACAAGGGCCACCTCTACTGCGGCGAGACGCCCGGCCATGGCGTGGACATCGACGAGACGCTGGCCGCCAAATATCCCTACAAGCCCGCCTATCTGCCGGTCGCGCGGTTGGAAGACGGGACGATGTGGAACTGGTGATCGCACGCGCACGGATATGCACCGCATCCTCCCGATGATGTGTGCATGACTTGCGGCGCCGCCGCCATGGAGTGAAGCCCATGGCGCGGCGCCGTTTTTTTATGAATGGCGGTCAGTAGGGAGCGTCGTCCTTGCGGGCGGGGATCGCGCCGGCATGGCCGATCGCCCATCCCGCGAGCCGATGCCCGGCCAGTGCGGCTTCCACCGGGACCGCGCCACCGATGCGGGCGGACAGATAGCCCGCGTTGAAGGCGTCCCCTGCGCCGCTGCTGTCCACCACGGTGACGCGGGCGGGCGGAGGGACGGTCTGTCCGGCGACAAGGCATCCCTCCACGCCCAGCTTCACCACCGGCTCCGCGCAGCCGAGCGCGGACCAGCGGGCGGCGGTGGCGGCGGCATCGTCGGCCTCGCCCATCTCCACCTCGTCCGCCAGCGTCGGCAGGCCGATGTCGCAGCGGGCGATGGCGGCGTCGCGGGCGGCGCGGGCGGTGGCGGCGTCGGGCCAGAGGCGAGGGCGGTAATTGCCGTCGAAGGCCACGCGGCCGCCGCGGGCGCGGACGGCGTCGCACAGGCTGAACAACCGACCGCGCCCTTCCGCCGAAAGGATCGCAAGCGTAATGAGGGAATAGACCAGCAGGTCCGCCGCCCCGGCCTGCGCGATCAACCGGTCGCTGTCGGGCAGGTCGAACATGGACCGTGCCGCGCTCTCCCCCCGCCAATAGGCAAAGCTGCGCTCGCCCGCGTCATCGGTCTGGATCGCATAGAGGCCGGGCATGCGCCCCGCCGCCGTCAGGGTCGGGGTGAGGTCCAGCCCCTCCGCCGCCCAGCTGTCGCGCAGCCCCGCGCTGAACGCATCGTCGCCCAGCGCGGTCGCATAGGCCACGTCATGGCCCATGCGGGCGAGGTGGATGCCGGTGTTGAGTGTGTCGCCGCCGTGCCCCACGGCCCAGCCGCGCGCGGGGCCGCCGGACAGTTCCACCATGCCTTCACCGATCAGGCAGATGCGGGTCATCGGGCGCTCCCCAGATCGAGATCACGCAGATAGGCATAGCTGCGCGCCGCCGATTCCAGCGGGGGCAGCGTATAGGGAGGCTCCTGCTCCACGGCGAAATGGCGCACCCCGGCGGTGCGGGCGGCGGCCAGTACGCGAGGCCAGTCGACGATGCCGGAGCCGACCTCCGTCGTCGCGGCGCGCAGGCCGGTGTTGACGCGGTGGGTGGGGGCAATGTCCTTGACATGCATCAGGCGGAAGCGGCCCGGATAGGCGCGCAGGATGGTGACGGGATCATGACCCGCCGCCACGACCCAGCCCGCATCCATGTGGAAATGGACCAGTGCGGGGTCGGTATGCTCCAGCAGGATGGACAGGCCGTTCGCTTCCCCCTGTGGGGCCAGTTCGGGATTATGGTTATGATAGGCGAGGGCCGCGCCATGCCGTTTCAGCGCCGCACCCTTTTGGTTCAGCCAGTCGGCGGTGCGTTTCCAGTCGTCGGCGCGCATCGTGCCCGTGACCCGCTCCAGCATGGCCGGCACGGTTTCGCCCGGCAGGCCGCGCATCTCCACGCCGGGCGGGAGGAGGAAAAGGGTGGAGGTGACATAGTGTGCGCCCAGCGTGCGGGCATCCTGCGCGATCAGGCCCGCATCGTCGGCAAAGCTGCGCCCACCGCGCTGGGGAAGGGGGAGGAGGTTGAGGCTGGCGCACCGCATGCCCGCCGCCGTGATCGCGCGGGCCATGGTCGCGGCGTCATGAGCGTCCAGTCCCGTCTCCACTTCGCGATAGCCGATGGCGGCCAGCGCGCGCAGCGTGGCAGCCGGGTCTTTGCGCACCTCCGCCGCGACGACATAGAGGTTGATACCGATGGGCTGGCGCGGCCCGGCGAAGACGCGGCGCGCGGCGCCTGCGCCGGGCAGGGCGGCAAGGCCCGCGATGGCACCCGCCTGCATCAGTCCGCGCCGGGAAAGAGCGAAATCGGTCATATTGCCGCCTCCCGCGTGGCCGGTTTGCGACCGCGCAACATCGTCCAAAGCACCGCCGCCGCGACCAGATCGAATATGGCGAGGCAGACGAACAGCGGATCATAGCCGATGGTGTCGGCCAGCGTGCCGACGATCAGGGAAAAGCTCATCCCCCCGATCCATGCGGCGGACCCCGCCATGCCGGTGGCGGTCGCGACCACGCGCGGTTCGAACATGTCCGCCGAGAGGGTCATGAGCGCACCCGAAAGCATCTGGTGCGCGAAACCGCCGACACAGAACAGCGCGATGGCCGCCGCCGGAGAGCCGGCGAGGCCGATGCAGGCCGGGCCGACCATCAGAACCGCGCCGGTCGTCACCACGATCTTGCGCGATCCCAGCAGCGAAATGTTGAAGCGACGCATCAGCCAGGGCGCATAATAGCCGCCGAGGATCGAGCCGAGGTCGGCGGCGAGGAAGGGCAGCCATGCGAAGGCGGCGATGCTTTTGAGGTCCATTCCGCGCGAATCGACCAGATAGAGCGGGATGAAGAAGCTGAAGGTGTGCCAGGCCGGATCGCACAGGAAACGCGGGATGGCGATGCTCCAGAAGGCACGGGTGCGGATGATCTCGCGCCAGCTTGCCTTGGCTTCAGTCGTGGTGCTGTCGTCCACCGCCGAATCGTCGCGCCCGCTTTGGATATGGGCGCGCTCGCCATCGCTCAGCCCCTTGTGCTCGGCGGGCGAGCGATAGCCCCAATACCAGAGGGCGGCCCAGAACAGGCCGACGCCGCCCGTCACCACGAATGCCGACTGCCAACCCCAGGTGAAGATGCAGAAGATGACGATGGGCGGGGCCAACATGCTGCCGAACGACGATCCGATGTTGAACCAGCCGGTCGCGACCGTCCGTTCGCGCGGGGGAAACCATTCGCCCACCACCTTGATCCCCGCCGGGATCGCCGCCGCCTCCGTCAGGCCCAGCATACCGCGGAAGAGGGCGAGGCTGGGCCAGCCCACGGCAAAGGCATGGGCGCAGTTGGACAGCGACCAGCCGACCGCGAACAGGGCAAAGCCCAGCCGCAGGCCCATCAGGTCGAGCGCATAGCCCGCCAGCGGCTGCGCGATGGTATAGGCCCCCTGAAAAGCGGCGACGACCCAGCTATATTGCTGCGTCGTCATGCCGAAACTGTCTTTCAGCGTGGGCGCGGCGACGGCAAGGGAGGAGCGGGCGAGATAGTTGAGCACGGTGCCCAGCGTGACGAGGCTGATGATCCACCAGCGTAAAGCCCCCGATTTGCTGCCCGCCACCTGTGTCGCCACATCCATACTCCCTATCCTACCAGAGCCGCGCTCCGGCTGGCATCATATTGGCTAGACCAATGGCGCAAGCGTGTGAGCGTGTCAAACATCGTGAGTATGGTGAACTGGGCGAAATGAAACCCTGATAATATCGCTCTTTTTCGAAGAGATTGACGGCGCACGCCGTCGTCTCTAGCTGTTCTGACCAATCTGGCGCCGGATCGGGCGGGCGCGGCTCCGCCATTCCCCGACGCCGAACCGTCGAAAGGCCCCACGCGTGACCAAGCTGACCCTGCATCCCGACCGCCTGTTTCCGGCCGACCCCGGTACGCGGGACATTGCGCGGCGGCTGTATGCCGGGGTGAAGGACTTGCCCATCATCAGCCCCCATGGTCACACCGATCCGGCCTGGTTCGCGGGCAATGAGTCTTTCGCCGATCCCGCGCAATTGCTGATCGTGCCGGATCATTATGTGTTCCGCATGCTCTATAGTCAGGGCGTGCCGCTGGAGGCGCTGGGCGTGCCGCGCGCCGATGGCGGGGCGGTGGAGACTGACAGCCGGGCGATCTGGCGGATCTTCGCGGAAAACTATCATCTGTTCCGGGGCACCCCGTCGCGCATGTGGCTGGACTGGGTCTTTGCCGAGGTGTTCGGGATGGAGGAGATATTGTCCGCCGACAATGCCGACGCCTATTTCGACAGCATCGACGCGGCGCTGCGCACCGATGCCTTTCGGCCCCGCGCGCTGTTCGAACGGTTCAACATCGAACTGCTGGCGACGACCGAAGGTCCGCTCGACCCGCTCGACCATCATCGTGCGATCCGGGCCAGCGGGTGGCAGGGGCGGGTCATCACCACCTACCGCCCCGATCCGGTGGTGGACCCGGAGTATGAAGGCTTTGCGGCCAATGTCGCCCGTTTCGGGGAACTGACCGGCGAGGATGTGAGCCACTGGGCGGGCTATCTGCGCGCGCATGAGACCCGCCGCGCCTATTTCCGCGAGGCCGGGGCGACCGCCACCGACCATGGCCATCCCACCGCCCGCACCGCCGACCTGCCCCGCGCGGAGGCGGAGGCACTCTATGCCAGGGTGACGGGCGGCAGCGTCACGCCCGCCGACGCCGAACTGTTCCGCGCGCAGATGCTGACCGAAATGGCGCGGATGAGCCTGTCGGACGGCATGACCCTGCAAATCCATCCCGGCGTCCATCGTAACCACAACCCCGGCCTGATGCAGGGGTTCGGGCGGGACAAGGGCGCGGACATCCCCACCGCCACCGAATATGTGCAGGCCCTAAAGCCTCTGCTCGACCGTTTCGGCAATGAGGCGGGGCTGACCATCATCCTGTTCACGCTGGACGAGGATAGCTATTCGCGCGAACTGGCCCCGTTGGCGGGCCATTATCCCGCGCTGCGTATCGGGCCGCCCTGGTGGTTCCACGACAGCCCTGAGGGGATGCGGCGGTTCCGCGAGGCGGTGACGGAAACAGCGGGATTCTACAACACGGTCGGCTTCAACGACGATACGCGGGCCTTCCTCTCCATCCCCGCGCGGCATGACGTGGCGCGGCGGATGGACTGCGCGTTCCTGGCGCGGCTGGTGGCGGAACATCGCCTGCCGGAGGATGAGGCGGCCGCGGTCGCCCATGCGCTGAGCTATGATCTCGCCAAGCAGGCGTACCGGCTGTGAGGCTGTCGGCTGCGAGCCTCGACGGCCTGCCCGCCGCAGTGGTCCGGCCCGGCTATGACCGGGAGCGGGCCACCATCGGCGTGGTGCATATCGGCATCGGCGCGTTCCACCGCGCGCATCAGGCGGCGGTGTTCGATGCAGCGCTGGCGAGCGGCGACAATCGCTGGGGCATTACGGGCGTGTCCCTCCGCTCCGCCACGGTGCGCGACCAGATGGAGCCGCAGGACGGCCTTTATACGCTGGTCGAGCGGGATGGCGACGCACAGGCTCTCCGCATCATCGGGGCGGTGAAGGACGTGCTGGTCGCGCCGGAAGACCCCGGCGCGGTGGTGGCACGGCTGGCCTCGCCCGATGTGCATATCGTGACGTTGACGGTGACGGAGAAGGGCTATCATCTGGACCCCGCCACGGGGACGCTGCGGACGGCCGATGCGGAGATCGCCGCCGATCTCGCCAGCCTGAGCGCGCCGCGCAGTGCGCCGGGCTTTCTGGTCGCGGGACTGGCGCAGCGGTATGCGGCGGGGCTGCCGCCCTTCACTGCGCTGTCCTGCGACAACCTGCCGCATAATGGCGCGCGGTTGCGCAGTGCGGTGCTGGCCATCGCGGCGGCGCACGACCCCGCGCTGGCGGAATGGATCGCGGCGGAGGGCGCCTTTCCGCAGACGATGGTGGACCGCATCGTGCCCGCCACCACGGTGGAGGACATTGCCGCGCTGGCCGACCGGATCGGCGTGGAGGACCGGGCGATGGTCAAGACCGAACCTTTCCTGCAATGGGTGATCGAGGATCATTTCTGCGGTCCCCGCCCGGATTTCGCGGCGCTGGGCGTGCAACTGACCGACGATGTCGCGCCATGGGAGGAGGCGAAGCTGCGTCTGCTCAACGGCGCACACAGCGGCATCGCCTATCTGGGCGGGCTGGCGGGGATCGAGCATGTCGATGGCTTTGTCGCGCTGCCCGGCGGACGGGCCTTTGTCGAGGCGCTGTGGGACGAGAGCGCGGCGACGCTGACCCCGCCGGAGGGGCTGGACATCGTGCGTTATCGGGCGGCTTTGATGGGCCGCTTCGCCAATGGGTCGCTGGCCCATCGGACGCGGCAGATCGCGATGGATGGCTCGCAAAAGCTGCCGCAGCGGCTGATCGCCCCCGTGCTGGCGCGGCGGGAGCGGGGGTCAGGCGTGGAGGCGCTGGCGCTGGCCATTGCGGCATGGATGCGCTGGCAGTCCGGGGTGGACGATGCGGGCGAAGGCTTTGCGGTGGACGACCCGCTGGCGGCGGAGACGGCGGCCGCGTTGGCAGGGGCCACGACAGCGGCGGAGCGTGTCGCGGCGTTGCTGGCGATCCGCGCGATTTTCCCGGCGGCGGTGGCACAGGATGCGGGGCTTGTCGCCACGCTGACGCAGGCGCTGGAGCGGCTGGAGGAACAGGGCGCGCTGGGGGTGCTGGGAGGCGTTTCGTCCTGAGAGGTAGGCGCGGTTCGGCAGTTGTCCGATAGCGACCGTTATTGTTTCAGGGTCTCCGGTTGGGCGGGCGTTGGATTTGGGACTCTGCTTCCGCTTGCGGCGGTCGGATTTCGTCCGTGAAACTTTACCGGGCGGCGTGAGGTTCGCGACGTAGACTGTGGGTTTAGGTGAGGAAACATGCTCTTGACCCAAGTATATGGGTCTTGTGCCCTGGCTGCTGGCTGCTGGCTGCTGGCTGCTGGCTGCTGGCTGCTGGCTGCTGGCTGCTGGCTGCTGGCTGCTGGCTGCTGGCTGCTGGCTGCTGGCTGCTGGCTGCTGGCTGCTGGCTGCTGGCTGCGAGGCAGAGCAGATTCTAATCCGATTGAAACAGTGTGGTGTAAGTTTCTTTAATCCATCGCATTTTTGGGCGGTAGACGATCCTTTTTGTATGGAACCGCTAGTACGGCGGTGCAGCATGGGATCTGTCGGCGGTTGTCATGGGTGAAACTTTACCGAACCGAAGTCGGTAAAGTTTCATTGGCGAAACCTCATGAATGTCTGAATTGCAGGGAAGGTTGGACCAGCCCTGATCCATGGCGGCTTCCAATGGGAAACTGGATTTGAATCTGGCGTTGAGACTTGGTTTGACCTCGCAGAATGGCCCGATTGACCTTGCAGAATGGCCCGAAGGCATCGTCGTAAAGTTTCGGGTTTGCCGAGCAACCGGTTCCAGCAGTGACGAGCTGGACCTCTGGCACCGTGTGAGAATCTCTCTTGCCTCCATCTCGCGATGCACGCCATCGACAAGCGGCGGGCCTCCCGCGCACCTTCGGTAAAGTTTCAGGGATGAAAAACATGCCTGACATGCACAAGGGGGATTCACACCGGCGCGGAAGCTGCTAGATTCACTCTATGTTCCAACAGATGGATCTTTTCAGCCGGACTGCCCGCGCGCCTCGCTCGCAGAATCTGGGCTTGATTATCGAGCGGATCGCGGCCCATTCGAAACGGCCGCGCTACGCCTTTCTGGTGCTCAACCTGATCGCGGAAGCGGCGGGGGAGGGGAGCCGGGCCGGACCTTATGTCGTGGCGGAAGGGGAACGGCACGCCATACGGGACTGGCTGTGCGACAAATTGCTGCCGCTGGCGCATCGCGACCAGCGCCGCCGGGAAATCGTGGCGAAGGTTCGGGCGGAGTTAGAGCAAAAGGGCCTGCTGCCGCAGGATGAGCAGGGCGCGGCGGCGCTGTTGGACCATGCGGTACGTGAGCATGTCCGCCGGTCCGGGCGTTGCAATGTCAGCACGGCGGTCTCCGACTTGGTCCGGGCGGGATTGGTCAGGCGGCATTATCAGGGCTATCGGATGGATCATCCCAATCGGGGCGCCCAGCGTGAGGCAGTCTATACACTGACCGCGGATGCACAGGGCGCGCTCAGCCAGCGGTTCGATTTGGCGGCGGGGTGACAGCTGCGGGGTGAGGAGCGGCTGTGTCAGGCCGGGAGGTCCGGCGCGCCCCATGATGCCGCGACTTTCCCACTGTCGCTACCTTGGCCAACGCTCATTCGACCGGCCGCTTTCGACGCAACCCTCGACACATGTGCGCCGTCATTCTACGAAACCGGACGTCGAGAACAGGTGCGCAGTTGATTGATCCAGACCAGAGCAAGCTTCGCGCGCTGAAACTGATCCGTCGGACGGAGGGATTGTCCCGCATCGAACTGGCCAAGGCGCTGGGCTTTAACAAGGCGACGGTGACGGACCTGGTCGCGGACCTGTTGCGCCGCGATCTGCTGGTCGAGGAAAAGGGCGCTGCAGCAGGGCGGGGCCGCCCGCGCACGCATCTGAGCATCAATGCCTCGGCAGGCTATGTGATCAGCGTGTCGCCCCTGATGGGGGAGCGGGCGTCGATCGACATCGTCGACCTCAAGGGCAGTCGCATCCATAGCTGCGAGACGGTGCTGGCGCCTTTTGACGATGTGGAGGCCCTGCCCGACATGCTGTCCGGCGTGCTGGGCGCGGTGCTGGACGAGGAGATCGTGCCGCGGGCGGCTATTCGCTACGCCGCCATCGTCCTGCCGGGCCTTGTCAATCATCGCGATGGCATCGTCCACTGGCTCCCGTCCAGCAAAACCGCGATGAGCGTGCCGCTGGCCCGCCAGATGGAGGAGCGGGTGGGGATACCCGTCATCCTCGACAATCGGGTGGCGGCGATTGCGCGGGCCGAGCATTGGTTCGGTAGCGAGGGCAATCTGGACAGTTTCACCCTCATTGCCCTGCTGGAGCAGGGGATGAACGCGGCCCGCTATGTCGAAGGGCGGATGCAGATCGGCCATAATGGGATGAATTCCGAATTCAGCCATGTGAAGGTCGCGTTCGAAGGGGGCAGGCCCTGTTATTGCGGGAGCAGCGGTTGCATCACCGCCTATGCCAGCGTGAGCGGTATCGGGTCCGCGCTCGCCCGGCTGCGGGGTATCGGCCTGTCCGACTGGTCCCAGCGCACGACCGCGTTCGAAGAGGCCGTTCGTCTGACGGCGGCGAAAGAGGAGGGGGAGGTCGCCGGGCTGTTCGCGACCGCCGGTGAGGCCCTCGGCACCGCCATCGCCAGCCATATCAACGAGCATGATCCCGGCCGCGTCATCGTGGTGAGCGCTCGCCCCGACCTGCTGTCCCTGATGCGGCGGCACTGCGAGGAAAGGGTGGATTCCTCTACGCTGCCCATCCTGCGTGAGCGGACCAGCGTGGAATATCGCACGGTCCGGCCGGATGAATATTGGAAGGGAACGGCTGCGCTGGCGCTGGAGGGCGTCTATCGCGCGCCGTCGTCCTGACGGCCGGGGAAAGCAGCGCGATTGCCACGGATGGAATTTTGTTGGTTGACCAGATTAATTACTATCGTCTAGGTAGACAGCGCATGCCGTGCACCAGCAGCGTACCATCAGAGGCGCGTTGACCGGCATCAGGCTATCGAGGCGACAACGTCCGGTAGCACCGGGATGGCCGACAGGGCTTCCACGGTTTTCCATCGCATCCGCTTCGCTGCGCGTCCGTCCGGTCTATCGACCGGCGCTGTTTCCGCGCGGCCCGATAGTCTTACAGGGGGTATAGTCATGTCCAACATCATCCGCAGCCTGAACCGGGCTATGCTCACGGGGTCGGCCAGCCTGATCGTTATGGCCACCGCCCATGCGCAGACGGAAGCGCAGGACGAGATCGTCGTGACCGCGCAAAAGCGCACGGAACGTCTGCTGGACGTGCCGCTGGCCGTGACCGCGATTAATGGCGATGCGCTGAACGACCGCCAGATTTTCGACACGAACACGCTGGTTCAGGCCGTGCCCGCACTGAATTTTCAGCAGGGCAACAACCCCACCAACAGCAGCTTTCGTATTCGCGGCGTCGGCACGTCGTTGTTCAATCAGGGTGTCGAGGCGTCCGTCTCCGTCGTGGTCGACGGTGTCGTCTCTGCGCGGCAGGTGCAGAGCTTCACGGACTTCTCCGATATCGAGCGGGTCGAGGTGCTGCGCGGGCCGCAGGGCACGTTGTTCGGTAAGAATGCCAGTGCGGGCGTCATCAACGTCGTCACCGCGCGCCCATCCAAGACGTTCGAGGGTCGCGCGAGTGTGACCGTAGCGGAGGGCGACGAATATCGCCTGAGCAGCACGGTGTCCGGCCCGATCACCGACACGCTGCGCGCGCGCATCACCGGCTATTATAATGATGTAGGCGGCCACATCTACAACGCCTTCACCCAGCGGAACGAGAATGGTTTCGATAGCTGGGGCGTGCGCGGCAAGCTGGAATGGGACGCGACCGACCGGCTCAACCTGCTGCTCGCCGCCGATTATCGCCAGAATAATGCGGATTGCTGCCAGGGCGTGCTGGTGAGCGTCGGCAATCCGCAGCGGCTGCAACTGATCGGCAACACGGGCGCGGGTGCGAACAACCGCCAGTCGTGGAACAATGGGGCGACCTTTGCCGACAGCGAGCAGAAGACCGTCTCGCTGGAAGCGAATCTCGATCTGGGC
This sequence comes from Sphingobium sufflavum, assembly GCF_021403115.1. Taxonomy (GTDB): domain Bacteria; phylum Pseudomonadota; class Alphaproteobacteria; order Sphingomonadales; family Sphingomonadaceae; genus Sphingobium; species Sphingobium sufflavum. The sequence goes on from NZ_JAJSSH010000003.1 coordinate 413,664, forward strand.
GGCGCCACGCTGACGTCGATCACGGCCTGGCAGAAATATGACATCGCCAATAATTTCGAGCCGGACCGGCTGGGCAGCAGCGTGCCGATCTTCGTGACGGCGGGCGGGGCCGGGCAGTTCGACTATAATTATGGCACGACCGGCATCGAGCAATTCAGTCAGGAGGTCCGGGCCGCGTCGAACGGGAACGGGCCGATCAGCTATGTCGTCGGCGCCTATTATTCCGACCTGCATATCGACCGCGCCTTTTCGCGGCGGCGGGCGGTGTGCGCCACCGGCACCTTTGGCCAACCCTGCACGCCGTCGGGCTATCAGTCGCTTGCGCATTTCGCGGCGCTGGACAGCTATAATGTCTCCGGCTTCGGTCAGGCGGAATGGACTGTCGTCGGCGGGCTGAAGCTAATCGGTGGCCTGCGCGTGCAATATGAGAAGGTGACTGTCGGCGGCCAGCGCACCGGACCCATGGTGGCGGGCGACGGCAATTTCGGCGGCGCGGCGTCCGTTTACGCGGCCCGTTCGGCCAATGACACTGCCGTCACCGGCAAGGCGGGCGCGCAATATGCGTTCAGCCGCAATGCGCAGGTCTATGCCAGCTATACGCGCGGCTATAAGGGGCTGGGCTTCGATACGGAAAGCGGCGCGGATTTCGCCAATCAGGCCCCGGTGCTGCCGGAACATGTCGATGCCTATGAGGTCGGTTTCAAGGGACGCACGGCGGATGGCACGCTGACCGTGGCGGTCGCGGCCTTCCTGGCGGACTATACCAACCTCCAGATTCAGGCGAACCGATCCGACCCGATCCTCCAGACGATCCAGTTCGTCCAGACCAACGCCGGTTCCTCGCGCACGAAGGGGTTCGAGGTCGAGGCGACGGTACGGCCGTCGCGGCATTTCAGCCTGACCGGCTCGGTCAGCTACACCGACGCCAGCATCAACGTCGACGGCCTCAACTGTCCCACGCAGTTCCAGGCGGCGGCGCCCACCGTCGGGGTGGGCGGGGTGCGTCCGGTCAACAGCTGCTATCGCTATCAATATCTGAACGGGTCCGGTACGACGGTGACGAGCGGCCCGGTGCAGGACGTGCGCGGCGGACAACTGCCCGCATCGCCCAAATGGCGCATCTCGCTCAGCCCCCGGTTTGAGCATGAACTGGGCGATGCGCTGGTCGGTTTCATTCAGACTGACCTGACCTTCCAGAGCGACCAGATCTTCGCCGTGGAGCAAGACCCACTGGGCAAGCAGGATGGCTATGCCATCGTCGACCTGAGCGCCGGGTTTAAGACGGCCGACGGGAAATATAGCCTCACGACCTTTGTGAAGAATCTGTTCGACCAGAATTATTACACATCGCTCAGCGGGGCGACGCTCAACGCGGCCAGTCCGACGCTGATCGACCTTTATGCGAATGTGCCCAAGGGTGCGAGCCGCTATGTCGGAGCGACCGCCTCGGTTCGTTTCTGATCCCTGATCGCCCCGCATCCAAAGGACAGGCTTGATGGCCATTACCCGCCGTACGTTGATCGCGACCAGTGCAGCCCTTGGCATAGCGGCCAGGGCGACGGCGGCGGGTGGCGCTGCCCGCCCGAATATCTTGTGGCTGGTGAGCGAGGATAATAATCCCTTCATCGGCGCCTATGGCGACCGGCTGGCGCGCACGCCGACCATCGACCGGCTGGCGAAGGGGGGCGTCCTGTTCAGGAACGCCTATTCCAACGCACCTGTGTGCGCGCCGTCGCGCTTTGCGATCCTGACCGGCGTTTACCCCGAAAGCTGCGCCCCGGCCCAGCATATGCGCGCCGTCGCGCATCTGCCGGAGGAATTTCGCACCTATCCCGAATTGCTGCGGTCGGCGGGCTATTTCTGCACCAATAACAGCAAGACCGACTATAATTGCGATGTGAAGCCCGCCGCCATCTGGGATCGGCAGGGCAAGGAGGCGCACTGGCGCGAGCGTGCGGCGGGGCAGCCGTTCATGGCGGTCTTCAACCATGACACGACGCACGAATCCCGCATCTTCACGCCCACGCCGGGCGCGGTGACGCCGGAGGAGGTGCGCATCCCCGCCTATCTGCCCGACACGCCGGGCATAAGGCGCGACTATGCCAGCTATTATAATCTGATGGAGGCGATGGACCGGCAGATCGGCGCGCGCATCGCGGAGCTGGAGGCGGATGGTCTCGCCGACGACACCATCATCTTCTATTATTCCGACAATGGCGGCGTGCGGCCCCGGTCGAAGCGCTATTGCTATGACGAGGGGCATCGCTGCGCGCTGGTCGTCCATGTTCCACCCAGGTGGCGCCATCTGGCCCCCGCAGCGCCGGGGAGCACGATCGACGCGCCGGTCAGCTTCATCGACCTTGCCCCCACATTGCTGTCCATCGCGGGCATCCGGCAACCCGCGCAGATGGCCGGGCGTCCCCTGCTGGGCGAACGGAAGGGCGCGCCGCAGAAATATGCGTTCGGTATGCGCAACCGCATGGACGAACGCTATGATTTCAGCCGCACCGTCACCGATGGGCGCTGGCGCTACATCCGCCATTATATGCCGCATCGGCCATGGGGCCAGTATCAGGCGTTCGAATGGCTGGCCAAGGGCTATCAGGAGTGGGAGGCCGCCTATCTTGCCGGCACGCTGACCGAGGTGCAGGCGCGCTTCTTCAGGCCAAAGCCGCATGAGGAACTGTTCGACCTGACCGCCGACCCCGATCAGGTGACGAACCGCATCGCCGATCCGGCGGCGGCGGCCAAGGCACAGGCGTTTCGCCGCGCCCTCGACGATCATCTGGTCGCGATCAACGACAATGGTTTCATACCGGAGGGCATGGCGGCCGAAGGCTATGCGAACAGCCGCTCGGCCAGCGCCTATCCGTTGCAGGCGATCATGCCGCTGGCCGCCGCCGCCGCGCAGCGGGACCGGGGCAAGGCGGCGCTGTTCCTGCGCGCGCTGGGCCATGGCAATGCGATCATGCGCTATTGGGCGGCCACGGCCTTCCTCACGCTGGATGCGCCGGTCGAGGAAGCGCGGGGTCCGCTGGAGGCGATTCTGCGGTCCGATCCCGCACCGCAGGTCCGCGTCGTGGCGGCGGAGGCGCTCGCCCGGCACTGGTCCAGCGACGACGCGGTGCGGACGCTGGGCGCGCTGGTGGAGAAAGCGGAGCAGTGGCAGGTGCAATTGCAGGCGCTCAACGCGCTGACCTATATCGGGGACCAGGCCCGCATCGTTCTGCCCGCGATCGAGGCCGCCTCCCGTATCGACGATGAATATCTGTCACGAGCGGGGATATATCTGCTCGCGCGCCTCCATGGCACCTATACGCCCGCCACCAAGGTCTTCGACATGAACCAGATGATGCGGCGCATGGCGAAATCGGGCGTAACCGGCTGACGATTGGGGAAGGAGGGCCGGGAACTCCTGTCCCCGGCCCTCCTCGAACCCTGTCAGCGCGCGCCCTGTGCCAGCGAGAAGGATGTCGTGAAGGGCGCGGTGGAATCCCCGCCCACGGCGATATCGAAGCGGGTGGCGTCCAGCGCCCAGTCGCGCGTCGCGCTGCTCCAGTACCGCAGTTCCGCGTCGCCCAGCGTGAAATTGAGCGTGCGCTTCTCGCCCGGTTTCAGGGTGACACGGCTGAAGCCCTTCAACTCGCGAACCGGCCGCGCCGCCTTTCCACCCTGCTGATGGATATAGAGCTGGACCACCTCGTCGGCCAGACGCTTGCCGGTGTTGGTGACGTCCGCACTGACCGTGACGGCGACCCCGGGCGCGCGTTCGGCCTTGTCCACCCGGATGTTGGAATAGGCGAAGGTCGAATAGCTGAGGCCATGGCCGAACGGATAGGCGGGATCGCCTGCCTCGTTCCAGTATCGCTTGGACTGGTTCGCGGGGTCGTGCGAGGCTAGGTGCGAATATATCAGCGGTACCTGGCCGCCATTCCTTGGCCAGCTGAACGGCAGCTTGCCCCCCGGCACCGCGTCCCCGAACAGGAGGTTGGCGGTGGACGATCCGGCTTCCGATCCGGGATACCATATGTCCAGAATCGCGGCGGCCTTCGTATCCTTCAGCGCGAGGGGGCGGCCGTTCATCAACACCAGCACGACGGGCTTGCCTGTCGCCACGACGGCGTCGAGCAACTCCTGCTGACGCCCCGGCAGGTCGAGCGTGGAGCGCGATGCGCTTTCACCGATCATTTCCTGCGTCTCGCCCAGCACCAGTATCGCGACATCGGATTGCCGGGCCAGTTGCACGGCCTGTGCAATGCCCGCCGTATCGCCGCTCTCCGGTGTCGGGCGCGTCACCTTGCCGACAATCTGCGCAAAGGGTGACGGATGGAGACGGTCGGGAAGCGCGACGCCGGGCGCGAAGTCGACACGCACCTTGGGACCGACTTTCGCCTTGATGCCCTCCAGGATGCTGCTCATAGCGGGCTTGTTCTGATCGAACACCCATGGTCCGACGGCGTCGCGCGGAGAATCCGCAAGCCCGCCGATGACCGCGATGGACGACAGTTTCGTCCGGTCGAGCGGCAGCAGCGCCTGCTCGTTGCGGAGCAGGACGGCCGCCCGCTCCGCCGCAATCCGCGCGGCCTTGAGATGCGCGGGGCTGCGCAGGGTCGCGGCTGCGGCTTTCTCGTCCACATAGGGATTGTCGAACAGGCCCATCCTGATCTTCATCTCCAATACCCGTCGAACCGCTTCGTTCAGCCGCTGCTCGGAGATGGTGCCCGCCGCAAGGGCGGCTGGCAATCGCGTGAAAGCCGGTCCCATGATGTTCATTTCCATGTCGACGCCCGCGTTCAGGGCCGTGGCGGCGGCGTCCTGTAGCGTGCTGGCGACGCCATGGGTGCGCAGGCTGGTCACGGCCGCATTGTCGGTGACGACGAAGCCCTTGAAGCCCCAATCCTTGCGCAGCACATCGTTCAGGAGCCAATGATTGGCAGAGGCCGGAACGCCGTTCAGCCCCATATAGGCGCTCATGATGTTGCCCGCGCCGGCATCCACCGCCGCCTTGAACGGGGGCAGGTAGATGTTCCAGAGTTCGGAATCCGAGAGATTCACCTCGTCATAATCGCGCCCGCCCAGCGCCGCGCCATAGCCGACAAAATGCTTCGGGCCTGCGATGATGCGTCCGGTGTCACCGATATGGCCACCCTGGAATCCCTTCACCTGTGCCGCCGCCATCGCGCTGCCGAGATAGGGATCTTCTCCTGCTCCCTCGACGATGCGTCCCCATCGCGGATCGCGCGCGATGTCGATCATCGGGGCGAACGTCCAGTGCAGGCCCACGCTGCGCGCCTCGTTTGCGGCGACCGCCTGGCTTTTCTCGACACCGTCCGGATCCCAGGACGCGGCGTTGGCGATGGGGACCGGGAAAATGGTCGACAAGCCATGGATCACATCGAAGCCGAAGAGCAGCGGGATATGGAGCCGCGTCTTTTCGACGGCGATCTTCTGGACCCGGTTGATTTCCGCCGGATCGGTCATGAACAATAAGGCGCCGAGATTTCCGCTGGCCACCAGCTTCTCGTTCGCGGCCATCATCTGCGGGATGGGCAGCGCGAAAAGCACGGACAACTGACCGGCCTTCTCTTCGGGCGTCATCTGTTGCAGGAGGGCGTCGGCACGGGCCGCGACCTCCGTTTCCGACAAGGCGGCATGGGCGGTCGGCTGCTTGGTACGCGTTTGCCCCACTTGGCCGGAGGAGCTTGCCGACGTCATCGCCATGGCCATCGCGCAAAGGGCCGTCGCACAGGCGAATGTTTGTTTTCCGGAAATCATGGTTTCAGTCTTTCGATGGAGGGCCTTGGCCCGGCAATTCTCAATGCGGCAGCGTTCAGTTCGACAGTGCTCAAAACGGCAGGGACAGACGGGAAATCTGCCTGTCCCATTCGTCGACAAGATCGAACGCCAGCCCCTCCCTCAACCACTGATGTTCCAGACCCGTCATCATGACCATGATCTGGCGAGCGAGGGAATGGGGGTCGTCGGCAAAGGGGGCGACGATCTTCGCGAAGAAGGTAAGGGCTTCCGCCTCGCGCCGCCGGAAATAGTCATAGGCGGGGTGGGCGGCGTTCAGCGCCTCGGCTCGCAATATGACATAGAGCCGGACGAGTTCCGGCTGATGCCTGTTGCGTTCAACCATGGCCCTGAACACGGACAGGGCGGCCGCGCTGGCCGATATGTCTGCGCGTGATTCAGAGGCGAACTGCGTTATCCGCGGAGAAATGGCGTCCTCGTCACGCCTGTCTCGATCCTGAAGGAGCGCGATCAGCAGGCGATCCTTCGACGGGAAATGGTGGAAGAAGCCGGATTTGGCGATCCCGCACCGCTGGGCGAGTTCCTGTATCCCAAAGCCATGGAAGCCTTTTTCCCCGATCAGGCGCGCAGCCTCATCCAGAATGGCCGCCCGGCGCTCGATTCCTGCCTGTTCCCTGACGCCCGCCACATCTCTCTCCCTGATCCGTCAATTTAGACTGACCGATCGGACTGTCAACGGAAACCGAAGAGGGAGCGTCGTCAAAATCCACCGTTTTCTGTCACCCCTCCCGATCCAACCTGCGGACGATGCCGGTGGGACAGCCGCTGGAGCCGATCATGCGGCAGACGAAGGCACCGCGCCGTCGGCCCACAGTGTCGATGCGGTTCTGTGTTGCTTCCGGCAGGTCGGGGCCGACCGCGATGCGGATGCGGCCATCCGTGTCGGGGACGGCATTGCGATCATGGACGCCGGACGTCTGGAGATGCTCATACCAGTAATTATAGGCGTGGAGCGACCAGTAGCCGGACAGTAACGCGGGCATCGTCACCTCCAGCCACTCGCCCTCCGCAAGATCGAAGCCGCCGAGATAATATTGGGTGTCGGGGTCGCCCTGCACCGTGGCGCCCAGTTCGGGCGGGGCCTGATCGAGGCGATTGCGCCGTTCGCGCGCCGCCTGCGTCCATTGCAGATATTCGCGGACATTATTGCCCAGCGTCCGCGCGACAAAGGCGAGCGCCCCGTCATGCGAGCCGGTCGCTAGCGCCGGACCCGCTGCCTGCGCTCCCCCCTCCAGCCGCAGCCGGGCGGGTTCGGACAGCGGATCGCGGTGCAGGATGCGGATCAGCAGGATGCGCGCATCCGTCGGGATAGCCAGCGTCCCCGGTCCCTGCGCATCGGCGGCGAGGGTGAGGGCCAAGTGGCCGTCCACGTCACAGTCCGCCGGGGTGAAGGTGGCATAGCCCACCTCCAGCGGTGCGCCATTGGGGCCGATGCTGTAAAGGCCGACGCCCACCCGCTCCGACCCGTTGATCTGTCCGTCGAGGCGATAGCGGCGCTGTGCGTCGATGGCGGCGTGGCGCATCCTGTAGTCGGGATTGGGACCACCATGGCAGGGCAGGGGGCGGGACAGGCCGTCCTCCTGAAACAGATGGCCCAGCAGCGCGCCGCCCAGGCCGGCGGTCATCACCCGACTGACATAGGCTTCGCCCTCCGCCGCGACAGCATCGTCGGGCGCGGCGGCGGCGATCAGCGCCCGCGCCTCCGCCACGGCGGTTTCCAGCGCCTGCCAGCCCGTGCTCATGCCTTTGCTCCGATGCGGGCCAGCCCATCCTGTTCGCGCGGGATGGCGAAACGGCGGATATAGTCGCCGAACTGCTCCGCCACAGCCGCCTCGTCCAGGCCATAGTGGGCAAGGGCATAGTCATTGCGGCCGCGCGCATTCTTGGGATTGGCGGCGTGCCATCGGCCGACCGTCTCCGCGACTTCGGCGGGCGTGTCGATGCCGATGCCGCGATGGATCGCTCGCATCTCCCGCACCGGATCGTCGATCAGCGCATAATAATCGACATGCACGACGCGGCTACCATGCGGCCCCACATCGAAGGCCATGATCCGGTCGATATGCCGCTGGATGAAATGCAGCATATCCCGCCCGACCTGCTGCCGGTCTACCGCTTCCGCCTCGCACAGGCCGCGCAGATTGGCGCTCATCTTCGCGATGGAGGCGAGCACCTGCACCGGGTCGCGGTGCGTCATCACGAAACGGGCGTCGGGATAGACCTCAAGGATCGCGTCGAGCGCGATGACATGGTTTGGATATTTCAGCGCCCATGGTTTCGGTGCGGATTTCCATTGCAGCAACTGCAACTGGCGCTTGTGGATGCGATAGGTTTCCACAAGGTCGAGACCGTCGAGGATATGGTCGAAATAGTCCGGCACCCGGTAGAGGTTGTTGAGGCCCGCCGCGCCAAAGCTCTGCTCCAGAAAGGCATGACATTCGTCCGATCCGTCCGCGTCGATCAGGTGGAGCGCGTCGAACCCCTCGAAGGTCGGCGCGCGCATCTGCGCCCATTGCGCCTTACGCGCCTGTGCCGATTCCGGGTCGAAGCCGGGCGGGGGCGAGGGGGTGATCGACTCCCATGTGCGGATCAGGCGAAAGCGGGGATCGCGGTCGAACAGATATTGGAAATAGGTGGTGCCCGACCGGGGCAAGCCCATCAGGAAGACGGGCGCGATGATCGGCTCCTCGGCAATCTCAGGATAGTCGCGCAGCCATCTCAGCCCTTCCAGCCGGGCGATACTGTCGCGCAGCAGGCCGCGATGAATGCGCTGTTCGCCTGCCTCCGAAACGGGAAAATCGCTGACGATGGCGGCGAGGAGCCGTTGGAGATTGTCCGCGACGCCGCTGTCGGTGTCGGAAATACCGACGATCTGCTCGGCCTCGGCAAGGATCGCCTTTGCATTCAGCACAGCCTGTCTCCTGATCGTTCGCCGCTTGATGACAGCGTATGATTCTGCAATATTCGAAAAATGTCGAATATGTCAAAGTCGAAACTGACTGGGGAGCAGCAGGGGTTCGTCGCCGCCATCGCCGCGCTGCTGGTGCCGTCGGGGATGCAGACGGCGGCGGCCAGCCTGTATGGCTATCTGCTGCTCTGCCCGGAACCGGTCAGCCTGGACATCATCGCGGATGACCTCGCCATGGCGAAAAGCAGCGCCAGCACGGCGGCGCGGATGCTGGATCAATATGGGCTGGCCCGTCGCTATGGCGAGCGCGGCAGCAGGCGGGTGCGCTATGGCGTGTCGGAACGCTATTCGGGTTTCATAGCCGCGCAGGCCGCGTTGCTCGGCGACATCGGCCGCGTGATCGAGGGCAGGGCAGGGCAGGTGGCGGAGGATGCGACGCTGAAACGGTTGCGCTATCTCGGTTCCTTCTATGGCAAGATGGAGCGGACCATCACCCAACGCATACAGGAACTGGCCGATGAAGCGGTGCGCGAGGGGTTGGTGGAGCGGCCTGAATGATCGGGATTTGTGGATTTTCTGGCGGATGGGCTTCGACACTTATTATCTTGCAGACCGGAGTTATGCTGGGGCGAAACCAGTGCGTGCGTTGGTGCCGCGCTTGAGGCATTCATGCGCTGGCCGCGAAAATTCTCGACGTGAGGAATGGTTGTCGAACGCCTATGAAGATCGCCGTCTACGCCACCAAACCCTATGATCGCCATTTCCTCTCCGCAGCCAATGCGGGGTTCGGGCATGCGTTGATCTTTCTGGAACCTCGACTGGATCGTCACACGGCCCTGCTGGCGAAGGAGTGCCCGGCGGTCTGCGTGTTCGTGAACGACCAGCTCGACCGCACTGTGCTGGAGATGCTGGCGGCGGGCGGGACGCGCTTTATCGCCTTGCGCTGCGCCGGTTTCAACAATGTCGATCTGGTTGCAGCGCAGGAACTGGGACTATCGGTGGTGCGGGTTCCCGCCTATTCACCCCATGCCGTCGCTGAATTCACGATCGGCCTGCTGCTGGCGCTGGATCGCAATATTGCGCGGGCATGGGCTCGGGTGCGCGAGAATAATTTTGCGCTCGATGGACTGATCGGCCGTAACCTATATGGTCGCACCGTGGGCGTTGTCGGCACGGGGCGGATCGGCGCCTTGGTCGCGCGAACGCTGAAAGCCGGATTCGGATGTGAGGTTCTGGCCAGCGACATCCTGGTCGACCCCGCGTTGGAGGCCATCGGTGTGCGCTATGTCCCGCGTGAGGAATTGCTGTCCACCAGCGAGATCGTGACGCTGCATTGCCCGCTGACGCCGGAAACGCGCCACATGATTGATGCGGAGATGATCGCGGCGGCGCGGCCCGGCCTGTTGATCGTCAATACCAGTCGGGGCGCGTTGATCGACACCCGCGCGCTCATAAACGGCTTGAAGAGCCGCAGCATTGGCGGCGTCGCTCTCGACGTTTATGAGCAGGAGGCCGACCTGTTCTTTGAGGATCTGTCCAACGAGATTATCGAGGATGATGATTTCCAGCGCCTGCTGACCTTTCCCAATGTGCTGGTGACAGGCCATCAGGCGTTCCTGACCGAGGAAGCGTTGGACAGTATCGCGATGACGACGTTGCAGAGCCTTGCCGATGCGGAGGCGGGCCATATTCTGGTCAACGCCGTCACCGCCGGGGGTGTGATCCGTCCGGCTGCGCCGTTGTGAGCCTGTTCCTGCTTTCCGGTCATGATGATGGGCTATTTGCCTGCGCTGATCCTGCCGCTATCCGTCACAAAGTATAATTCCGATAATATACATTATGTTAATTAAATTGACGGCCGGCAGGACGATCGAGTGTTAAGAGACATATGCCACGAGAATTCTACGCCATCGTCAAGGCGGAGTTGAAGCCGGGCACCACGATTTTGGTGACGAATTCGCGCGTGGGCGCAAAAGCCATGGAGCGACTCACCATTATCGACGCGGTCGCGCCCGCCCCCTGATAACCGGCCAGTCGCTCCGCTATCATCGATGCAGCGCCCTTACTCCCCGACAGCCCAATCCCGCAGGAGGCTGTGCACCGCGAGGCGGAACGCGGCCATGATCCGTTCGGGGTCGGCATCCGCGTCCGCGGTAATGCGGCTTGTCATGCCATGCGACAGCAGGATGATGGCTTCCAGGACATGGGCGACATCGGCCTTGGGCAGAGGCCCCGCCAGCGGCAAGAGATTGTCCTGCATCATCTCGCGGAAACGGCGATCGATCCGCTCGACCACCTTTGCGACCTGCGGATTGCGCCCCGCCTCCGACATGATCTCCAGCGTCAACGGCGCGCGGATAGGGTCGATCCACCATGTGAATTGGGAAATCCACGCATCGACGGGCGAGAGAGGCGACGCCGCGCTCTGGCCGGAGGCGGACAGCAGTTCCTCAAATCCCGCAAACCGGCGCTCGCAAAGCGCGATGATGATCGCGTCCTTGCTCCCGAAATATTGATAGATGTGCCCGACGCTCATCTTCGCGGCCGTGGCGATCCGCGCCATGCTCGCGCCGTGGAAGCCCTCCACCAGAAAACAGGCCTCCGCAGCGTCAAGAATCTGGTCCTGACGCAATTCGGCGCGTTCCTGACGCCGGGCCATGGCATCCGAATTCCGAACCATAGGGTGGTGACAATCTCCAGCATAACAGGGGAAAAACGTCCCCATGCCTTATCCCAATTTGCACAGGGGCCAAGTGGCGATTTCCCGCATATCCCACCACGGCACAAAAAAGAATGATGGTTCATTCTTTTTATGATAGCCTCCGATTCGCGATGAGGAGCCGGCATCGACCAAAAGGCTCCCGTCCCGCTGCCGCCGAAAGGTGGCGCTCAGGAGGAGGATATATCATGCGTGCGAAGATCGGGCTGTTTGCGGGCGTTGCATGGGCCGTCATGGTCCAACCTGTTCATGCCGAACAACCGGGGGCAACGGACAACGCCTCTGCGGCGCAGTCTGGCCAGACCATGGACATTATCGTTACGGCACGCAAACGCGATGAACGCGCTATCGACATTCCTGTCGCCATTTCCGCCCTCTCCGGCGAATCCCTCGCCCGCTATGCCACCAACTCCCTGACCGCGATCAGCGAGCGCGTGCCGCAACTTGTCATCGGCGAGACGACGAACCAGACCGGCGGTTCCATCAGCCTGCGCGGCATCGGTGCGGGCATCGCCAATCCCTCGACGGAGCAGGCGGTGACGCTGAACCTCGACGGCGTGCCGATCAGCTATGGTAATGCCGTCCGCCTCGGCCAGTTCGACCTGCAACGGGTGGAGGTGCTGAAGGGACCACAGGCGCTCTTCTATGGCAAGAATAGCCCCGGCGGCATCATCTCGCTCATTTCAGCGGACCCCGGCAAGCGATTCGAGGCGCGCCTGCGCACCGGCTATGAGTTCGAGGCGGACCAGCGTTTTGTCGAAGGCATCGTGTCGGGTCCGCTGACGGATCAGATTGGCGCGCGCATCGTCGCCTATTATTCCAAGGAAGACGGCTATTTCCGCAACAGCGCGGTGCCCGTTGCCGGACGGACGCCGGGCGCAGGCGCAGCGAGCAACAATGCCGAGGATCTGTTCCTGCGCGGCACGGTGACGATCCGGTCCGTCGATGACCGGCTGCGTATCAAGGCGAAGGTAAATTACGGCCAGCGCGACCGTGAGGGCGTGGGTCCGGCCGCAGCGGGCCAGCCGATCGACTGTCCGTCCGGGGCGGCGCAAATCGGTCTGGGCGTGACGCCGGAGTGCAGGCTGGACCGCTATTTCACCGATGCCGCCCTTCCCGCCTCCGTCGCTGCGCTTCATCCGTCCTTTGGCAACGGTATTCCCTATGCCCGGTCGCGCCAGTTTCTGGCGTCGCTGTCCACGGACTTCGACATTTCGGACGACCTGACGTTCAGCAGCGTGACCGGCTATTATCGCCTTCAGGAAAAGTCGCTCGACTCCTTTACGTCCGTCAACAATCCGGCGACGGGCGCGTCGAATGATGTGATCGCGCGCGGCCTGAGCCAGGAATTGCGCCTCGCCTCCGACTATGACGGGCCGGTCAACTTCCTGCTGGGCGGCTTCTATCAGGACGGGCGGTTCACGGTGGGACAGGCTTTCTATACCTTCGCCACCACCGCCGTCTCCCCGTCCCTGATCGCGGCGACATTCTACAACCAGAAGACGACGGCGGCCTCGCTGTTCGGGCAGGTCCGGGTCAAGCTGATCGAGCAGCTCGAACTGGCCGCGGGCGCACGCCAGTCGTGGGAGCGCAAGGCGCTGGTCGGTACGGTCAACGCCACGCCCTTCACCATCGTCAATCCCCGGCGCACCTATGATGATTTCTCGCCGGAAGTGACGCTGACCTATAAACCGACCGACAACCTGACCCTCTATGGCGCCTATCGGGAGGGGTTCACCTCCGGCGGCTTCAACACATTGCCTACGCAGCTCAGTTCGCCGGCCTTCCCCGCGCTGGCCCCGCGCGACCTGTCCTTCGACCAGATGACGGCCAAGGGCGGCGAAATCGGCATCAAGGGCCTGCTGGCCGGACGGCAGATCAGCTTCGACCTCACCGGCTATCATTATGAATATGACGGCCTGCAATTGTCGCGCTGGGATGCGGCGGCGTTCAGCCAGACCGTCCAGAATGCGGGCGGCGCACGCCTGCGCGGTGTGGAGTTCAGCGCGACGGCTCGGCCGGACGCGGCCCCCGGTCTCGAACTGCGCGGAGCGGTCAATTATAACGATGCGCGCTACACCCGTTTCGTGGGTGGCTGCTATGGCGGCCAGTCGGTGGCGCAGGGGTGCAATCTCAATCCGCGCAACCCCGCCGATCCGGCCAGCTATGGCACCAGCACCAATCCCTATAACGGCCAAAACCAGACCGGCCAGCGACTGGCCCGCGCGCCGCTCTGGGCGCTGAGCACGGGATTCACCTATGACCATGGCTTCAGCGACCGGCTGGGCGGCATGGTCTCCTTCGATGCGCTCTACACCAGTTCCTACGCCTTCCAGACGGAGGCCGATCCGCGTGCGGTGCAGCGCGGATACTGGCTGCTGAACGGCAGCATCGCGCTGAATGGCGGGGAAGGACGCGGATGGGAACTGAGCCTGATTGGGCGCAACCTCACCAACCGGCTCTACACCGCGACCGGCGGCGCGCTGGCCTTTACGGGAACCGGCACTGGCACCGGCACGACGACGCGCGCCGACCTGTTGGGCATAGCGGGTTCCCCGCGCTCGGTTCTGCTGCAACTGACGCTGCGCGATACGCTGCTCGGCCGTCGGTGAACCTTGTGGGAGTGAGAGTGCCATGAACCATCCCGCCCCGGTCGCGACCGCCGATGCCATCTCGCGCGAGGAGGAACTGGACCAGCCCCTCACCTATGGGGTGGAGGCGTTCCTGTCGCGCGACTATGCCGAACGGGAGAAGACGCACCTGTGGCCGTTCGTCTGGCAACAGGCGGGCCGGGTCGAGGATATCCCCCATATCGGGGATTTCATCACCCATGATGTGGGCGACGACAGCATTATCATCGTCCGGACGGCCAGCGACGAACTCAAGGCTTATCATAATGTCTGCCCGCATCGCGGCCGTCGCCTGATCGACGTGCCCCCAAGGGCGCATCATGCGCGGGGGCACCGGCGGGCCATCACCTGCGGCTTTCACGGCTGGACCTTCGGCCTCGATGGCGAGGCCCGGCATATCCTCGACAAGCAGGACTGGAAGGGTTGTCTCGACGATCCCGCGCGCACGCGGCTGTCCGATGTGCGGGTCGATAGCTGGGGCGGATGGATCTTCATCAACATGGATGCCGACTGCGCGCCCCTGCGGGATTTTCTGGAGCCTGCGGCGGGTATCCTTGACCCCTTCGAACTGGAGAAGATGCGCTATAAATGGCGGCAGTGGGTCGTCTTCGACTGTAACTGGAAGACCGCGCTGGAAGCGTTCATGGAGGCCTATCATGTGACCGGCACCCACACGCAGATGCTGCGCAATGGCGACTATTATTCCTACAGCGCCGCCTATGGCCTGCATGGCGTGAGCGGCTTCGATCAGCGCGACGCGACGGTCAGGACGAAGGAGGGCAGCAGCGTCACCCGCACCGGCAAGTCCGGGGTGGACCCCCGCCTGTCCACCTATGACCTCCAGAACGAGATATACACGACCGTCAACAATGCCGGCACCACGGAAACGCTGGTCAATGCCGCCCGCCGACTGGTGGACGAATTGCCCGAAGGCACCGCGCCCGAAGATGTGATCGCGCACTGGCTGGCCTCCGCCAAAGCCGACGATGCGGCGAGAGGTATCCTGTGGCCCGGCATTACACCGGAGCAGACGGGCAAGGCGGGCCTCGCCTGGCACGTCTTTCCCAATGTGGCGGTGTTGCAGGGCGTGACCTTCGCCCTGTGCTACCGCACGCGGCCCCATGGCGACGACCCGAACAGATGCATCTTCGAAGCCTATGCGATCGAACGCTTTCCCGATGGTGAGGAGCCGAAGCCGGACTGGGTCTATGCCGAACCGACGGAGGAACATTGGGGGCTGGTGCTGGCGCAGGACTTCTCCAACATGGCGGCCGTGCAAAAGGGCATGAAGTCGAGAGGATTCCGCGGCACCCTTCCCAACCCGCATCAGGAGCAGAAGGTCACCAACTTCCACCGCAACCTGGCGCAGTATATCGGCATGGGCGGGCCGAGGCCGATTTGAACAGCCATGGGGCGTCCTGCATCGACCGGTAGCTATCGTGTCCGCCCCGGAATTGCGCCGGAACACAGGCCGGGAGGCGTTCTTATTCGATCCGCCTCATGGCATCGCCACCCCGCCATTGGGGCGAAGGATCTGGCCGGTTACAAACCGGCTGGCGTCGCAGGCGAGGTAGAGGACGGCGAGCGCGATGTCGCGCGGTGTTCCCGTGATGCCGAGGGGAGAGGATTGGGCGCGTAGGCGCAGGCCCTCCTCCTGCCGCTCGGCATTGATCGCGCCATCGGCATCGCGAAAGCCATGGTTGCCCATTGGCGTGTCCACCCAGCCCGGCGAGACGGCGTTGACCCGGACGCCAAATGCTCCAAACTCCCTCGCGGCGGTGCGGGTAATCATGTTCACCGCCGCCTTGGTCTGGGAATAGATCGACAGGCCCGGCACCGCCGACTCTGCACCTGTCGAGGAAATATTGACGATCGCGCCGCCACCGCCCGTCTTCATGGAGCGCCCGGCGGCCGCGCAGCCCCAATAGACGCCCTTCTGGTTGACCGCGATCACCCGGTCGACGTCCGCCTCGTTCGCCTCCATGATCGGCACGTTGACGATGACCCCGGCCGAGTTCACCCAGATGTCGATCCGTCCGGTCAGCGCGAGCGCGGCCTGTGCCAGAGCATCCACCGCGTCGCGCCGGGCAACATCGGCCGGATGGACCAACACTCGCCCCCCTGCCCCCGTCACGGCCGCCGCCGTCTCCGCCAGCGGATCGGCATGGATGTCGCTGACCACCACATGCGCGCCTGCCTTTGCCAGAACCCGCGCCGTCTCCCGCCCGATCCCCGATGCTGCGCCCGTCACCACGGCGCACCGCCCGCTGATATCGAAACTTGCCTGCAATGCTTCGTGCATCCGCTCCTGCTCCTCGCCTGTGTCGATTGACCGGATGGAAATCCGGTAAGTTGCGGGCAAGCATGGAACGCACGGCTTCACAAGAAAAGTAGGGTCACACAAATCCATATATACGCGGTGATTGATGCGTATATATGGATTTCAGGAGGTGGCGCCGCAATCTATTGAGATGACCGGCCCGACGACCTTATCCTCACTCCACACAATCGTTGCGGGATGAGGAAATCGCTATGGAACTTGGTCTGCTTTATGAGTTCGATGTCCCCCAGCCATGGGCTGGCGAGCATCCATGGGGGCAGCGCATGGCGGAGCGGGCCGTCTATCGCGACTGTATCGAGCAGATCGTGCTCGCCGATAAGCTGGATTTCGAGACGGTCTGGCTGGTGGAGCATCACTTCCGCGAAAATCGCAGTCATATGCCCAGCAACGAGGTGGTGCTGGGCGCGCTGTCGCAGATCACCAAACGCATCAAGCTGGGCTTTGGCGTCGCGCTGATGCCGCATGAATTCATCCATCCCGCGCGTATCGCGGAAAAGGTCGCCACGGTCGATGTCCTCTCCGGGGGGCGGGCGGTCTGGGGCATGGGCCGGTCGACGCCGATGGAGCAGCAAGCGTTCGGCGTCGATATCGCGGCAAGCAAGGAAAAGCTGAAAGCCGCCGCGCGCACCGTCGTCGGTATGTGGGAACAGCAATATTATGAGGAGGATTCCGAATATCTCAAATTCCCCAAGCGGATGGTGACACCCAAGCCTTATCAATATCCGCATCCGCCCGCGTGGATGGCGGCCTCGACAGAATCCAGCGCGACCATGGCAGGGGAGAATGGTTGCGGCCTCCTGTGCTTCTCGATCATGCAGCCGCTGCACAAGCTCAAGGAGGTGATCGACGCCTACCACCGGGCGCAGGAACGCGCGGTGCCGCTCACCAGCGTCCACACCAACAAGGTGGGCGTCTACACCCTCGTCCATTGCGCGGAATCGCGGGATGACTTCGCCGCTTCGCGCCTGTGGGACTCCATGTGGTGGTGGTACAAGGGCCTCGCAGAGTTTCACCTGAAATGGGAGATGGCCCATCTGACGCCCGAACAGCAGGCCAAGGCCTTTCCCCTTCTGGAGGCGCGTGCGCGGGGGGAGTTCGATATCACCGAATTCGACCGGGAAGACATGGTGATCGTGGGCACGCCGGAGGAATGTGTGCAGAAACTGCTGCGTTACGATGCGGCGGGCGTGGATCAGCTCCTCTGTTATCTCAACTTTGGCTATCTGCCGCATGCGGCGGTGATGAAGTCGATCGAACTGCTCGGCACTCGCGTCCTGCCCGAATTGCGGAAACGGGGTGCGCGGGGCGTTGCCGATGCGCTGGCCACCGGCCTCCAGTCTGCCGAAGCGCGATCCGTGACGCAGGAAAAATGGGCGCCGACGCCCGAAGCCGGTTCTGACGCTGGCCCTAAATCTGGCATTGCCAGGGTCAAGGCATAATCCGATGCTGGATATGTTTGGCATGGCGGGCAGCCGCTATCTGATCTTGGGCGGCGGTCAGGGCATGGGTGAGGCGACCACGCGGCTGATCGCCAGTCTGGGCGGGAATGTCGCCGTGGTGGACCTCGACCTCGACCGGGCGAACCGCGTCGCGGCAGACGCCAGGGCGCTGGGTGTCTGCGCTCATGCGTTCAGCGTCGATGTCACCGACGCGGAGGCGCTGGTCGCCACTATCGGAGAGATTGAGGACACCGCCGGGCCGATCGACGGCATGGCCAGCATCATCGGCATGGCGGCCTGGAGTTCGCTCCTCGACATGACGACCGACATCTGGGATCTCGATCACAACCGCAACCTGCGCTATTTCTTCGTCGCCGCGCAGGAACTGGCGCGGCGTCTGTACCAACGGAACGCGCCGGGTTCGATGGTTGCGGTGGCGTCCGTCGATGGCATCCGCTCTGCACCGAACCATGCGTCCTATGGCGCGGCCAAGGCGGGCCTCATGAACCTCGTCAAGTCGATGGCGGTGGAATGGGCGGACGGCGGCATCCGAGTCAATTGCGTTGCGCCGGGCGGTATCGTGACGCCGCGTGTGCCGTTGACCGATGCGGACGCGGAAGCGCGCAGTATGGCCCTCCTGCCCATGCGCCGCCGGGGCTTCCCGGACGACATCGCCAAGGCCGTGGCTTATTTCCTGTCCGACATGTCGCCCTATGTGACCGGCCAGACGCTGGCGGTCGATGGCGGCTATACAGCCGCGGGCTTTCTGGGCCGAACGCTGCGCGTGCCGGGCGGCGGCACATTGGGGATGCCAAAGGAGGGCGCATGACAGGTCCGCGCTGGCCGGAACGGACGGGACGCAGGCCCGGCGCCGATGTCGCGGCGATCCGCAGCCAAACGGCAGCGGCCATCGCGGCGGGCCGGTGGCATATCTCTCCCCCGCCGCAGTCCATCCTGCTGGGCGGCGTCCGATGCCTGCATTTTGCTGCACCCGACCCGCAGGGCACCGTCCTGCATTTCCACGGGGGCGGCTATCGCATCGGCTGCGCGGAGATGATGACGCTTTTCGCCATCGCTCTCGTTGCCCGGTGCGGGGTCGACGTCATCTGCCCCGATTACCGGCTTGCGCCCGATCATCCCTTCCCCGCCGCCCTCAACGATGGCTGGTCCTGCTGGACCGCCCTTCGGGAAAGCAGTGCGCTTCCCATCCTCCTTTCCGGCGATTCTGCGGGCGGCGGTCTCGCCGCCACAATCGCGGCGCATGGCCTGCCCCTCGCGCTTGTGCCTGCGGGCGTGATATTGCTCTCCCCCTGGATCGACCTGTCGGTGACGAGCGGCTGCTACGACCGCAACGCCGCCACGGATCCCGTCTTTTCGCGCGCCTCCGCGAAGGCATCGGCCGAGGATTATCTACAGGGCTATCCTGCCGATGCCCCCCTCGCCTGCCCCCTCTCGGTCGATCTGCACGGTTTTGCACCGTCCTTCATCAGCGTGGGAACAGGGGAGGTGTTGGCGGACGATGCGCTGCGCCTCCATGCCGCGCTGCTGGCGGTGGCGACGCCCTCGACCCTCAGCGCGATTGACGGTATGGAGCATGTCGCCGTGATGCGGGACCGGACCGGCACGGGCGCGCAGGAGACGTTCGCCGCCATCGCCCGGTTCATCGACGACCGGCTCAGCCCCCTTGCCATTCGCTGATGGCGTCCCGCATCGTGGCCAGCAAAAGGTCGCGGCGATCCCGCACTTCGCCGGCGGCTCCTGCAAGCGCGAGGATCAGGCTGTAGCCCGGCCCCTGAAGCGGCAGCGGCATCGCAATCGACCAGATGGCGCCATCCCCGCTTGGCCCGTCGGCAAAGCCGTCCTGCCGAATTTGCCGCACCCCCTCCATGATGAGCGCGATCGGGCCGCTCTCGATCCGTGCCCGCTGCGCCAGCCGCACTATGTCCGCGTCGGCCAGCGTGGAGAGATAGGCGCTGCCGATGGCCGAACCGAACATGGAAATCTGAAGCCCGCGCTCCGCCGTGTCGCCCGGCGCGGTGGCGAGGTCCACGATCTGCATGAACAGGTCGTTGGGCGCTGTGAGCGTGACCCCGATGGACGTGCGTTCCTGCAACATCGCAACCAACTGATGCAGGCCGCTATGGCCCTGATACAATTCCCCCAGCCATCCGGCGAAGGTCAGCAGGCGGGGCGATGGCAGATAGGCCTTGCTATCGATATTGAAGACGAGATGCCCGCTGTCCACCATCGTCTTGAGCAACTGGTTGATCGAAGAAGATGACAGGGAGAGCCTGTCGCCAATCTCCTTGGCGCGCAGCCAGCGCCCCTCGCCGCCGAACAGCTCCAGTACGTCCAGCGCCCGCGTGGCGGACCGGGATACGCTCCGCTTCTCGCCGGGACGTTTCACACGGACGGATGATCGGCCGTAGCGCTGGGGGGCAGAGATCAGGGTCATTATCGTGCAGAGTTTCGATGGGAGGTCATTGTTCGCTACCTCCTCCCAAAGATCGTTGTCGTGCAAGCGACAATGCAATTCCATGGCCGGGAATATATGACGCTTGACAGGCCTGCGTGTCGCTAACAAGTTGACGATCAACAAGGCCCACAGGGTCGGTGGCCCAAAAATATCAGGAGGGGTTTCATGAAAGAGCTGGCTCTCGGCGACTATGCCAAGGTTGCGGAAGGCGTCTATCTGGAGGGGCTTTGCTACGACTTCGGTCGGGACGTCATCTGGTATAGCGATGTCATCAAAGGCGGCATCTGCGGCGTCCGGCCCGACGGCACGCCCTTTGGATCGTTCAACGAAGGCCGTATGTGGACAGGCGGCGTCATGATGAACGCGGATGGAGCGGTCCTCTCATCCGGCCCCGGCGGCATCATGTGGAACAACCTCGACACGGGCCAATCGGGCTGGCTCATCCGGGAGCTGGATGGCAAGCCGATCAACGGCATCAACGAGATGTGGCCGGATGGCACCGGTGGAATTTTCTTTGGCACCAATGATATCGAAATGGTCGTGGCAGCGCAGCCGACACGTCCGACGGCCCTCTACCGCCTGACCGTGGCGGGCGAGGTCATCCGACTGGCGGAGGATATTGTCTTTTCCAACGGCATCGCCTTCGACGCCGCGCGGCGCGCCTTTTATTGCAGCGACACCTTCAACGTGGCCTGGGCATGGGATGTGGCCGACGATCTGTCCCTGACCGGACGCCGCATATTGCTCGACAAAGATGACTGCGATGGCCTCGCCCTCGACGCGGAGGGGCATGTGTGGATAACCGGGTTCCGGTCCAGCGGCTTTCTCACCCGCGTGACGCCGCAGGGCGATGTTCTGCCTCCTGTCGAGACACCGCCGGGATGCACGACGCAGGTCCGCTTCGGCGGTGCCGACCTGCGCGACATCTACATTAATGTGGTGCCGGCCGATGGCGGAGACAGTCTGAAGGAAGGCAAGCCGCTTACCGGATCGTCCTGCCTGTATCGCGGACGCTCCGCCGTGCCGGGCATCGCCGTTGCGCCCGCACGCTTTCCGCTGGAGCAGATGTCAGCGGCCATCGGCTAATCGTCCCAGTCCTCGCCAATCCTAACAGCACGCTCTCCTCAGGAAGAAACATGACCACAGTCGGAACGCAACTGAGCGGGAAGGTCGCGATTGTCACGGGCGGCGGACAGGGCATCGGCGAGGCGATCGCCACCGCCTACGCCCGTGCCGGTGCACGGGTGATCGTCACGGGCCGCACGCCAGGCAAACTCGACGAGGCCGTGGAGCGCATCAGGGAAGCGGCGACAGGATCGGGCGGCGAGGCGCTGGCCCTGCTCGCCATCGCGGGCAATCGCGACGACGCGCAAAGGACGGTCGCGGAGGCAATCGACCGATGGGGCCGCGTCGATATTCTCGTCAACAATGCCCATAGCTTCACCGACCATCTCCCGCTGGACGATCCCCGGATGGAGGAGAATTGCATGGTCGAT
Organism: Sphingobium sufflavum; assembly: GCF_021403115.1. GTDB lineage: Bacteria > Pseudomonadota > Alphaproteobacteria > Sphingomonadales > Sphingomonadaceae > Sphingobium > Sphingobium sufflavum. The sequence continues at coordinate 435,487 of NZ_JAJSSH010000003.1, forward strand.
TTCCAGTCCGCCTTCTTCGGCTCGCTCCAGCTCATGCAACTCGTCTTTCCGCATATGCGCGATGCGGGTGGCGGGTCGATCATCAACTTCGGGTCCAGTTTCGGCCTGCGCTGTGAGCCGGGCTTCCTGGCCTATGCCGCGAGCAAGGAAGCAATCCGCACGCTGACCAAGACCGCGGCAAAGGAATGGGGCAGCCACCGCATCCGGGTGAACACCATCCTGCCCTCCGCCATGTCGCCCAAGGCGTTGTGGTATCTGGGGGAAAGCAAAAGCTATGATGCCGAACTGGCCAAGGTCGCCCTCGGCTATTTCGGGACGCCGGATGACATTGCACCGCTGGCGCTGTTCCTGGCGAGCGAGGCGTCCAGCTATATCAGCGGACAGACCATCGGGGCGGACGGCGGCAGCACCATGTTGTGAGCCACCACCCCCATCGACATCCCCAGAATATCATCCCGTCGGAGAGAAGGAATCGCCATGGCTGAGGCAGCATCAAGGGTCGCACTGATTACCGGAGCGGGTGATCCGCAAGGCATGGGCGCGGCCTGTGCACGGCGGCTGGCCAGACAGGGCTTTGCCGTCGGCGTCCTCGACATCAACGGCGAAGGCGCACAAGCCGTCGCGGCGCAGATTATTGCAGACGGCGGCCATGCCCTCGCGTTGGAAACGGATGTTACCGATCGTGCGGCTGTCACCGCTGCCATTGAAGAGGTTCGCCGGACGCTCGGCCCGATCCTCGCCCTCGTCAACAATGCCGCGGTTGAGGGATGGTGCAAGTTCGAGGACTTGACGGACGCCCTGTGGGACAAGACGTTCGATGTGAACCTGAAGGGGGCCTTTATCGTCACCCAGACAGTTCTGCCGGACATGGAAGCCGCCGGCTGGGGCCGCATCGTCAACATCTCCGCATTGGGCGGCCAGATGGGCGGGGTGTTCGACATGACCCATTATAACGCCAGCAAGGGCGGCATGATTACCTTCACCCAGTCGCTCGCCATCGGTCTCGGCGCGAAGGGCATTACGGTCAACACCGTCTCACCCGGCTTTATCGACACGCCGATGGCGCGCCGCGCGATCGAGACGAGCGCCTTCCCCATCGACTATCGGGACATCCTCGCGTCCTATCCCATACCGAGGCTCGGCTCCGCCGAGGATATTGCCACGGCGGTTGCCTTCTTCGTCTCGGATGATGCCGGTTATATCACCAACCAGGTGCTGGGCGTGAATGGTGGCAGCTATAGCTGATCGGCCTGCCGCCTGCGCCGCATCTCCTTGCCGCCAGTTCGTGGGCATAACCTATTTGACAGTCGATGATGTTGGTACAAAAAGCTGCGCGCGCTTTGGAAAAAAGCCCGGTGGGAGAGAATAGCTCATGGACATGAATCGACGCGATTGTGCGGCCCTGCTGGCTGCATCCTTGGTGGTGACGGGCATGGCCGGCGTTCGGAGCGCCAGCGCAGCAGCAGGCGCTGCGCGGGTTCCCTTCGATCCGCTTCCCTATGTCCACCCGGACCTGCGCGCCATGGCCACCCAACTGGCGAAGATGGGCAATATGGCGATCACCGCCGAAACCCTTGCCGCCTCGCGCAAGGGCGGTGCGCAGTTCAACAGGCCACCCCTTGCCGCACCGGCCTGGCGGGAAGAGATGGTACCGGGCCTTGATCGGCAGCCAGCGGTGAAGGCCGCTGTCATCAACGCCGGAGAACGGGCCGCACCCCGCCCCGCCATCCTGAACATCCATGGCGGCGGTTTCATCATGGGCGATTTCAAAAGCGATTTGCGCCAGATGCAGGAAATCGCGGCGGAACTGGACTGCGTCATCGTCAGCGTGGAGTATCGGCTGGCGCCTGAAACACGCTTTCCCGGCCCCCTGGACGATAATTATGCTGCCCTGAAATGGCTCTACGCCAACGCCGAGAAGCTGGGCGTGGACAAGAGCCGGATCGCGGTCATGGGCGGCAGCGCGGGCGGTGGCCATGCCGCGATGCTGGCCATCGCGGCGCGGGATCGCGGCGAAGTGCCAATCGCCTATCAGGCGCTGATCTACCCCATGCTCGACGACCGGACAGGCAGCACGGTGCACAAACCGCCCTATCAGGGGGCGCTGCTATGGTCGCCGGAGGCCAACAGGTTCGGCTGGACCTCCCTGCTGGGCGTCCCTGCGGGATCGCGCCATGTGCCCAAGGGATCGGTACCCGCGCGCGAAGAGAATCTGGCCGGACTGCCCCCGACCTTCCTGGGTGTCGGCTCGATCGACCTGTTCGTGGACGAGGGCGTCGATTATGCGCGACGTCTGGCGGATGCGGGCGTGCTGACGGAACTGATCGTCGTGCCCGGCGCCTTCCACGGCTTCAACCTTGTGGAGACCGCCCCTGTTGTGAAGCGGTACAAGGCGCATTTCATGGCGGCGCTGCGTCAGGGGCTGGGCCTTCCGGCGTAAGGCGATAAGCGCGACCGCCTGCCAAAATCCATCGGTGCGGACAGGCGGTCCGCACCGATCAAGACAGGTCCGGCCAAGGCGAGTGCTGCCAATGGCCTTCGCTGTCGCGTTATCGGCAGCCTTTATCTCTCAGGCCGCAATATCCGGTGTTCGATGGCAACCGCATCACTGCGGAACGCGCTGCCGGGCGTCGTGAGGGGCAGTTCTCGGAAACTGGTCAGCCCCGGCGCCGCCGCACAGACATAGGGGATGGCGTTGACGATGCGGGTGACCGTCATGAGATAGCCGTCATAGCCCAGTTCCTCCGGCTTGCTGCGGTCGCCGATCGTACATTCCAGCGATATATTGGGATCGCCCTCCACCTCGATCCGCATGCAACCATGCGTGTCCGCTCTCTTCCATTCCGGCGCGATGTCCTCGCACATGCGGTTGACATGCTCGACCACGATGGCCTCTCGCCCTGCGACATAGGCGCTGGAGCGGATGCGGATGGCCGCGACCTTGCCTTTCTCTATGGTGCCGAAGCCGACCTGAATGTCCCGCTCCGCCACGCGCTTCTCATAAAGTTCCTCGAAACGCTCGACCTGATAGCCCAGCTTGTCGGCGATATTGACGAGCGGGCCGCCCCAGACGTAAAGCTGCGCGCCGGGCTGCTCCAGTATCGCCTGTTTTTCGGGCAGTTCGTCGAAGCCGAAGATGTCCGCCATCTCCCGCCGTTCCTGCACCATCGAATAGTTGAACAACTCGTAGGAGGTAATGCGGCGGATGGTGTTGCTGAGCGTGGTCGCCAGCATCGCCATATGGTCCACGAACCCCGGTTCCTGCCCATTGGCGTAGAAGGTCACCCCGCCCCGGACGGCGGCATCCCGAAGCGCCCCGACATAGGCCTGATCCGAATGGGAGGGCGGGAAGACGAGCGAACCGTCGCTCGCCGTCACGACATTGATGCCCTGCTCCAGCAGCTTGATATGCCAGGCGCCGTTGACCTTCTGCGCCTCCATCGGATCGCGGACATTCAGCGCCATCACTGCGCAATCGGGACGGAGCGCGAAAATCTCCTCCTCCTTGTCGGTGATGATGACGCCGCACGGACGATCCGTGTCGAGCAGGCCGGCATCCATGCCGATGTTCTGCGACCGACCCCAGACGCCCACCAGTTCGATATCGTCCCTGCCCTGCAGGCACCGCACGGCAATGCCGCCGATATTCCCGGTGCCGATAACCACGACGCGCAACTTGCTCATTCCATTCTCCACACTGGTAGTCGTCCACGCGCCATGGCCCGGCCCGTCAGAATTTCGCCCGCACCGACCCCCCAATGGTCGCCGGAGCACCCCATACCGCCCCGATGCCGGGGGCGTGCGTGAGCACCTGGCTGTAATAGCGCGAGCCAGTGACATTATCCCCATAGACCGCCAGCGTGAAACGGTCGGACGGGTCCGTCCACTCCGCGCGCAGGCCAAGCAGTTGATAGGCCTTCTGGTAAAATTGTTGTGCCGGATCGAAGTAGAATGTCGATGTATGGTATAGATTGCCCGACAGGGTCAGGTGGCCTCCCTCCAGATCGAGGCCATAGCGGGCACCGACGCTGGCGGTGAACTTGGGCGCTCTCTGCATGGGCTTGCCCGACGCATCATAGCCGGCCGTGGCAAAATCGACCGCATTGTACATGCCATCCGGTCCCTGCACATAGCGGGCGCCCTGCGTCACGGTGCGATATTTGGCGTCGACATAGGCGCCGCTCGCCGTCACTTCAAAGTCAGGCGTAACCTGATAGCGCACGTCCCCCTCCACGCCATAGATGCGGGCGGTCGCGGCGTTCAGAACCTCTGCAAGGCCACCCGGATAGACGGAGAATTGCAGGTTCTGATAGTCGTAATACCAGCCCGCCAGATTGAGCGAAAAGGCGCGCGATGCATATTTATAGCCAATTTCATAGGCGTCCATGACTTCCGGCTCGACCCGGCCATCGTCGCCGGGAACATAGAGGCCGACGACCACATCGGTCAGCCCGGCCTTATAGCCGCGTGTATAGGACGCATAGACCGACGAGCGCGGGTTGAGCGCATAGCGCAACACGGCGCGCGGCGTGACACGATCACTGGACCTGTCGGGATAGGGGATGTGGAAGAACCCGTTGGCCACGTCGATATAGGCCCGGTCGATCTTGTCATGGGCATAGCGCGCACCGCCGGTCAGAAAGAGATTATCGACGATCTCATATGTGGCATCGAGATAGCCCGCGATGCTCTGCGTCCGCACATGGGTATGGACATTGGCGCCCAGCGTCGCCGGACTTGTGCCGGATCGGACCGGGTTAAACTCGTCGAGATTGTTGATGTAGAAGAGGCCCGCCGTCCACTGAAGGCGACCGCCCGCCTTCGACGTCAGGAGCAGTTCCTGCGTGAACGTCTCGTTGCGCACCGGAATCTGATTGTAGTTGATGTCCGCAGCGGTCTGGTCATTGTCCGCGAAGATCATCGAATTATCCACCCGATACTGGGTGTAGGATGCCAGGTCCGCGAAATCGAGATCGAAGGAGCCGGTAAGCTGATAGGCATCGCCCTTGAAGCGGAAGCCCGGAACCGTGCCCGCATTGATCGCGGCCTGACGATAGCCGGTAGCGATCTGATTGGCCGGTATCCGCGGCGTTGCCCCGGCATAGGGTGGCTCATAGGGCGCATAGACCCGCCTATCCTGCACCAGAACGGTCGGCGCCGTGTTGCTATTGTCGTCCACGTCCTGATGGCTGTAGCGCAGCAGGAAAGACACCGTCTCTGACAGTTCGACATTCAGGCCTAAGCGGATGGACCAGTTGGTCAGGCGGCCCGGATGGCGCGGCCCGCTGGCGACGATGTTGTGGATATAACCGTCGCTGGACCGGAACGCCCCCTCGATGTCGAAGGCGAGTTTCCCAGTCAGGCCGGCGGTGGCATAGCCCTTGACCCCGACTGTGTTGAAGCTGCCATAGGATGCTTCCAGTACGCCGCGCGCCGTCTGGCTGGGCTTGTTGCTGGTCACGAGGATCGCGCCGCCGGTCGTATTGCGGCCGAACAACGTGCCCTGTGGCCCCTTCAACACCTGAATACCCTGAAGATTCAGCAACTGAAAATCGCTGCCCAGCGGATTGGGCATATAGAATCCATCGACATAGATGCCGACATTGGAGCCGGCGCCTGCTGTCACCACCGCATTGCCCACACCACGAACCGTAGGCTGCACGAAGTTCGCCTGATAGTCGAACCGTGTTGCCGGGGTGAGTTTAACAATGTCGCCAAGCTGCTGGATGTTCGCCTGTTGCAGCGCATCGGCGCTGATTGACGTGACGGATATGGGCACGTCCTGCGTGCGTTCGGCGCGCCGCTGTGCAGTGACTACAATATCTTCGACGGATGGTTGCCCGGCGTCGATGGCTGGCGACTGCGCCAATGCCGGGGTGGCGGCCAGAACGGCAGGCAGGCTCACGCCCGCCAAAAAGGCTATGCCCTTCATAATATCCCCTCCTGCAAAGCGCTCCGGCATGACCGATGACGCTTATGTTTCACTCCAGCGCAGTGCTGTCGGTGGTCTCGTTCGGATCTGATGCCAGATTATGAACCTGTCATTCGATGAACGGCCATCTTGTTGAACGCTGCTCGTCAGATTGATAGCAGGTTTATATATGTACACAATATAAAACAGCCTAGACAGGATCCCTCCATAATACGTTGAAAATAGGCCAATGTTACTGCGAAATTTGAACTTACGTCGCTATAGGTATACATATATCTCACTCGGCACGATCGCTGCATCTCGTAGGATTAAACGAGCCATCGAACCGGGAACCGCCAATCCAGACGATCTTTAAGAAAGGCGGTTACGCGGCTAAGAGGAGGTTCAAGGCTGTCGCAGGGCCTGGGAGGATAGCACTATCGGATCGTCAATAAAGCGCCGCATGGGACCAAAGGGGTCGGACATATGGCACCGCATGCTCGATGGTGCCGAGACCGTTCTGCGAGAGGAGGGCTATGGCGCGCTGACATCCCGGCGACTGGCCGAGCATATCGGCGTGAAGCAGCGGCTCGTTTATTATTATTTCGAGACGATGGATGTGCTGATCGTCGAAACCTTTCGACGTCTGGCCTCGCGAGAGTTGGAGCAGCTTCGCGCTGCCACGATCGGCACGCATCCGCTCCGGCAAATCTGGGAATTGTGCATCCACACGAATGATTCCCGCATGGTCGCGGAGTTCATGGCTCTGGCAAACCGGATCGTGTCGCTGCGATCGGAGGTCATCGCCTATATCGAGGAAGCCCGCGCGTTGCAGGTCGCAGCCCTGACAAATGCACTGCCAAAGGATCGAGCAACAGCGATACCCCCGGTGGCGCTGGCAATTTTCGCTTCAAGTTCGGCGCTCACCATTCTCAGGGAGGCCGAGCTTGGCGTGTCCACCGGACATGCCGATGTCTTGACGGTGATTGACGGCCTGATCGACTCGTGGGGGCACATACGCCCGTCCGACGAGGGATGACGGGCAGCACGGGCTTCACCTTCCAGCTCCTGTCGGCGCTCGCGCCCCGGCGGCATGGCGAAAGGGTTTCCTGATCGGCAGCGACAGGATGCGTCAGCTTGCCGTCTGGATTTTCGGTCTGGCCTCGTGGATAGGAACGGGCCGATCACAATCGGCACGCTTATGGAGAGCATACTGTATGAGGCTTCAAGGCAAGGTCGCCGCCATCACCGGCGCTGGTTCAGGGATGGGACGAGCCATGGCCGAGATGTTCGTGGCGGAGGGCGCGCGCGTCATTTGCGCGGACATTTCCGGCCATGAAGCCGCGGTGGCCAAGGCTCTTGGCGCGAACGCCGTCGCGACCCATGCCGACGTCACCAGTACCGAGGATGTCGGACGCATGGTCGCACTGGCCGAGGATCGCTTCGGCAGGCTGGATATTCTTTGCAACAATGCCGGTACGACCGGACCCTTCGATGTGCCCCTGCACGAAATGGATGACGCGACGTTCGATATGCTCATCGACGTCAATCTGCGCGGGGTATTCAACGGTATGCGCTGCGGCATCGTGTCGATGTTGCGGACCGGCGGCGGGTCGATCGTGAACACGGCGTCCGCCTCCGGGCTGGTGGGCTGGAAGGGCCTCGCCTGCTATTCCGCGTCCAAGGCGGCGGTGGTGCAACTGACGAAAAGCGCCGCACTAGATTATGCCGACCAGAATATCCGGATCAACGCCGTTTGCCCCGGCATGACATGGACCGGGCTGGTGCCCTGGTCGGAAGGACGCCGCGTTCCGACAGACGAGGAACGGTCGTTGCCGCACATCCCGCTCAAACGGTGGGGCCTCGATCGCGAAATCGCGGCCGCCGCCCTCTTTCTGGCGAGCGACGAGGCCAGCTTTGTCACGGGGGCGGCGCTTCCCGTGGACGGCGGCTATGTCAGTGGTTGAGCGCCCGATGTCGCAGGGGTCAGGCTGTGCGCGGTAAGACCAGCGGATAATCTCCCGGCCCCCTCCCCATGGTTCCGCCCTGTTCGGGGTTCGGACACGCATCGGTTCATTTGTCCACTCACGTCCTAATCATTCAACGCCAGGTCAAGACGACCGCCGATAACCAGCCCACGATGGTGACTGGAGATGGCGCAAAATATGTGCGCGACATCCGCATTTGCAGGCACGGCCTGCATCATCGATCGCAACCGCATAGCGGGCGACAGGAGGGGATGCCGTATGAAAGGGATTCTGTTTTCCACCGCCGGTCTACTGGCACTCGCAGTCTCGGCTCAGGCTCAGGCTCAGGCGCCGGAACAGCCGACCGCAGGCGCGTCCGACATCATCGTGACGGCCCAGCGCCGGGCGGAACGGACGCAGGATGTTCCGATCTCGATCACGGCGATCAGTTCGGAGGCGCTGCAACAGGCGAACGTCTAGCAACTGGGCGACATCGTCAAACTCACGCCCGCGATCCGCTTCGACTATCAGGCGAATTTCGTGCAGCCTACGATCCGTGGCGTCGGCAATGCGGTCGTCACTGCCGGGGGCAGTTCCAACGTCGGCATCTATGCAGATGGCTTTTATTCGCCCAATCCGCTGGCCGCCGACTTTCAGTTGTTGAATGTCCAGAGCATCCAGGTGCTCAAGGGACCGCAAGGCACTCTCTTCGGTCGCAACACGACGGGCGGCGCGATCCTCGTGACCAGCGCACGACCCGCCAAGGATACCGCAGCGGTCGCTGAGCTGTCCTACGGCAGTTTCAACGCTCTGCGGGCGCAAGGCTATATGACGACCGGCCTGTCGGACAATCTGGCCGTCGATCTTGAAGGCAGTTATTCGCGCGGCGACGGCTATTTGCGCAATATCATTGCGAGCGGCCCTAGGCATCCGGGGGCGTATGAAAACTGGTCCGTGCGCGCCGGTGTCGCCTTCGATCTCTCCGATTCCATAGATGTGCTGCTACGCTACAGCCATCAACGGGTGGACGATGCGAGCAATGTGGCGTTGGGTACATTGCGACAGAATGGAATCACTTATGCCCCGTTACAGGGCCTTCCCGAACAACTCCCCGCCGGCCTCGTCGCGACAAATTATCGCGAGGTCGCCGTTACCAACAGCGCGGTCCCCTATTTTCACTTCGATGCCGATATTTTTCAGGCCACTGTCGGCTTCGACATGGGTTCTGCGGACCTGACATCCTACACCCAGTATCGCATCGACAAGTCTGACATCGTCTCCGACAATGACCAGACGGCGGCGGATATCAATTACAACCGTATTCCGGTCACAGGCCGGACGTTCACGCAGGAATTCATTCTGGCGTCGAAGCCGGGCGGCCGCCTGCAATGGACCGCCGGTCTCTTCTACTTCAACTATGTCGACCAGTTATCCCCGCTGGGTCTGGGCACCAGCAGCAGCAATGTCTATGCAGAAGGGGCGTCCCATTCGCGCACGCAGAGCATCGCGGCCTTCGCCGACTTCACCTATGAAGCCATCGACAATCTCTTTCTGACCGTCGGCGCGCGCTACAGCCATGATCGTTTCGATCGTGGGGCGTTCCGGCTGAGCCTCGTCAACCCGGCCTTCGACCTCATCAACCAGTCTTTCGCCCCGCTCGATACCGATCGGGTAACGCCGCGCGCCGTGATCCGCTATGCGGTCGACAACGCCACCTCGGTCTACGCCTCCTACACCAAGGGGTACAAGGCGCCGCTGGTGGACGTGATCGCAGGCGGGATCGTTCGCCCGGAGCAGATGGATGCCTATGAGATCGGCATCAAGCACGCCACGCGGCAGCTCTCGCTCAACCTGTCGAGCTGGTATTATGATTATAAGGATCTCCAGATTTCCATCTACAAGGATAATCTGTCGCAAATCCTGAACGCCGCAACGGCCCGCATCTATGGCGTGGAAGGCGATGTGACCTACCGGCCGACCTCGGATCTCACGATCACTGCGGGCGGAGCATTGGTGGATGGGCGCTACAAATCCTTCCCCAACGGCAGCTATTACGACATTTGCGGCAATCCCGCGACGTGCGGCACCAACTATGGTTTTTGGACGCTGTTCCCCTCCAACAGCAGCGGCAAGCGGATGCAGCGGTCACCCACCTTCACGGCCTCGCTAGGCGCCAGCTATGGCATCGACGTGGCAAAGGGACGCCTGAACCTGTCGGGCAATCTCTACCACTCGTCCCAATTCTTCTACGACCTCAGCGAGCAGTTCCGACAGGGCAGCTACAACCTGCTGGGCCTTCGGGCGGAGTGGACAGATCCATCGGGCAATATCAAGCTCGCGGTTTACGGCGAGAATCTGCTGGGTGAGGAATATACGACACAGGTCGCCTATCATGCGCCGTCGATCGGCGTCGGATGGGCCGCCCCCGCCACCTTCGGGGCTTCGATCCGCTATGCGTTCGGTAAATGATCGTGGAGGCGGTCGGACATAACCGGCTGACGCCCGCTCTCGCCGAAGAGATGCTCCGGCGGATGCTGCGGATCAGGCTGTTCGAGGAGAAGGTCGCGGACCTTAAGGCCAGTGCCGCGATCACCGGCACGACCCACCTGTCCATCGGGCAGGAGGGGGCCATCGTCGGAGCCTGCATCCCTCTCGACGCGGATGACTATATGACCGGTACCCATCGGTCGCACGGCCATCCCATCGCTAAGGGCGCGGCGCTGGGTCCGCTCATGGCCGAACTGTTCGGCAAGGCGAATGGCGTCTGCAAGGGCAAGGGTGGATCCATGCATCTTGCCGATTTTTCCATCGGCAGTCTGGGTGAATCCGGTATCGTCGGCGGGTTGATGCCGATTGCCGTAGGTGCGGGACTGAGCGCCCGTATGTGCGGCACGCAGCAGGTTTGCCTGTGCTTCTTTGGCGACGGCGCGGTGAACGAGGGTATATTCCACGAATCCCTCAACCTTGCCGCGACATGGACGCTGCCGGTGATCTTCCTGTGTGAGAATAATAGCTATGCCATGTTCACGCGGCACGGGTCGACGTCGCCCGATGTCACCATCGCGGACCGCGCCGCTGCTTATGCGATCCCCGGTGTCCGGGTCGACGGACAGGATGTCGTCGCGGTGCAGGACGCGGTCCGCGAGGCGACCGAACGGGCGCGAGCCGGGCGGGGACCGACATTGGTCGAGGCCGTCACCTACCGATATTGCGAGCATAGCGAATTCGGGGGCATGACCCTCCCCAGTTATCGCAGCACCGAAGAGATCGACACCTGGCGGAAGCGAGACCCTGTCACCCTGTTCGAGGCGCGATCCCTGACGAGTAAGCTGCTGTCGACCGAAGCGATCGCCGCGATCCGCACGGATGTTGCCCACGAAGTAGCGCAGGCCGTCGCCTTCGCAGAGGCGGGTGCCGAGCCGACCGGCGACGCCCTGTTCGAAGATATCTACGGATAAGGAACGGCCATGCCGAAACAGACATATCTGAGGGCCGTGGGCTAGGCCATCCGCGACGAAATGCGCGTTGACCCAACCGTATTCGTGATGGGTGAGGACGTCCGATCCGGCATCTACGGCGACTTCGGCGTCGAGGAATTTGGTGAGGAGCGTGTGCGCGACACGCCGATTTCCTCGACGCCGGATTCTTCGGCGCGGGCATTGGCGCTGCCCTGACGGGCATGCGCCCGATCATAGAGGCGACCGCGTCCACATTCCTCTATTGTGCAATGGACCAGTTGGTGAACCAGGCGGCCAAGATGCGCTACATGACGGGGGGACAGGCCAGACTACCCATTGTCTTTCGCGCGCAGGTGCTGTTCGGCGTCGGGGCCGCCGCGCATCATTCCGACCGGGCATGGGCGATGTTCGCACAATGCCCCGGCCTGAAGATCGTCGTTCCCTCCGGCGCCTGCGATGCTAGGGGCCTGATGACGGCGGCCATCCGCGACGATGGCCCGGTCCTGATATTCGAGGATTCGAGCCTGTGGGGCCGCCGCGAGGAGATGCCGGAGGACGACCATGTCGTACCCATCGGCGTTGCGGAGGTAAAGCGGGAGGGCCGCGACGTGACGATCGTCGCGCTCGCCAGCGCGGTGCATCATGCGCTCGGCGCTGCCGCCACTCTCGCAGAGCAGGGCATAGAGGCGGAGGTCATCGACCTGCGGAGCGTCGTTCCGCTCGACCGTGCGACGATCCTGTCGTCGGTCAGGAAGACCGGACGGCTGATCGTCGTCGATCCCGCTCCCCTGACGTGCAGCATCGCGTCGGAGGTGGCCGCGACCGTGGTCGAGCAGGCATTCGACAGCCTGCGCGCACCCATCGTCCGGCTGACCGCTCCCGATGTGCCCGTGCCCTTCGCCCCGTCGCTGGAGCGGCTGATGTACCCTGATGCCGAACGGATCGTGGCGGCGGCGCGGCAGGTCACAATGGGAAGCAGGGAAGAGGTCGGATGAGCATGGTCGAGATCAGGATGCCGCAGTGGGGCATGAACATGACCGAAGGGACCGTGGTCCAATGGCTGAAAGCGGTCGGCGACCGCGTGGAACCGGGCGAGGCACTGGTGGAGATAGAGGCTGCGAAGGCCGCGAATGTGCTGGAGTCGCCCCTCGCCGGCGTTCTCGCCAGCATATTGGTGGCGGAGGACGATACCGTCCCGGTCCAGACGCCGATCTGCCTGATCGAGGAATAGGGCGATGGGCGTGGAAGAGAGGGATGCGCGGATCGACCGCTGGATCGACACACTCGACATCCGCGAAACGCTCGCCGAATATTTCCGCGCCCTGACAGCGGGAGACGCCGCCCGTGCACAGGCTGTTTTCCTGCCTGATACGCCGGAATGTCATGGGCCGGTCCGGGGCGTTGCGCATGGGCTGATCGCGGAATTTGTTGCTAACGCCGCTGTTTATCGCGCCACCGTGCGCCACATGCTCGACGTCTGCGTTGAGATCGACGGCGACACGGCTTTGAGCGAGGCGGGCTGGATCACTATCCTGCAAGGCGAAGACCGGGACTCCTTCTACGCTGGCCGGTATCTCGACCGCTGGCAACGCCGCGACGGGACATGGCGGATCGCAGCGCGGGTCGCAATGGTTGACTGGTGGCGGGTCGACCTGCGTAGCGACCTTCCCTTCTACGAGGGAGCGGAGGAGATATTGCGCTTTTCGGGGCGCGGTTTCGAGGATGCAGAAGTTCGAATCGCGCTCGGACTGGCGCAGGACGAAACGCGGTCGAAAGAGGATGCGGGCGCATGACGATCATCCAGACTGTCACCGGCCCTATCGACGCGGACAGTCTTGGCCGCGTGCTGATCCATGAGCATGTCTTCACGGGCGATATCGAGCATCTGCTCAACCATGGCCGGGATTTCGACGAGGATGCCGAAATCGCCAGGGCGGCGGCCAAGATGAATGCGATCAAGGCGTCCGGCATCGACACGATCATCGACCTGACCGTATTGGGACTGGGGCGATATGTGCCCCGCATCCGCAAGGTCGCGGAGCTAACCGACCTCAACATCATCGTCTCCACCGGCTGCTATACGCTGGACGTGGTGCCGATGCCGTTCCAGATGGTCGGCCCCGGCCTCCTCTTTGACGAGGAGGATCCGATGCCCGGCCTGTTTGCCGGTGATATAGAGCACGGCATCATGGACACCGGCATCCGCGCGGCCGAAGTCAAATGCGCGATCGACGCCGCGGGCCTGACGCCGGGCGTGGAACGGGTTATGCGGGCGGTAGCCAAGGCCAACGTGCGGACTGGCGCGCCGATCACCGTTCACACCAACCCGGCCAATGGCTCAGGCCTGATCGCCCAGAATGTCTTCGCCGAAGAGGGCGTGGACCTGCGCGATGTCATCATCGGCCATTTGGGCGACACGATGGACCTCGATTATCTCACCGCGCTGGCGGAGCGGGGATCGATCCTGGGGATGGACCGCTTCGGCATCGCCTTTTCGCTGAGCTTCGAGCAGCGCATCGCCACCATCGTCGCGATGATCGAACGCGGGTTCGTCGAACATCTGGCCCTGTCGCATGACTGCTATTGCTGGACCAATTTCCATCCGGGCGGCGTCGCGCGCTTTCATGAGCATCAATATTCCGCCGTTACGGATCATGTCGTTCCGGCCCTGCGCGCCGCCGGGGTCAGCCAGTCGGCGATAGACATTATGCTGATCGGCAACCCGCATCGTCACTTCGTCGGGGCGGCGTCCCGTTTCGCTGCCCGGAACCGCTCGACCCACCCGGCCGATGGCGTTGTTTGACTATATCATCGTCGGGGCGGGCACCGCCGGTTGCGTCCTCGCCAACCGACTGAGCGCCGATCCCAATTGCCGCGTCCTGCTGGTCGAGGCGGGCGGACCCGACCGGTCGCTCAACATCCGTATGCCTGCGGGGTCCAAGGCGCTGTTGAGCAAGCCGAACCCGCACAACTGGTTCGACTTCACCGAGCCGCAGGCGCACTTCGGCGAGCGCCGCATCTATTGGCCCGCCCGTCGCGGGTGGGGCGGCACATCGTCGATCAACGGCATGGCCTATGTGCGGGGCGATCCCAAGGACTATGACGGCTGAGCCGCCAATGGCCTCCCAGACTGGTCCTATGAAAAGCTGCTGCCCTATTTCATCCGGGCAGAGTGCAATGCACGCGGGCCATCGGCCTACCATGGTGGCGACGGCCCTGTGCATATATCCGACACGCCGGGCTGGATGCCGCTGTCACAGGCGCTGGTCGAGGCGGGCGGACAGGCTGGCTATCCCGTCAGCCCCGATTTCAACGGCGCGCAGCCGGGAGGGGTTCGGCCGGTTGCAGATGACGCTGCACCGGGGGCAGCGGGTCAGCGCCGCGACGGCCTATCTCCACCCTGCCCGCCACCGACCTAACCTCACGATCGTCAGCCATGCGATGGCCACTCGTATCCGTGTCCGCGACGGACGCGCCGCAGGCATCGACTGGCTGCGTCACGGTCGCCGGGACAGCGCCGAGGCCGCGCATGAGGTGATCCTGTGCGCGGGCGTCACGCGCACGCCACAGTTGCTGATGCTGATGCTGATGCTACCCGCGCCTCCTCCATGTTGACCACGGAAATCGCCTGCGGGGTTTCGAGCAGGGGTGTGTCGGTCTTCAGTCCGCTGATCGCCGTTTCCAGACGCAGGGCCGTGACGATGATGGTGTCGGCGCCGCCATAGCCGTGCGGGCCGTCGCCATCGGACCGGGCATCGCCGGTCCCGGCGGCAACCACGCTGTCCCTGACCTCCATCGGGTCGAGGTCGATCCGCCCCGATGTCGCACGGGCAATGGAAATCCCATTCTCTCCGGCATCGCGCGCCACAAGGCCACTGCCCGCCAGCAGACGGGACAGCGCATCCGCTCGTGTATAGCTGCCGCGCAGTCCGCTGCTGCGGCGGTCGTCGGCCAGCTCGGCTTCATAGGAAATCTGCACCCCGCTCTGCTCGGCAAAGCGGTTCAGTGCATCGGCGAGCGTGCCTGGCGGAATGTCATATCTGCGCTCCGTGCCCGCCTTCTGGGCATGGACCGGGGAATGGATCGCCATTCCCGCCAATATGCTGCTGCCCAACAACGTCGCAGACAACAGCGAACGCACCGAATTCCGAACCATCTAATCAATCCCCCAGCGAATATGTCGAGGGCACACCTTTGCTCTTGCGATGCACTCTCATCAGCCATGTCGGAGGAGGAGCCGGATTGGAGCCTGTCCGCGCCAAAAAAATCTGAAAAAGGTCTCAGCCTTCACCGGCTGAGGATGACGAACCTATCAGAAAGGCGGAAGGATCTGAGCTTTAGCGTCCGTTCCAATATGCCCAGGGCGGCGAGGGGATCATCTAGATCGTAGACGCCATTGACGCGGATGGCCGCTGCATCGCCGCGCACGGTCCAGTAACCGCGCCGCTGCCCGCCCAGTGCGGTCACGACCTCGCTCAACGGCTGGTTGAATATGATGAGCTTGCCCCGCGTCCAGGCTGTGGCAGTGGTCAAATCGACAGGGAGCGGTGTCGCCACGGAACCGGTGTGGAAGCGGGTCGCCTCGCCTTCGCGGACGATCCGCCGGTCCTTCTCGCTGTCCACACGGACGCTATGCTCGGTGACAACAAGGTCGACAGAAGCCCCTGTCTTGCGAATGACAAAGGCGGTCCCCAGCGCGGTCACACGGCCCGCATCTGTTCGAACGACAAAGGGATGCGCCGCGTCGGGCGCCACCTCTATGGCAGCGCCGCCGGACAGGAGGCGCATGACCCGCTGTCCCGCCGTACGCTCAAAGGCGATGGCGGACCGTCCGTCCAGTTGCACGCGCGATCCGTCCTCCAGCCGCACTGTCCGCCGTTCTCCGACGTCCGTGGCATAATCGGCGCGCCATCGCGTCGGCCAGTCACAGGCATGGCCGATCAGGAGCAGCGTCATGCATGCGGCCATCGCCAATGCCAGCGCCGGGCGGCGGCGGCCATGATGGCGCATGGGGCGAAACACGCTGATCTTCGAGACCGACGCCAGCGCGGTGCCGGCCTGTTGATAGCGTGCCCATATGGCGCGGTGCCGATCATAGGCGGTTCTGTGCCGGGGATCGTCCAGCCACGCAGCGAAGGCGCGCTCCTCCGCTACCGTCAGTCCGTCGCCATCCTGGCGCACGATCCAGTCCGCCGCCTGATCCTCGACGGTTTCTATGGGATCATCATGTTCTTCAATCGACATCGCGCACCTCGACGCTCCGTCTGTACGAGACGGCAAAGACCTTCCTCTCCATTTCCATAGTCGGCAATGGTGCAGTTCCGGCGCCTGATCGTCGCAAAACAATCTCAACTATCCTTGCCAAGAGTGCGTGCACAGGAAACCAGCGCCAGCCGCAACTGTCTCTCGACCTGCTTGATACTGATATCCAGCCGTGCGGCAATATCGCTCTTCTCCAGCATTTCGACATGTCGCATGGCGAATATCTCACGGCATCTCAGCGGCAGCAATTCCATTGCGGCATGAAGGCGCGCAAGTTCGTCCCGCCCCATGACATGAGCCTCCGCCGTGGGACCGTCGTCGGCGACCTTTGCGGTGTCCGCGTCCTGCACCAGCCAGCGCGACCAGCGGCTCTGCTGGCGCATCGCCTCCGCCGACAGATTGCGCGCGATGCCATAGAGATAG
Organism: Sphingobium sufflavum; assembly: GCF_021403115.1. GTDB lineage: Bacteria > Pseudomonadota > Alphaproteobacteria > Sphingomonadales > Sphingomonadaceae > Sphingobium > Sphingobium sufflavum. The sequence goes on from NZ_JAJSSH010000003.1 coordinate 452,508, forward strand.
GCCTGCACATTTTCGACCCGCCCCGCCTCTATGGCGGGCATGGCCCTCGCCCAGGTTTCCTGCACGATGTCCGCCGGTTCGATGGGCGGCCGCACCCGACGCTGCACCCAGGACAACAATCCTACACGGTGCTGCGCCATCAGCGAAAAGGCTTTGACCGTCATGGGGACACCGGCTCGGCGATGAGAAACAGGATCGGCAGGCCGATTTCCAGTTCATCGGGAAGCTCGGCTGGAATGTGGTGAAAGGGCGCCGCCCGCCGCACGAGTGACACAGCCTCACGATCAAGCTCCGCACTGCCGGTGCCCTTGTCCACCACGGCACTCAGGAGGCTACCCGTCCGATCGATGCGGAACAGGATCATCCCATTGCCCTGATGCCCGCGCCGCAATGCGTCACCGGGGTAGCGCCGTTCGGCTGCGAGGCGGGCCGTCACTGCCCGGCGATAGGTCAGCAGCGCCTGTTCCGGCGCATCGGTCCTCCCGCCATCGGAAGGGGCAACAGGCACTGGCAGCGCCACAGGAACAGCCTCAATGCCGGGGGCGGAGCGTGGAAGCTCGATAACCGGATAGGGAATGGTGGCCGTCATGTGCGGAGCCTTGGGCGTGCCGGTGTCATGGCCCCGTTCGACCCTGTTCGCCCTTCTGTCCGGCAGGGCCGCCAGCCTGACGAGAGTGATAGTGTCGTCCGTCCCGGCTCGAAGCGTGGGACGATACCATTGGGAGGCGAGTACGATCACCATGATTGCATGCATGGCAAGGGTCAGTATCCCGGCACCGAGATGCCCCCACCCGCTACGCTGTCGATAATCCGCCCTTCGCTTTTTCGCTGGGCGAGGCGGCGGGATGACCCTCGCCTCCCTTCCCTCATCGCGCTTCGACATCGGATGCGCGCGTGGTGTCGAAGGAACGGCAACAGCTTTTGGCAAGGAAGACACGCTCATCAGCATGCAACTGCGTTAGAACAATGCGAACGGGTCGCAATAGTGATGGGCAATGATAGGGAGTCTACGCGCGAAGCACATCGGGTTTCCGACCGCGCAGGCCTCGGTAGATAAGGCGATGACGCCATGCGGGGCATCGTCCCATCGGGAATGACAATTCGTCGATAGGCAGCGCACGGCAACCGATCATGACGAATTGGTAATCCGGGGGCCAGCCTCTGCGCGGCTTTAAGGGTCTATAACGCCTTCGGTCCCTTGCAGCATATGTGGAGCGGCACATGGAGATGGCGATCGAGCAGCACGTCCGGGAAGTCCCGCAACGGAAAAGGAGTTGAGACATGGCTATGCCGGTCTTCTTCGATCCAAGCGGTCGGCGCGGCGTATGGACCCGGCGCATCGTCGCGGCGCTCCTCGTCTCGATCGTCGCCGCCGCCATCGCCTTCGCCACCACGCTCGCCTCGGTTCCGCATGGACGCGACCTCGCGCTGCCACTGCCGCAGGCGCGGGCGGACAGGTTGAGGATTACGGAAAGGATCGGCCACCATCTCCCGTCCTGGTTGCCCCACAGGGCCAACGCCGACCCGCATACGCCGCTGAGCATCGGCTTCTATGTCCCCGGAGACGATGCCAGCCTCGCGTCGCTTCGCCGGCACGTCGACGCCTTGGACTGGGTCGTGCCCGCCACCATCACGGTTTCCGGCCCCGATCATCGCGTCGCCATCGCGGACGATCCGAAGTTCGACCGCATGATCGCGGCCATGCCGCACCCGCCCAGGGTTCTGCCCATGGTGCAGAACTTCATGGGCGACGACTGGGACGGCGCCCATGCCGCCGCTCTGCTGCATGACCCCGCCCGGCGCAGCGCGCTCATCGCCCGCCTCACCACCATCGTCCGCGCGCAAAAGGACGCTGGCCTGGTCATGGATTTCGAGGTGTTGCCAGCCGCCACAATGCCCGATTACCTGCATTTCCTCACCCGGTTGCGCCGCGCCCTCCCAAAGGGTGCCGAGCTTGCCGTGACGGCACCGGCCGAGGACGAGGCATGGCCCCTCGCAAAGCTGGGCAAGGTCGCCGACCGCCTGATCCTCATGGCCTATGACCAGCATTGGGAGGGCGGCATCGCCGGGCCGATCGCTGCGCAGGACTGGTTCGTGGATCAGGTTCAGGCGGGGCTGCGCGCGGTTGGCCATGATCGTCTGATCGTGGCCCTGGGAAGCTACGCCTATGACTGGCACGGCGACGACACCGATGCCCTGTCCATCGAGGAAGCATGGCTGGAGGCCCATGACAGCGCCGCACCCGTCCAGTTCGACCCGGCCAGCGGGAACGCAGGCTTTGCCTATGACGAGGCGGGGCGGCACCATCAGCTATGGATGCTCGACGCCGCGACAAGCTGGAACCAGATGCAGGTGTTGAAGAGACTCGGCATCGACGATGTCGCCATGTGGCGGCTGGGCAGCGAGGATCCCGGTTTCTGGACCGATCTCAAGGCGTTCCGGTCGGGTGGCCGGCCGGACATCGGCACGCTTCAGTCGCTCCTCAGCACCGACGTCGAGGGCATGGGTGAGATATTGCGCATCACCGCCACGCCCACCACCGGGCATCGCCAGACGATGTTCGACGGACAGGGCCTCATCCGTGACGAGCGTTACCGCGCTCTGCCGACGCCCTATGTGATCCAGCGGACCGGTGCCCAACCCCGGATGCTGGCCCTCACCTTCGACGATGGTCCCGATGCGACATGGACGCCGCAAATCCTCTCCGTACTTGAAAAAGCCCATGTGCCTGCGACCTTCTTCGTCATAGGCGAAAATGGGCTGACGAACCCCGGCCTGCTGAACCGGATCATCGCCGACGGGGGCGAGATTGGCAATCATACCTATACGCATCCCAATCTGGCGCTCGCCTCGCCTTCTGAAACCCGGCTGGAACTCAACACGACCCAGCGGATGATCGAAGCCTATACGGGCCGCTCCACCCGCCTCTTTCGCGCGCCCTATTTCGGGGATGCGGAACCGACGACGGCGGACGAGATCGGACCGGCGCTGGAGGCGCAGAAGGCCGGCTACACCGTCGTCGGCCTCCATGTCGACCCGAACGACTGGCAGCGCCCCGGAGCGGACGCCATCGTGCGGCAGGTCGTGGATCAGGTCCATGCCGGCACACCGCAAAATTCGGCCAACATCATCCTGCTGCACGACGGTGGTGGCGACCGGGCGCAGACTGTCGCGGCGCTCCCCCGCATCATCGCCATGCTCAAGGCGCAGGGCTATCGCTTCGTTCCTGTCTCGATGCTCGTCGGGCAACCGCAGTCCGCCGCCAATCCGCCGGTCGCACCCGGAGATCTGTTCGCGGTGCGGACGGATATTGCCATCTTCGTCCTGCTCGCCGCCATCTCGGCCGCCCTTGTCTGGATATTCTATCTCGCCATTTCGCTCGGTATCGGTCGCGCCATCCTCATGACTCTGCTCGCCTGGGTCCAGTCACGCCGCAAGCGGGACGCGTCGCCGGAGTACCGCCCGACCGTCTCGGTCATCATCCCCGCCTATAATGAGGAGCGGGTGATAGAGGCGTCGGTGCGTCATGTCCTCGCCAGCGACTATCCGGGGATTGCCGTCATGGTCGTCGACGACGGGTCGAAGGACCGGACGAGTGCCGTCGTCGCGCGGGCCTTTGCCGACGATCCGCGTGTCACCCTCCTCACCCTGGAGAATGGCGGAAAGGCGGCTGCGCTCAACCGCGCCCTCCTCCAGACCGAAAGCGAAATCGTCATCGCTCTCGATGCCGATACCGGGTTCGAGCCGGAGACGATCGGTTGGCTCGCCCGCTGGTTCGTCGATCCGCGCATCGGCGCGGTGGCTGGCGATGCCCGTGTCGGCAACCGGGTCAATCTGGTGACGCGGTGGCAGGCGGTGGAATATATCACGGCGCAGAACCTCGAACGCCGCGCCCTGGCGGGGTTCGACGCCATGACCGTGGTTCCGGGGGCGGTGGGGGCGTGGCGCCGCGCTGCGCTGGAGGCGGTGGGCGGCTATCCCGAGGACACGCTGGCGGAGGATCAGGATCTGACCATCGCCATCCAGCGGGCCGGATGGCGCGTGACCTATGATCCGCAGGCCGTCGCCTGGACCGAAGCGCCGGAGACGTTCAAGGCCCTCGCCAAACAGCGGTATCGCTGGGCGTTCGGGACGCTGCAATGCCTGTGGAAGCATCGCGGCATCCTGCGGACGCGCACGCCATCCGGTCTGGCGCTGGTGGGGCTGCCACAGGCATGGCTGTTCCAGATCGCCTTCGCTGCCATATCGCCTCTGATCGACCTCGCCTTGCTGATCTCCATTGTCGGGATGCTGTTGCGCGTGGTTGAACATGGCTGGGCGCAGACGCGCGGCGACGTCGGCCAGATGGGCCTGTTCTGGCTGACCTTCACGACCGTGGACGTGCTGTGCGGCTGGATGGCCTATCGCCTAGACGCCCGACGAGTGCCCTATCCCGCGCATCTCCTGGTGGCGCAGCGTCTGGTTTATCGCCAGATCATGTATTGGGTGGTTCTGCGTGCCATCGCGTCCGCCATCGGCGGCTGGGTGGTCGGCTGGGGTAAGCTGGAACGGACCGGACGGGTCGCCGCGGGTTTCGAGAACGCCCCGGAACGATAGGATGATGAGGGAGCGACGCCATGCCCATGCGGAACGGCCGTGACAGGGCTGTCACCGGAACCGCTCGATCCGGGGCCATTCGATCCGGCAGAACGCGACCCTTGTCAGCGCGTTTCGCCATCGTGCTTCTGGCGCTCCTCCTTATCCTTGGCGGCATGGGCGGCTGCTTTGCCTATCTGGGCTATTTCGGCGGACCGGTGCTGACATTCGTGCCGGCGACAGGGCGACCCGCCCCCTCGAAAGCGCATTTGGCCGCCGTCATCCTCTCTGGCGACATGGGCTTGAAAGTCGGCATGGCTCCACGGATCGCCGAACGGCTGGCCGCCGACGGGATTCCCGTGATCGGGGTCAACAGTCTCACCTATTTCCGCAACGGACGGACCCCGGCGGAGGTCGAGGCGCTCCTGTCGGACCTCACCCGGCGGGCACTGTCGTTCGGACATGCGGATCAGGTCGTCCTGATCGGGCAGTCCTTCGGCGGCGATGTGCTCCATGTCGGTCTGGCGGGCCTGCCGCACGGCCTTCGCGCAAAGGTCAGGATGGCCGCGTTCGTCGTGCCGACCGACACTGTCCTCCTCACGGCGTCGCCATCGGAGATATTCACATGGGCGATACCGGGGACGGCGGCGATGACGACCGCCAGACAACTGGACTGGACCCCCGTCACCTGCATCTACGGCGTGGAGGAAACGGCAACCCTTTGCCCGCTGTGGCGACAGCCGAACGTCCATGTCGTGGGGCTGCCCGGCGGCCATCCCCTCCACGGCGACGTCGATGCCATTCATGCCGTCCTGAGCAAGGCGATCGACGCCTCGGTTTCGGACGATCGCCATGGAAAATAGGGCAAGGACCACCGTATGTCTGGTAGATGGATGAAGCATGCAGGACGGCAGGCGACAGGCGAACAGGAACGCGATGTCTGATCTGAAAACGATTGTTCGGCATCACCGGGTCGCGATTTCAATGGGCCTTGTCTGCGTGCTCGCCGCGCTGGGCTTCGTCGCGCTGGACCGGCTGTTGCATGCAGTTCCCCTGCACGATATCCGGGCGGCCCTTACCGGCCTTGGCCCTCGCCATATATTCCTCGCCGTAACGTTCACCGCCATGAGCTATACGGCCCTCACCTTCTATGATGTGCTGGCGCTGCGCTCCATCGGGCAGCATCTGCCGTACCGCACCGCTGCTCTCGCTTCCTTCACCAGCTACACGCTCAGCCATAACCTCGGCCTGTCCCTCCTGACCGGCGGATCGGCCCGCTACCGTGTCTACAGCGCGGCAGGTCTCAGCGTGGCCGATGTCGCGCGGGTCGTCACCATTGCGGGCTTTGCTTTCTGGGGCGGCGTCATCATCCTGGCCGGAGCGGCGCTCGCCCTGCATCCGCAGGCGATGGACATGGGTGGCGTTGGCATTGGCATCGGACCGGGTCCATTGCAGGGGATCGGCGTCCTTCTGCTCGTCGCAGTCGCCGGACTATTGCTCTGGCTGGGACCGCATGGTCGCCTGCTGAAGGTCCGCAACTGGTCGATCCCGCTGCCGGGCTTCGGTCTCGCGCTGGCCCAGATCGGCGTGGCCGCCATCGACCTCGCCACCGCAAGCGCCGCGCTGTTCATCCTCGTTCCGGGCGTCGATCCGTCGCTCTGGCCTGCCTTCTTCATCGGCTATACGCTGGCAATCATCGCGGTGCTGGTAACGCATGTTCCGGGCGGCATCGGCGTGTTCGAGGCTGTGATCCTGGCGACCCTTCCTTCGTCCAACCGTCCCGAACTGATCGCCGCGCTGCTCGTCTATCGCCTGATCTACTATATCGCGCCCCTCCTCCTGTCCGTCGCCATCATGGCTTTTCAGGAAGGGCGGCGCTGGCGAACCCCGTTGGCGCATGCGCTGAGCGATGCCCAGATCGTCGCCTCCGGGCTTGCGCCGACGATGATCGCTGCGCTGGTCTTTCTCGGCGGCTGCGTGCTGCTGGTGTCGGGATCGCTGCCGGCCATGCCCGACCGGACCGCCGAACTTGTCGCGCTTCTCCCCCTGCCCTTCATCGAGGCGTCCCATATGGCGGCCAGCCTTGCCGGGGCGGCGCTGCTTCTGTTGTCATCGGGCTTGTATCGCCGGCTCGATGGCGCTTTCTGGCTGACGCGTATGATCCTGCTTGCCGGTGCCGCCTTCTCGCTGGCGAAAGGCCTCGATTATGAGGAGGCAGGCGTGATGCTGGTCATTGCGGGGCTGCTCCAGTGGACCCGCCCCGCCTTCTATCGCCGCACCAGCTTTACCGCCGACGCCCTGAGCGCGGGGTGGCTGGCGACGGTGGCGGTCGCAGTCGCTGTGTCGATCTGGATCGGCTTCTTCTCCTACAAGCATGTCGCTTACAGCGACGACCTGTGGTGGCATTTCGCGAGGGGTGGCAATGCGTCCCGGTTCCTGCGCGCCAGCTTCGCGGTTGCGGTGTTCCTGCTCGGCACGGCGATCTGGCGGATGCTCCGGCCTGCCGTGGTTCGCCCCGTCGCCGCGATGAGCGCAATTCCCGATCCCGGCGCGCTCGCCCTGTCCAGCCGCACCGACGCGAATCTGGCGCTTACGGGCGACAAGCGGTTCATCACCTCGGCCTCCGGTGACTGTTTCCTCATGTATCAAATCCGCGGGCATAGCTGGATCGTGATGAGCGACCCGGTCGGCGCGCGGCAGGCATGGACCGACCTCCTATGGCAACTGCGCGAACAGGCGGATGCCGCACAGGGACGCCTGCTCCTCTACCAGATAAGCGCAGAGGCCCTGCCTGCCGCCGTCGATCTGGGTCTCCAGATCGTCAAATATGGCGAGGAGGCGTTGGTCGACCTCACCACCTTCTCGCTCGACGGCCCGGCCGCCAAGTCGCTCCGCCACGCCGAACGCCGGGCCATGCGCGAAGGTGCGACCTTCGAAATCGTCCCGGCGGACGGTGTGCCTGCGATCCTGGAGGATATACACGCTATCTCCGACCGATGGCTCAAGGCCAAGGGGCATCGCGAGAAGGGTTTCAGCGTCGGCTGGTTCGATCCGGCCTATATCGGCCGGTTCGATTGCGCGCTGGTCCGGCAGGAGGGGCGGATCGTCGCTTTCGCGAACATCTGGACGACCGCCGACAAGTCGGAACTGTCCATCGACCTGATGCGACACGATGACCAGACACCCTATGGCACGATGGATTTCCTGTTCGTTCGCCTGATGCAATGGGGGAAGGACAATGGCTATGGCCGCTTCAGCCTGGGCCTGGCGCCGCTCTCCGGTCTGGAGGCCCGCAGGCTGGCGCCGCTATGGAGTAGACTCGGCTCACTCCTCTACAAACATGGCGAAGCCTTTTACGGGTTCGAGGGCTTGCGCGCTTATAAGGATAAATTCTCGCCGGACTGGCAACCGCGCTTCATCGCGGGACCGCAGGGCCTTGCGCTGGGTCGGGCGATGATCGACCTGCAGGCGCTGATATCGGCCAGACGACCGGATGACCGGGCGCGGTCGGGCAAATCCGGCGCGGTTATGCCCCCAGACAGCGTGTGATCCTGTCCGCCCTCTAGCCCCTGTTTTCGGTGTGCTTCGAAAAAAATGGGGGCGTCCGGGGAGGAAGCGCCCCCACTCAAAGGAGAGGATCGCCTTTAAGGCGAGTCATACTATGCAACACATAGTTGCATAGATCAAGGAGCAAACTCCTTCTTTCCGCTACCCATGGGCCGACAGTTTCCAGTCGAGTGCCAACAAGATCATGATGGTGAAGAGGTTTCTAAATTAAGTTCAATATATTGATTATAATAGATATTTATAAGATTTCACATGCTTCTCTCTTCGATCGGCGCAGCGCCCTTTCATTCCCCACCCCCGCTGCCACCTTATGCAACCAGTTCGGTCAATTCCTGCACTTCGCCAGAAAGCGGGCGCACTCTGCCGGGGAGCGGCGGCATCTGACAATGCTTCCGGCTACCTAGACCATCTCTGACGGACTATCCCTGCTGGCGTCCGCACCGCGCATGGCCACCGTCGCCAGAACCGCCCCCACGGCCAAAACGATATAAGCCATCAATGCAGCGTCATAACGGCCACTGCGATCATAGATCATGCCGAACGCCGGCGGCACGGCCAGCCCGACCATCATAACCACGAAGTTCAGCAAGCCCACGACCCGCCCCACATTGGCAAGACCAAAGATTCTGGCCGCGACGACCGCCTGCAAGGGGATCGCCGCTCCGTTCGTCAGGCCGACAAGGGCTGAACCGAGGGCGAATATCCAGAAACCCCAATGGGCGGCCAATATGCACGACAGCCCGGTCACAAAGCCCGTGATCCCAAAAAGCAGAATGATCCGTGGCCCGGCCCGATCGGCCACGATGGCAAAGATAACCTTGCCCAGCAGACTGCCCAGCGCCAGGGCGGAAATGAGCAATGTCGCGGTTCCGATGGGGATTCCCTGCGCCTGCGCAAGGGGGACCATATTGGTGACAAGGCCCATCATGCCGGTGAGCAATATGCCGAACACCGCCGTCATGAGCCAGAATTCACGATGCACCATCACCGCCCGCATCGTCAGCGCCACTCCGGCCTTTGCCCTGTGTGCGCCATCTCCGTCGGGACGGCGATCCCTGATGAAATAGCAGGCGGCCAGCGTCAGGATCAGCAGTCCGATGGCCAGTATCTGGAGAGCGGGCCGCCACCCGAAACTCTCGATCAGTCCCTGGATCAGGGGCGGGAACAGAAATCCGCCGACCGAAATTCCGATGGCTGCCAGACCGAGCGCACGGCCCCTGTCCCTGTCGAACCAGCGCGACACCAGAACGGACGCCGACAGCGGGCCGATCAGGACATTGGCGGGGGCGAGCAGGAGAGCATAAAGGATGAGCATCTGCGAATAGTCATGCGCCAGCGACAGGCCCGCAAAACCGGCGGACAGGGCGACCGAACCGATCAACATGATGACCCTGATGGACAGTTGGTCAAGCAATCGCCCCACCACGGGCGACAACAGGGCGGTCACCAGCAAGGTGAGCGTCATGGCCAGCATGACGACCATGCGGGTCAGGCCGAATTCGGCCGCGAAGGGAACCGCCAGCACGCTGAAGGCCGAGGTGATCGTGCCTGCGCTCACGCCCTGCAACACCAGGCAGGCGACGACCTGTTGCCATCTGACTTTATCGCTTTGCATTACGGGCGTTCCTTCACACACATAGTCGTTGGTCGCCCGCGGCGGTCATACGCCGAGCAGGTTGAAGCAGCGATGCCGGGCGACACCCGCCCCCAGTCGTTCGGTAAAGATCCGCATCACGTCGGGCGCGCCGCGCGTGGTGATCGCCCCCCAATGATAATAGCCGTAGATTTGCGCGGCCCGATATTCCTCCCACGCTTCGTCCCAGCCCGGCACTGCGCCGCCATGCTCGGCCAGTGCGGCGAGATAGGCTTTGAGCAGTGCCTCCTCATGCTGCTCGGCCTGCTCCACGGTCAGGACAGCACAGATATGATAGGCGACATCGCAGGCCCAATGTCCCCGCTGGACCAGTTGCCAGTCGGTGAAGCCCAGACCGTCCACCGTGGTGAACAGATTCCCCGCGTGGCAATCGCCATGGAGGAGCGTGCGGGGGCGGGTGCGCGTGCGCGTGCGTTCTGCAAGCGCCCTCAGAGCCTGGAGGACGAGGCGGGCATCGCTGGTCCGGTCATCCAATATGTCGGTACGGCCATCGTCGAGAACCTCCTGCATCCGTTCGACCGTAAAGTGCGGATTGGCGGCGATCCTCTCGATCCGGTCGGGCAGCCATGCCGTGCTGTCCGCAATATCGGTGCGGCTGTGCAGGCGCGCCAGCTGGTCGAGGCTTTCGATGGCGAGTTCGGGCGTGAACGGTTCGAGCGCCGAGCAGAAGCGCGCACCCGCCGCGATCAGATCCTCCATGACGAGGATGCCGTCCCCCTTGCCCTCGTCCAGCACGATGGCCGGAACCTTGGGCAAGCGCATCGAGATTTGCGGGGCGATGTCGCTGTAGAATTTCCCTTCGCGGATGGTGGTCAGGCCACCGGCACCCGGCACGCCCCAGAAGGCCTTGAGGCAATAGCTGTGGACGGCGTCCGGATCATTCGCGAAACGCACGCGGATGCGGACTTTGGATGCCAGCGTCTTGATGACCTCGGCCAGTTCGACAGAGACGACCTCCGACCCGCCCGAAACGGGGGCCAGCGCCATGGTCAGCCAGCGGGGATCGACCGCCTCCTCCATGCTTTGCGGGATGAAGCCGACCGGCACTGTCTTTGCGTCTGACGTCATGACTGGACCTTTCGAACGAACAGCAGGGTCGATGGGATCAGCCGCGCAATCATGACGCCGGCACCGCGACGGTCGGCACGTCCTTCAGGGCGATGGAGGCATCGGCGAGAAGCGCCGGATCGAGCATCGACCGTGCCAGCACATGCGCCCGCCCCTGTGCATAATCCTTGACCGCGTTGACGCAGTCGATCGCGATGACCCTGCCATCCTTCAGATAGACGACGGAAAAGGACCGGCTGGCGATATCGCCCCGCAGGATCGTCTGGTCGTACCCGGTCGACAGGCCCACCGTCTGGAGCTTCAGATCATATTGGTTCGACCAGAACCACGGCAGCGCATCATATTCGCCCACCTCCTGACCCAGGATGTGCTGCACGGCCAGCTTCGCCTGGTCGTTCGCATTCTGCACGGACTCGACGCGTATCTTGGCCCCTCCGGCAAAGCCATTGGCATGGGTGGCGCAATCCCCCACCGCATAGACATCCGGCAGAGTGGTGCGGCAATAGCCATCGACGTCGACGCCATTGGCGCCCAACGCCCCCGCTGCGATCAGAGGCCCGACTTCGGCGATGATGCCGATGCCCACGATGACCAGATCGGCAGGCAGGATGGAGGCGTCCTCCATCCGCACGCCGACGACATGGCCGTCCCGCTCTTCGATGCAGTCCATTCGGGCGCCGGTGCGCAGGTCCACGCCATGCGCTCTATGCTCCGCCTCGTAGAAGGCCGACAGTTCGGGACCGGCGACGCGGGCCAGCACGCGATCCTGCGCCTCCAGCAGCACCACATGCTTGCCGAACTTGGATAGGACGGCGGCGGCCTCCAGCCCGATATAGCCGCCGCCGATGATGACAACATCCCGCACCGTGCCGAGACGCGCCATGATCGCGTCCGCGTCGCTGCGCCGCCGGACCGCATGGACACCCTTTGCCATGCCGCCGTTGCAGGACAGGAGCCGGGGCGAGCCGCCCGCCGCCCAGATCAGCTTGCCATAACCATAGCTGGTGCCGTCGCCGGTCGTGACGCGGTGCGCCTGCGCGTCCACCTGCGTCACACGCTGGTTGAGCACCATGCTGATGCCCCGCTCCGCCCAGAATGTCTCCGGGCGGATCAGGATGCGCTCGAACGGCTTGTCGCCGCTCATATAATCCTTCGACAGCGGTGGCCGTTCATAGGGCACGTCCGGTTCGTCGCCGATCATGCCGATTGTGCCCGCATATTTCAGTTGGCGGAGCGTGATCGCGGCCTGCGCGCCGGCATGGCCGGCCCCGACGATGAGGATGTCGAAGTCCACCGGTCTCACCCCAGTTGCGCGATGATCTGGGGCAGGTCGGCGGTCGTCAATATGCCCGGCTGCGCGGCGCAGACATAGGGGATCGCGTTGACCGGCCGGTGCGCCGTCAGGTTCGGCAATGTCGCCTGCCGTTCGCCCGCGGGAATGGGAAAGCTGATGCTGATGTCGAAGGGCGTGTCCCCCTCCACCACGACGCGCCAGCCGTCCGGCCGCACGTCCCAGGAGGGTTCCAGATTTTCCGTGACGAACCAGTTGCAGCGAAAACGCAGAACCGGCTTGCCATCGCGGAAACCCGTCGTGACCATGCGCTGCCCTGCCACGGACCCTGCCGCAATGGTGGTCTTGTGCAATTTGGTCGGCTCCCTGGCGACGGCGATCTCGCTCGTCACCTCGAACCGCTCGATCGGAATGCCGATGGCGTCGGCCAGCGCGGTAAGCGAATGGCCGAACACATTGTCCCGCTCCGGAAATTCGCGCCGCGTGAAATTCTCGGCGGACTCGCCAAAGCCCATGATGCCGATCAGCATTTCCTCCGAGCAGCCGTCGATGCAGTTCGCATATTCGTCGATCATCAGCAGGTCGAGGCGACGCGAAAGGGAGAGAAGGACGATGGGCAGCGCTTCCGTGATGAAACCGGGGCTGCTGCCGGATGTGTGCAGCGAACTCTGGCCCTTGGCGCAGGCCGCAGTGACGCGCGCGCGGCTGTCCGCATCCATATGGGCCGGGTGAAAGAATTCCGCCCGCGTGGAGGAGATGTTGATACCGGCTTCCAACAGCGCGCAGACATCGTCGATGTCCGTGCTTTCCGGCATGTAGAGCACGCAATCGGGCTTCAGCGCCACAATCGACTGAACGTCGCGCACGGCCTTGACGCCGACGGGCGGCAGTCCGCACAGATCGCCAGCGTCCTTGCCCTCCTTTGCCTCGGAATAGACTTTGACGCCGACCAGCTCCATGTCGGGATGGCGGATGACCGCCCGCATCGCGGCAGACCCCACGGTGCCGGTTGCCCATTGTACGATACGCAAAGCCTGTCCTGTTGCCTGCCCGGTCATCCGTCATCTCCCTGATATGTTGATTGTCGAAAAGGCAGCCTTGCTTCGCTGCCAGTCGGCGGGCGCGCCCGCCCACCCACCCACCCACTGCCTTGGTTCAACCGATGAACATGCCGCCATTGACCGGCAGAACCACGCCCGTGACATAGCTGGCGCCATCGGACGCCAGATATTCGCACGCCGCGGCGATGTCGTGCGGCGTTCCGGCGCGCGGAATGGGAATATGCTGCGCGATCACGTCCAGCGGCGGGAAAGTGCCTGCCGCAATTCCCTGCTCCGCCATCGGCGTGGCGACGACCGACGGCGG
>NZ_JAJSSH010000004.1 GCF_021403115.1 Sphingobium sufflavum
CGCTTGGGGGGCGCGCAGCGCCGGCCGTGGGTCCCTCCTATGGACTACCGGGACAACCGCCTGGCAACCCGAAAAGGGGGTCCCTATTGCACGCCGATATGGGGTCCCGGTTCGACGCCTATTTACAGCGACAGTGCTGGAACCGTGGAAATCTTCTCGTAGAATTTAGTGAGGCCGCTAGAGATATGCCTGCGAAGTACCCGATGGATGCCGGATAAAGCTCTGCTCTCCAGATTCTGTAGCCCATAAAATGACAGGCGTTCTTGGAGTTTAGACATTAGACTGCCTTTCAGCGTGCCCGACGATTGACCAATTGAAAGCACAATTAATCAATTTCTTCGGAAGACAGTATCAGTGCAAAGATTTGCAAAAAGATTAACAACTCGTTTACGTAATAATACGGAAGGGCTTCTGTCCAGAGCGATAAATATTTTGCTTTTTCAACATCGGGTAAATTGCAATGTCATGCTTCGCTCCAGTTCCAACTCCGGCTATTTTCTCTTGATCAGCCAGCATGATGACCGCCATTCTCAACCAGAAGTGCTTTGGATTTTGGCGATGACGCGAAAAGCGCGGCCCGATGCGAGCGCGAGACCCCATGGGTCGCGAACCAGATTGATGCCTGCAAGGCAATTCGGGAAAGCCCGATAGCTTGGGGGTGCTCGTCAGCCGGTACGCCATCAACCCGAAGACAGTCGCCAAATGGAAGAAGCGCGACAGCCCGGATGGCCCGAAATCAAGGCAGGGGCGTCGCAGCAAGCCATGCTTTTCCTTGAGAGTGGCCCGCATGATAGTTATTTTGCTAGTGGCGCGGGACAGGGCCCCTCATCGCAACAGGAAACTCAGGAAAGATGGATGTTGTACGCAGGCAACTATGATACGCGCACCGTCCCTATTGGGCGTGTAGCGCTTGAACAGGTCGGACGCTTCTTTGCCACTTCGAAGCCTCAATCTCCGCATTCGAATGTACCAATGGCGGGTTTCGGCGTGAGCTGTCATTCACGCATCTGGACCGGAACGACGTAAGTTGGTCGTTCCCAGTCCAACGTAGCGAACTCAGTTCATCGGCTTGATCCGTGGATTTCAAAGCAGGAAGCGGAGTTCGCATCCCCGTTGATCGGCTGCATCAGTGTCTTCGTAAATTCACGGAGACAACGTCATGAATGGATCCCACGTCGCCATCGAACCGTCGATCCTTTATCTCGGCACGCCTGTCGTGCTGATCAGCACGCTGAACGAGGACGGGACCGCCAATGTCGCCCCCATGTCCTCGGCCTGGTGGCTCGGTTGGCGCGCCATGCTGGGTCTGCAGACCGCCTCGCAGACGCCGCAGAACTTAATCCGCACCGGAGAATGCGTGCTAAACCTGGCAACTGTCGAACAGGTTGATGCTGTGAACAAGCTGGCGCGCCTAACGTGCACCAAGGACATGCCCGAGCTGAAACAGCGCCTCGGTTACGTATATGAGCCCCGCAAGTTCGAGGTGGCCGGCCTTACCCAGGTCGCCTCCGAGACCGTGGCCGCTCCTCGTGTGCTGGAATGTCCGATCCAGCTCGAAGCCGTCCTGGCGGAGCGTCACGATATGATGGCGGACGATCCGCAGGTCGCCGGCCTGATCTCGGCGTTCGAGGTGCGTATCACCCGTGTGCACGTCCGTCCGGACCTGCTGATGGACGGGCATGAGAACCGGATCGATCCGGCGAAGTGGCAGCCGCTGATCATGAACTTCCAGAAGCTCTATGGCGTGTCCAACGTCGAGGCTGCCCCATCGCGCCTCGCCGAGATCGAGGAGAAGAGCTACCACATGCCCGACATCGATCGTGCGCGAGAGGATATGCTCGCTGCCGTTGGCTGACACGGCGCCCACCCTCGGTCTTATCCGGCCGAGGGTGTCGCTTCCGGTTGCGTTTGATTTCAGAGCAAGAGCCGGAGTGCCGATAATCTCGGCCGGGATTAGCTCTGACGCGCATTGCAGAGGACAAAGGTCATGAAGAACCAAGACAAGAAGGCGGCGGCTACGCTTGCTGATCCCCGCTGGGCACGCATCGTCGCCCGGGACAAGAGCGCTGACGGCGCATTCTGGTACACGGTCGACACAACGGGCGTCTATTGTCGGCCCTCATGCCCCTCGCGAGGTTGCAATCCCGGCAATGTCACCATCCACGATACGCTCGAAAGTGCGCAGCGGACCGGCTTTCGACCCTGCAAGCGGTGCAAGCCCGACGGGCCGTCCGCCGAGACGGTGAACGCCGAAATCGTCACGCGGGCGTGCCGCATGATCGAGACGAGCGAGACCGCGCCGTCTTTGACCGATCTTGCCGAAACGCTTTCGCTCAGCCCAGGCTATTTCCATCGCATCTTCAAGGCGCATACCGGGCTGACGCCCAGAGGCTATGCGACCGCACATCGCGCAAAGCGTGTCCGCGAGGCGCTGACCGGAGGGAACAGCGTCACCGAGGCGATCTATGATGCCGGCTTCAGTTCGAGCGGCCGCTTTTACGAAGCGTCGAACGCAATGCTCGGCATGACCCCGTCGAGCTTCCGCAAGGGCGGCGCGAAAGAGGCGATCCGCTTTGCGATCGGCGAAACGACGCTCGGCGCGATCCTGGTGGCATCGAGCGCAAAGGGGGTCGCGGCGATCCTGCTCGGCGACGATCCCGACGCTCTGGCCCGAGATCTGCAGGACCGCTTCCCTAACGCGACCCTGATCGGTGCCGACGCGGAATATGAGGCGATCGTCGCAAAAGTCGTGGGCTTCGTCGAGGCCCCGGAGGTCGGCCTTGATCTGCCGCTCGACGTGCGAGGCACAGCCTTCCAGCAGCGGGTGTGGCAGGCGCTGCGCGACATTCCGCTCGGGCAGACTGTGTCCTACAGCGATGTCGCCGAGCGCATCGGCGCGCCGACTGCGATGCGCGCAGTTGCAGGAGCCTGCGCCGCCAACAAGCTGGCGGTCGCCATCCCCTGCCACCGCGTCGTCCGCAACGACGGTGCGCTTTCCGGCTATGCCTGGGGCGTCGAGCGCAAACGCGCGATCCTGGACCGCGAGCAGGCGGCGTGACCGGGATGCACATCGACAATTTCGATTGGGCGGAGGTGACAAGCAGCCTCGACCGTCAGGGCTGGGCAATCCTGCCCGGCCTGCTGGCGACGGATCAATGCGACGCCATTGCCGGCATGTACCGTGATAGTCCCGCGTTTCGCAGCCATGTCGTCATGGCGCGGCACGGATTCGGAAGGGGCGAGTATCGCTATTTCTCATACCCGTTGCCCAATCTCGTGCAGACGTTGCGGACTGCGCTCTATCCCAAACTCGCCCCGATCGCGAACCGCTGGCACGATCGCATGGGAATGGTCGTAACGTTCCCTGCCACCCACGCGGAATTCCTGAAGCGATGCCACGACGCCGGCCAGCGCCGACCCACGCCGCTGCTGCTGCAATATGGTCCAGGCGATTATAACTGCCTTCATCAGGATCTGTATGGCGAGCATGTCTTCCCCTTGCAGGTGGCAGCATTGCTTTCCGAGCCGCAAGCTGCGTTCGAGGGCGGGGAATTCGTGCTGACCGAGCAGCGGCCACGCATGCAGTCGCGGCCCATGGTCGTCCCGCTCAACAAGGGTGACGCCGTGGTGTTCGCCGTAAACAGCCGGCCACACCGTGGGACCAGAGGCGATTACCGCGTCATGCTGCGGCACGGCGTCAGCGAGGTGCGGTCCGGCCGTCGGCACATGATGGGGATCATTTTTCATGATGCCGCCTGACACGATGTTTCCCGCCGATCTGTTCGAGGAAGGGCGACGCGCCATGCCGCTGCAACCCGGAGCGATGCTGCTCGGAGGCTTCGCCTCACCAAGAGCCGACGCGCTGCTGGCCGACCTCCACCGCATCGCGGACGTGTCTCCGTTCAGGAAAATGGTCACGCCGGGGGGATGGCCGATGTCGGTCGCCATGACCAATTGCGGCAGCCTCGGCTGGGTGACCGACCGTACCGGCTATCGCTACGACCCGCGCGATCCGCAGACGGGCGATCCGTGGCCAGAGATGCCCGAGACGTTCCGCAGTCTTGCCGAGCAGGCGGCCGACGTCGCCGGCTACGCCCGGTTCGAACCCGATTCATGCCTCATGAATCGATACGAGCCAGGCTCGCGGCTTTCGCTTCATCAGGACCGCAACGAGCGGGACTTCGACGCGCCGATAGTCTCGGTGTCGCTCGGGCTTCCCGCGACCTTTCTGTGGGGCGGCGCAACCCGAAGCGAGAAGCCAATGCGCGTGCGGCTGTACCACGGCGACGTCGTGGTCTGGGGTGGTCCGGCGCGGCTGACGTTCCATGGCGTGGATACGCTCCGCGGCAGCGGCAGCCCGGCAGGCGAGTTTCGATACAACCTGACGTTTCGCGCGGCCCGCTGAACGGCGGCTCGTGCCGGATCCGGACGTTGGCCACCTTGTCGGCGATGTCGTGATCTGGTCGGCACAAGCCCAGAGCCATTCGTCCGCGACCTCCCCCGCAAGCGTTCTGAAGGTGGCCAATGTGGCCATAGGAGAACGACCATGGAGATGCCTGAAACCGAACTCACCGCCACCAAGCGTCCCGTCTGGAATGCCGGAAGAACCGTGGGTGCAAAGCGGGCTCTGAAACCAAAGCAGATCTGGGAAATCCGTTTTTATCTCAATCAGCACCGCCGCCTGCGAGATCGGGCGCTTTTCGATCTAGCGATCGATAGCAAGCTTCGGGGCTGCGACCTGGTGCAGATGAAGATCGGCGACATTGTCAGCGGCGGTCAGATCCGAACGCGGGCAATCGTGATGCAGCAGAAGACGGGACGGCCCGTTCAGTTCGAACTGCTGCCGGATGCTCGGGCGAGCCTGCTGGCTTGGCTGGATCGGCGCGGCGGCACGGTGGACGATTATGTCTTTCCCAGCAGGGTTGATCATAATAGGCATCTCAGCACCCGCCAGTACGCGCGGCTTGTCGACGAATGGGTAACAGGTGTCGGTCTCATGCGCAGCGAGTACGGCACGCACTCGTTGCGCCGAACGAAGGCGTCGATAATCTACAGGGCTACTGGCAACCTCCGCGCCGTTCAGATCCTGCTCGGCCATAGCAAGATCGAAAATACGGTCCGCTATCTCGGAATCGACGTGGAGGATGCTCTTCCCCTCGCCGAGAATACGGAGATTTAAATCCGATGGCGCCCGTTTCCGGTGGAGCCGGACACGGGCGCTTGGGACGAAGCTGCCGTTTCCCCGTCGCCTTCTGATAGTCAGGTCGTGACGAAACCTGCCGTATAATCGAGTGGTGAGAGTATCATAGGGACCGATAGCGAAGCGCTTCAAGCACGATCTTGAACGCGGGAGAAGGCTGCCTGCGACTGGTGTAATAAAGGTAGTATCCGTCGAAAGGCTCGCACCATTCGTCGAGCACCCGAACAAGAGATCCGTCAGAAAAGTGATTGAGAACATGATCCTCGATCATGAACGCAATGCCATGTCCGGCAAGCGCTGCTGTTATGATGAGCTGCGCGTCGTTGAACACCAACTGACCCTCGGCCTTGACCCTCAGCTCTTTGCCGCCGCGCTCAAACTCCCAGGCATATAGACCGCCGGACGAAGACATGCGCAGACTAATGCAATTGTGGTTCGCCAGATCATAAGGCGTCAGGGGCGTTCCCTGGCGAGCCAAGTAGGATGAAGAAGCGAACGCCGCCATTCGGAGTTTCGGTCCGATCGGCACCGCAATCATGTCCTGTTCCAACGCTTCACCAAGGCGAACGCCGGCATCATATCGATCGGCAACGATATCGACGAAACCACCTTCAATACTGACCTCGATGTTAATGTCGGGATTTTCAGCCGTCAGGCGATCGACGACCGGCCACAGCACAGCCCGCGCCGCATGCGCGCTGGAAGTGATACGAACAGTCCCTCCAGGACGCTGGCGAAGCTCCGTAAGGGTCGCCAGCTTGTCATCGATCGTATCGAAGGCAGGTCGCAGCGTCTCAATCAGGCGTTCACCGGCCTCCGTGGGTGCAACGCTGCGTGTTGTGCGGGTGAGCAGCCGGAGCCCCAATTTAGCCTCCAGGCGGCGGACGGTATGGCTCAGCGCTGATTGTGATATACCAAGCTTCGCTGCGGCCTTGGTGAAGCTACGCTCCTCTGCCACGGCCAGAAACATCGCAAGGTTGCCCAACTCTTCACGTTTCATAACAGGCTCTGAAGATCGAGTTTCATGACATGAAGTCATAGGCCTAAGTGATTTAGCCTGTCTAATGCTCAAATCCGCTTCAGGTTACATCATAGCCATCATGGCTGAGGCGTTTGGACGCCAGATCGAAGCAGGATTTTGATTATGCAAAAGCGCATATTAGGCCGGAGCGGCCTTGAGGTGTCAGCCCTTGGGCTTGGGTGCATGGGACTGAGCTTTGGCTATGGCCCAGCCACTGACCGCACGGAGGCAGTTTCGCTGCTTCGCGCGGCGCACGATCGGGGAGTTACCTTCTTCGATACGGCCGAAGCCTATGGGCCGGGGGACAATGAAGAGGTTGTCGGCGAAGCATTTGCTCCAGTCCGCGATCAGGTGGTGACCGCCACCAAATTCGGATTTGAAAACGGCCGCCCGAGCGATGGACTGAACAGCCGTCCCGAGCGTATCCGCCAGGTTGCAGACGAGGCGCTGTCCCGGCTGCGTACCGATCGCATCGATCTTTTCTATCAACACCGTGTCGATCCCAATGTGCCGATCGAGGATGTGGCTGGAACGGTTCGCGACCTGATTGCCGAGGGAAAGGTCAAGCATTTCGGTTTGTCGGAAGCCGGACCGGACGCCATCCGTCGCGCCCATGCGGTACAGCCCGTGGCGGCACTTCAGAGCGAATATTCGATGTTCTGGCGCGAGCCGGAGACAGAGATCCTGCCACTGCTCGAAGAGCTGGGGATCGGCTTCGTGCCGTTCGCGCCGCTCGGCAAGGGCTTCCTGACCGGCAAGCTGAAGGCGGACACCAAGTTTGCAGTTGATGACTTCCGCAGCACAGTGCCACGCTTCCAGGCGGATGCGATGGCGGCGAACCAGTCGCTTGTCGATCTGGTTACGACGATTGCCAGAGAGAAGGGGGCCACGCCCGCGCAGGTCGCGCTTGCGTGGCTGCTCGCGCAGCGTCCGTGGATCGTACCGATCCCCGGTACGACCAAGCTCCACCGGCTGGAGGAGAATCTCGGCGGTGCCGATCTTGCGCTGACCGATCAGGACCTGGCGCGCATCGGCGACTCGCTCTCGGGGATCGAAGTTCATGGCGAGCGCTATGCGGCTTCGCACCAGCAGTTCGTGAATCGCTGAGCCGAACAAGGACCATGCCCATGACCAGCAACGTTCCCAGCGTTACTCTGAACAACGGCGTCGAGATGCCGATCCTCGGGTTCGGCGTATATCAGGTGCCTGATCCGGCAGAATGCGAGCGCAGCGTCCGCGAGGCGATCGACGTCGGCTATCGGCTGCTCGATACCGCCGCTTCCTACGGCAACGAGAAGGCGGTTGGTGCCGCCATCAAGAACCACGGCATCGATCGAAGCGAGTTATTCGTCACCACCAAGCTCTGGGTGCAGGATGCCAGCTACGAGGGTGCCAAAGCCGCCTTCGAGCGGTCGATCAATAAGCTCGGCCTCGACTATTTTGACCTGTACCTGATCCATCAGCCCTATGGTGACGTGTACGGCGCGTGGCGCGCGATGGAGGAACTGCACAGGGCCGGACGCATCCGTGCGATCGGGATCAGCAACTTCTACCCTGATCGCCTTGTCGACTTCGTGCTGCACAACCAGGTGAAGCCAGCGGTCAACCAGATCGAAATCCACCCCTTCCACCAGCAGACCGATGCGGTGAAAATCCTGGAGGGATACGGTGTCCAGCCAGAGGCGTGGGGACCGTTCGCGGAAGGCAAGAACGGCCTGTTCACGAACGAGGTGTTGCAGCCGATCGCCGACAAGCATGGCAAGAGCATCGCCCAGGTCGTGCTTCGCTGGCTGACCGACCGGGGCATCGTCGCTATTCCCAAATCGGTGCGCAAGGCGCGCATGGCGCAGAATTTCGATATCTTTGATTTCGATCTCGACGCCGGCGACCTCGATGCCATCGCCAAGCTCGATCAGCACACCAGCAGCTTTTTCGACCACCGCGATCCGGCGATGGTGAAATGGCTCGGCGAACGGAAGCTCTGATCGTCATTTCCAGGCGGATGTTCCGGCATCAGCCTGCCCCTTTCAAACTCGTGCGGGAGCAGTTGTGATGGAAACTCGATCGACCCAGGGAATGAACCGGCTCCGCCTGCTATGTGCCGTCGCCTTGTCGGCGCTGCCCATGCACCCCTTGCTCGCGCAACAAACGCCAGCACCGCCGACGGATACGATCAAGACGGCCGTCACGCATACCCCGACCGAACAGCAGGTCATCGACCTGTCGAAAACGAAATGGGACTGGATGGCGGACAAGAAGGTCGACTCCCTGGCGACGCTTTTCGACGACCGGGCCATGTTCACCCATATGGGCGGAACGTGGGGCAAAACGCAGGAACTCGCCACCATCCAGAGCGGCGGTATCTGGTACAAGAATGCGTCAATCCACGCGGTTGATGTGCGGGTGTTCGGCAATACCGCGATCGTGTTGGAAGACCTCGATCTTGAGGCCGTGGTGGGCGGTCGAACCGTCACCAATCCCTTCATGGTCACGGAAGTTTACAACAAGCAGGCTGGCAAGTGGCGCTTGGCCCAGCTCACCTTCTCGCGCCTCGTTCGTCCGGTGAAGGCGAGCGCTGGCGGCAATTGATCCTGACCGAAGGATCGGAATGGGAGACGGGACGATGAAGGTCGCTTGTGTAACTGCTGCCGCGCTGGCGATGGCTGTGCCGGCCGAGGCGCAGGATCGTCCGTCGGTTGCGCCCAAGACCATGCAGGTGATCGCGCCGGCGCTGGCGGGCTATACCGATCGGGTTCTCTTCGGCGATGTCTGGGTGCGCCCCGAACTGGCCCCGCGTGATCGCAGCATCGTCACTCTCTCGGTGCTGATTGCGACCGGCAAAACCGCGCAGATGATGAGCCATCTTGGTCGTGGCCTCGATAACGGCATCAAGCCGTCCGAGGTGGCCGGCATGGTGACGCAGCTCGCCTTCTACACCGGATGGCCGAACGCTGTGTCGGCCTTGAATGAGGTAGAGAAGGTATTTGCTACGCGCCACGTTGATCTGAAGCCGCTTGCAGCGGTGCCTTCGGCCACTTCGCCGCTCCCCGGTTCCGATCCCGCGCGCGCCGCGACCGTCAACAGGACGCTCGCCCCGATCGCACCCAAGCTAGCGCAGCTTACCAACGACGTCGTGTTTGCCGACTTGTGGCGACGCACCGACTTGTCGCCCCGCGACCGCAGCCTCGCCACCATCGCCGCGCTTGCCGCAGGCGGCGATGGTGGCCAGCTCGCCTTCCACGTCCAGCGTGGCCTAGAAAACGGGCTGACCCAGCCGCAGATCGTCGAGGCGCTGACCCACCTCGCTTTCTACGCGGGGTGGCCGAAGGCGAACGCCGCCATCACCGTCGCGGGCAAGGTATTCGCCAGACAAGAGGTTTCCGCCATGTCAGAGGTTCAGGTTATCCATCCCGGCCAGAAGCCGAAGCCCGGCCCCGCCGACTATTTCACCGGCAGCGTTTCGGTCGCATCGCCCTTCAAAGGCACCGGCGATGCGCGGCTTGGTGGTGCGACGGTGACGTTCCAACGGGGCGCGCATACGAACTGGCACACGCATCCGCTGGGGCAATTGCTCATCGTGACCGCTGGACAGGGATGGGTGCAAGTCGATGGCGAGGCCGCGAAGCCGATCGCGACGGGCGACACCATATTCATCTCGCCAGGCGTCAAGCACTGGCATGGTGCGGCACGCGATACCGCGATGACCCATGTCGCGGTGTCGGAAGCGCTCGACGGAACGTCCGTGACATGGCTCGAACAGGTCGCGGACAAGTTATACAACACATTGTAACGGGAGAGTTGGCGATGATGTCGGAGATCGAGATATCGAGGCGAGGCGTTCTTGCCGGCAGTGCGGCTGCTGCGGCAATCGCGGCGGCTCCCCATGTGGAAGCGCAGCCGGCGAAGGCGCTTCCCCCCGCGACGATGCCCGTATCGCTGACGATAAACGGCAAGCGACGCGACCTGACGCTCGACACGCGCACGACGCTGCTCGATACGCTGAGGGAGCATCTGCAGCTTACCGGCACGAAAAAGGGCTGCGATCATGGGCAATGCGGAGCGTGCACCGTCATCGTCAACGGCGAGCGGATCAATTCCTGCCTCAGCCTCGCGGTGCAGCATCAAGGCGACGAGGTGACGACGATCGAGGGCTTGGGCACGCCCGACAAGCTCCACCCCATGCAGGCCGCGTTCGTCCGTCATGATGGCTATCAGTGCGGCTACTGCACGCCGGGCCAGATTTGTTCCGCCATCGCCGTGCTGGACGAGATCAAGCGCGGGGATCCGAGCCACGTCCAGGCCGACCTCACGCAGCGCCCACAGCTGACCAGCCTCGAGATGCGCGAGCGGATGAGCGGCAATATCTGCCGGTGCGGAGCCTATTCCAACATTGCCGAGGCGATGGCGGACGTAGCCGGAGTCGATGTCAAGGAGATGGAGGCATGAAGCCTTTCACCTATGAGCGCGCGAAGACACCGGCGGAAGCCGCTGCCGCCGTCGCCCGTCAACCCGGCGCCAAGTTCCTCGCCGGGGGCACAAACCTGCTCGACCTCATGAAGCTGGAAATCGAGACGCCCCGGCATCTCGTCGACGTCCAGGATCTCAAGCTCGACCGGATCGAGCCGACGTCGGACGGTGGCTTGCGGATCGGGGCGCTCGTCACGAACACCAAGCTTGCTGCCGACACGCGCGTCCGCCGCGATTACGGCGTGCTGACCCGTGCGATCGTGGCCGGCGCATCCGGCCAGCTTCGCAACAAGGCGACCACGGCAGGCAACCTGCTTCAGCGGACCCGGTGTCCCTATTTCTATGACCCGAACATGCCTTGCAACAAGCGCAAGCCAGGTTCTGGTTGCGCTGCGATCGGTGGCTATTCGCGTCAGCTTGCGGTGATCGGGTCGAGTGACCACTGCATTGCGACCTACCCCGGCGACATGGCGGTTGCGATGCGCGTGCTGGACGCGACCGTGGAGACGGTCAAGGCGGACGGCACGACCCGCGCCATCCCGATCGCCGACTTCCATCGCTTGCCCGGTGACACGCCTCATCTCGACAACAACCTGGAAGCCGGCGAGTTGATCACGGCAGTGACGCTGCCCCGGCCGATCGGCGGCACGCACCATTATGAAAAGGTTCGCGACCGGGCATCCTACGCCTTCGCGCTCGTGTCGGTCGCGGCCATCATCCAGAAGGATGGCAGCGGGCGCGTTGCGTTCGGCGGGGTCGCGCACAAGCCTTGGCGGGTCGAAGCGGCCGATGACGTGATGACCCAGGGGGCCGCGGCCGTGACGGCCAAGGCATTCGCCGACGCCCGACCGACAGACGACAATGCGTTCAAGATACCGCTCGCGACGCGGGCGCTTGCAGCCACCATCGCGGAGGGCCGATCAGCATGAAGTTCGACACGCCAGCAGGCACCAACCCCATCGATCAGGAAAAGGTCGTCGGCAAGCCGCACCCGCGCATCGAGGGACCGCTGAAAACCACCGGACGCGCGGTCTATTCCTACGAGAACCATGAAGCCGCGCCGGACGCCGCCTATGGCTATGTCGTCGGGTCCGCCATAGCCAAGGGGCGCATATCGTCGATGGACGTGCGCGAGGCCAAGGCCGCGCCGGGTGTCCTCGCGATCGTGACGGCCGATAATGCCGGGCCGATCAAGAAGCAGGGGTTCTACGTCGCGAAGCCGCTCGCGGGGCCTGAGATCGAGCATTACCACCAGGCTATCGCACTGGTCGTCGCTGAGACATTCGAGCAGGCACGACATGCCGCTTCGCTGATCCGGGTCGATTACGCGCGTGGGCAAGGCGCGTTCGACCTCGCCGCTGCGCGCGGGGGTGCAAAGCCACATCGGCGGCGGCCGGACATCCGCATCGGCGACTTCGACAAGGCATTCTCATCGGCCCCTGTGAAGGTCGACGCGACCTATACCACCCCCGACCACAGCCACATGATGCTGGAGCCGCACGCCACGATCGCGCGCTGGGACGGCGACCAGCTGACGATCTGGTCCGCGCAGCAGATCATCGGTTGGGCGCGCCGCGACCTCGGCAACAAACTTTCCATTCCGCAGGACAAAATCCGCATCGTCGCGACCTATATTGGCGGCGGGTTCGGCGGAAAGGGTAGCGTATGCTCGGACGCCATCCTCGCCGCGCTCGGCGCGCGTGCGGTCGGTCGCGCCGTGAAGGTGGCGCTGCCGCGTCCACTCATGCCGAACAACACGTCGCATCGCCCCGCGACGATCCAGCGCGTTCGTCTGGCGGCCGGGCGCGATGGCAAGCTGGTCGCGGTCGGCCACGAAACGCTGTCGGGCAATCTACCGGGGGGCGGTCCGGAGATCGCGGCCGCGCAGACGCAGTTGCTCTATGCGGGGGCCAACCGCCTCAACCTGACCCGGCTCGCAACGCTCGACCTGCCCGAAGGCAATGCGATGCGCGCCCCAGGCGAGGCATCGGGCCTGATGGCACTTGAAATCGCAATGGACGAGTTGGCCGAGAAGCTGGGGATGGACCCGGTGGAACTGCGCATCCTCAACGATACGCAAGTCGTGCCGGGCGACCCCGGCCGTGGCTCACCCACTGATCCGCAATCAGCGAGCGGCAATCAGGGCAAGGCGGAGGAGGCTCCACTTCCCTTCTCCATCCGCCAGTTCATCCCGTGCCTGCGCACCGGTGCCGAACGCTTCGGTTGGAAGCAACGCAGCCCCAAGCCCGGCAGCCGCCGTGAAGGCCGCTGGCTGATTGGCATGGGCATGGCGTCCGCCATCCGCGGTGCGCCGATCATGCCGGCGGGTGGGCGTGTCACGCTCGACGCCAAGGGTATCGTGACCGTCGAGAGCAACATGACCGACATGGGGACGGGCAGCTATACCATCATCGGCCAGACGGTCGCGGAGATGATGGGACTGCCGCTCGATCGAGTCGTGGTGAAGCTTGCCGACTCCGATTTCCCAGAAGCGTTCGGAGGTGGCGGACAAGGCGGTGCCGCGTCCGCCACGGCAGGTGCCTACGCCGCGTGCATGAAGCTACGCGAAGCCGTCGCTACCAAGCTCGGTTTCAATTCTGCCGATGCCAAGTTTGTCGGCGGCGAGGTCCGTGCGGGAAATCGACGTGCGCCACTCGCCCAGGCGGCGAAGGACGGTGCGATCACGGCCGAAGACAAGATGGAATATGGCGACCTGTCGAAGCGGTTTGAGCAGCAAACCTTCGGTGCCCATTTCTGCGAAGTCGCAGTCGATGCCTATACCGGCGAAATTCGTATCCGGCGTATGCTCGCCGTCTGCGCGGCCGGACGCATTCTTAATCCCATCACCGCCCGGAGCCAAGTGATTGGCGGCATGGTCGGCGGTGCGGGCGCCGCGCTGATGGAAGAACTAGCCGTCGACAAGCGCTTCGGCTTCTTCGTCAATCACGACCTCGCCGGATACGAAGTGCCGGTCCATGCCGATATCCCGCATCAGGAGGTGATTTTCCTGGAGGAAACCGATCCCACCATGTCACCCGTGAAGGCGAAGGGTGTGGGTGAGCTTGGTATTTCCGGTGTTGCGCCGGCGATCGCCAACGCAGTCTACAATGCGACCGGAGTGCGGGTGCGGGAATATCCAATCACGCTCGACAAGCATCTGGCGAAGCTGCCGGAGATCGTATGACGCAGGGTGCGCACCGGTTGTCGCGGCGTGCCGTACTAGCGACACCGGCGATGCTTTCGCTGGCCGGGACGGCATGTGCCAGGGAACCGGAGCAGCCCGGTATCCCCTCCGGCAAGACACTGGTCGCGTATCTCACCCGCTCGGGCAATACCCGCGTGATCGCGGGAATAGTGCAGCGAGTCTGGGGTGCTGACCTATTCGAAATCCGTCCTCCGCGACCGTACCCGGATGATTATGAGCAGCATGTCGCGCAGGCCACGCGCGAGCGTGACAGCGGGTTTGAACCTTCACTGGCGGCCAAAGTCGACAACATTGCCGCGTTTGGCACCGTCTTTCTCGGCTTCCCCATCTGGGGGGAAACGGCACCCCCGCCGATCCGCTCGTTCCTCAAGGCTCATGATCTACGTGGGAAGACACTTCGCCCGTTCATCACGCACGGCGGATATGGTGTTGGCGGGAGTCTCGCGGTGTTGGCTACCCACGCGACCGGCGCAACAATCGAAGACGCCTTCGTCATGGAGGCAGACCAGGAAAGGCGCACGCTCAATCAGGTCCGCGATTGGCTCGGCCAGATCAACAGCTAACGGTGTTGAATTGCTTTCCGGTAAACTGGCTTTGAAGCGAAGCCTTCAAGCAGCCTCATAATCTCTGAGCGGCCGTTTCCGTCAGATTCGGTCGTTCTCATTAACATGGCCAGATGTCCTGATGTGGGTCGATAGCTGCCGAAAAGCCGACCATCTGCACTTGGGGAACGAAAATCTGCCGCTGAACGGCCTCAAAGGGTCGTTTGGTGTCCTGGGATTTCATATTGTCGTCCTTGAAAACACGTCGGCGCAGGCGATGTGGTGTTCGCCATGCGCCGCTGGGCCTCAATGCCCACGTGCAAATCCTGTGACCAGATAGGACAAGGCGAACGGATCCCACATGTCGTCACCAATCGAATTGGTGACGACATGCAATTTAGACAACATGTCCTACATAACCTGCAGCACGGCGACTGACCGCGGTGGGAGATTGAAATGCAATTTCCCTCCCTGCGCCCCAGCTCGATATGGACGGGGCGACACCGCTTCAGGCTTGTCGAAACTGTTGATTGCATCAAGCGTGTCGGCGGTCAGTATCTCGCCAACCGCGCCCTTCGCCGGCAGGCCGGAGAGCGTGAGATCGAACTCCGCTGCCTTGCTCGCATCGAGATTGGTCAGCGCCAGCCAAATCTTACCATCGACACCCTTGGCCCCGATCGCATCGACACGCGGCAGGTCAATCTTTCCGAAGACGTACCGGCCCGCATCGATTTCGATCGGCAGGGACGTCGCGTCCTGGAAGGGCACATACATGCGAAAGACATGATAGGTGGGCGTCCGCACCATCTTTGGCCCGTCGGGAAGGATTATCGATTGCAGCACATTGACCATCTGCGCGACGTTGGCCATCCGAACCCGGTCGGCATGGCGGACGAAGATGTCCAGATTGATGGCGGCCGTCACCGCGTCGCGGATCGAGTTCTGCCGCTGAATGTATAGAATCGGCGTTCCGTCGAGCGGCTTTAGCCCGTTGCCCCATTCATCGACCACCAGCGCAACCCGCTTGTCTGGGGCATATTTGTCCATGATCGCAGAGTTTTTGGCGATCAGCGCGTCCATCTCATAGGCGTTGTGGACGAATGGCGCCCATTCCTTTTCTCCAAAGCCGGTGGCCGGATCGAGCATCGTTCCCAACGCGCCACTGGTATAGTGGTGCAGCGAAAGCCCCTCGAACCCCGTCACCACCCCCACGCTCCGCAAAAGCCCCTTCCCGCCAGCCCCCGCTTGCCGGTAAGGCAGCCTCGTCCGCACCTTGCCCCGAAAGTCCCGTCATGACGTCTGCCGCCGACCTCGCGATCCGCCTGCGCCGCGCCGCCTTCAACCGCGCGCTGGCCGATGCCACCTGCCCGCCATCGGTCCCCTGCTCGCGCCGGATGCGATCCTGATCGCGGGGACGGACAGTGCGCTGCTGTCGGGCCGCAAGGCGCAGCTTCTCGCCTGGAAGCGGGAGTTCGCCGCGCCGGACCGCACCCTCTACACCCGCACGCCCGACAGCATCGTCGCCTCCACCGTCGAGCCGATCGCGCTGGAGCATGGCCAGTGGCAGGGCGTCAGCGCCGCGACCGGGCACCCCCTCGCCGCCGGCGCCTACACCGCGAAATGGCGCATGATCGACGGGGAATGGCGGATCGAGGGCGAGATTTTCCTCACCCTGTCCTGATTGCACGAGGGCCTGACCTTCCCAGGCACCTGACCATCAAAACCGCCCGATCGTCAAAACCGCCGGAACCCCGGCCGCCTGCCGTCGGCTCCTTTCAATCGACCGCCTCCGCCTCCCGCACACCCAGATGGCCGAGCAGCAGGGCGCGGATTTCCGCCGTCCGTTCCAGATGGGCGATGGGGTCTTCGGGCAGGTCGGCGGCGATGTCCGCGACGATCGCGCCATCGTCCAGCACCACGATCCGGTCGGCCAGCTTGATCGCCTCGTCCACGTCATGCGTCACCAGCAGCACGGCGGGATTGTGGATCGCCGACAGTCTCTGCACCAGCGCATGCATCTTGATCCGCGTCAGCGCGTCGAGCGCGCCAAAGGGTTCGTCCGCCAGCAGCAGTTCCGGCTCGCGCACCAGCGACCGGGCCAGCGCCACGCGCTGCTGCTCCCCACCGGACAGTTCATAGGGCCAGCTCTGCTCGCGCCCCGCCAGCCCCACTTCCTCCAGCGCCCGCCGTCCCCGCTCCCGCGCGTCCGGCGCCTCCAGCCCAAAGATCACATTGTCGAGCAACCGCTTCCACGGCAGCAGCCGCGCATCCTGGAACACGACGGACAGTCGCTGCGGCACATAGATTTCGCCCGATCCCTGCGCCTCATGGTCCAGGTCCGCGATGGCGCGCAGCAGCGTGCTCTTGCCCGACCCGCTGCGACCCAGCAGGGCGACGAACTCGCCGGGGGCGATGTCCAGGTCGACGCCGTTCAGCACCCCCTTCAGGGTGAAGCGCCGCACCAGGCCCCGGATGCGGACGACCGGCGCGCTCATTGCGCCAGCGTCCTGCGCCACGTCAGGCTCCGGCTCTCGATAGAGCGCACCAGCCGGTCGGACAGCAGGCCGAACACCGCATAGAGGACGAGGCCGACCAGCATGACATCGGCCTGCGCATAGTTGCGCGCGAGGTTTATCATATAGCCGATGCCGCTGGTGGTGTTGAACTGCTCGACCACCACCAGTCCCAGCCACGCCCCCATCACGCCGAACCGCAGGCCCAGCAGGAAACCGGGCAGCGCACCGGGCAGGACGACATGACGGATGAACTGGGAATAGCGGATGCCCATCGTCTCGGCCAGTTCGACATGCTTGATATCGATGGACCGCAACGCATTATGGGTGTGGATATAGATGGGGATGAAGACGCCCAGCGTGACGACGGTCACCTTCATCACCTCCCCGATCCCGAACCACAGGATGAAGAAGGGGATCAGCGCCAGCGCGGGCACCGCCCGCTTCACCTGGATGATCCCGTCGAAGATATAGCCGCCCAGCAGGCTGAGGCCGGACAGCAGCGCGACCAGCACGCCCGCGACCGTGCCGAACGCGATCCCCTGCGCCGCGCGCAGCAACGATACGAGCAGATGCTGCTGGAGCCGCCCCTGTTCGATCAGGTCGACGCCGGTCGTCACCGCCACCCATGGCGCGGGCAGGATGCGCCCGTCGATGAAGCCGGTGGCCGAACCCAGCGACCAGTAGACCAGCAGCAACGCCGGGCCGAGCAGCCAGCCATAGGACACCGCATCGCCCATCCCCAGCCGCCGCGTGCCGCGCACCAGCAACTGGGTGGAGGGAAATTCCGCGACGAAGGACGGGGCCTGCTCCTCACGCGAATTTTTGGCGAGGGGATTTGGGGCGATGGGGAACGGTGGCCGAAGTATCTCGGCGGATCGCACGGTCATGGCTGTGGTCCTTTATCGGCTTTACGCAGGGTCGGCGGGGTCGGCTGTGCAAAGGCGTCTGCGCCGACCGTCTCGAAACGGCGGTCGAACAATCGATGGGCGTCGAAGCTCTTGCGCCCGGTCTCGCGCGCCATGAAATCGACGGTGTCCTGCTGGAGGCGGATCGCCTGGTCCCATCCGCGCGGAATGTCCGGCGATCCGGCGGCCCGGACGATCAGCGCCGCATCGACCGGCTTCACGCCCTGATTCTCGACATAATAGGCCTGCGTCCACTCCGCCCGATGCGTCTCGGTCCACCGCAACGCGCGCGCCCAGAAGCGGACATAGGCCTTGATCGCCGCCGCCTTCGCCGGATCGCGCAGCGTCTCGGTGCGGACATAGAGGATGCCCGGATCGTCGCGGAAGCTGTCGCCATGCGGCAGGACATGGGCGCCCTCGCGGGCATAGCCGTCCAGATAGCGTTTCGCGGGCAGCCCCGCGCCCAGCGGCGCGGCGTCGATCTGCCCCGCCGCCAGCGCGCCGGCGTAAATATCCGCCGTGCCGGGCAGGTCGACCAGCGTCACCTCGCTGGTCTTGATCCCCTGCGCGGCCAGCGTGCGCAGCACCACATGCCCCTGCGCCTGTCCCGCGCTGAACGCGATGCGCTTGCCGCGCAGGTCCGCCAGCGTGTCGATCTTCGCCTTGGGGGAAATGCCGATGACAAAGATGGGGTGGGTCAGCGGGTCTTTGCGCTGACGAAAGGCTACGATCTTGGCGTCGATGCCCACCCATGCCGCATGGATCGGCGGGATGTTGGCGGCGGACCCCACCTCGATCGCCTTGGCCTGGAACGCCTCCGTCACGCCGGGGCCGCCGCTGATGTTCGCCCACTGGATGGTGAAGGGCAGTTCCTTCGCCCAGCCGGTATATTCCAGCACGCGCTGCGTCGTGGGATCGCCGATGACCAGCGTCGTGCCGGGCGGCACCCTGTCCGATATGGTGTCGGCCAGCGACCGCCCGTCCGCGGCCTGCACCGGCGGCGTCGATCCCTTCAGCGCATGGGCGACCAGCGGGGCAAAGGCCAGCAGCACCAGCAGGATAGTGATGACCGTCCCCGTGTCGCGGCCGCGCAATTTCCGTATCGGCATAGGCTTTCCCAATGTCTTCATTCCTATTGGGTATATATGATTGAAAGCGAGTCAAGCGGCTTTCCGACCGCCGCGGCACGCCCGCACACCACCCGGTCCCAAGCAATAGTTTGCCCCAATAAAGTCCAGCTAACAGACAGGTTATTCTGCAATTTACGGCCTTGCCATGCCGCTCTGGCCTTGCTTTACCGTCGCCCGCTTCTATCACACTTATGAAGTATGATTTATCGAGGATGGATATGACGGAATTGAGAAGGCTGGGCCGCACGGACATCAAGGTGCCGCCGATTGCGCTGGGCACGATGACCTGGGGCGAACAGAATAGCGAGGCGGAGGGCCACGCCCAGCTCGACTATGCGCTGGATCGCGGCATCAACTTCATCGACACGGCGGAAAGCTACTCGATCCCGCCGCGCGCGGAGACGCAGGGGTCGACGGAGCGCATCATCGGTTCCTGGCTCAAGGCGCGCGGCAACCGCGACAAGGTCATCCTCGCGACCAAGGTGGCGGGCCGCAACAACAACAGCTATCTGCGCCCGGAGGGCACGCCGCAGCTCGACCGCAAGAATATCCATTACGCCATCGACCAGTCGCTCAAACGGCTCCAGACCGATTATGTCGACCTCTACCAGCTTCATTCGCCGGACCGGTCCCTGCCCCTGTTCGCGGCCAGCGGCACCACCTTCAAACCCAAGAGCAACAGCGACACCCACGAAATTCCCATCGAGGAAACGCTGGATGCGCTGGCCGATCTGGTGAAGCAGGGCAAGGTCCGCCATGTCGGCGTCTCCAACGAGACGGCATGGGGCACCGGCCGCTTCGTCCATGCGGCGGACAGCAACGCCGCCCTGCCGCGCGTCGCCTCCATCCAGAACGCCTATAATCTCCTCAACCGCACGTTCGAGATCGGCCTGGCCGAGATCGCGCACCGCGAGGATGTCGGCCTGCTCGCCTATTCGCCGCTGGCGCAGGGCTTCCTGACCGGCAAATATCGCGATGGCGCGCGCCCGGAAAAGGCGCGGCTGACCCTGTTCGACCGGGGCCAGCGCTATCAGAAGCCGGGCGTGGCGGAGGCGGTGGAGGCCTATCTGGCGCTCGCCGCCGAGCATGGGCTGGACCCCGCGCAATTCGCCATCGCCTTTGTCGCGTCCCGGCCGTTCGTCACGTCCGCGATCATCGGCGCGACCACGCTGGAGCAGTTGAAGACGGACATTGATTCGCTCGACCTGACGATCACCCCGGAACTGGAGGACGCCATCGACGCCATCCACCAGTTGCACAGCAACCCCGCGCCCTGAACCGGCACAGCCCCGAGACCGGCGGCGGGCAGGCCCGATGGGGTCGCCCGCCGCCACGATCCTGCTGGCGGAACCGCCTCTCCCGCCGCATCTTCCAAAAGCCGACTCCCCGGAAGCGGGTTCCCCGAAAGCCCATCCTCCGATGAGCCAATTTCCTTCCGAAAGCCCGTTCCCTTCCCGAAAGGACGCACGATGACCCTCAGCACCCTCGCCATCACCACGCCCGACGGCACCATCGACAGCCAATTGCTGCTGCCGGAGGGCGACGGACCCTTTCCCGCCATCCTCCTCCTGACCGACATTCGCGGCGCGCGGCCCGTCTATACGAAACTGGCCGCCGCCCTTGCGGAGCAAGGTTTCGCGGTGCTCCTCCCCAACCTCTATTATCGCAGCGCGCAGGCGCCCGTGGTCGTCCCCGACGCGCCGTTCGATGATGAGACCCGCGCCCGCCTGCAATCCTATCGCAAGCTGCTGACGCTGGACGCGCAGGCCTCCGATTTCGATGCGTTCGTCAGGACGCTGGACGCCACGGACGGGGTGGATGCCAGCCGCATCGGCGTGGTCGGCTATTGCATGACGGGCAGTTTCGCCCTGCGCCTTGCCGCGCAGTACCCGGATCGGGTCAGGGCTGCGGCCTCCTTCCACGGCGGCCAGCTCGCCCCCGCCGACGATGCCTCCGCTCCGCACCTGCTCGCCCCCCGCATCAAGGCGCGGGTCCATATCGGCCATGCCGATCAGGACGCCTCCGCCCCGCCGGAACAGATCGCCCGCCTCGACGCCGCACTGGCGGAGGCCGGGGTGGACTTCACCACGGAGTTTTACGCGGGGCGCAAGCATGGCTTCGCGATCGCGGACTCCGCCGCCTATGACGCCGACGCCTCCGCCCGGCATCTGCGCCGGCTGCTGACCCTGTTCGGGGAAAGCCTTCGCTAGAGCCGGCCGAGGTCAACCGTTTCCTCCCCGTCACCCCGGACCTCATCCGGGGTGACAAGAGGAGAGCGACAGTCGCCCCCACTCATCCCGCCGAGGGCGCAACCTCCGCGACCCGTCCGCCACCCTCGCCCGCATCCTCCAGCCCGCGCGCGTCGCGTTCGCGGCGCAGCGCATCGGCGAGGGTGCGATTGTCCATGATGCTGGTCACGGCATCGCGCACGTCGGAAAACAGCGCGCGCAACTGGCACACATATTCGTCCGGGCAGTCGTCGCACCGCTGGTAGAAATTGCGGCTGACGCAGGGCAGCATGGACAGCGGCCCGTCGGTCGCCCGGACGATCTCGCCAAAGGTGATGAGGTCGGCGGGCCGGGCCAGCTTGTACCCGCCCATATTGCCGCGCGTGCTGCGGACCAGCCCGGCCCGGCGCAGGCTGGACATGATCGACTCCAGAAACTTGCGCGGTATCTGCTCCTCTTCGGAGATCAGCGAAACCTGCCGCGCCTCACCCGTACTGCGCGCGATGTTCAGGAGGGCCTTGATGGCATAACGCCCACGTTGGGAGAGCATGACGGACACTATACCTTGTTGAGGGCGCCGTCAGTCGAGGCACGCCGAACCGTGCACCGCTATAGGTCAACCCGCTTGCCGCCGCAATGTCACGGCCGACCGGGCCGGCGCACGGGCAACGCCGCCTCCGGGGGAAAGGGCCGGCGCCACGCCCGCCCCGTTTCCCGCGCATGATCCGGCGAAGATGAAAGAGCATCGCCCATGCGCCTTCATGCGCCTTGCCGCATCTGGCCCACCAACGGATGCCGCCATCGGCCGCGACCCCCGCCTAGAGAGCGGCGTGCGCGGCCTGGGGCGGCGTCCGGTCGATCAGGTTGCTGCCGGTCCAGTGCTGCCCGGCATGTTCGCGCCACGCCTGCAACCCGCCCCGCACGTTGAACACCTGCGTATAGCCCAGTTCCAGCAGGCTGGCCGTCGCCAGCGCGCCGCGATTGCCGCCCGCGCAATACAGGACGATCGGCTCGTCCCGGCTCGCGACCGCATCGGTGATGAGATATTCCAGCCGTCCCCGGCTGAGGTGGATCGCCCCCGCCAGCGGGGGATTGCGCAGCAGTTCCTCATCGTCGCGCACGTCGATCAACTGCGCGCCCTCGCGGACCTTGGCCCGCGCCTCCATCGGGCTGATCTCCGCGATCCGCCGCCGCGCGACTTCGGCCAGCCGCCGTATGTCGTTAAAGTCCGGCATGACCGGACTCTTCCCCATCCGTCGAGCGGGTGGCGCGCGTGGCAATGCATGGGCGGTACGTCATCATTCCTGTCCCCAACGACATGGATCGGGCAGTGCGAAGCCGGGGTGGGAAAGCCACGCTCCCGCGCGGCCAGCCCCCCTCGACCCACATAATCTACCATGTTGGTTGAGAATTGGAAAAAACTTTAGCTGTTCCGCCCCAAAGCCTTGCTTGCCTGCCGGATCGTCGGCCTGTCCGCCGCCGGGTGGCCGGACCGCCTATGGTCAGCCCGCCCTATGATCGCTCATCCGGCACCGGCATCAATAGTCGTCGAGGACGAAGAACAAGTCGCCCGCGATCTGGCGGGAGGTAAAGCCATCCGGCCCGACCGGGAAGCTCGCGCCCACCGTCGTGCGGCGAACGATCCGCTCCTCCTCGAAATGCTCGGCATCGACCGGCCCCCAATGGCTGGTCGCGCGATTGTCCCACACCGCCAGCGAATTGGGCGTCCAGCGGAACCGCAGTTGCAGGTCCAGCCGACCCGCCAGCTCGTTGCGCAGATAGGTCAGCAGCGCCTCGCTCTCGCCCTCGCTATACCCCTCGATATATTTGATGAAGCCGGGGCTGAGGAACAGCGCCTTCTTGCCGCTTTCCGGGTGGACGCGCACCAGTGGGTGCAGCGACAGATAGGGACCGGTCGGCCGCCCGTCCGCACGGGGCGGCGGCGGAAAGCCGCGATGCGCGTCGTCGCGGCCATGGATCGCCTGCAACCCGTCGAGATGGCTGCGAAACGCGGGCGAAAAGCTCTCGTACAGCGCCTCCAGATTGACCCACAGCGTATCGCCGCCCGATTCCGGCGATTCATGGTTGCGCAGGAAGCTGATGTCGCTGGGGTTGGCGACAAAGGTGATGTCGGTGTGCCAGCCGCGACCGCTGCGCGCGCGGGCGAAGGCGCGGTGATGCTGCTTCTCCACCTCGGTAAAGACGCTTTGCCGCGCGGCCTGCTGGGACTTCACATTCTCCATGATCTGGGCGGGGCCGCCGTCCCGGCCATTGTTGATCGGGTGGGCGGGCGTCACCCCGCCGAAATAATGGGAGAAACGAATCTGGTCTTCGTCCGTGATCGGCTGGTCGCGAAAGAACAGCACCTTATATTTGACGAGCTTGCGCCGCAGTCGGGCGACGGTCGCTTCGTCCAGCGGCTGGCGCAGATCGACGCCGCTCACCTCCGCGCCGATGACCGGGTTGACGGGGCTGAACCGCAGCGCCTCGGACGCCTCGGAACGGGGATGGTCCTGCGCGGTGGGCAGCGGCTTGGTCTTTTCCAGCAGATCAACGGACATGGGGCGTATCTCCTTGTTCAATCGTGCAAAAGGATGGGGCGTGCAAAAGGATGGGGCGTGCAAACGGATGGGATGGCGTCAGGCCACGCTTTCCCGCGCGACGCTCGTGCGGTCGAGGGCATGGCTGTTGGCCGGGCGATGCAGGCCCAGATTCTCGCGCAGCGTCGTTCCCTCATATTCGGTGCGGAACAGCCCGCGCCGCTGGAGGATGGGGACGACCTGGTCGACAAAGTCGGTCAGGCCCGTGGGCAGCACCGGCGGCATGATGTTGAATCCGTCCGCCGCGCCATTCTCGAACCACAGCTGGATGGCGTCGGCCACCTGCTCCGGCGTGCCGACCACGGTGCGGTGGCCGCGCGCGGTGGACAGGGTGCGGTACAATTGCCGCAGCGTCGGCCGCTCCCGCTCCACATAGTCGCTGACCAGTTGCAGGCGGCTCTTGTTGCCGTTGGTGTCCTGCGGCGGCGGCGGCGCGATGTCGTCCAGCGAATAGCCGGACAGGTCGACCCCGGCGTACCGCTTCTGGAGAATATCCCAGGCGATGTCCTCATGGACGAAGGACTGGAGATATTCGTAATTCGCCTCCGCTTCCGCCTCTGTCCCGCCCAGCACGGGGAAGATGCCGGGCATGATGAGAAGCTGGTCCGGCGTCCGGCCGAACCGGGGCAGCCGCCCCTTGATGTCGGCGTAGAAGGACTGGGCATCCTCCAGCGTCAGGTTCGCGGTGAAGATCACCTCCGCCGTGCTGGCCGCAAGCGTACGCCCGGATTCCGACGCCCCCGCCTGCACGATCACCGGATAGCCCTGCGGCGGGCGACCGATATTCAGCGCCCCGCGCACGGTGAAATGCTTGCCCGCATGGTCGATCTGATGGAATTTGTCGGTGTCGATATAGATGCCGGACGCCCGGTCCCGCACAAAGGCGTCATCCTCATAACTGTCCCACAGGGACTTCACGATCGCCAGGAACTCCTCGGCCCGTTCATAGCGCAAGGCGTGTTCCGGGTGCCTGTCCCGCCCGAAATTGGCGGAGACGTCCTGCCCCGTCGTCACCACGTTCCACGCCGCGCGGCCGCCTGAAATCCAGTCGAGCGACGCGAATTTGCGCGCCAGCGTATAGGGGTCTTCATAGGTGGTGGACGCCGTCGCGACGAACCCCACATGGCTCGTCACCTGCGACAGCGCGGCCCAGAGCGTCACCGGCTCGAACTTCGCGGTCTTGCCGTTGCGCGCCAGCGTGGCGAGGTCCGCCTCATAACCGCTGCCGGGGCTGTCCGCGACGAAGATCGCATCGAACCTGCCCCGCTCCGCCGTCTGCGCCAGTTCCCGGTAATGGCCGATGTTCAGGCCCGCGTCCGCCTGTGCATCGGGGTGGAGCCAGGCGGCGATATGATGGCCTGTCGCCTGGAGGAAGGCGCCGAGCCGGATCTGGCGGTTCTGGGTCATGCGGTTGACTCTCACTCGATGAAGGACGCCGAAGCAGCCTCTCGAATTTCATACCCTATAATTCCGGTCAAGATTAAAATTACAGGGCCGGGAGGGACTCGTCGCCCCCGGCGAACCGCCGCCCGCCTGCCGGCCGCCCGCGGGCCAGCCCCGACCCGCCCGCCACCTTGCCCGGCGCAACGCCTTCATGGCAAAGAAAATCCTTATTCTATCGGCTTAACCCGGCTCCGGCCACCAGCCTTTCCGCCAACCCGGCAACCGAAACCGGGCATGCCGGCGACCGTGCGGATAGAATTGCTATCCCCCGCAAAACCCCCCATTTATTCCATATCTTTTTAGTATGAATTAGGGCACGACACAGGACAACGCCTTCCCACAAACGCCAACGGCCCAGCGATGCAGGCAGGCACCGCCGGGCCGTTCGGGCAGGATGTCGACTGGTCCTAACCGATGGCCGCCGCATCGCGCAGGCTGGTCAGCATCGACTGGCGCAGCAGATAGGCCCGCCGCTTGTCCGGGTCTTCCGCCAGCGTTCGCATCGTCTCCAGCCGCTTCTGGTGCGCGTCGCTCTGCCCCGCGCGCATCAGGGCCATATTCTCGATGGTCTGCTGCTGCGTGAAGTCATGCGTCACCGTGCGCCGTTGCCGGTCGTACAGGTCCAGCACGCTGTCGTCCGCCCGACCGCCCAGCACCTCGACCAGCTTCTCGCACAGGTTGAAGGCGTCATGCACGCCGCTGTTCATCCCGAACCCGCCCAGCGGATTGTTGAGGTGCGCGGCGTCCCCGACCAGCATCACCCGCCCGCTGCGGAACTGCTTGGCCACGCGCTGGTGCACGCGGTAGATGGTGCGGTGGCGGGTCTGCACATTCTGTCCCGGCCCGACCAGCCCGTCGAACACCTTGTCCTTCTTCTCGTCGGACAGCAGGTCGCCGTTCACATCGCCGTCATTGGCGGGCACCAGCACGCGCCACAGCGTCGGCACGCGCAGCAGCACCAGCCACTCGTCGGGGTCCGACACATAGTTCACATGGGCGAGGCCGGGAATATCCTGCTCGATCGGCCGCTCCGTGCTCAGGCACAGGAATTTTTCGGGGTAGGTGAACCCGTCGAACTCGATGCCCAGCCATTTGCGCACGATGCTGTTCGCGCCATCGGCCCCGATCACATAGTCGGCGCGGACATGGCGCAGGCCGGTCATATGCTCCAGCGTGACGTTCACGCCACTGTCGTCCTGCTCCAGATAGACGACGCGATGGTCGAACAGCAACTGCACGCTGTCCAGCTCCGCCAGCCGGGTGGAGAGCATCTTGGCCAGATGATATTGCTCGCACTGGACGCGGAAGGGAAAGCGCGTGTCGCCCTCCAGCTCCGCGAAGTCGAAGGCGAAGACCGTGCCGCTGCGCCGGTCGCGCCAGTGATAGACGGGCGCCTTCAGCCCCATCGCGATCAGCGTGTCGGCAACGCCCAGGCTGTCCAGCATCTCCAGCGTCGGCGGATGAAAGGTGGAGGCGCGCAGATCCTGCGCGCTGTCCGATCCCGCATCCGCGACCAGCACGTCGATGCCGCGCTGCGCCAGATAGGTGGCGGCGACGCATCCGACCGGACCGGCGCCGGCGATCACCACCTGTACTCTGTCCTTTGGGCCACTCATGACCGTTCCCCCGTGTTCCTGTGAAAATATGTCATGGCCATGCTGCTATGCAGGATGGCGGAGCGCCGCGACGGCGAGCGCATGACCTGTCCGCAGCGTGAATAAATGGCCCGCACCCGCTCCGGCCATCCGCCCCGCACGCGCCACCGCACCGCCCGTCCCCCGCGGAAATGCGCGGGAAACAGCGCGATACTCTCCTCCCCGGCACAGCCCCGCCATCCGATGCCGGGCACAGGCCAGCGACGCTGCCAACCGCGCGGGTCACGTCGCCGCCACCCGCGCTGCAGCGCCGCACGACCACACAACCACACAACCGCACGCGCGCGATGGCGGCACCCCTTGCCCGGCGCGCGCAGATCGCCCCGCCGCACCACAGGCCGGCCGCCGCACCATCAATAATCGGACAGCAACCGGCCAAAGCCCGCCCTGCGCTCGGTAAAGCCATTGGCGCGCAGCGCGTGCCAATAGGTCGCCGTGTTGATCGCGATCACCGGCTTGCCCAGCCACAGTTCAGCGGCGGCGGCGAAGCGGATGTTGGAGAGGTTGGTGCCCACCTGCACGATCGCGTCCACATCGTCGCCGTCCAGATGGCGCATCGTCGCGCGCAATGTCTCTTCGGTGACTTCCGCGATGGCGGTCCAGCTTGGGCATTGCAGCGGCACGTCGCGCACCGTCTCGAACCCATGGTCGGACAGGAAATGCCGCACTTCCGCGTTGGCCGTGGGGAAATAGGGCGACAGGACACTGACCCGCTTCACCCCGCCATAGGCGTTGAGCGCCGCCACGACCGCCTCCGCCCCCGTGCTGACGCGCAGGCCCGACGCCGCCTCGATCCCCTCGCGCCATTTGCGCCCGCCCTCGGCCCCGCCGAAAAAGGTGACGGCGGACATGCCCATCACCAGATAGTCGGGCTTGCAGGTCATCACGCCCTGCACCGCGGCCAGCGTATTCTCGTCAATCTCCCGCGTGCCCGCCAGAAAACTCTCGTTGGACACGGCTTTCGCGTCGCTGACGATGATCCGGCTATAATGGTTGGTGACGCCATGGGGGCGCATGTCGTCGAAATCGGGCTGGACCACCGTGTTGGTCGATGGCCCCAGCACGCCGAATTTCATGCGATGGCCCAGCACGTCTTTGTTCCTGCGGGTCGGGGCGTCGGGCGCGGTCATAGTCTCTCCTGCGGTTGGGCAGCGGGCATCGCGACGGACGGCGAAGGCCGCACGACATGCCCAGGGTTCAACCGGAAAACTGGTCCCGCCGCGCCGCCGGGGCCATCCGCCATGCCGCCGCTGCTCGCAGGGCGAATAAAGGACGGGTCACGCCAGCGGGTGCGGAGGACCGGCGCGGGGCGGATCACCGCCCGCCCTGCCTTCCCGCCCGCCGCGAACCCGTCAGGCCCGCCGCCCGGCCATGGCCAGCCACGGCGCATCCACCGCCACCCGCCCCTCATGCGCGGCGATGCCCTCCGCATCCGCCAGCGTCAGTGCGATCTCGTCCAGCCCCTCCATCAGGCAGCGCCGCCGAAAGGCGTCGATGGCAAAGGCGAACGTCCTGCCTCCGCATCGCACCGCCTGCGCCTCCAGATCGACGGCGATGCCCGCGCCGCCCCGCACCGCGTCCAGCAGGTGCGCCACCGCATCCGCTGGCAGGCAGACGGCCAGCACCCCGTTCTTGAAGGCGTTGCTCGCGAAGATGTCGGAGAGGCTGACGGCGATCACCACCCGCACGCCCATGTCGGCCATCGCCCATGCGGCATGTTCCCGGCTCGACCCGCATCCGAAATTCTCGCCCGCGATCAGGATCGCCGCACCCGCAAACGCCGGATCGTCGAACACATTGGCCGGGTCGTGGCGCAGCGCGGCAAAGGCGCCCTTGCCCAGCCCCTCCCGGCTGATCGTCTTGAGCCATTCCGACGCGATAATCATGTCCGTGTCGACATTGGCGCGGCCCAGCGGATAGGCCCGCCCCTCCACCCGGATCAGGGTCATGCGCCAGTCTCCCCCATTTGCGCCTCCCCCATTTGCGTCTCCCCCATCCCAGCCTCCGCCATCAGGGTCCGCACATCGGTCAGCCGCCCCCTGATCG
The DNA here is from genome assembly GCF_021403115.1 of Sphingobium sufflavum. Lineage (GTDB taxonomy): Bacteria > Pseudomonadota > Alphaproteobacteria > Sphingomonadales > Sphingomonadaceae > Sphingobium > Sphingobium sufflavum. Next base: position 28,959 of record NZ_JAJSSH010000004.1, read on the forward strand.
CCGCCGCTGCCGCCATGGCGGGCGACAGCAGGTGGGTGCGCGCACCCGGTCCCTGCCGCCCCATGAAATTGCGGTTGGCGGTGGACGCGCACCGCTCCCCCGCCGGCACCGTGTCCGGGTTCATGCCCAGACAGGCGGAACAACCCGGCTCGCGCCATTCGAAACCCGCCTCCCGGAATATCCGGTCCAGCCCCTCCGCCTCGCCCTGCCGCCTGACCAGCCCGGAACCGGGCACGACCAGCGCCTGCCGCACCCCCGCCGCGACCCGCCGCCCCCGGACGACCGCCGCCGCCGCGCGCAGGTCTTCGATCCGGCTGTTGGTACAGCTCCCGATGAAGATATTCTCGATGGCCACATCCTCCATCCGCTGGCCGGGGAGCAGCGCCATATATTCGAGCGAGCGCGCCGCCGCCTCCCGCTGGACCGGGTCCGCGAAACTGTCCGGCGACGGCACCCGGCCGGTGATCGGCACGACATGCTGCGGGCTGGTGCCCCATGTCACGCTCGGCGCGATGGCGGTGGCGTCGATCGCCACGCTCTTGTCGAACCGCGCGCCGGGATCGGACCGCAGCGTGCGCCACTGCGCCAGCGCCGCATCCCACTCCGCCCCCGACGGCGCCATCGGCCGCCCCTTCAGATAGGCGAAAACCCGCTCGTCCGGCGCGAACAGCCCCGCCCGCGCGCCCGCCTCTATCGACATGTTGGCAACGGTCAGCCGCCCCTCCACGCTCATCGCGTCGAAGGTGGAACCGCGATATTCGATGACATGGCCGATGCCGCCGGACGCGCCGATCCGCGCGATGATCGCCAGTATCACATCCTTGGGCGCGACGCCGAAACCCGGCGTACCGTCCACCCGCACCGCCATCGCGCGGGACCGGTTTAGGCGCAGCGTCTGCGTCGCCAGCACATGCTCCACCTCGCTCGTCCCGATGCCGATGCCCAGCGCACCCAGCGCGCCATGGGCGGCGGTGTGGCTGTCCCCGCACGCCAGCACGCTGCCCGGCAGGGTAAAGCCCTGTTCCGGCCCCACGACATGCACGATGCCCTGTTCCGGCGCGGTCGCATCGAAATAGGGGATGGCGGTCGCCGCCACATTCCGGGCCAGCGCGTCGAGTTGCGCCGCGCTCTGCGGGTCTGCGACGGGCAGGCGGCGACCGTCCGCGCCGGTCCGCGCGGTGGTGGGCAGATTATGGTCCGGCATCGCCAGCGTCAGGTCGGGCCGCCGCACCGTGCGGCCCGCACGGCGCAGCCCCTCGAACGCCTGCGCGCTGCTCACCTCATGCACCAGATGGCGGTCGACAAAGATCAGGCTGGAACCGTCGTCATAGTCGCGCACGACATGGGCGTCCCATATCTTGTCGTACAATGTGCGCGGCCCGCGCGCCGCCGCCCCCGAACCCGCGCGCACCGTCGAACGCATCTTCGCTCTCTCCCTCACCCGCGCCATTGCTCTGCCTCTGCCTCTGCCTCTGCCTCTGCCTCTGCCTCTGCCTCTGCCTCTGCCTCTGCCTCTGCCTCTGTCTCTGTCTCTGTCTCTGTCGCCGTCCTCACCCGCGCCGCCGCCCGTTTCCTCACCCGCGCGGCGCCACCGACCATGCCTGCCCCGGTCTTCCGGCGACCCTGTTCCGGCTGGCGCTGTTTCGACTGGCCCTCGTCCGACTGGCCCTCGCTCGATCGGAACACGCCCGATTGGAACACGCCTGATCGGAACACCCCCAACTGGAACACCCCCGGCTGCCCATCTTCCGCTGAAACACGCCTGCGTGGCCCGTCACCATCGTCCCGTCCCGCCACGACACGAATTTTATCCGCACAGCGGATAATTTTGCTGCCCTTTCTGGCCAGCCTGTTCACGATGCGAACAGAATGGCGCCATGAGTCGAGCAGCCACCCCCGCAGCATGAGGCCCCCGATGAAGGACAAGGACCAGAATCTTCCCGAACGGGGCGTCCCCATCCGCTCGCTCAGCCGGGGCATCGCGGTGCTTCAGGCGATCAACCGGCAGGGGTCGCTGTCGATGATGGAAATCTCCCGCCTGTCGGGCCTGCCCTACCCCACCGCCTACCGCCTGGTGCAGACATTGGTGTATGAGGGGCTGGTCGAGTGCGAGCCGTCCCGCCGCCATTATCGCCCGACCGGCATGGTGCAGACGCTGGCCCATGGTTTTCAGGGCGACAGCCGGCTGGTGCAGGCGTCGCGCCCCCATATCGTGGAATTGACCAGGCGGGTGAACTGGCCGATCACCCTGTCGACCCATGTCGGCTATTCCATGGTCATCCGCGATTCCACCCATTCGATCAGCGCGCTGACCTTCAACGAATATCACCCCGGCTTCGCGACCCCGATGCTGGAGAGCGCGTCGGGCCTCGCCTATCTCAGCGCCGTGCCGGATGACGAGCGCGTCTCGTTGATGGACGGGATGAAGCAGATTCCCAACAAACGCTGGGCCTATGTCATCGACCTGATCGAAAATGGCGGCCTGCTGGAGGAGATACAGCAGCGGCGCATCGCGGCGCGCGGTTTCAACCAATTCACCCGCAACCCCGGCAAGACATCGTCGATGGCGACGGTGGTGATGGATGGGGATCGTCCGGCGGGCACCATATCCCTCGCCTTCTTCTCCTCCGCAATGAAGATGCAGGACGCGATGGCCGCCTTCGCCGACCTGCTGCTCGCCACCGCGCAGACCATCCGCGAAGACCTGTCCCAGATCCCGCGCTGACGGGCGCACGCGGCGCAAACCGCCCCCTACACCCCCGCGATCAGCGCCACCGCCCGCTCCGTGTCGATCACCTCCGCCATCTTGGCCTGCATGTCGAACAGGTTGCCCTCATGCGGCCGCGCGTCGCGGTCGGCGCAGCCATCGCTGACCACGAATGGCGCAAAGCCATGGCACAGGCTGTCCAGCGCGCTCGCCCGCACACAGCCCGACGTGGAATAGCCGGTCAGCAGCAGGCAATCCACGCCCATCGCGTGCAGCATCGGGGCCAGCGCGGTGCCAAAGAAGATGGAGGGGTAGAATTTGCCCAGCACATGGTCCCCCGGCTGTGGCGTCAGTTCCGGCGGAAACGCGCCCAGCGGCGACCCGGCGTCGAACGCCTTCAACGCGGGCACCTTGCGATAGAATAGCCCGCCCTCCCGTCCGCCGGGGGCATAGCGGATGTTGGTGAAGATCACCGGCACCCCCTTCGCCCGCGCGGCCTGCGCCAGCCGCGCCATCTGCGGCAGGGCATTGTCCGGTCCCAGATACAGCGGCGACGCCGGGTCGATATAGGCCATCACCACGTCGATGATGACCAGCGCAGGGGACGCGCCGAACGGCAATGAGCCGTTGAAGCCCGCCGCCGCATAATCGCTGTCGATATCATCCTGCATAACGGTCGCCCTCCTCCAGCATCTGTTGCGCGCCGGTCAGCCGGTTCATGATGCCCAGGTCGGCCATTGTCTCGCGCACGCCATCGGTCGATCCCGTCTCCCGCAGGGCCGCGAATACCCCCGGCGCGGCCCCCACCATGGCGTGCATCAACAACAGCGGATGCAGCGTGATCGCATAGCCCAGCGCAAAGAAACGGCCGCTGTCGGTCGCGGGCGTCACCCCGCCCTCGACCAGATTATGGACCAGCGGCACCCGCCCGGCAAAGCGGGCCGCGATCGCCTCCGCCTCCGCCATCGTGCGCGGCCCCTCCACGAACAGCAGGTCGGCCCCCGCCTCCCGATAGGCGTCCGCCCGGTCCATCGCGGCGTCCAGCCCCTCTATCGCCAGCGCATCGGTGCGCGCGATGATCGCCATGCCGTCCCGCGCATCCACCGCGGCGCGGATGCGGCCCACCGCCTCGGCCAGCGGCGCCACCCGCTTGCCCGCCATATGGCCGCACCGCTTGGGGAACAACTGGTCCTCGATCTGCACCGCCGCCGCGCCCGCCCGGTCCAGCTGGCGCACCAGCCGTTGCAGCGTGATCGCATTGCCGAACCCGGTGTCGCCATCGACGATCAGCGGCAGGCGCACCCGGTCCGCGATCTGCATCACCGCGTCCACCAGTTCGCTGGCCGTCACCAGCCCGATGTCGGGCCGCCCCAGCCGCGCCATGGCCAGCCCGCCGCCGCTGACAAAGGCGGCCTCGAATCCCGCCTGCTCGACCAGCAGCGCGGTCAGCCCGTCCCAGCATCCCGGCACCTGCATCCCCCGCCGCCGTCCGTCGGCGCCCATGGCCAGCCTTGTCGTCAGCCGATGCTCCGGCATCAGCCGAGCTGTCCCGGAATATGGCTCTCATGGTTCGCCAGATACCAGTCGGCGATCTCTTCCCGCGTCGTCCACCACACGCCGGGTAGCGACTTGGCATGGGCGATGAACTCGCGCAGCGCCCGGATGCGGTGGGCGCGGCCGGACACATGGGGATGCAGGCCGACATTCATGATCCGCCCGCTCGTCGCGCCTTCCGCATACAGCACGTCCAGTTCCTCGATCAGCGCCTGCGAAAACTGGTCGGTCGTGAAATTCTTGCGGGTGATGAAGGTGAAATCGTTGATCTCGTTGGAATAGGGGGTCGAGACGATCGGGCCATTGGGCGTACGCAACAGGTACGGCTGATCGTCGTTCATGATGTCGCAGTAAAAGGTGCAGCCATATTCGGCCAGGATGTCCGCCGTCTGGAGCGTGCCGCGCAGCGAGGAGGACAGCCAGCCCTTGGACTTGCGCCCCGTGAATTTCTCGAACTGGTCCAGCGTCCGCAGCACGATCTCGCGCTCCTTCACCGGGTCTTTCGCATAATCGGTCAGCAGCTCGCCCTGCTCCCAATTATGCGCCAGCAATTCCCAACCGCGTTCCAGCACCGCGTCGGTCATCGCCTTGCGCCGTTCGAACGTCACGGCGTTGGTGGTGCAGGATGCGGGCACGCCCATTTCGTCGAACAGGTCGAACAAGCGCCAGATGCCGACCCGCTGGCCATATTCGCGCCAGCTATAATTGGGGAAATCGGGGGTGTGGCCGGGCAATATGTCGGGCAGGATCGCGGGACCGCCGGCATAATAGGCGCGGTCGGTGTCCTTCGTCAGATCCCATGTCTCCAGGTTGAACGTCAGGATCAGCGCGACCCGCGCCCCGTTCGGCCAGATCAGCGGCTTGCGGTGCGGCAACGGGACATAATCATATTCCATGCGACATTCCTTCTCGTTCCATTTCGTTCGGGCGCCACAGGGCGCAGTTCAGGCGCATTTTCGGCGCGTTTTGGGTGCGTTCCGGGCGCAATAGCGACGCAGTGCGGGCGCAATTCGGCATGGTTCGACACGCTTCGGACGGGACAAGCGTGGTTCGGACGGCATCATGCGGTGGTGCGGACCGGCTTCCGGCCCATCCCAACCTCCACCCCACCGGACTCCGAACCTCCGCCCGCACGGCCTGCTCCTCCCGGTAAATTGCTCCCCCGACGAACCCGTGCCCCGCGATGCTTCCTCTGCTTCCTCCATGCGACCGCCCCTCCCCGCGACATCTCTCCGGCGGCATGGCCCGGCAAGATGACACGGCCCGGCGACCCCACGAAAGGACAGGGACAGAAGGCTCCGCAAACCGACAGGACGCACCCGGCCTCCGCCCCGGCTCCTCCGCCGAAAGCGCCGTGTGTCGCCATGCTCCCGCGTCACCATGCCCCTGCCTGCCACATCCCTGCCCGTCACGTCCCTGCCCGTCACGCCGCCGCTCCGCCCGGCCCCGGCCCCGGCTCGCCAAGCGCTTGCCCAGCACAGCACAGCCAAGCCAAACCATTGCGTCGATCCCGGCGTGCCTCCGTCCCTGCCCTGTCTCCACGTCCTGTCTCCACGCCACTTCGCCACGCCACGCCCTGCCATCGTCAGGCCGCCATAGTCCCGATCAGGACATGCCATCGCAAAGGTCGCAAGCCCTTATGTCCGCACAGCGATCATTTCCCACCGCCTCTCTGGCGCATCCGCCCGCCACCGGGCGTTGTGGCGCAGGACGACGGGGACGGAAGGGCCAGGCGGAGGGCGGCGGCAAGAGAGGCGACGAAGGCGGCGGAGGCGGCGGCGGAGGCGGCGGAGGCGGCAAGGGTATGATGACAGTGGATGGAATCGCGAACATCTGGACGAACGCCTTGTACCCACGCGCAGACGGCACGGGAGGATGCAGGCCCGATGCATACACCCTGCACCCGCACGCCCCCCTTGCCTTGCCTTGCCCCTGCGTTGCCACTGCCCCTGCCCCGGCTCGGCTCGGCTCGGCTCGGCTCGGCTCGGCTCGGCTCGGCTCGGCTCGGCTCGGCTCGGCATCCGATGCCCAATCCGCGCGAGGAAACCAGCCCCCATGCCCGGACCGTCCGCGCTGCACGGGCAGGCCCCCTGTCGCGTCGATGCGGGCGACCTGCGCGCAGGCCATGCGATGGAGCGGGCCGACAGGCTCCATCGGCCTGTGGACCGGCGCAACGGATCGGAACGACAAACCGGAACGGCTGGCCCGGTCCACAGGACAACCCCAAGACAATAATTCATTACGGATAAAGAACAAAAAGGATCAACCCATGCGACACCCCCTCTGGCTGGCGGCCCTGACGGCAGCCCTGTCCCCCCTTCCCGCAAACGCCCTTTCGGTTGGTCATCTTGTAACCCTCGACCCCGTCGCACCCACTCCGGCGGACCCCGCCGCGCCCTTGCTGCGCCTGACGTTTCCGGCATCGGGGGACCATCTCCCGGTGGTGATCCTCTCGCACGGCAACCGCCTCTCCCGCACCGACTACCAACCCCTCGTCTCCGCCCTCGCCCGCGCCGGGTATCTGGTGGTGCAGCCCGATCATCCCGACGCTTCCATCGACGGATTCACGCCCGCCACGCCCCAACCCGAAAACACATGGCGCACCCGCATCGAACAGCTCGCCTGGGTCGCCCGCCATCTCACTTCCCTGACCCGCGCCATCCCCCTGCTGCGCGGCCGGGTGGACGCCAGTCGCATCGCCATCGTCGGCCACAGTTTCGGCGGCCACACCGCCGCCCTCGCCATGGGCGCGCGGGTGCGGGATACAGGCGCGAACCCCGCTCTCCCCTCGATCCGGGCGGCGGTGCTGCTCGCCCCGCCCGGCGACCATGACGGCCTGACCCCGGAGTGGAAGGCCCGCGCGCCCTATCTGCGGGTCGACTGGTCCGGGCTGCACGGCCCCCTGCTCATCATCAACGGCGACAAGGACGACACCCCGCTCACCGACCGGGGACCGCAATGGCATGACGCACCCTATCGTCTGGCCCCTGCGGGACGCGACATCTGCCTGATGACCGTGCCGGGCGTCGGCCATTATCTGGGCGGTATCGACAGCCCCCTGCGCGGTCCCACGGGCGACGCAACGCCGGAGCGCCGGACGGCGGTCTTCTCCGCCATTCTCAGCTTCCTCGCTGCGAAACTGCGTCCCACGCCCGCCAGCCAAAAAGACTGGATCGACCGCCGCGAGACGCTCGACTGCAAATAGGCGATCACTCTAGCGGGCGCGCAGAGCCTCCAATATGGTGTCCAGCAACTGCTGCCGCCGCGCCGTCAGTCTTGCCGCCATCGCCTCGTCCGGCTGGTAGCGATCGATCCGTTCGACCGGCACCCCCGCCTCGGCCAGCACGGCCTCCAGCACCATCTGCCGGTCGCTGACCACCCACAGTTCGCGGGTCAGCGCAATGATCGCTTCCCCCAGATCGTCGATCCGCGACGGGTCCAGTATCTGCCGAGGCGCTGTATGATCCGATCCCGTCATGCCGGTTTCCGTCCATAAATCACATAGGGGTCGCGCCCCGGTTGCGGCGCATATCCGCGCACATCGACAAAGCCCGCCTCGCGCGCCATCGGCTCCATGTCCAGCGCGGCGGTTGCCCGCCAGAATGGCTCTCCGCCCCATTTGGCGGCATAGTCCATCCGCCACGCCGCCATCTTGTCCAGATCGCCAGTGCGCACCACGTCAGCCATGATCATGTCGCCGCCGGGGCGCAGCACGCGGAACGCCTCGCGAAAGGTCGCCGCAATCGCCTTGGGCGGCATTTCATGATGAATCGCATAGGCTGTCACCAGATCGAAACTGGCGTCCGCGAACATCGGCATATCCTCGCCGATACCGGTGTGCAGGTTCCAGCCTAGCCCCTTCTCATTGGCGACACGACGCGCCTGCTCCAGCATGCGGATGGACGGGTCTATGCCGGTAATTGCCGCGTCAGGGAAAATCTCCGCAATAGCCACCGTGTGATGGCCGGACGACGTGCCGACCTCCAATATATCCCGATAATCCTGCCTCGGCAGTTCGCGCAGCACCAACCGACGGTTGCCATAAATGTCGCCCGGAAACACCTGCGACACATATTTCTTGTGCACCAGCTCGCCATGGACAAAGCCATTATATGGCCCCGCATCCCAGCCGCCATGGGTCCGATGAAACCAGATTTCTGACCAGTATCGGGGTGCCGTGAATTCATGCTCCACGATGGTCGTGCCACCTTCGGCCAGCCGCGCCAGCTCCGGTTCCAGATCGTGCGCAATCTCGTCAAACGCCTGTTGCGCTGCCCGACCATGCTGCTTGGCGCACCATTCGCCCAATAGCGCCCGCGCCTGAAAGACAGGAGATTCAGCCAGCGCCGCATCGATGACATGATGGCGCGCCTCCATATCGTCAGGCAGCGTATCGGCGGTCAGACCCACCGTCGCCAACTGCGCTTCGGCCTGCTGGTGCAGCCGGGTGACGGACTTGCGCGCGGTCACTTCGAAATCGAGCAGCGCCCGTCCACGTTGCAATAAGGTAAAGTCCATTTCGGTTCATGCTCCTGACCATCAAATGATGCAGCCGGACGTTGCCTCTGCAAAGATGTTTGACGAACCCATGTCCGCACTGCGGATAGTCTAGCTGGGGAGACTTTGTGTCCGACCCACTCGCTGACACCTTTCGACACCTAGCCGCAGCACAAGCGACAGGCTTTGGGATGGGCACGTACAACAGAAACTGACAGGGTGGCAGACCATGAAAAAAACGACTCTACTCGCCAGCACGATCATCGCGACAACGCTGATGTCCATGCCCGCCATGGCGCAGGAATCAGCGTCCCAGGCCGCCACAGCGGAGGAAGGCGACGCCATCGTCGTCACGGCGCGCCGTCGCGAGGAAACCCTGCAATCGGTGCCCGCCGCCGTCAGCGCGGTCACGCAGGAATCGCTGACCCGCGCCGGCGCCACCAATCTGGCTGACATTGCACGCATGACGCCGGGCCTCAGCTTCAACTCCGGCAATGCGGGCGGCCTTGCGGCGCCCACGCTGCGCGGCGTGACCAACGTCACCACAACGACCTTCGACAATAATGTCGGCGTCTTCCTCGATGGCGTCTATCTGTCAGGCAAGTCGAACCTCGACATCGACCTGTTCAACCTCGCCCGCGTCGAGGTCATCAAGGGACCGCAGAGCGCGCTGTATGGCAACAACGCCTTTGCCGGTGCGATCAACTATGTCCTCGACAAGCCCAGCGACCATCTGACCGGCCGGGTCAAGGCGACCATCGGCACGGATGGCCTGTACGAGGTCGCGGGCAAGCTGAGCGGCCCGATCACCGATACGCTGCGCGCGACCGTCGTCGGCACCTATTCCAGCTTTGGCGGCACCATCAAGAATGTGTCGAGCGCCAACCTCGGCGGCTGGAAATATAAATGGTCCGGGTCGGCCATGCTCGAATGGTCACCCACCGACGCCCTCACCGCCTCCGCCTTCTATTATCATTATGAGGACAAGCTGGACGGCGGCGCGAACTATATGTTCACCAACAATTGTGGCGGAGTGAACAGCAATGGGTCGACCAACAACCGCGGCGGCAGCAACCTGCGCTACACCTGCGGCACGCTGACCGCGCCGGACGTGCTGAACGTCGATCCGGCGTCCTATTCGACGCGCGAGACGAACCTCGCCATCGGTCGTCTTGCCTATGATTTCGGCTCGGTCGCACTCCGCTACACTGGCTCCTATGCGAAATATAATACATTCGCGTTGCAGGATCAGCATCTGAACTCGATGGGCGGTCGCCCGACCGCCCTGCGGCGCTTCACCCAGCCGTTCGTCGGCCCGGTCCGGGAATGGAGTTCGGAACTGCGCCTGGAATCCTATGGTAATGCGACCTTCGACTGGGCGGTCGGCGGCTATTATTATGATCGCGCCGCGACGCAGGTGACGATCGTCGGCGAAAGCCCGGAGCAGATCAACAAGAGCCTGAACAACCGCAACGTCGAAAATACGAAGATGAAGTCCGTCTTCGGCCTCGGCACCTACAAGTTCACGCCGGACCTGAGCCTGGAAGCACAGGGCCGCTGGACCTGGGAGGACAAGAGTTCGGTCCTGACCAACTTCCTCACCAACGCGACGCTGCGCCCTGCCGCCAAATTCTCCTACGGCACCTATCGCGTGACGGCCGACTGGAAGTGGGCGACCGGAAAGTCATTCTATGCGGTGGTCGCCAGCGGCACCAAATCAGGCGGATTCAACAACACGTCCGTCCTGTCAGAACAGTCCTTTGGTCCCGAAAAGAACACTACATTCGAAATCGGCACCAAGAACAGCTTCCTCGGCGGCAAAGTGCTACTGAACGCCAGCGCCTTCCACATCGACTGGACCAATCTCCAGCTTTCCGTGCCTTCGGCGGTTGCGGGGCAGACCAATCCCGTCACAAACATCGGTTCCGCGACCGTGGACGGCTTCGAGGTTTCTGCCGATGTCCGCCCAACGCGCAACTGGAGCATGAATCTGGGCTTCAACTATACCGATCCCAAGTGGAAGTCGGGCACCATCGACTATAGCGCCACGCGCGCCTGCCTCACCCCGGCCGCCTGCGGACTGCCCGCCGCCATTGTGAATGGGATCGCCTATGTCGACATCAGCGGCTTCCAGATTCCGCGCACGTCGAAGATCCAGTATGTCGCGTCAGGCACCTACACCTTCCCGCTGGCAACCTCCGATATCTATATCCGCGGCGACGTCTCCTATCGCTCCGCACAGCCTGCCGGCACGACCGCGCTTCAGGACACCGGAGACCAGACGTTAGTGAACGCCCGCATCGGATGGAAAACCGACAAGGTGGAAATCTCCGCTTTCGTGAAAAATCTCTTCGACAAGGCCTATATCCTCAGTTCGATCAACGAACCAGAATTCGTGCCATCGACCACTTTCACCACCGGCTTCGTCGGCAATGGGCGGCAATTCGGACTTACCCTCGACTACGGTTTCTGATCGAGTCACACAGGGGGAGGCAGACAACTGCCTCCCCCGTTCATTTCATGTCTGAATCTTGGAGAATGATATGGCGACGCTGGCCGCAGAGGGCGCGAACGGGCCGGACAGTCCCACCGCAAAAGCCGAAGCCCTCCCGCTCTCCCTGTGCGTGACCTATGGCGTTGGCACCGTCGCCGTCTCCATCCTGCTCAACACCGTCACCACCTATTTCCCGGCATTGATGAGCACCGTGCTGGGCCAATCCCCGGCGCTGGCGGGCCTGCTGCTTACCTTTTCCAAGCTCTACGACATCTTCGTCGATCTGTTCGTGGGGCATCGTATCGACAAGACGAAAGAGCGGATGCGCCGCCGTCGCCGCTATATGGTGATCGGCGCAATCATCTCCGCGGTCAGCTTCTACCTGATCTTCAACCCGCCGGTGGACGATGGACCCTGGCTTGTCTTCACCATGGCGGCGATCCTGGTCTTATACTCGACCGGCTATTCCTTCTTCGCAGTCCCCTATATCGCCATCGCGCCGGACATAGCGCGCAGCTATGACGGACGGACCAAGCTGATGAGTTACCGCACCTTCTTCGGCGCTGTGGGGCAGATGATCGCGCTGGCTGGTGCCGCCGCCCTCATCAAACTGGGTGAGGATGGCGCGGCAGGGTATCGCATCATGGGCGGCGTGCTGGCCCTCACCATATTTATCGCCAAGATCGCTACTGTGTTCGGCACCTCCGGCGTCGCTGATTCCACTCAGGCGATCATCCCGGACAAACCCGGCTTTACAGAAAGCGTCCGGCAAATCTGGGGTAACAAACCTGCCGTGCTGCTCACCACCGCCAAGATATTGCAATATATCTCGCTGGCCGTGAACATCAGCACCGGCCTGCTGTTCAAGCTCAACGTGCTCAAGATTGGCTATGAAGGACAGATCCAGCTGTCGGTGGCGCAAAATATCGCCATGGGCCTGTGTATGCCCATCTGGCTGATGGCCGGGCGACGTTTCGGCAAACGAGCCTGTTATCTCGCGGCCATCTCGCTCTATGCCCTCACCATGCTAAGCTGGCTGTTGGCGGACAGCAGCATCACCACCCTCGGCCTCGTAACGCGCGGTGTGCTTCAGGGCGTTGGGGCGGGCGGCATGATCCTGATGAGCCTCGCCATGTTGCCAGACGTGATGGAGAATGACTTCGCCCTCAACGGCATCCGCCGCGACGGCATCTATTCCAGTATCTACGCGATCATCGAAAAGGCCGGTTTCGCGATCGGCGCTGCGGTCAGTGGCCTCTATCTCAGCTATGCGGGCTATGTCTCCACCACCAAGGGACAGTTGGTGCAGCAGTCGGACGGCGCGGTCGCTGCCCTCTATGCAGGCAATGCGGTTATCCCTGCGGTGCTGCTGTCCCTGTCGTTCATCGCCATGTGTTTCTACCGGCTTGATCGCAAGACGGTGCAATCGCACTATGCCGCTGCCGCAGTGGTGGAACCCGAATGAGGGGCGCACTGGGCAGCATCGCCAGGCTGGCCCTCCCCCTCCTCACCGCAGCGGCACCGATCGGTTTCGATCAAAGCAATCACCCCGCCGCGCCCGACTATGCACGGGCTAACAGCTGGATGATGCGCGGCATCGACGATGCCGCCGACAAACCGGCCGATCTCTTTTACATTCAGCCGACCACCTTTCGCTCGAAAGACTGGAATCAGGACATGGCCGACGCGGCCACCAACCATTGGACCGACATCAGTGTGGGCGCCCGCCAAGTCAGTGCCTTTGCAGATTGCTGCCGCCGTTTCGCCCCCAGATACCGGCAGGCATCGACTGGCACTTTCTCCTCCACATCGGGCGACCGGGAACAAGCCTATGCGCTTGCCTATCAGGATGTGCGCAGCGCGTTTCGCGCTTTCCTCGCGGTACGGGGCAAAGAGGACCGGCCCTTCATCCTCGCCGGACATAGCCAGGGCGCGTTGCACGGATTGCGACTGTTGGAGGAGGAAATTGCAGGCACCCCGCTCGCCCGCCAACTGATCGCCGCCTATCTTCCGGGCATCGGCATCCCCGGCGATGCACTTCCCTCCAGCATCCCGGTCTGCGCGACGCCGCGTCAGGCTGGCTGCATTGTCAGTTGGAACAGCTTCACGGCCACCGCCGACACCAGCGGCTATATCGCCCGGTCGCACGCTGCCCATGGCACGGAAGCCGGCACAGCACCCTTGCTGTGCGTCAATCCGCTGACCTTCTCGATTGCCCGACCGAAAGCAGGCTATGGCGCGGCCAAGGGCGCACTGCCTGGTCCCGCCATTGAAGGCCCCATGCCCTCTCCACAGCCCAAGGCCGTCGCGGCCTATTGCGATGGCAATGTCCTGCGCGTGACCCCTCGCCCCGGCTTGGCCGTCGAACTGCTGCCCGGTGGCAGTGCTCACATGGCGGACATCGCGCTCTTCTGGGCAGACATCCGGGCCAACACGCTTGTCCGTGTCAGGGCCTTTCACAATCAAGGGAGCAAGCAATGAGCGCAGGACCGACCATTGCCCGACGCAGTTTCTTGGCGGGGGCCGTGCTAGTCGCCAGCGCGCCCATCATGGCCGCCAACAGCAAAAAATTTGGCGCGCCTTGGACCGGGGGCGGGACGATCAAGCGCGCGGGCGGGCAGATCAACTATCGCACCGTCGGCCCCGCCGATGGCGAACCTGTCGTCCTGTTGCACAAAGTCGGCGGATGGCTGGCGGACTGGCGCCATGTTGCACCGCTGCTGGCGGCGCGCTGTCGCGTAATCGCGATGGACATGCCCGGCCATGGCGATTCCGCCATGCTCGGCACTCCCCCCTTCGTCATGACTGTCGATGAGAATAGCGCGGCCATCCTCTCCGCTCTGTCCGAAATCGGGGTCGAGCGTTTCACCGTTGCTGGCAACTCCCTCGGCGGTATCTGCGGCATAGCCATGGCCGCTTTCCATCCGGAACGCGTGCGGAAGCTGATCGTGGTGAGCGCCAGCCTGTCGAGCGGCATCAACAGAACCAAGCTGGACGAGCAGGAAAGCCATCGCGATCCCGCGCTCTGGACCGCGGACTGGCGCCCCCGCAGTCGCTCTGCCCAACAGGTGATGGATTTCGCCACACTGGACCCACAGGTGGAGGTAGAGCGCAATCTCAGCCGCGCCAAAGCGGACCGCTGGGTTCGCTCATCGGAACGCGGCGTCGGGCTGACCGACGTGCCTGCGCTGTTGGCACGCGTGAAGGCGCCGACATTGCTCATCTATCCCGACCGGGGGCATTATGAACGCTATATCGAAGTGGGCAGGCGCGTATTGCCCTCGGCCAGGATCGTACAGGTCATGAATACCGGCTCCTTCATCCATCAGGAAAAGCCCGCCGAAACCGCGAAACTGATACTCGATTTCCTGGGCAGCCCGTCATGACCGACACAAGCGTTCGTAACGCCGCTATACCCCGGCATCCCATCGAGGGTTTGCCCGACACGCAGGACCAGCTCTTCGGCATGTTGACGGCTCTTGCCGCCCAACTCGCGGTGACGCGCGAACGGCTCGACACGGTGGAACGTCTGGCACAGGCTGCGGGGCTTTTCGGTCCCGATGATGTCGATAGTTTCCAGCCCGACGGGGCATCAAGTCAAGCGCGCGACGGCATCCGTCAGCACCTGATCGCCCGCATTTTCCGCCCGGTGCAGGACGCTTCCGTTCGAACCGCAAGACTGCTCAGGGGAGAAGGCGCATGACCCATCCCATGTTGCCCGACGCCAATCATGACGAGATGGCGGAACAATTGTTCGTCCGTGATTTCAAAACCTTTCTGTCCGGCGCTGTTGAAACGGAGCAACGGGCCGCCGCCCTCACCCTCGATCCCGGTAAACGACATAATGCCCGGACCGAGCAGGTCTTCGAGCGGCTGCACGACCTCGACAGCTTTCGGAGCTGGGCCAGCCTGCGCCGCAGCGCACAGGAATTAATGTGGGATGTGGTCGGCGCGTCGATCGGCAGGCAGGCACGGGATCTAGAGGACAGGGCGCACGCCGCCCCCGCCCTCGGCTCCGTGACGATCGATCCCGAATTCGTGACGCCCGCCCATCTGGCGGATACCGACGTCCATCTGATGCCCGGCGGCTATCAGGGCGACGACGGAGGCGTGGGACAGGGTGCGCTGATGGATCGCGGCGGCGCAGTCTATATGCTGGGCCGTAATGGCGGCTTCATGAACGATGCGCGCGGCCATACTGCCGCCGCGCATCTGATGGAGCGTTTTCCCGACTTTGCGCCTCGGCATATTCTCGAACTGGGCTGCGGCATCGGCTCCAGCATTGTGCCGGTGGCGAGCTATTACCCCGGTGCGGAAACCCATGGCATCGACGTGGGCGCATCGCAACTCCGTTACGCCCATGCCCGTGCGGCCCATATCGGCGTTCCGGTGCATCTCCGACTAGGCGATGCGCTCCACGCTCCCTTCCCCGACCAGTCTTTCGATCTGGTCTTCACCTGCGTCACCATCCACGAACTGCAACCAGGCACCATCGGCGCCATGCTGGACGAATGTCACCGCCTGTTGCGTCCCGGCGGAATCGTGCTGCATCTGGAAGTGCCGCAACGTTATGAAAAGATGGATTTGTGGGAGCGGATACGTGACGAGATAGAAGCACGCTACAATAATGAACCTAATTGGAAAGCTGCGATCAGCGCCAACTATACAACGCTTTTGGGGCAAGCCGGATTCAGCGGAATCGTGGTGGGCTATCAGGATGCCACGACCAGCGCGCAGCGCGGCAGGTCTGGCTTCGGCGTAGAATCAAAGGGAGTTTTCCGGTCTTGGGCGGTGATGTCAGCGGTGCGACCGAAATAAGTGGCGGGGACGACGAAGCGGATGAATCAGAGGTGGAATTGCCAACGTGCAACGGCGTAATGCCAATGCCTCCTCTGACTCACACCTCCCAATCCAGAAAATCCGTGACACAAGCGGCCACCTGATCCGGGACGGCCTGCAACATCGCATAGCCCAGATACTCGATCCGCCTCAGCCGACTGTCCGACACCAAATCCGCCGCACCAGCGCAATCCCCATGGATACCCAGCGGCTCGATCACCATGGTCGGCGCAGCAATGCGGGGCAAGATTTCGCGCAGGGGATAGAGGGCGATCGCCTCTTCGCCCCAGATCGCATTGCCCCCACCGCGATAAAATTCCTGATAGGCATCGCATCGGCGCTCGAACGGCACACCGGGCATCGGACGATCCATGACGCGGCGCCATTCGTCCAGCAGGTGCGAACCATCCACGCGCGGGCGCGCGGGCCAAGCATTGGCTGTGAAGAAGCCCTGCTGTTCGGATGTAAATAGCGGCGGCCCCGCCAATATGAGGCGGCGAACATGGCCCGGCCATGTTGCGGCAATCTCACTCGCGATACCCGCTCCCGTAAACAGTCCCATCAGGTCGAACCGTTCGACCCCCAATGCCTCGACAGCCGCCATGATCCAGCGTGCATAATCGGCAATGTCGGGCTGTGTAGCTGGGCGAAAGCTCTCGCCAAAACCGGGGGTGTCGACCGCAATCGCCCAACGGTCCGCGCCGAGCAGCGGCAATATTTCGGCATAGGTAAGGCTGGACGCCGGGCTTTGATGGAGCAGCAACAGCGGCGCTTGCCCCGCCTGCCGCGCTCCGCTCATCCGCACATGAACCTGTCCTTCGGCCGTATCGACAAAGGCCCGCCGGATCATCATTCCGCCGTCCACCCACCATCGACTATCATCGACGTCCCCGTCATCAGCGCCGACGCATCGGATGCGAGGAACACAACCGCCCCCATCACATCCTCCACCGTGCCAAGGCGGCCCAGCTTGATCTTGTCCAACACGCCGTCAAGAAAGGTCTGATCCTCGAAAAAAGCCTGCGTCATGGGGGTCTCGATAAAGGTCGGCGCGATGGTGTTCGACCGGATACCATGGGGCGCAAGGTCGAGGGCAAACGCCTTGCTCATCCCCTCGATCGCCCATTTGGACGCACAATAGAGTGAGCGGCGCGCGCCACCGACATGGCCCATCTGCGACCCGATGTGGATGAGGGATCCACCGCCACCTTCTGCGATCATCCGCCCGGCACAAGCCTGCGCCGTGAAGAAGGCGTTTTTCAGGTTGAGGTCGAGGACTGCATCATAATCCGCCTCGGTGACCTCCTGCATCGGCCTGGGCCGATTGGTCCCGGCATTGTTGACGAGGATGGAAAAAGCCGGACGCTCAGCGAAAAAGGTGCGGACCGCACCCAGATCGGCAACATCCAGCACCACGGCCTCAGCCACCCCGCCATCGGCACGGATGCCATGCGCCACCGCCTCTATCTCCGCAGAAGAACGGGCGACTAGCGTGACTGCCGCCCCCGCCTGCGCCAGTGCCGCAGCCAAAGCGCGGCCGATCCCCCGCCCCGCTCCCGTGACAAGCGCCCTGCGGCCATCAAGACGAAAACTGGGCGTGCGAGGCAACGTCTCCGAAGAATCATCACGCATCGACACGCGTCCGGTCGCTCGGCGTTGCCCCCGTGGCATAAGGTACATCACGCCCCCCGTGGCGGCGGACGCGCACATTCGCCTGCTCGCCGTGGCCCGCAAAGCCCTCCAGCGCGCATAGGCGGCTGCAATATTCGCCGATCAGCGCCGATGCATCGTCCGTCGTCACCTTTTGATAGGTGCAGGTCTTCAGGAACTTACCGACCCACAACCCGCCAGTATAGCGCGCCGCCTTCTTTGTCGGGAGCGTATGATTGGTGCCGATCACCTTGTCACCGAAGGAAACATTGGTCCGCGCGCCCAGGAACAGCGCGCCATAGTTGCGCATGTTCTCAAGAAAATAGTCAGGATCGCGCGTCATCACCTGCACATGTTCGGATGCTATCTTATCCGCGATGCGCACCATCTCCGCATCATCATCCGCCAGAATGATCTCGCCATAAGTCTCCCATGCAACGCGGGCGTAGTCGGCAGTAGGCAGGATCGCCAGCAATCGCTCGACCTCCCGCACCGTCTCCTCCGCCAGCTTGCGGGAGGTGGTCAGCAGGATCGCCGGGCTGTCCGGGCCATGCTCGGCCTGCCCCAACAGGTCGGTGGCCGCCAGTTCGCCATCGCATCCCACCTCGTCCGCGATCACCAAAGTCTCTGTTGGCCCGGCAAACAGGTCGATGCCGACCCGCCCGAACAGCTGCCGCTTGGCTTCGGCAACATAGGCATTGCCAGGCCCGACCAGCATATCGACGGGTGCGATACTCTCTGTCCCCAACGCCATGGCGCCGATCGCCTGGATGCCGCCCAGCGTATAGATTTCATCCGCACCGGCCAGATGCTGCGCGGCAACGATGGCGGCAGCGGGCACACCGCGAAACGGTGGCGCACAGGTGATGACGCGCGGTACGCCCGCGACCTTGGCGGTAATCACGCTCATATGCGCCGATGCCAGCAACGGATATTTGCCGCCGGGGACATAGCATCCCGCCGCATTGACGGGGATATTGCGGTGACCGAGGATTACGCCGGGCAGTGTTTCCACCTCCACGTCATGCATCGACGCGCGCTGGATCTGCGCAAAGTTGCGGACCTGCGCCTGCGCGAATTCAATATCCTTAAGATCCTGTCCGGTCAGCTGGTCCAGACAATGCTGGATTTCCACATTAGTCAGCCGATAGCTGTCGCGATCCCAGCCGTCGAACTTCACCGACAATTCCCGGACAGCAGCATCGCCCCGGTCCTGAATATCCGCCAGAAGGGCTTCCACCACGTCCCGGACCTTCCGGTCGAGGTCAGCCCGCAAATCCGCCGCCGCGCCGCGCTTGAGCCATTCCGCCATCACCATCTCCCTCTGCCTGACTGAGGAGACCTGCCGACAAATGGACGCCGTTTCGACCGTCGCCGAAAGGTTGATCGCAGTGCGGACGGAATGTGGATTGGTGGGAGGAGCGGCACCCACCGCTCAGCAATCATTACCGGACCATGGCGTGGTGCCTGAAAACCCTAAACCGTTGCCCTCACATGGCTCACCGACCGCGTAGCAACCGCAAGTCGATGCCATGCTTGTTGACCTTATAGTAGAAGGTCTTGCGCGGGACGCCTAGACTCTCGATGGCGCGACCTATGTCCCCGCGCGCGGCGATGACCGCCCCGACGATCGCATCGCGTTCAAAGGCATCGACCCGGTCGGACAACGAGGCCGCCGCATCCTCTGCCTCAGTTCGACCGGCCAGCGGATCATCCAGTCCCAGCACGAAGCGGTCCGCGAAATTCGCCAGTTCCCGCACATTGCCCGGCCAGTCATGCGTGGCGAGGCGATCGCGCACTTCCGCCGTGATCGGCGATACCTCCCGGCGCAGGCGCGCAGCGGAAATTCCGGCCAGATGCACGAACAACAGGGGCACGTCCTCCCGCCGTTCCCGCAACGGCGGCATCCGCAGGCGCAAGGTGGCGAGCCGGTAGAATAAGGCCGGCAATATGCTACCCGGCCCCTCCTCTCCCGCGTCGCCTGCCGCCGCGATCACGCGCAGGTCGAGTGGTATCGCAGCCCGTCCCCCAGATGGCTGGAGCGCACGCTGCTCGATCAACGGCACCAGCCGCGATTGCAATGCGCGTGACGCCTGATCCATGTCGTCCAGAAACAGCGTGCCCCGGCTCGCCCCGGCTATGCTGCCCTCCCCCACGCTGGCAAACAGTCCCGTCTCGATCACCGCATCCGGCACCGCGCCGCACGCGACCGGCAGGAAGCGATGCCGCGACCGTTTGCCCGCCCGATGGATCAGCCGGGCCAGCAATTCTTTGCCAGTGCCGCTCTCTCCCTCGATAAACAGGTCGATGTTTGCATCCGCCAGCATCGGGATCATCTCGCGTAAACGCCGGATCGCGGGGGATCGACCGACCAGCCCTGCTCCTTCCTCGCTGTCCGCCAGCATCCGCAACCGGCGATTGTCCAGCGCCAGCGCCCGCGCCATCGATGCCCGCATCACGGCGGCGACCAGCATCTCCGGGTCGAAAGGCTTGGCCATGAAATCCCACGCACCGGCCTTCAGCGCATCAACCGCCATCGCCACGTCCCCATGCCCTGTCACCAGCACCACCGGAAGCTCGGCATCGCGCACATGGAGCGTGCGGAACAACTCTATGCCGGAGATGTGGGGCATGCGAACATCGGTTACGACGACGCCCGGATAGTCTTCGTCGATGGCCGCCAGCGCAGGCTCCGCCGCCGGAAAGCTGTCAACCGTGAAGCCTGCAAGAGTCAACAACTGCGCTGTGGAGGCCCGCAGGTCATCATCATCCTCGACGAGCGCCACGCGCCTGACACCCTCGCTCATAGCGCACGCTTCAGGGTCATTGCGAAACAGGCCCCTTTCTCTGACGGCAGGAGGCGCAGGGTGCCGCCCATATCGGTCATGATGTCCTGCGCGATGACAAGGCCCAGTCCCAACCCCGTCTCCCGGCTGGTGGTGAAGGGCGTGAAGAGGCGGTCGGCGACGTCCGGCGAAATGCCGGGGCCATTGTCCGCAATGCTCAGCCGCACCTCCGCCTCGCCCCTCTCCAGCGACAGGATGATGCGCGCGTCCGGCCCATCCGCTAGCGCATCCAGAGCATTTTGGAGCAGGTTAACCACCACCTGCTCCAGACGGACCCGCCCGGCCATGACGCACAGATCGAGAGACAGCGGCGGGATCTCCAGCCGGATGCGGGACAGCGGTTCCTTGAGGATCAGCAGAGCACCTTCGATCACCTCGACAAGAGGGATCGCACCGATGGTGCCGCTGCCCTTGCGCGCAAAGCTCCTGAGCTCGGCGGTAACGGCTCCGATCCTCTCGGTCAGCCGGGCGATGGCGCGAAGGTTGCCGCGCACTTCCTCCACCTCGCCCCGGTCCAGCAATTGTTCGGCGGAGGCGGCGTAGGTGCGGATTGCCGCCACGGGCTGCGCCGTCTCATGCGCCACGCTGGCCGTCACCTGTCCCAGTGTCGCGAGGCGATTGGCCTGACGCAGACCCTCGCGCAGATCGGCGGCGCGGGCCTCCGCCGCGGCGCGTTCCTCCATCTCGCGGCTGAGGTTGGCAGTGCGTTCGGCAACGGCCGCCTCCAGCGCGCTCGTCCGCTCGCGCCGACGCCGGGACCGTTCCCGCAACAGACCGGCGAGCCCCACGATCAGGAGCGTCGCCAGTGCAATGGCGATCTGGGCCGTGCGGACGATGGAGTCGACCGCCGTGCCCGCTGGCAGAGCGAGATTGACCCGCCAGCCCGACGCATCAGGCGCGGTGGTGGCCAGCAGCAGCCCCGCCCGCGATCCAGGCAACTCCATCCGCCCGCCATCCAGCCGACGAAACGGGGTAGAGCGGAGCGCGGCGACACCCATGTCCACGCGGGCGGCGGCAGCGGCGGCGGGCGGGATCGGGCCGATGGTGGCGAAGCGCCAGTCCGGCCTGCTCGCCACCACCACCACGCCCGCGGCATTGCTGACGAAGGTGATACCGCCTGCTGCGCGCCATTGCCGTTCGACCCCGTCGAATTCCAGCTTCACCACGACGACGCTGCCGCCCCGCCCCTTGCGCGCCAGATACAGGCCGGGCTTGTGGCTGATCGTGCCCAGCGCGAACTGCTCGCCCGCGCCGGATCGCACCGCGTCGGCATAGTAGCGGCGAAAGCCATAGGGCTGGCCGACGAAGCTGGCGGAGGTGCGCCAGTTGCTCGCGGCAATGGCGAGGCCGTCCGGCCCGACGACATAGATGGCCGCCGCCCCAACCCGCGCGGCCAGCCCCTCCAGCTTGGCATCCAGCCGGTGCGCCGCGCCGGGCGCGCCCTCCACCGCGGCGACCACGTCCCGATCGTCGGTCAGGGCGAGGGGGAGGAGGCGGAAGCGGGCGATTTCGCTGGCGAGCAGCGCCTGTCGCAAGCGGGCGTCGGCGGCGGTGGAGGCCGCGAAACTGGCGCTGACCCGCTGTTCTATCACCTGTCCGGCGAGCAGCGCGGCCAGTGCGCCGAGCAGGAGAGCGGCGAGGGTCCATGACAAGATGACCAACCGAAACATGTGTTTCGGGATACGCCCTCCCGCACCGATGTGCAACTTTTGACACATCGTCCAACCGCATAGGCCATTATCGGCACAGGATCGGACCGCAAAACTCGTCAACAAACTGTAATATCAGAGTATTTTATGCATCATTTTTTCCTGCACCCGCAAACAGGCCGCCGTCATCCTCCAGCCTGAACACGACCCACCCCCGAAGCGGGCGGCGCGTGGCAGAGGATGAAAGGCCGATCATGCAGTTTGACACGACAGCCATGCCCACCAGCGCGCCACAAGCGAAACGCTGGTATTCGCATCTCTATCTCCAGGTGCTGATCGCGATCACCGCCGGCGTCCTGATCGGCCATTTCGCACCGCAGACCGGCGAGGCGCTGAAACCGCTGGGCGACGCCTTCATCAAGCTGGTGAAGATGGTCATCGCGCCCGTCATCTTCCTGACCATCGTCACCGGCATCGCGGGGATGCGCGACCTCGCGTCCGTCGGCCGGGTCGCGGCCAAGGCCTTCACCTATTTCCTCTTCTTCTCCACGCTGGCGCTGATCGTCGGCATGATCGTCGCCAATGTGGTGCAGCCGGGCGGGGGCCTGAACATCGACCCGGCCAGCCTCGACGCCAGCAAGGTCGCCGAGTTCGCGGAAAAAGCGCATGAAAGCACGCTGACCGGCTTCCTGATGTCGATATTCCCCGACACATTCCTGTCGTCGATGACGGAGGGCAATATCCTTCAGGTGCTGCTCGTCTCCATCCTGTTCGGCATCGCGCTGTCGATGATCGGCGACCGGGGCACGCGGGTGCTGGACCTGCTCAACGACGTGTCCATCGCCTTCTTCAAGCTGGTGTCCATCGTCATGAAGGCCGCGCCGATCGGCGCGTTCGGGGCCATGGCCTTTACCATCGGCAAATATGGCATCGGCAGCCTGTCCAACCTGCTGGCGCTGGTCGCGACCTTCTATTTCACCGCCTTCCTGTTCGTGACGGTCGTGCTGGGCGTGGTGGCGAAACTGTGCGGCTTCTCCATCTTCCGCCTGATCGCCTATCTGAAGGGCGAGCTGCTGCTGGTGCTGGGCACCTCCTCCTCCGAAAGCGCGCTACCCGCACTGATCGAGAAGATGGAGCGGGCGGGCTGTCCCAAGACCATCGTCGGTCTGGTCGTGCCCACCGGATACAGCTTCAACCTCGACGGCACCAACATCTACATGACGCTGGCCGCGCTGTTCATCGCGCAGGCGTGCAATGTGGACCTGACCATCGGCCAGCAACTGCTGCTGCTGAGCGTCGCCATGCTGTCGTCCAAGGGCGCGGCGGGCGTGACCGGCGCGGGCTTCATCACGCTGGCCGCCACCCTGTCCATCGTGCCGTCGGTGCCGGTGGCGGGCATGGCGCTGATCCTGGGCATCGACCGGTTCATGTCGGAGTGCCGCAGCCTGACCAACTTCATCGGCAATGCCGTCGCGACCGTGGTCGTCTCCCGCTGGGAAAATGCGCTGGACAAGGAACAGTTCGACGCAGCTCTCGCCGGAACCCTGCCCCGTGTCGAGGATCTGCCCGCCGATGCCGTCGCCGCCGAGTGAGTGCACCCGCATAGCTTGAAGGATTGCCCGATGACGACTTTGCTCCCGCGGCTCCGGGCCGCCACGACCTCGCTCGGCCTGCTGACGGCAGCGGCTCAGGGGTCCGCCAGCGCCGAGACACCCGCCGCAACACCCGTTCAGGCGCCAGTTCAGGCACCCGTTCAGGCACCGGCCGCCACCGCCTATCCGGCCGCCGCCAATGGCGATGTCACTACCGTCAACGGCTATACGCTGTCGCGCTGGGCGGAGGATTGGCGGGCCATGCGCGACCCGGCCAAGCGGGACGATCCGCTCGACCGCCTCAAATATCTGCCCATCGCGGCGGAGGGGGACGTGTACCTCACCCTGTCCGGCGAACTGCGGCTGCGCGTCAACGAGACGACCAATCCCAACCTGCGCGAAACCCCGGCGCAGCGGCAGGACATCACCCGCATCGTGGCGGGGGCGGACCTGCATGTCGGCCCGCATCTGCGCGTCTATGGCGAATTGGCGCATGGCAGCATTTCCGGCCTGAACCTGGGCGTCCCGGCGGCGACCCTGCGCAACGACCTCGTCCTCCAGCAAGCCTTTGTCGAGGCGAATGAGGAGATTGGCGGGATCGCCATCGGCGCGCGCTATGGCCGTCAGGAATTCACCGACGGGCCGAACCTGCTGGTGTCGCAGCGGGACAATAACACCATCCGCTACACGCTGAATGGCCTGCGCGTCTGGGCGCGCGGCGCGCGGGTGCGGGCCGACCTGTTCGATTTCAAGCCGACCGCCTATGGCGACCTGGGCGCGGAGGATGATATTTCCGACCCGGCCCGGCGCTTTTCGGGCATCACCATGGGCTTTGCCCTGCCCAATACTTGGCTGGGCGGATCGAAGCTCTATGTCGATCCCTTCTTCTGGCGGCGGCGCAACAATGTGGGCGCATGGGGTGGGCGGATCGGCCCGGCGACCCGCTATTATGCGGGCGCGCGATTGTGGGGCGATGCGGGGCCGCTGAACATCGACTGGTCGGTGAACCATCAATATGGCCAGTATCTGGACCAGAGCATCGACGCCTGGCAGGCGTTCATCGCCCAGACCTATCGCATCGGCAAGGGCAAGGACGCGCCGCGCATCGGCGTGCATCTCGACTATGCCAGTGGCGGGGGCGGCTATGGCGACGGCAAGCTGCGCGACAGCTATGCGCCGTTCGGCAACAATATCTATTTCAGCTATCAGTTGTCGCTGACGCCCTCCAACCTCGTCGCCATTGCGCCGAACATCAGCGTTTCGCCCTTTCGCAAAGCGCGGTTGAGCGCGGAATATCTGATGGCGTGGCGCGACAGCGTGTATGACGCCGTCTATCGCGCCAATGGCCAGCCGTTTGCGGGAACGCAGAACGGGCGGGCGCGCAAGATCGCCGATGTCACCCGGCTCCAGCTGGTCTGGGCGATCAGCCCGCGCGTGTCGCTGACGGGGCGCTATGAGCATCTGGCCGCCGGGCCTGCGTTGACCGATGCGGGCTATCGCAGTTCGGATTTCCTGGCGGGGTGGGTCAGCTTTCGCTTCTGAGGCGGAAGCGGCACGCCCGGCCACCGCAAGGGGTGGCCGGGCGCATGGCTTCGGTCAGCGCGACCCGATGGCGAAGCGCGCGGTGACGCCGAACTCCCGCGGCGGGGTGACCGTCACGCCGGAATAGCGACCGATGACCGTCGCGACGCCGGACAACTGGTACGGCGATGCCTCGACCGACACCGTTTTCGTGATGTTGGTGACGTTCTTGGCATAGGCCGAAATCTCCCACCCGCCATCGTTGGCGCGCAGGCCGGCGTAGAGGTTCAGCAGGCCATAGGCGCCGACATCGTCGAAGCGGTTGTTGGGATCGGTGAAGGACTTGCCCTTCCACGCGAACAGGCCGCGCACGAAGCCGTCCAGTTCGCCGGTCAGCGGGTGGTTATAGTCCGCCCGCACCGACCCGCTCCAGTCCGGCTGGAAGGAGGACCGCTGGCCGCCGCCAGGGCATTGGGCGAGATGTTCGCTGCCATAGGCCGCCAGCATCTGGCCCACCGTCGGGATCACCGCATCGGGGATGCCGTCGGACCCGACCGCGCCCGTCGCATTGTTGAGCGCGTCGGCGCAGGCCAGCAGGGCATTGCCGATCTTGCTCTTGGCGTAGTTGATCGTGCTGCCGATGCTGAGGCGACGGGTCGGGTTGAAGCCGATTTCCGCCTCGACGCCATCGACCTTCACCGGGACCGCGCTGACGAAGTTGAACTGGCCGACGGTCGGAATGGTGCCGATACCCGCCACCGTCTGATAGTTCACATAGGGGATACCGGCACCGGACGCGCGGAACGGGTAGTTTTTGAAATCCTGATGATAATAGGTCAGGTTCAGCGTCAGCTTGCGATTGAACCAGTCCGACTTCACGCCGATCTCATAGGATTTGGAGGTTTCGGGCGCGAGGCGGACATGCGCGACCTCGATCGGCGTATAGGTGGCGGCGTTGAAATCGCCCGACGCGACCACACCGGGACGCCAGCTGCTGCCGGTCGCCGCATAGACCATCAGGCTGTCGGTGAAGCGATGGCGGATCGACGCGCTGTAAATGGTGTGGGTGATGTCATAGTTGTTGAGCGCCTCGCTGCGCAGCGTGCCGTTGAACACCAGCCCCGCGTCGCGGTTGACGGTCTGGATACGGCGGACGCCGCCCGAAATTTCCGTCTTCTCGCCCAGGTGCAGGGTAGCGTTGCCGAAGAAGGATTCCTCGGTCAACCGCCCGTTGCCGCCATTGCCCAGCCGGGAGATGTTGAGGAACGACGCGCTGCCGCCCAACGGAACGACGGTGCCGATCGTGCCCGTGGTGCCGCCGGTGGTGGCGGAGTGGAAGTAGCCGACGACATAGTCGAACAATCCGAGCACCAGCGTCTGGTTCTGGAGGCGGACCTCATGCGTGGTCGTGTCGCTGATCGTGTCGATGGTCTGGAGACCGGACACATTGGGGAAGAAGTTATTCTGGTCGGACGGCGTCACCGCATGGAATTTGGAATTGGAGACGGAACCGACATAGATCAGGCTCTGCCCGCCCAGCGCCAGTTCGGCGTTCCAGTTGTAATATTTGAACTTCTGCTGGAAATCGCGCGGCGTGCGCGCCGTTGCCAGACGGTCCGACGGCGAGATGGTGCCATAGTTGGGCGCACTGGCGGAGGGGACGGCCGACGGGTTGATCTGCGCATAGGATTGCGCCTGGTCGAAAGCCAGGCCGCGGCCCTGCAACGTCTGGTAGGTGAAGCCCAGCTTCAGGAAGTCGACCGGTTCGAAACGGACGCTGGCGCGGAGCGATTCCGTCTCCCGCTTGGGCGCGATGCCGCTGTTGACACTGTATACACGATCGCCGCGATTGAAGTCGTGCAGGCCCGCGATGCGCACGGCCAGCTTGTCCTCGATGATCGGAACGTTGATCGCGGCATTGAAATTGGTCGTCGCCGCCGAGCCGAGCGTGCCCATGACATAGCCGCCCGCTTCGCGCAGGTTGGGCTTGCGCGAGGCGATGGTGATGGAGCCGGACGGGGTCGCGCGGCCGCGCAACGTGCCCTGCGGTCCGCGCAGAACCTCGATCTGGCCAATGTCGTACATGGCCTGGAAAATCAGGCTCGACTGGATCGGCGAGTCGTTCAGATAATATTGGACGGTTCCGTTCTCACCGCTGACGAACACGTCATGATTGACGCCGCGCAACGACGAGCTGGAGCCGATTCCATTGGGGTTTGCGGACAGCGTCAGGCCGGGGACGACATTGGTGATGTCCTGGAAATTACGGATATTGAGCTTCTCGATGGTCTGCGCAGTCACGGCGTTGACCACCAGCGGCACGTCCTGAAGCGTCTCGTCGCGGCGGCGCGCTTCGACGATGATGATGTCATTGTCGGATGCGGCGCTGTCCTGCGGACCGGTCGGCTGCGGCGTCTGCGCGTAGGCGGGCGCGGCGATGGCGAAGACGCTCAGGCCGAGCGCAAGGATCGAATGACGGTTCATGAAAACCTCCCCTTGGGATATGTCGGCTAAATTAGCCTGACCAAATTGGACTGTCCAAATACGTATACATTTTAATATTTTTGAAAAGATGCCGGGGAGAGGATTTTACGGATGTTGCATGAACGCAACAGTGGCCCGATGGGGACGCGCACCCGATAAGCGACAATCCCCGTTTTTCGGCATGATGAAGGGCAGGATTCCACCTGCCGAGAGGTGCGCAACGCCACTATGGTATGACCAATGCTGTCCCATGTGTATCGCGATGCGTGGCTATTGGTCTTCCATGAAGCGGGAAACGGCGGGTGGATGCGGTCGATGCCATCGGCGCATCAGGGGGCGGGCATCCACCCTCCACCCGGCACCCGGCACCCGGCACCCGCATCCACCCCCCTGTCTCAGCGCCCCTTGCGAGCGACGCCCAGCCGGGGCAGGCCCACCGCCGCGCGAACCTCCGGCTTCAACCGCAGGACATAGAAGCCGCTGGCCTGGCAGGCCAGCCAGATGTCGCCCGTCTTCGGCAGATAGCGGACATGGCCGCCACAGCCGTCACCCGGCTTGAAATAGGCGACCTCCTGTGGCTTTGCCGGGCTGCGAATGTCGACGATGCGCAGGCCCGCCCACAGGAAGTTGAACAGGCCCAGCCGCGTGTCGGTCGCGCTGTCCACATCGTTGAAATGGAGCGTCGCGGTGCCCGCATCCGGCGAAATGCCGGTGCTGGCCTTTTCCGTCGCACTCCACGCCGGGCAGTTTTCGGTATGGTTCATCGCCAGCTTGACCTCGCCATCGACAAAGGGCTTTCGTTCGTCGGCGATATTGGTGATTTTCGGCCAGGAACCGGGGCAGGCCAGCAACTCGCCAGCGCCCACCAGATGGGGCACGCCCTTGATATTGGCGCGCATGACGGAATGCCAGCCGCCATGCTGCGCCGTGCCGATCAGGCGCATTTTCGGATCGGACCTGCCCGCCGCAAGATCGCTGTTGTCGAGGATATAGACGCCGCCCGCATCGGGACCGAGCCCCTCCCGGTTCGGCGGGAAAATCTTGACCCCTTTGTTGAGGTCGTTGCCCATGGAGGAAATCACCCCGGCATAGATGCGCTTCTCGTCCGGGCTGATCGAGATTTCATGCGCCGCGAACTCGAAACTGGAGCCGTCCGGGCGGGTCGCCGCGAACTTGCCGACATAACGGGGGTGCGCCATGTCGCTGATGTCCATCACCGCAATGCCGCCCTTGCCGGTGAAGGGGGCGATGATGGTGGCATAGAGATGCTTGCCGTTCGCCGACAGGGTCAGCGTATGGACGCTTTCCGGCCATTTGATTTCGGCCATATGCCGGGGGCGGGTGCAATCGGACACGTCATAGATGTCGGTGTAGGCGGCATCGTCCTTTGCCCCATAGGAGCCGGCGGCCAGCACCTTGTGGCCCGGTGCGGCGACGGCGTGCAGGGTTTCCGATGCATAGAGCGAACCGCGATCGCGCAGCAGCCCGACCTGTTTGGGAGCGGCGGGATTGCTGACGTCCAGCACCGCCACGCCGAAACTCTCCGGGCGGGCCTTTGCGCCCCACATCAGGAAATTGGGCGAGGTGCTCGATACATAGGCGCACTGGTCGACCCAGGCGAGTTGCAGGTTGGAGTCGCGGCCGCCCAGCGGCGCATGGCCGACCAGTTGCACGCCCTTGCGATAGGATTGCGCCTGTATCTGGCCCGCCTCGCCCGGCATCGTCTGCCCTTGCAGGCCGGGTTCCGGCCGGTCCGCATCGGACGCGCCACCCTGCGCGGACACCGACCATGGCTGAAGCCCCAGGGTAACCATCGCCGTCGCCAGCGCCAGACGCCGCGTCACGCGCGCCAAGGTGAAATTACCGCTCACATCATCTCTCCGTGTCAACCTGTCATTCTTCGTTTGGGCAAGGCGCGCCATACGCCGTCTCAACCCGCTTCAACTCGCCTCAGCCATGCCATGTCGTGAAGTCGTCCACGCCCACCCGCTCGCTGACCAGCCCGTTTTCGGGCGCCGAGGGGTCGATATGGCCCAGCGCCATGCCGGACAGCAGGATATGATCGTCGGGGATGCCCAGTTGGTCATGGACGACCGCGCCAATGTCGCACCACGCCTGCTGCGGACAGGTTTCCAGCCCATGGCCGCGCGCCACGGTCATGACATTCTGCATGAACATGCCGCAATCGAGCCACGCACCGAGAGCCATGGCGCGGTCCATGGTGAAGAACAGGCCGACCGGCGCGCCGAAAAAATCATAATTGCGCAGCATCGCCTGGTGGCGCGCGGGCATGTCCTGCCGGTCGATGCCGTACAGCGCATAAAGGTCGAAGCCGACCTTGCGCCGCCGCGACAGATAGGGTTCCGGCATCTTCTCCGGCAGATAGGGATATTCCAGGCTGCCCTGCCCGGCATCGGCGGCGGCGCGGGCGGCGGCGGACAGCCGGGCCTGCGCCGCGCCAGTCACGACATGGACCAGCCAGGGCTGGATATTGGTGCCCGATGGCGCGCGAGAGGCCGCCGCCAATATGGCCCGCACCACATCCTCCCCCACCGGCGTCGGCAGGAAGCGGCGGACCGACCGCCGCCCGGTCACGGCCTCGATCACGGAGAGCGTCATGGTCATGCCCCCTGCGTCGCCGCCGCGAGAGCCTCCAGCCGCTGCGCCTTCAGCACGAACCGCTGCACCTTGCCGCTGGGCGTCTTGGGCAGGCTGTCGGTGAAATGCACCGCGCGTGGATAGGCATGGGCGGCGTAGCGGGTCTTGACCCACTGTTGTATCTCCCGTTCCAGTTCGGGCGAGGCGGCATGGCCTGCGGTCAGCACCACAAACGCCTCGATCACCTCACCGCGCACCTCGTCGGGCACCGCGATGACCGCGGCCTCCGCCACGGCGGGGTGGGTGACCATGGCGGATTCCACCTCGAACGGGCCGATGCGGTATCCGGCCATCAGGATCACATCGTCATCACGCGAGGAGAAGTGGAAATAGCCCTCCTCATCCACGCGCCCGGTGTCACCGGTCAGATAATAGCGACCATCGGCGGAGAATTTGCCAGCGGTCTTGGCGGGATCGCCGTCATAGCCACGGAAAAAGGCCAGCGGGCTGTCCGCCATGACCATCGCGACGCGGCCGACTTCATTGGCGCCGACCTCCCGGTCCTCCCGCTCGTCCAGAACCGTTGCGGTCCAGCCGGGCATCGCCTGCCCCATCGACCCGGCCTCGACCGGGCGCGCGACGGCGGGATTATGGTGATTGTTGATCAACATACCCGCTTCGGTCTGGCCATAATGGTCATGGACCGTGACACCCAGCGCCCGCTCCGCCCAGATATTGACGTCGGGGGTCAGCGGCTCGCCCGCGCTGGACGCGGCGCGCAGGCTGAGCGGGGATGGCGGCGCGACCCCGTCGCTGCGCAGCGAACGATAGACGGTGGGCGCGGCGGCGAAGTTGGTCACGCCCTCCCGCGCCAATATCGTCATCGTCTTCTCGGCGGAAAAACCACCCTCGAACAGGATGCTGCGGGTCGCGGTGAGGAAGGTGGACAGCACGCCGAAATACAATCCATAGGCCCAGCCCGGATCGGCCGCGCACCAGAATATATCATCCTGCGGCCGCAGCCCATGGCCGAACTCGGCGTAGGAATGGAAGGCCGCGAGCGCGCGCAGCGGCACCACCACCCCCTTGGGATTGCCCGTGGTGCCGGATGTGTAGATGTGGATGAACGGCGCATCGCCGCCCATGACGGCGGCCGCAATGCCCGGCTGCGCCGTCGCCATCAGCGCGTCGAAGGCCAGCGCACCCTCCGCCGCCGCGCCGGTCGTGATGACCTGCCACGGCGCATCCGCCGGCATCCCCTCGCCCGCCGCCAGCTTGGGCTGCTGGCCGGGATCGCACACCACCAGCTTCGCACCGCTGCCGGTCAGGCGATAGGCGATGGCGGGCGGCGCAAAGGCGGTGAACAGCGGCACATGCACCGCGCCCAGCCGCCATATGCCCATCAGCGTGACGAGATAGTTGCGGCTCTTGCCCATCAATGTCGCCACCCGGTCGCCCGGCCGGACGCCCAGCGATTGCAGGACGGCGGCAAAACGCTCCGATTCCGTGCGCAACTCGCCATAGCTTATGTCCCGCACGGACAGGTCGGCGGCGATCACCCGATAGGCGAGCCTGCCAGCGTCCCGGCTGTCGCACAGCAATTGCGCGGCGCAGGCATCGGGCGCGGAATAGAGCGCATCCATCTGCGCAATGCGGACGGTGACGGCGGGGGGCGTTGCGATGCTGGGCATGATCGTGCCTGTTCCTGAAAGATCGAATGAAATAGGCTACCAGCGCCCGGTCACAATCACGACAGGGCGCTGGCAGCGATGACAGCTTAAGGGCGAGGCGGGGTCACACTAGTCGACCAGGCCCGCCTGACGTCCGGTTTCGCCGACCTGAAGCAGGCGCTTGTCCTTGGCCGAGCAGCTCCAGTTGGCCGCATCCTTCACGTCGCCCTTGCCGCTGTAGTTCGCCATTTCCGGGAACTTGCACATGGTCGAGGTCCAGTTGGGGAATTGCAGCGCCGGGGCCGGCTTCGCGCCGGGGGAGAATTCATGCGCGGCGACGCTCAGGCGGATCGCGTCCGGCGCCTTGCCCTTCTCCACCCAGTTTTCCATCGTGCCCATCGCGTCGAAGGCGTTGGGACCGATGCCGGTGATGCTGCAATGGGCGGTGCCGGGCAGCAGGAACAGCCGCGCCTTCTCCTGCACCTTGGCATAGCCGCCATGCTTCTTCGCCAGCTTCTTGTAATAGTTGATCGAACTGAGCGGCGTCAGCTTCTCGTCGCTGAAATTATGCCAGATCATCAGCTTGGTCTTGCCGTTCATCAGGCGCGCGGAATTCTCCATGAGATGGCCCGCGCCGAGCCGGATCTCCTCCTTGACCTTCGCCACTTCGGCGGCGGAGAAGACGACGCGGAAGGCGTTGACCGGCCCCGGTCCACCCGCCTTGAAGCTGTAGTTGGCGGCGACGGAGAACGCCGGGTCGTTCTTGTGCACGAATATCTTTTGCAGGTCCGCGCCCAGCGTGCCGATCCCCAGCGGATATTGCAGTTCGCTGATCGAGTAACCGGGCTGGATGACATTGCCCTGCTCATCAGTCGTGGCGGTCACCAGCGTGCTCACCGTCTCCACCTGCGCCTTGGTGAAGCACGTGTCGCCGGGCGTATCGCCGGTGCAGACCGGCAGGTCGCGATCCGGGCGGAAGTTGCAGGCGGCAGGGTTCTGGATGATGCCGTCCTTGACCCCGTCGAGGCCGTCGCACTGCTTTTTGACGATCGTGTCGAGCAGGCCATAGAGCGATGCGGACAGGCGGTTGGCGGGCGACTGGGACAGGCGCAGGTCAACGCCCGTCGTGTGGATGCCCATGCCCACGGGATCATAGGGCGACCCTGCGATGATGCCGTCGAACTTCTCCGGGAAATAGGACACCGCGACCATCGCGTCGCGACCGCCGCCCGAACAGCCGTTGAAATAGGAGCGGGCGATGCCGCGCGGGGCACCCTTGGCGCTGGCGTAGAAGGCGGTGGTGAACTCCTTGCCCATGTCCGCCAGCACGACGTCGGCGCGATAGAGGAAATCGTCGATCGCATCCTGATCGACCGACCCGTCCTTCTTTACGGCCCAGTCCGCGCTGCCCATGCCGGTATGCCCCTCGTTGGTGGCAAAGATGGCATAGCCTTTTTCGAGGAGCTGGCCGGGATAGCCCTGCGCGGTGACGATGACCGACGGCATGGCGGGATTGCTGACATAGAATTGGCCGCAATGGCCGCTGCACCCGAGCTGGAGATATTTGCCGTTCCAGTTGGTGGGGAAGCTGGCGAGGAAACCGGCTGTCTTGCCGGTCTTGGCATTGGTCACGAAATTGCCCGACACCTGGCAGAAGGCGGGGACCGTGCCCTTGGCCGCGACGAAATGAGTCGCGCTGCCGAAGTTGGTGGTTTGCACCGCACCGAGCGTGACGGCCGTGCTGGTCAATTTGGCGGCGACCGCACTGGCGGCGGTGGCATCGCACATTGTCTGCAAGGATGCGTCGGACACCAGAGGTGCTTTTGGCGCGGTGTCACCACTGGCGGCAAAGGCAGCGCCGGGCGCAAGGCTCATGGCGAGGCCCGCGATGCCGCCCGCCGCCAGCAACCGCGAAAACCGGCTGCCATTCCGCGCGGAAAAACCCCCGTTGATAGTCATGTCGTGCATCCTCATTCCTGTGGGATCGGATGGTCCGTTGCCCCGGATTCTCCTCTTCCCCTATTGCCTACCAATCATTTGGTATATATGACAAGAGACTATGATGAGAAGCTGGAAAAATAGGCGCGGCCTGCTCCTTTTGGCGGCATGTCTGGCGGGTGCGCAGGGGTCGCTGGCCATGGCCGGTCCCCTCGACGATGCGCGGGACAATATCGTCGCGGGCCGGGTGTCGGAGGCGATCCTGGCGATCAGCATCGGCGCTATCGGCGTCAATGCGCCCGATGAGGAGGGCTATACGCTGCTCCACCATGCCGCGCGCGTAGGGTCGCTGGATGGCGTCACCCAGTTGCTGGACCGGGGTGCCGACCCGACGATCGCCGCGCGCAATGGGGACATAGCGCTGAAGCTGGCGACGAACCCGGACGTGCGGGCCGCGCTGATCGCCGCCATGCCCGCGCAGCCTGCCACCCCCGCGCCCGCGCCCGCCAAGGCCCCCTGACGCGAGGCTGGCCGGGGGAGGCCGCCACGCCATCAGCGGCGGGCGGGCGCGCGACATTCATAACTGGCCGCGACATCTGGGTTTGCGCCCGGCCGCAGAACCGCCTGTTTGGGCAGGGCGCACAGCAGCCATTCCTTGGGCTTTGCCTGCACCGCGGTGGGCGCCATGCTGCCCCCGTTCCAGCCCGCAATCACGCTATCGGGCGACCGCCCCTTCTCCACCCATGCGGTGAGAGCCGCCGCCAG
Source organism: Sphingobium sufflavum (assembly GCF_021403115.1). GTDB lineage: Bacteria > Pseudomonadota > Alphaproteobacteria > Sphingomonadales > Sphingomonadaceae > Sphingobium > Sphingobium sufflavum. The sequence goes on from NZ_JAJSSH010000004.1 coordinate 63,763, forward strand.
GCTGCGATCCGGAGTGGCATCACGGAGCGCCGCGCCGCCCTGCCCAAAGCTGTTGGGACCGGGACCGCCCGCGCAATGCTGCATGCCGGGGGCGAGGAAGAAGCGGGTCTGCCCCGCCGCTTTCGGGCCGGACTGGCGCAGAATATCGCGGTGGAAGTCGATCGTCCCCTGTGCGGGCAGCAATTGATCCGCCCAGCCATGATAGAGGATGACCTTGCCACCCCGCGCGAAGAAGCGCCCAAGGTCCGGCTTGGCATCCAGTTCGTCCGACAGGACCGCAAGCCGGGCCGGATCCCTGTCGAAGTCGAATGTCTGCATCGTCGCGATCGGCGAAGGGGCCAGATCCGCCAGAAAGGATTCCGCCAGCGGACGCATCGCAATCGGCGCGGCGTCGCCGCCTGCGGGAATGAAGCCAGTAATTACGCCGCCATCCCAGCCCGTTCCCGGCATCGGATAGCCCACCTCCGCCCCCGTGACGGGAAAGCCATAGGCCAGCAACTGGCCGGTCGAGGAGCGACGCCCCGCCTGTATCCGCTCCAGCGTGAGCAGTTGCGCCTTGGAGAAGCATTGCGCCGACGTCGACGTGCCGCACGCGATCGTCGACGCATCGAAGCGGCAGAGGCGAGGATCGATGACAAGGCCGTCCTTCAACCCGTCCCGCCCGTCGCACTGGGCCAGCACCTCCCCTTGCAGCAAGCGCAACTGGTCCGCGCGGATTGGCGCGCCGGGAGCCTTTTGCGCCTGCCCCGCGCTGATCATGGACATCATCGAGACGGTGATGCGCGCGGCGGGCGCACCGGCGATGACGCCGTCATAATCCTCCGGGAAACGCGACGCTTCCATCAGCGCCTGCCGCCCGCCGTTGGAACAGCCGATGAAATAGGAGTAAGTCGGCGCCTTGCCATAATAGGCTTTGATGACCTGTTTCGCGACGACTGTCGTTTCATGGACGCCCCGCCAGGCATAGTCGCGCACCTTCTCCGGGTGCCCTTTGGCCCAGACGCCCGAACTTTCGGTATGGCGATGGCCGGTGTCGGTCACGGCGACCGCCTGCCCCGCGCGGATCCCCGCCGACAGGTCCATATAATTCATATAGCCGGCAAGGCCGCCGCCATAACCGCCCGTGAACCGGCCATCCCATCCCGCGATGGGCAACCAGACCTCGAAACGGATATCGGAATCGGCGGTCGGATGGATCGACCCCAGCACGCGGCAAAAAGCGGGCAGCCCGGACACCGGCGATGCCTCCGGGCCAAGGCCGATGAAGTTGAGCATCGCCGCGCCCGGCACCGGGACATTGGCGGGATGCACCTGCGCGCTGGCGATGGTGACGTTGGGGAGCGTCAGACCCACCAGCCCCGCGCAGGCCTGCGGCGGCATCACACCGGCAGCCTCGCCGGGAGCCACGGCAGGCTCCGCCGCCGCGGCGGTCATCGCGGTGCCCGCCATCAGGGCGGCGCTGGCAATAACCGACAAGCGGGACATGATCGTCATGCAATCCTCCTCCGGCGGCCCGCGCTGACGGCCGCGACTATCCGTGCCCCCTGTCCCGCGCCGGACAGGCGGCACGGGGAGGGGGATCGGTCGGCAGGGGTAGGCGGGCGGAGGGGCAGCCGACTATCCCTGATTGGGGGTTTGGCCCTGATCGGGGGTTTGGCCCTGATCGGGGGTTTGGCCCGGTTGGCAGTTCGCCCTCATGGGAGGTTGGGGCGGCGCGCCGTTCCCCGCCCGGTCAGGCGCGGCCAGACGATGCCGGGATTACCGGCTTGCGGTCCCTCCCTACTGTCCATATAAACCAAATGATCGGTAGATAGTGAGGCAATAGTGGCTGCAACGGGACAGAAGCGGGTGCGGGAAGATCCGACCGTTCGGCGACAGAAGATTTTGGCCGCAGCCGAAATCCTGATCGGCGAACGCGGCTTCAATGGCGTGACCTTGCAGGATCTCGCCCGCCATGTCGGCCTGTCCAACGCGGGCCTGCTGCATTATTTCGCGTCAAAGGACAAGCTTCTGCTGGGCTTGCTGGAGGATATCGGCCGCCGCGAGATCGCTCTTTCCGAACCGTTCAACGCCGCTATCCGGGAGGCGGAGCGGAACGGTGTGTCGACATTGCCCGCCGTGCGCATCTTCCTCGACGTTCTGGTGCAGCGGTTTTCGGACCAGCTGGCGCAAAGCCGTTTCCTGGTGGTTCTCCAGACGGAGTCCATCGACCCGGCCCATCCCGCCCATGACTGGTTCCAGCAATATGAGGTGCAAGCCCTTCATTTCATGGGCCAGATTCTCGCGCCCTTCGTACCCCGGCCGGAGATGACGGCGCGGTGGCTGCACGCTTTGCTCAACGGGCTGGGCCAGCAATGGCTGCGCGCGCCGGACACGTTCAATCTGCTCGACGAATGGCAGGAGGCGCTCACCCTGATCCTGCCGAAGGATGGGACCGGAGCGCGCTGAACCCATGGGGCGGGATTGCCACATCCGGCCCCGCCCCATGGCTCCGCATCAGTTCAGATAACGGCCGCCATTCACGCTGAGCGTATGCCCCGTGATATAATCGGCATCGTCGGACGCGAGGAAGGCGACGGCGGCGGCGATATTCTCCGGCCGGCCGGGACGCTTCATCGGGGTCATGGGCGAAAAAGCCTCCACATCCACCGGCGACTCCTGCAATCCCTCCGTGTTCACGAAGCCCGGCGGCACATTGTTCACGGTGATGCCGCGATTGGCATATTCCATCGCAAGCCCCTTGGTAAGGCCGATCACACCCCCCTTCGACGCCGCATAATGGGCGTGGAAGGAGGAACCGGACTGGGCGGAGGAGGAGGAGATGTTGATGATCCGGCCCCATCCTGCCGCGACCATGTCCGGGATCATCGCCTTGCAGCAGAGGAACGGCCCCTTCATGTTGATCGCCATCAGATCGTCCCAGATGTCCTCGGTTATGTCCTCGAAATGGAGGAAGGGCGACAGGGCGGCGTTGTTGACGAGGATGGTGACGGGGCCGAGTTCCGCGCGCGTGCGCTCGACCGCCGCCGCGATCTGATCCGCCTTGGCCGAGTTGCACGCGATGGCGATCGCCCTGCCCCCGGCCGCGCGGATTTTCGCGGCGGTTTCCTCGGCCCCGTCGCCGTTCAGATCCCAGACCGACACGGCGGCCCCATCGGCGGCCAGCTTGACGGCGATGGCGCGGCCCAGACCGCGCGCGGCGCCCGTGACGACAGCAACCTTGGCAGGAAGCGACATGATATTCTCCCAATGAAACGGGCCATGCCCATATTATCCAGATGGCCCGTACCCCATGATACGGGCCGCGTTCAAAATGCGCGCGTCAGTAGGTAACAGGCCCCTTCAGCGGTGCGGCGGGGGTCGGATTGCTCCCCTGTCCGGTGGCAACCGCCTTGCGCGTGCCCAGCGATTCCCGCGCGCGGATGCGGATATAGGTCCACACCTTGCGGATCTGGTCGTCGGTCATCCACTGGAAAGCGGGCATGCCCTGCGCCATGCGGCCTTCCTTCACCACCTGCCGGAAACTCTCATAGTCGAGCGCGATGCCGGACTCGCGCAGGTCCGGCCCCGGCGCGCCCGATCCGCGGAAGCCGGCACCATGGCAGGACGCACAGGCAATCGACATGCCGCGCCCGGCCAGTGCCTCCTTCTCGTCGAGGACCAGCTTGGGATCGTCGAGCGCATGCACTTTCATGTCGCGCGGCGGCTCCTTGGGCAGCGCCGCCTTGCCGTCGAGGGCGAAGGTCAGAAGGCGGCGGGTCTGCGCGCCATATTTCCAGCCCACGTCCATGACGCCGCTCATCGCGGCGACCGTACCGCCCCAGCCGACCAGCACGGAGACATATTGCTTGCCGCCGACGCTGAAGCTCATCGGCGCGGCTATGATGCCCAGCCCGGCGTTGAACTTCCACAAATCCTTGCCGTCGCGCGCGTCATAGGCGTGGAAATAGCCATCGGCGAGGCCCTGGAACACCAGCCCGCCCGCCGTCGCCAGCGTGCCGCCGTTCCACAGGAGATCATGCTGGACACTCCACGCCTCCTTCTGCGCGACCGGATCCCAGGCGACCAGCTTGCCCTTGCCATCGCCGGGGTGCTTGACCACCGGACGGACAACCAGCCCCATGATGTTGAACGCGTCGTCGCCCTGCTCCGCCTGATTGCGGGAGAAGCGCGCACCGACCTGCTGCACCGGGATATAGGTGAGACCGGTCCGGGGGCTATAGCTCATCGCCTGCCAGTTATGACCGCCGACCGTGCCCGGCCAGATGTCCGTCGCGCCCTTCTCATAGCGAATATCCGGGTTTTCGATGGGACGGCCGGTCTTGCGGTCGATGCCCTTGGCCCAGGTGATGAGCGTGGTCTTGCCCGGCTCGTTCACCAGCTTGCCCGTGTCCCGGTCCAGCACATAGAAGAAGCCGTTGGTCGGCGCATGGAGCAGCACCTTGGTCGGCTTGCCGTCAAGGGTCAGCGTGGCCATCACGATGTTGGGCGTCGCCTTATAATCCCAGCTGTCGCGCGGATTTTCCTGATAGTGCCAGAGATATTTGCCGGTGCCGGCGTCCAGCGCGACGATGGAACTGGTGTAGAGATTGTCGCCGCCGCCGGGGCTGCGCTTCTCCGGGTCATAGGGTCCGGCGTTGCCGACGCCGAGGTAGATGCGGTTCGCCTCCGCATCGAAGGTCATGCCGTTCCAGACGGTGCCGCCCGTGCCGGTCTTCCAATATTCGCCGTGCCACGTCTTTGCGGCGGCCTCCATGGCCGCGTCGCCCTTATTCTGGTCGGGCGAACCGGGCGTGGTGTAGAAGCGCCAGAGCAGCTTGCCGGTCTTGCTGTCGAACGCCGTCACGAAGCCGCGCCCGCCGATGTCCGCACCCGCGTTGCCGATGATGACCTTGCCGTTCATCGTGCGCGGTGCGCCGGTGCTGTTGTTGTATTTCGCCTCTGGCGGGATGGATTCGGCGGACCACAGGACTTTGCCCGTCTTCGCATCCAGCGCATCGACGCGCCCATCCATTTCGGCGGTGAAGATGCGTCCATCCTCATAGGCGATGCCGCGATTGGCGCCGAAGTGGAACTTGTCCGGGCGGCGCTTCCACGTCTCCGGGTCATATTTCCACTTGAGCGTGCCGGTCAGCGCGTCGACCGCATAGACTTCCGCATAGCCGCCGGAGAAATAGAGCGTGCCGTCGATGGCGAGCGGTGTGGATTCCAGCGTCACCTCATCCGGCAGGTCGAGCGACCAGGCGAGGCCGAGCTTGTCGATGTTGCCGGGGGTCAGCAGGTCCAGCCGGCTATAGCCCGCCTCATCCGCGCCGCCGCCGGGCGCGGTCCAGTTGGCCGCCGTGCCCACGCCGTCCTCCGGCTGGGCATTTTTCGGCGAGCACCCCACCAGCAGCAGCGCCGCCCCCGCCGTCGATGCGATCAAGGTGGAAGTGCGCCGCATATATCCGTCTCCATCTCTGCCTGTTGGACGCGGAACCCGACCCGATTCCCGTCAAGGCGGTGATGACTATTGTATACTTTATTGGCAAGCCCAAAGCGCGCGAACCGGGAAATTAGGTCATGAAATGAACATCGTTGGTGGGCACCCCAAAAGGCCCACGCCGCGCCTCCCCGGAGTAAATATACGAAATCGCCGATCAAAAAATGGCCCGTGGCGGGGAGGCGCCACGGGCCGAGTGGGGATGCCACCGGCCCGCCCGGCCCGATGGACCGGAGCGGGACCGATGGCGGCACTCCTCAGAATTTCTTGGAGACGCCAAACTGCACGAACCGTCCGACGGTGTTGCCGTTGGTATAACCCATCTGCGCCACGTTGAACGCCTGGAGCGCATAATAAGGCGGATCCTGATCCAGCACATTGTTGACGTTGAGGGTGAAGGACAGATCCTTGAGGATCTTGCTCTCGCCCGGCACGTCATATTTGAAGAACAGGTTAAAGACGTGGAAGCCCTTTACCCGCGTCTGCTGCTCCAGGCCGACCGGGATCAGAAGGTCGTAGCCGCCCGTGTAGTTCCAGGTGAGCTGGCTCCGCAGATTGCCGACATTGGCGCCGAGCGTCGTGCTGGACTTGATGCGGCCGCCGATACCGCGCAGCTGATCGACATAGGGCTGCCCCTGCACCGGCTGCGCCTTGCGGCTGAGTTCATAGTTGGCGTTCACGTTGAAATCGACCGAACCAAATCCCGTTTCGCGGAAATAGCTGACCGCGAAATCCAGCCCGTCCAGCTTGAAATTGCCGAGGTTCTGCTTGCGCGTGTCGAGGATGGCGTAGCAGTTGCTGGGCTGGGTGCAGCTTGACGGTTCGCCGTCCACCAGATTGGCCTGATTGACGAAGGAGTCGATTATCGCCTGCGTCGGGTTCACATAGATCAGCGATCCGAACTGAGCATAGAAGTTCGGGCTGGTGAAGCTCGGCACCTGAATCAGGTTGCGGAAGTCGATGTTCCAATAGGTCACGCTCAACCGCAGTCCGGGGACGATCGGCGGGGAAATATCCGCGCCGACCGACCATGTCGTCGCCTTCTGCGGCTGGATGCCGGGCTTGGTGCCGAACATCAGCGCCACGTTGCGGTTGCCAGCGGGAACAGCGGGATACATGCCGGATGCCACCAGCGCAGCGGGCGGGAAGATGAAGCCGAGGTTCCCGGCCGCGTCATTCACCTTGCGCAGGTTGGCGATGTCCACGACGCTGTTGTCCGCCAGGCTGGGCGCGGCGAAGGACTTGCCCCATGCACCGCGCACCTTGATCCACTCGACCGGCTTGTAGGTCAGGCCGAACTTGGGATTGAAGGTGTCGCCAAAGTCGCTGTACTTGTCATAGCGTCCCGATGCGGAGACGGTGAGCTGGCGCATGCCGGCAAAGCCATTTTCGTCGCTGAAAATCGGCACGACCAGTTCGCCGAAGGCTGACTTGGTGTTGCGCCCCACTCTGGCGAGGGGCAGCGCGCCATAGGGCGCCACCAGCGTCGTGGTCGTATTGCCGGACGTATAATAATAGCCGCCAAAGCCGGTGTTCTCGGTGCCGGGGACCAGCGTGCCCTTCTGCGACTTGAAGCTTTCCTCATTATATTCGACGCCCGCGGCCAGCTTTACCGCGCCACCCGGCAGGGTGAAGAGGCTGCCGTCGATCACCAGTCGGGCGTTGAACAACTGCTGGCGAACCTTGCCGAAGGTTTCATAGTTGCGCAGCGCGGTCAGACCGATGGCGGAACTGCTCGCCGGGTCATAGGGGTTGAACGCGCCGGAGGACACGGCGGCGTTGACGGCGTTGGTGTTGAGCTGGCCGACATGGTTTTCGGTCGTGCTCTCCCCATAGCTGGCCAGCGCCCGCAACTGGAATCCCGCACCGATGTCCGCCGTGACGGTCGGCGCAATGCCCCAAGTGCTGGTGCTGAGCCGCTGCTGCTGGTCAGGCCCGAACGCATAGCTGACGGTTTGCAGTTCCAGCGGGCTGAACGGATTGGCCGTGGTGACATGGCTCCCGTAATAGGGGCTGGTGATGAGCAGGCCGGGGATGGAGAAGGGCGCGAGCAGGGTCGAATTGACGTTCGGACCCAGGTTCGTGGCAACCTTGCGTTCCGTGAAATAGGTGCGGATGTCCACACTGATCGCGTCGTTCAGTTGCTGCGTCAGCCCGGCGAAGACGGAATGGCGATGTTCGCGGGGGTAGATGGCGACATTGTCGCTCTCGTCACAGCTGTTCGCCGTACCCGCGCGTTGCGTGCCGGACGTGTAGGGCAAGGCGTAGAGGTTCGAACCGACAAGGACATTGCCCGGCGAGCAGCGCAGGCTCTGCACCAGAACGCCGCCCGTCCGCACCTGCGGGGTGCGGACATAGTCGCGGTCGCGGCCATAAATGTCGTCATGCTCGGAATAGTTGTACGCGATATAGGCGGAGCCGCCCTCCCAGCTCTTGCCCAGCGTGACGCTGGCGTCGAGGCTGTAATAATTGTCCGCGAAACCATAGTGGGAATCGAGCTGGACACCGTTGAAATTCTTCTTGGTGATGAAGTTCAGCACGCCCGCGACCGCATCCGAACCATAGATGGCCGAACCGCCATCGGGGACGATCTCCACACGCTCGATGATGGCGGGGGGAATGATGTCCGGGTCGGGGCTGGTCGACTGGATGCCGACACCGACGACGCGATGGCCATCGACCAGCACGAGGGTGGGCGACGAACCGGCGGTGTTGAAGCCCGGCAGGTTGCGCAGGTTGGGGCGGTTGCCCGTCACCGTGTTGAACGCGCCCGCTGGCTGCTGGAGCGTGTTGAACTGGCCGAGTTGCGGGATGCTCTGCAAAAGCTGCGCGGTCGTGGTGGCGCCCGTCGCCTGCACCGCCTCCTGCGTCACGCCGATCACATTGGTGCCCGCGGGCGCGATACCGCGGATCAGCGTGCCCGTGACGACGATGTCGGGTATGCTGGCGCCGTCGATCTTGTCCTTGTCCGACTCCGGCTGCGCCTGCGCGAAAGCGGTTCCGGCCACCAGCAGCATCGCGGTCGATGCGACACCGCATTTCAGCGCGGCGGCCATGGATGACTTCGTGATTCCTCGTGTCATAGACTTCCCCTCCTGTTTGTTTTTGCCCGGTCCCCACGTCGGCGGTGTCGCTATCGGGGGATTCGATGCGACGGTCGGGACAAAGCCACCCGATCCGCGCCTGTCATCCCGTCCTTCCGGCAAGCTTCGCCGCCTCGGCATGGTCGGCGCGCTTGTTGCGCGTCCGTTTCGGCACCTCAAAAAGTATACCGATCGTATCGGTTTCCCTTCTTCGTATGACCATAAGTGGATTATACGGATACGAAATCCCCAAATGGGGGTCGGATTCGGAGGGGGGCGATGGACCGGGCGATAACTTTGGATACATTGTCGCTATCCTTGATCGACGGCGTGTTCGAGACGCCGCTCTGGAACGGCTTTCTCGAACAGCTACGTCGAAAGACAGGCGCGGACTTTGCGATCCTGCTCATCCAGCCGCCCAACTGGGCGCTGGACGAGGGGGTTCAACTGGTAGCCGGGGACGTCGCGCCGGATGCCCACCGAACCCAGTATCGCAAATATTTCCACCCGGTGAACCCGGTGCCGCGCGAATGGGCGGCGGAGGGACAGCCGCTGTCGATGGACGAAATGATCGCGCTGGATAACGGCGTCCACAGCGATTTCTACGCCAGTATGCGCGAGGATTTCGGGATCGTCGGCGTGCGGCAGGTGCGCGTGCAGGAAGCCAGCGGCGTGGATGCGTGGCTGACCATCGTGCGGCGATCGCAGGATTTCAGCGAGGCCGACGCCAGCCTGCTGGCCGCGCTGGCCCCCGCCCTGCGCGGCGTGGTGCGCAGCTATATCGCCAGCGACCGCGACCGGCTCGACGCGCTGGTCTGCACCGATGTGATCCGGCGACTGCAATTCGGCTGGCTGGCGCTCGACCGGACCGGCATGGTGCTGGGCACGGACGATCTGGGCCAGCATATGCTGACCCATTCCCGCATGTTGGGCGTCAACAGTGCGGGCCGCCTGTTCGCGCGCGACAGCGCGCTGGAGCGAGAAATCATCAGGACGGTCGCGGAGATGGCGATCGACCCCGCTATGGCGCCCCGCGCCATCGCCCTCAACAACGACCCGTTCCTCGAAATGCTGCTGGTCCCCAGTCGGCCGCGGGCGCTGTCCCTGCGCGGCGTGCCCGTCGCGGTGGCCTATATCCGGGGCGACAACTGGCAGTCGATGGATCGCTGCCGCCAGTTGATCGACATGTTCGGCCTGTCGAAAAGCCAGGCCCGGCTCGCGCTCGCCCTGTGTCGCGGCGTCGCCATCGCGCAGGCCGCCGCCGAACTGGACATGACCGTGGAGACAGCGCGCAGCTATTCCAAGATCATCTATGCCAAGACGGGCGCGCGCAGCCTGCACGATCTGGTCCGCGTCATCATGGGCGGCGTGTTGGCGCTCGCACCCGGCGACGCCAGCCGCGCCGGCGAAGCGCGCGCAACGCGCGACCGGCGGAACGGGCAAGTCGCACAGGCCATGCTGTAGGGCATAGCGCCCTGCGATGCCGCGCCATCCGGGCTGGCCGGATGATGCGCGGCCAGCCCTCCCCCGCCGCTATCGCTGGGTGACGGGGCGGGGCGGGGCAGGTGGTCGGGTCGGCGCTGCCATGCCTCCGCGCCCCACCCCTATTTAACCCCCACATGGGGGGTGCGACGCACCGACAGCCATGACACCAGCCGCGCAGGTCGCACGGCCGCACATGGCCCCGCCATGGCGGACCCGGCACGTCAGAGGAAAGGGACGAGGCATGATTCCTGAACGAAAAGTCGCCATAGTAACCGGCGCGGCGCGCGGGCTGGGCCGCGCCATCGCCTTCAAGCTGGCGCAGGATGGCGCCATGGTCTCCGCCTGGGATCTCAATCGGGAGGGCGTCGAGGAAACGGCCCAGCTCATCCGGGACGCGGGCGGCGAGGCCATCGGCCTGCAATGCAATTCGTCCAAGGCGGACCAGATCGCGGCGGCCGTTGCGGAAACGCGCCGGGCGCTCGGCCCCGTGTCGATCCTCGTGAATAATGCCGCCCTGTCGCCCTTCCTGCGCTTCGAGGATATTACCGAGGACATCTGGGACGATCTGATGGCTGTCAACATGAAGGGGCCGTTCCTCTGCTGCAAGGCGGCGATCCCGGACATGGTCGCGCAAGGCTGGGGCCGGATCGTTAACATCTCCTCCTCCTCAGCGCAGGCCGGTTCGCCGCTGCACGCCCATTATGCGGCGTCCAAGGGCGGCGTCATCGGCTTCACCAAGGGGCTGGCGCTGGAATATGCCGACCGGGGCATCACCGTGAACAACGTCCCGCCGGGCTTCGTGAACACGGAGGGGCTGCGCGAATCCCCCGTCGATGTCGACGGCTTTGCGGACAAGACGCCGATGAAGCGGTCGGGTCGTCCCGAAAATATCGCGGCGGCCGTGGCGTTCCTGGCCTCCGACGACGCCGACTATATCACCGGCCATACGCTCAGTGTGAATGGCGGCCGCTACATGAACTGATCCCGCCCCGGACCAGCGGCACAGCATGGCGCCGCGTCCGCCCCCCCCGCACAGGCATGAAAGGGACGATGATCTTGTCCGACAACACTCCCGGTTTCGACAATGGCGCGGTGGACATTCAGGCCCGCGAAGAGATGATATTGGGCCATCCGCCGCGTATCCCGCCTATCCCGCGCGAGTCGGTGGCCGACGAGATCCGGGCGGTGACGAACAGGCTGCGGGGCGGCATCGTGGGCGACCATGCCCCCCTGCCCCTCGACGCCATACCGGAAATCATGTTCACCATGTGCCGCTACCCGGCGCTGTGGGACAGGATCATGGCGCTGTCCCTGCACCTGCAGGGACAGGATCATGGCGCTGTCCCTGCACCTGCAAAGCGAAACCGGCGCACTGCCGCCCCGCCCCCGGCAGCTTGCGATATTGCGGACCGGATGGCTGCTCCAGGCACCCTATGAATGGGGCGAGCATGTCCGCGTGTCCAAAAGATGCGGCATCACCAGCGAGGAGATCGAGCGGGTCACGATCGGTTCGACCGCGCCCGGCTGGTCGGACCATGACCGTGCCGTGCTGCTGGCGTGCGAGGAATTGCGCCAGACCGTGTTTGTCAGCGACGAGACCTGGGCCGCATTGTCCGACTTCCTCGACGACCAGCAGAAGGTCGAACTGCTCGTCCTGATCGGGCAGTTCACCAATGTCGCCTATTTGCAGAACTCGCTGCGCCTGCGGCTGGAGCCGTCCAACCCCGGCCTGAGCGCACGATAGGCGAAGCAGCCTGCCCACCGCGCCATGCGGGGCCGTGAAGCCCCTGCCCCCCATGGCGGGGCCCTGTTCGGCACCGCCTTTGAAGAAGAGCAATATGCCGGACTTCGGGAACTCCCCTGCCGGCCCTGCGACGCAGCCGGGATAAAGGCTCCTCGCGCCTCGCGCCTCCGTCCCCTGCGCCACGACCCGGCCCGCCCCGAATGATCGACGACCGCCATCATAGCGGGTCGATACGGCACGCCGCCCATCCTTCGGGAAACCCGCGCCAGTTGCGGGACTGTGAGCCGTTACGGTTGCAATGGAATGTTGCAGTTAGGCAACACCGCTGTCGGTATCATCATACGCACTCGTATGGCGCCTGAAATGCTCAAGCAAAATTTAACCATTCGAACCTAACCGTCGCCTTCTATTCCGCAAAATGTGGAATTCACAATATGTCTAAGGGTGGTAAAGTGTCGAACAACCGTCAAGCTTGCATCAAGAATTGTGCGTCCATCCTTGTGATGGCGATCGCATCCTATTCGTCGGCAGCGTTCGCTGGACCAGCGCCGAAGTCGGTCAGCGCCTGGGAAGCCAGCCGCGAAACGGACGAGAGCGACATGGTGACGACGGGCGTCGCACGTGGCCGCGATCGCCTCGACAGCGCCACCTCGACCAGCTCGATCAAGGAAAACGAGATCAACAAGCTGGCGCCCCGCTCGCTCGACGATCTGTTCCGCAACATTCCGGGCATCCGCGTTGAAGGCGGCGCTGGCGAAGGGCTTAACAGCTACACTGTCCGCGGCCTCCCGCTGGTCAACGGCGGCGCCAAATATCTTCAGATTCAGGAAGACGGCCTGCCCGTCCTGGAGTTCGGCGATCTCGCCAACATGGGACCGGACGTCTTCGTCCGCGCCGACCTCAACCTGGGATCGGTCGAATCCATCCGTGGCGGTTCGGCCTCGACCTTCGCATCCAACGCACCGGGCGGCGTCGTCAACCTGATCTCCAAGACCGGCGATGTCGAGGGCGGCTCCGTGCAGCTCTCCGCTGGCGTCAACTATGAGAGCAACCGCGTCGACTTCGACTATGGCAGCCGCCTGAGCGACACATGGCGCTTCCACATCGGCGGTTTCTATCGTCAGGGTGATGGCCCGCGCGAAACCGGCTACACCTCGACCCGTGGCGGTCAGGTCAAGTTCAACGTGACGAAGCAGTTCGACGGCGGCTATGTCCGCTTCTACGGCAAACTGCTGGACGACAAGTTCCCCGGCTATATGGCCAGCCCGATGAGCGTCACCGGCACCAACGACAAGCCGGTCTATGGCAAGCTGCCCAATTTCGACGCGGTGACGGATACGCTGATGTCGCGCAACATCACCGACGTGACGATGCTGGACAGCTCCGGTAACACCGTGACCAACAGCGCGCAGAGCGGCTATCGCGTCAAGGCGAAGAGCGCGGGCGCCGAAGTGCAGTTCAGCCTGGGCGACTGGAGCTTTACCGAGCGTTTCCGCTACTCCGACATGTCGGGCAGCGCGAACACCCTCGATCCGCAGATTCAGGTCGGCGCAGCGAGCGTCATGCTGGGCTATTTCGTTCCCGGCGGTTCGATCTCCTACGCATCCGGTCCCAATACCGGCGCGACGATCAACCCGGTGACGGTCAGCGGCAACGGCCTGGTCTCGCTGACGACGCTCGGCCATATCAACATCCGCAGCCTGCGGAACGTCACCAATGACTTCCGCGCCAGCCGCGTCTGGGAAATGGGCGGCGGCGACCTGACCACCACTGCGGGCGTGTACAAGTCCTATCAGACGATCGACCGCGAATATTACAGCGCGGTCATCATTCAGGACATCGTGGGCGGCGGTAATTCCGCACTCATCAATGTGCGCAACGCCGGCGGTGTGTACGCATTCCGCAACGGTCTGCTGGCCTATACCGACGCGCAGAACACGCGCCGCATGAATGTTGACTATGACGTTCTGGCCCCCTATGGCTCGTTCAACTTCCACAAGGGCAAGGTCTCGATCGGTGGATCGATCCGTTATGACCGTGGCAAGGTGACCGGCTCCACCGCGCAGGCATCGGCAGCGCAGGTTGTCGACGTCGACCGCAACGGTCTGATCGACCGTGCGGAAGGTGGTTCGTCCGTCGGCCTGTTGCAGGGCATCCCCTATATCGCAGCGGGCACATCGCGGCCGGTCAACTATCGTTACGACTATGTGTCCTATTCGGCGGGCATCAACTATCGCGTGGCGGACTCCTTCTCGCTGTTCGCCCGTCACAGCCTCGGCGGTCGTGCCGGCGCCGATGCCCTCCTCTTCTCGCCCGCCATCAGCGCGTCGAGCGGCGCACTGCTGAACGAGAAGGCCGGATACGACTCCGTGCGCCAGACCGAGGCTGGCCTGAAGTATCGTCAGAACGGCATCTCGCTGAACCTGACCGGCTTCTACGCCACCACGCGCGGCACCTATCTGCCGACCATCCCCGACTATCTGGGCATCAAGACGCCCACGCTGGTGTCGCGTTCCTACCGTACCTATGGTGCGGAGTTCGAGGGTTCGGTGCGTCGTGGCGCGTTCAGCGTGACCGGCAGCGCAACCCTGACCGGTGGCGAGATCACGGCGGCCGAAACGGCCAATCTGGTCGGCAAGACGCCGCGTCGCCAGCCCACGCTGATCTACACGCTCACCCCGCAGTATGACGCGGATCGCTTCACGATCGGCGCCAACCTGGCGGGCCAGACGAAGAGCTACACGGATGACGTGAACCAGCTCACCATGCCCGGCTTCGCGACGGTGGGCCTGTTCGCCCAGTATCGCCCGGTCGAACGCCTGGTCCTGGGTGCGAACGTCTCCAACCTGTTCGACAAGACGGCTCTCACGGAAGTCTACAGTGCGGCGGTTCCGGCTTCGGGCATTGCCACGGCGCGGACGCTCTATGGTCGCCTCGTCTCCGTGTCGGGACGCTTCTTCTTCTAAGACAGCATCAAGGACCGGCCTGCTTCCCCGCTCGATGGGGGAACAGGCCGGGACAGGCATCCAGGGCATAGCCCGGTCATCATGGCCGGACTATGCCCTGTTTTGTGTTGGCCCTGTTTTGTATTGGGCGATCCGCATCGTCCGGGCTGGCGGATTACTCCCCTGTCCGGCAGAGGCCCGACATCACGCGCCGTTTTTCTTCATGGAAGAGGGGACGCGCCTGATTGCCCGCGGCATGAGCCGGGCTGCACCCTATCGGCAGGCTACCACGGTCGCGACATGGGCGAAACGCCTGCGGTCATGACAGGGACCGGGTGGCGCATGGCCGCCCTTGCCTTCTGAAAGCCTCCCAGGCCCGTTTCCGGCGCTATAGCCCTCCCCCGCCCCGGATGACGCCCTTCCATCACTACTGGCCGCCAGGGTCGATCGACATTCAGTCCTGACGACCTGCAAATGCCACCTGTCCGAGCTTCCGGTACTCACGTACCTACTATGCTCCGCTCCGGTTCTCGGAAACCACCCTTTCGGCACGCCATCTTCGGCATGGCGATCGGCCCTAGAGGCGCAATATCGGCTTCCTGCGCCAGATTTTCTGGTTCCACGACAGCAACGGCAGCGCACGGCCTATACCGATCGCCTATAACGCGCCGTCGCCATCATTCCCCGCCATACGCCGCGCTGCCCAGGGTAACGACGCCGCGACCAAGAACTCCTAGGCGCGCGCCTGATCCCCAAAGCGACCATGCTTGCGATAGCCGGTCAACCATGACGGCGCGACGGCCGCCAGCGGCGTGGGCTTCACGCCCAGTTCGGCGAGGCCCGGCAGGGCGGGGTCGACGACATTGTCCGTCGCCAGCATCGCCAGCTGGTCCTTCGTGATCGGCGCGCCGGGCGCCCAGCCGGTCAGGGTGGCCAGCGCGCAGGACGCGGCGGCGGGCAGCGGAATGAAGCTCGGCGTGCGACCCGTGGCCTCGGCCAGCCAGGCGTTGATCTGGGCCATGCTCAAGATATCGGGGCCGCCCAGCGCATAGGTCTTGCCCGCATGGGTGCCGGGGTTGGCAACCGCTTCCGCCAGCGACTTCGCCACATCCGCGACGAAGACAGGCTGGAATTTCGTTTCGGCTGCGATCAGCGGGACCACCGGCAGCGACCGGATCAAACCGGCAAATCGGTTGGTGAACTTGTCATCACGGCCAAAGATGATCGACGGCCGGACGATGGTCGCGGCGGGGAACACCGCCCGCACCGCCGCCTCGCCCTCGCCCTTGGTCCGGCCATAGGCGGACGGGCTGGCGCTGTCCGCGCCGATGGCCGACACATGGACCAGCGTGGGGATGCCCGCCGCTGCCGTCGCCCGTGCGATCGTCTCCGCGCCCGTCACATGCGCCGCCTCGAAATCGCCCTTCAGCAGGCCGACCAGATTGACCACCGCATCGGCGCCCGCCACCGCACGCGCCACGCTGTCCGGCCGGGTGATGTCGGCCGCGGCAAACTGCGTCTGGCCCAGGCTGCCCAGCGCCTTGACCGCAAAGGCCCGGCGCGGTTCGCGCTGCGCGATGCGGACGCGCCACCCGCGCGCAAAAAGCTCCTGCGCCAGCGCCCGACCGACAAAGCCGCCGCCGCCGAAAATCGTGACCAGTTTCGTTTCCATCGGAATCGCCATCACCCTTACAAAGTCGAACGGCCTGATGAGCGGCCGGAATCATGGCCGCTGTTTGCCCCAGCGCCGGTCGGGTGACAACCCGCAGTTGCGCCTGTGCGAAGGGGAAGGCGAAGTTTTTCTAAAAATCTTTGACGCGGCGATTGACAACCTCCCGCAACCGCCGCTAGAGGCGCCCTCCTACCCCGTGCCCAGATGGCGGAATTGGTAGACGCACCAGCTTCAGGTGCTGGCGATCGCAAGGTCGTGGAGGTTCGAGTCCTCTTCTGGGCACCATTCCCGGTCAAAGATGGGCACCGTGCCCATCAGGCGCGGGACACCGTTGCAGACGCCATTCTCCAGCACGGCCTTCGGGCCAGAAATGGTGATCTGTGCATTGGAAACGGTGACCTCGGACACCAACATGCGCAGATAGTCCTTCCGCAGCGTCGCATCGTCATCGCGCAGTCTGGCGGAGAGAAGTTCTCCAAAACGGCTGATCGTAGCGGGCGTAATCTTGCGCGATCCCTTCGCGAGCTGCGTCTCAAGGGCATGGATGCGCGTGGTGGCCGCAGCGAGCGCAGAACGATTCTCGTCCATCCGCTTGGCGAAAATGGGATCACGCGGCCCCATCTGCCCGGTCTCCACCAGGATGAGCAGACGCTCGATACCTGTCCTTAGGCGGGTCTGTTCGGCTCTGGCGTGAGACAGTTCCTGCTCGCGCTGGACGCGCTTTTGGTCGGAGAGGTTGATCACGTCGGCAAGAAGCGATTGCAGCCGCTCGGGCGCGAGCAATTGCTTTTCGACAGTGTCCAGCACGAGGTCGTCCAGCATCTCCCGCCGCATGCTCGGGGTGGGGCAAGCCTGTCCCTTATTCACGCGGTTGGCGCAGACATAATAGCTGTATCGCCCACCCTTTCCGGTGCGGATCGTCATGGCGCAAGCGCAACCCGCCGTCCCGCACTTCGCGATGCCGGTCAGCATCGTGGTGCCGGCGACGATATGGGGAGGGTTGCGGCGCGGATTGCGCGACGCCCGCAGCGCGTTGACACGGTCGAACCGGGCCTGATCGATAATGGCCGGGCATGGTACTGCGATCCAGTCTTCGGGATCAGGCACATTGCCATCATCGTCCATGGTCTTGTCATAATAGACCCCGGTATAGGTGATGCGGCTCAGGATTCCGGCGAGATTCCCGTTGGAGAACTTGGCTCCGCGCAGCGTCGTGCCGCGCGCATTGAGCGTATTGACGATCCAGCGTCCGCCACGCCCCATGTCTGCCCAGTCAAAAATCTGGTCGACCACCGCGGCCTCTGCGGGGACCACGCGGAGCTTCATCCGCTCCTTCTCACCGTCCTTGTTCGCGACATAAGTCTCATAACCAAAGGGCACCGGACCGCCATTGTAGAAGCCCTGGCGCGCATTCTCCCGTCGGCTCTTGGCGGTGAAGATGGATGCCTCGACAGCACCCTGTTCGGCGACGAAAGCCGTGAAGGTCTGTCCGAGGCGTTTGACGCGTCCTTGGCCAAAATTCTCGGTGATGGAGACGACTTCGACACCCTCGTCGGCAAGACCATCCAGCGCATTGAAGAAGATGCGCATATTACGCGCCATGCGCGAAAGACGGTAGAGTAGCACGATGCCGACAGGATTGGTGCCGTCGGTTGCCTGGGCGATCATCCGGTTGAAGGCCGGGCGCTTGTCGGACTGGCCGCTCATGCCGCTGTCGACGAATTCCTCGACGATCTCGATGCCGTTCTTCAGAGCATAGGCCTCAATGGCATGGCGCTGTGCCTCTATGCTTTGCGGCTTTCCATCCTCCTTGTCGACGCTGAGCCGCAGATAGACATAGGCGCGCAAGCTGGTGCTGCCCCTGGATCCACGGCCACGCTTCATCATCCATCCTCCAAAAACAAGGCAGCGAGGTCAGGACCGAGCGCTACCAGAACGGTTTGAATCTCTTCGCGGGCAATAGGCAAGTCGGAAGGGAACTGGCTGTAGACCGGAATGGGACGCATGCCGCCGCGCGCGGTTTTCCCACGCGCGGCAGCCTTGCGCCCCGCCCCGGAGCAGTCCTTCTGAGGATGCCGGGCCACAGCCGTTCCCTCCGCCTGCCTCCTTTCCTCAGGCCAGGCCGAAGTGGCGGCGGATCTCGGCGATGAAGGCCTCGGCGGCCGCCTCGCGCTCCATCAGTGTCATGCCTGCCACATCGGGTAAGCGAAGACGCTCGACATTGTCGGCCAACCTCTCCCGTGCACCGACCGGTTGGTCGTCATGGCCGAGAATTTCGTCGCTCTCGACGGGAATTATCGGCTTAGCCGTCGGGCCGCCTACGGGCGTTTCGGCAGTCGGCAAGAGTCCGAGAAACTCAATGGCGTCATTGGGCCTCAGGCACATGCCACCCTCCACGGCCTCTCGTGCGATGTCACGAATCTCCTGCCTGTCGGCCTCCGACATGGACTTGAGCGCGTTGCTCACCGTCACGCCAAAGCTGATCGGAGCCTTGTGCGGTGCTTCGAGGATATCGAAGACAAAGGGGAAATCTTCCTGAAGCCGCGCCGCGATGAGCATGCGGCTGACCTTGTGCTCATTGAGTCCGGCATAGCGCTCTGCCAGCGCGATCTGGCTGATCCCGCACGCGCGCTGGAGGCTGAGCAAGCCGTGGGCCATCTCCATCTTCGTGGCGACAGAAGAGCCCAGCACATCGTCGCACATGGCGGCTACCGCTTCCTCCTCGGTGCCCGGGAAGACGATGGCGCGAACCATGATCTTCTCATTTCCCGGGTGTGCCGCCTTGATCGCCTCAAGGATGTAGCGCCCGTTCTTGAGATGGTAGCGGCCGTCCTTCTCCACGACCTCGATCGGCCGGAAGCGCTTCGGGAACGCTGCCGTCAGCGCCAGCGCGGAGGCATGCTCGGCGCGCGTCGGAGAGTGGCGGCGTAGATGATATTGCCACTCTTCGATGTCGCCGATGGAGAGGGCAATCTCACCGGGCACCGCATGGGCGGCCTTGAACTCCTCGGTGTAGTTATCGCCGTCAGCCTCGTGGCTTCCATCGTCCGCCTCTTCGTCGGCCTCCTCGGCCGAGTGACGGGCGAGGTCCTGGGCAAAGGCTTCGTCCTCTGCGGATAGGGCATCCTCATCCTCACCGCCGTCTTGCGCGGCAGGGAGCGTACTGTCATGATGCGCTGTACTGTCGTCATTGCCCTGCTCGAACAGGGTGTTCTCTTCATTGGTCTTCGCGGCCATTTGCCTGTTTCCCGCGAGCCGGAGCACCATTGCATCCGAGCTCGTGGGAAACCAATTGTCATCGATTCGCGGAAAATGACTCCCTGACTAATCGGCCGCAGGCCTGGATATCAGCTGTTCCAGGCCCCTTCCACGGCGAGGGCCTGCGCCTGCAATGCATTGCGATGTTCGTCCGGATTTTTCTTTTCCAACACCTTCATATCTTCCTCCAGCCATAGCATCTCGTAGCGATAGGGATCGTCGGTGATCGGGCTAAGGGCAGGCAGCAGCCGGGCAATCTCATGGATGAGAGCCTCGTGATAGAGAGCTGACGCCCTCAAATCCGCATCGCGCACGAGGTCGGGCACCTGAAGCAGATCGAAATAAGGCCGGAAGAAATCCTGCACGCGCTCAACGGGCTGCTGCGTCGGGAGGCCGGTATAACAATCCGGCGATGTCATGGGCCTGCCGCTTCCATGGGGCACGTGACTTACGGCGCGATTCCAGCGCCGTGCCTTCGCGGCGAGTTTGGCGTCATAGCCGATGAAGCGGCAGGCCTGGCGCAAAAAGCCGATCTCCGCATCGGGCTGCCACCAGGCGTCGAAGTGAAAGCCCTGCGTCCAGCCGGGTCGGCCCGGACGGGAGGTGCAGTGCCGCGCACGCTTGCGCGCCTCGGCGTAGATGTTCTTGAAGCGGTCGCCAAAATCCTCGTCGGTCTCTTCCACCTCCTTCACGGCACTGGCGCCCGTTTCCATGCGCCAGCTGATATCGTCTGGGTCGCTGTCGTCGTTACGATCCGGCTCCTGTGCTGGTAACAGCTGCCGCGCCATGGCGAGCACCCACTCGTCATCGCTTAATGATCCGTCGTTGGCGCCATGGTGCATAAGGGCCCGCGCGCTCGGCAGACAGATGGCCCCCGTCATGATTGTCGCCAGGCTCATCACGTCGCGGGACCGGCGGTCAGGATCGCGATATTCCCTGTCGATGTTCTTCTGGACCTCGCGCGTCCAGAAACGGCCTTCATGGGCGACCATGGTTTCGACCATCTGGATCAGCATGACGGCGAGCAGCATCGCTGGCTCGACACCGCAGAAAAGGCGAGCAGGTATATCGCTGGTCGCTGACCGTATGCGGCGAAAGCGGCCGGCATGAAGCGCGCTATGGTCGAAGCCGCTCTTCATCTGTGCAAACACAGTATCCACATGAAGCGTCGGCGATACCCGGTTCATCGTCGGATGCAGGACGCGAATATGGCCCGCGGCGCCAGCGATATATCTGTGAGTGGGATCCGTGCCGTTATGCACAGCGGTCATGGACGAACAGCTCGTCAGGGTGTCGCGAACCGATTGCCGCGAGACGCCGATCTCATCGCGCAGGCCGAACAGCAGATCGAAGCCCCGCTCATACTCGTTCATGACGCCGCAGGAGATGCGCAGGCAGATCGCCCTGTTCTTGATGCGACTGCGCGCATAGCAGGGTGGCAGATCTTTGTGGGGGATCTGCCTGATGAACATATCCGCCCTGTCGATCTGGCGAAGCCAGATGGCGGCGAAGAGATCGAAGAAGTCGCGTTGCAGCCATATCAAGCTATCCAGATAACTGCGTGTGCTGACCAGGATGATCCTCGCCTGCACGGCATCCGTGGTATTGGCGCGATCATAGTCGGCATCGCCGCGATAGATGCGGATGGGATCAGCAAGCGGGCTGAAGAGCGGCCTGTACCGCAGCACGATGAAATAGCGCAGCTGTTCTTCGCCTGCAGGGACAGGCACCCCATGAAGGGTGATGATATTGTCCTCCTGCGCAAATCCCTTCATCAGCCACAGTCTCTTTACGATCACCGGATCAGGTGTCGGCACAGCATCGGGTGCGGCGCGAAGGGCGCCGAGCAAATCCGTCACCACCTTATGGTCGCGGTGCAGATCGTCGCGCAGGCCTGGCCAGCACAAGCGATCCCGGCCGGAGGCACGGGTGAGCCTGCGCCGTTCCCGTTCTGGCGGCGTCACTGCCGAATGAAGTCCCAAGGCTTCAAGCTGGTCTGTGCGGCCCCTGGCCTCGAACGTGCTCACTACAGCATCGCCCACCACCAGAAGGCCGTCGAAGGCGTGAAGGAGCGCGGTCTCTTTCTGTCGGGACAGGCGCTCGCCATATCGGGGACTGTAATGGGCGGTCATGTCGTTTTCCTCCTCGACCGCCAATTGGCGGCATACGCCTTGCACTGTTCCAGATCACGGGCTTCCGCTTCGCAATCGAACCTCTCCAGATCCTGTTTTAGGGAATTAACCATATCCATCAAAGCGACCCCGCGCTCGACGGTGGCGAACAGCGTCTCCGGCGCATCTTTCACGCCGAGATCACCGCGCAGGCCCTCCAGCTTGTAGAGGAGGGTGATCACCTTGCGTTCGATAGTGAGCGGATCGACCAGCCTATGGACATGGCCATCGGGATCGGTCCAGCTGAACCAGCCGTCATCGCTGGCAAGGCTGCGCTGATAGCGCGGCTGGCGGTTCAGCCAGGCCCAGGCGTCAGCGCGGGTCGGTGCGGTCGGCTTGTCTGCCGACCGCACCAGAGAGATGGCGAACAACTGCCGCGGCGTGGCGGGCCCGGACAATGCCTCTGCACGCTGATCGGGCGCGCTATGGGTATCGCGCATGAGCTGCGCATGCTCGTCATAGAGGTTCACCAGCAGGCGCACGTCCTGGAGCGCGATGCCGAGCTGATCGATCTGACGGAGCATGTCGGCTGCGGCCTCTTGCGTTTGTGTGTCCGCATGCGCGTTCCAGCGCAGGATGTCCGCCTGCAACTGGACGAGGCGATGGTGGCGGCGTTCGATCTGCATGCGCGCACGATCCCGCGCATCGCGATCGGCACTCTCCAGATCGAGCAACAGCGCGTCCACCTCAGCTTCGACGACAGCGATCTCGTCGAGCATTGGTTGATAATGGCTGATGATGTGCTGGACACCGTGACGGTCGATCCATGCGAACGCGCTCATGCCACGAACTCCCTGTAATTGAGATTGGCGCCATGGTCTTCGAGCCAGTCCGCCGCTTCGCCGCGCAGGAGATGGCCGGGCAGGTCGAGATGGCGGACGCGGCAGGTGACGCGGACCAGCCAGCGCTGGCCTGCGGTCATGGGCTCCTGGCGCCAGGCCCCTTCGAGGCGGAACTCCTCGTCGCGCGCTAGCCATTCCTCACGGTCCTCTGCATAGATGGCGAGGCGCCGCTGCCATGTCTCGAAGAGGCCGCGCGCGGCCAGTTCACGCTCCTGCGCGTCGAGCAGACGCGTCAGGAGCGTGCCGAGGCTGGCGCTGGGGTCGGGGTCGACCAGCTCCTCGGCAAGCGCCAGCATATGATAGCCGGTGCTGGCGAGCAGGCCCGCCAGCGCGTCGGCGTCATAGGCCCGCATGCCGATGTTCACCATGACCGCGCCCAGCGTGATCTTGTGATGGATGTCGGTCGGATTGGCGACCACCGTCTTGATGGCGGGCTCGATAAGGTGCCGCCGCCGCTCCGCGATGGCGGCGCGCTTCGCGGCCAATGCGGCGATACGGGCGTCCGCCTCATCGAGGCGGTGGTCGATGTCCGGCTGGCCATCGGCGGGATCGTAAATTTGCGATTTCATGTGTGATGCTCCTGCTTGTTCGACAGGCGACATCATCGGTGATTCGCAGAACCCATCATTCCCTGAGTAAGTCGGGGAATGATGGTTGCAGGAGAGGGGGTAATATTGGGGGGCTGAAGATTGGCGCAAGAAATGTTTCACCGATGGCGAACACCTCCCCCTCCCGCAAAACGGTTCAGGCCGCCCCCCAATCCGAGGACAGGAAGCTGCATGTCTATGTCCCCGCGCTGATTGGCGACGACTTCGGCCGTCTGTCGACCCTGACCGCAGACACCGCCAATCCCTTCGTCGCGAAGAAGCTGGGTGCTGCGTCCCAGCGATTGCAACGGCGGGCGGAGGAGAAGCTGCGGCGCGACCAGCGGCGTGACTATATTCTCATGGTTCGCAGCCTGCAGATCGAGTTTCTGGAGGCAGAACAGGAGCGCCGCAGATGGGGGCGGCTCATCAAGACCCGTGTGCGACCGGAGAAGATCGCGCATCGGCCGCCGCAGAAGCGCAAGCGGACCTGGCCCTATGCTCGCAGCGCCCTGCCGCACTATCCCAGTCCGATCCTCGACCGGAAGGGCGAGCGCGGCGTGTTCGTGCGGATCTTCTATTATTCGCGCAAGAATGCGAGGCCGGGGGTATCCTCCCGTGTCGTCAAATATGTCTTTCATGGCGCCGAGCTCGATGCTGCCGGGCGACCTTATTTCCTGTCCAATGTCGGACGGGACGTCGATGAGGCGCATTGCGCGTTCGACCATCTTGAGCAAATCAACGGGGCGGCGCAGAAGAATGCGAAGCTGCTGATGCACGCGATCATGGCGGCCGACTATCGCCAGGCGCCGGATGAGATGATGCGGACCGGCGTGATCTGGGCCGAGAAGGCGCTTGGCCGCTTCGGTCTGCCTTATGTTGTCACGCTCCACGCGCCGCCGCCGGATGGCGATCCGCGTAACTGGCACCTCCATATCCTGTTCAGCTTCCGTCCGCTGGCGCGGGTCAGCGACCATGAATGGGAAGTGGGTGAGATGTTGCGCACTGATCTCGATAATCCGCAGGCCATGCGGTTGATGCGCGAGATGTACGCGTCGGTGATGACGATCAGCTCTTACGAAAGCGGGATAAATCAGACCTATACCGCCAGGAGCAATGCCGCACGCGGGCTGGTGCACGAACCGCAGGTGCATCTCGGCGGCGCCCTGACCAACATGGCGCGTAACGGCCACCATGTTGCGAAGAACGAAGAGAATTTCGAGCGGGTGATGCGCTCCCAGACCGCCGCCCTCGACGAGGAATTGCGGCATATCGACCAGGTGCTGGCGAAGGAGCAGGAGACCGCGCGCGCTAAGGCCAGGCGCTGGATGCGAATGCCAGCGATCCTGCCGCCAGTGCCCCAGCGGATCATGGCTTCTCTCGTCCCTATCGACATGCCGGTTATCGCGCCGACGCCGCATGTGCTCCAAGCGATCATTGCACCGGCCATCGCGTTGCCCCTGCGCAGCGAGGTCTCCGTCATGGCCGGTCCTGTCGGCCCGGCGATGGAACCAGTGAAGCAAATGCCTGCGGACGTCGAGCCCGCCGCTCTGACCATCATTCCGGAGCAGCCACCTGTCGTAGCCAACATGCCGCCGCTCAAAATCGCAAATTTGCGATTTGCCATGCGACAGGTGGGGCCAATGGCGCCATTGCCTGCCATGGCTAGTTCGGTTGTCCGGCCCTCAGTGCCAGAGATCGTTGCCCAGATGCCGACATATCCTGTGCGCGCTACGCATCGTGAACCGGATCCTGGCACGGCGTCGCCGCCGCGTGCACCTGTTCCCGCGTCTATCCCGCCCATTCTCCTGGACGGCCTGTCGGCTGTGCGAAGCGTCCCGCACATGCCGCAGCCTGCCCCGGAGTTGCCGATGGCAATCAGAGCGGAGCAGATAAGGGCTGTCCTCCCCCTTCAAATGCCGTCGCCCTTTGCCGATATCCAGGCACTCGGCCTTTCCATCACCTATATCAATGGCGCGCTGGAGGATCATGCGCGGCGCGAAGACGAGCGTGCGCCCATCGAGAGGGCACGGCAGATTGCCGCTGCGAAGGCGCATGACGATGAACGTCGTCGGCTGGCGCTTCAGCGCCTCATCGCGCAGATCGTGGCGGAGCGCCGGGCCATCGAGAGACAGGCAGGCAAGCGCCGCGTCGCTCCAGAGCTTATCGAGCGCCATGGCCTGTCGGAGGAGGATATCGCGGCGGACGAAGCCCAGGCACAGCTGGAGAGGATTGCTGCGGAGCGCGCTGCCGAAGCGGAACAGCTTGCGCGGATAGCAAGGGCGGTGGCCGCTTCGTCTACGTCGCTTCCACTGCCGGAAGATCGCCCTGCGGTGGACCAGCAGAGCCAGCCGTCTCGTCCTCACGCGCTGGCCTCGTGGCTGCGCGCTGCCAGACAGGCTGACCGAATGGCGGCACGGGACGATGACCCGCATTGGACCCGGCGCGATCTACAGGATGATGATCGGCCAGCAGAAAGACAAGTCGATGTCGACCGGCCGCAACGCCCGCCGATCATGCCTCAGGGGCGGGATCGCTGATCCGCCCGCTGACGATCGCATAGGCGTCACAGATCGTCACGCCGGTGCCCCTGCTGGGAAAGACGGCCTCGCGGAACTCCTTGCAGAAGGCGCGCAGATTGTCGTCGCGCACATACCAGCGCGCGTTCGGGCAGAAACCGCAGAGTGGCAGCTCGTCCATGTCCTTGCCCAGCGTGAGCATGACCGGTCCACGTGCGGCGGGGTCGCGCTCCCATAATTCTTCCAGGTCGTTTGCGCTGAAGTCGGTCGGGTCGAAGTTCATCGGTCGTCTCCTTGGTATGAGCGTGCATCGGCACGCGGCGAAACAGCGTTTGCGCTGAATGTCGTGGGTTCATGATGGCTTTCCCGCAAATGGCTTTTCCATGCAGCCGCTTTGGAAAAGCCGCGATGGTCTGGCGGACCGCGCGAGCTGCCGCATCGCTCCGGCGGAAGCGGTGTCTGTGAAATGTCCCGTCCGTGACGGTTGTCATGATCGGAAGATGTTGGGGAAAAATGGCAGTGATGCCGCCCGGCGGCTCCGGTCCGCGACCGCCGCCCGGCGGCGCGTCTTCATGGAGAAACGCTATGCGTCAATGGCAGCGTCAGCCGCTTCAATATCCGTATGAGAATGTGGTCGTTTATGATCTCGAAACCGTGGTCGATCAGGAGATGGAAGACGGCAGCTTCCCGCCCTGGCCCCGCCATCGGCCCGTTGCGCCTGCTTTCCTGACGGCGAGGTGGTCACCAGATAGGTACAGCTTCCAGTTCAATACGCTTTTGTGTGGAGAAGGGCGGGAAGAGGAATTCTATCGCAAAGTGGACAGCCTGCTGCCAGCGGGCTGCATGGGTGTGTCGCTGAATGGCCGAAATTTCGACAACCCGGTCCTCCGCCTGCAGGCCCAGCGTCACGGTCTGTTCGACCTGCGCAATATCGCGCGGCAAGCGGATGCTGGCCGCTTCGATGTCGCCCACCTGGATTTGATGGATGTCTTCGGCGGCGGCGGGCGGGGCACATCGCTGGCCGAGCTATGCAGCGCGCTGTCCATCCCGGCCAAAACGTCGACTTCCGGCGGGGATGTCGGGGCGCTCTGGCGCGAAGGCAATGCGGCTGCTGTCAAAGCCTATGTGCAGGAAGATGTGATCGCCACCTACATCCTGCATTTGCACGCTGCAGCATGGCGCGCTGGTGAGGAGAAGCTGCTGGCCTTGCCGCTTGCGGATATGGGCCTGTGGTTGGAAAGTGAGCCGAGGCTCAGTCACCTGCTGCCCTTCGCAACATGTCGGCCGGCGTTATGGGCACGATCCCGTGCACCTGCTCTCCGGGCGGAAGCGGCTCTGGCCGATGCCGAAATCAGGCTGAAGCATCAGCGCGACGAGACCGCATTCTCCGCGCGCTAGGTCCGCCGCTTCTTCTCCATCTATCCCAAATCCATGTTCGCGCGCCCATCGCTCTGGCTGCTGCCGGAGACGATGGCGCGCGCCTGCACATCAGGACATGCCCATGACAAACTCCGTTACCTTCGTTTCCCTCGCCATCGCGACCATCGCGATACCGCCCGCAGCAAACCGCGATATCGCGGGCAGCACGCATCTCGTCGGCGCAGGACTGTTGATCGCAACGCGCGATGGTGATCAGTGGCGCTTCAGCAGCGAGGCCGCGACCATCGCAGCCGGGGAGAAGGAGCAGAATCTCCTGCTCTGGCTCGCTGACCGCTTGCCCATCGCAGACACGCTCATCGGATGGCACATCGATCCGTATCAGGTGCCTGCTCTCATCAACGCTGCAGCCGATGCTGATCCAGCCATTGCGCACCATTTCATGGTTCGTCTCGCGCGAGCGCTCCGCAACAATGTCGTTGACCTGTCGATCGACAGCGGCGGCGCTGCGGCGCCTGCTTTTTCGGAGGTCGCTCAGGATGCCGCCATCGCGGCCCCCAGCATGGAGCCGGAGGTGCTGATGGGCGCCTGGTCGACCGGGCGCCTGGATGCTGTTCGGCATGATCTGGCGACGGAAGCTGTGGGCACCTGGCTCCTGTTCCTGCGGCAGGCGCAAGCCGCAGGCATGGACGCGGAGGACGCGACACGCGCCTGGATGCATCGCCGCCATCGCGTCCGCTCCGTGAAGAACGCGCCCGGCGCAGCCTGAACCACAGCAGTCAAAATTGGGAACCGTGAAAGAGCGGAAAATAGAAATCCCCGGCCGACAGGCCGTCATACCAAATAATGGAGTTTAATAATGACAGACCCTTATCTCGCACGGGGCCAGCAATGGGTTCTCGCGCTGCGAAAACTCATGGGCTATCCGCTGCATGCGCCTACGCGTCACTCGACCGCCTTCTGCGCCAGCGGCGAGCGCGACCTGGCGGGCGCCCTGCACATGGCACAAATCGCAGCCGAGATGCAGAAGGACATGCTCAACGTGAGCTTCAAGTCCATCTACGCGCCGGAGCCGAGTTCCGTATCGCTGGCGGTTCATGGACCGCTTTGCATCCAATGGCTTCCGGACTGCGGCTTGTACGCGGCGAGCGAGACAGCAAATGTGGCGCTGCTGCACAAGAACAAGCGCTGGTTCTTCGATGACCGCAATCAGCTCGTCTCTACTTCGCTGCCGCCGCGCCATCGCATCGCGCGTGGCGAACAGGTCGCATGGAGCCGCTGGCGGATCAAGGCTGCCCAGATGGAAGTCTTCGAGCTTGACGGCAACAGCTTCGTGCCCGCCGGTCGACCGCTGAGCGAGGCCGTGGCCGTCGAGAGGCTGCGCGTCGTCAACTGACCTCCACGCCCATCACCCCCCGCGTCACAGCGACGCTCCCCAACGCCGCCCCTCATGGGCGGCGTTGGCGTTTTCAGGAGAATAGAAATGCTCATCACCAAGGATCAGCTCCGCCAGGCTCGCCGCGAACTCGTCGTCCGTCCCCGTTCCGTATCGCGCATGGAGTGGCCGGATTTCAAAGTCAGGCCGATCAGCGAAGAGTGGATGTATGTCGGTCGTATGCCTGCGTATAAATCAGCTGTCGCTAATGTCGCCTATATCCTTCGGGACAGCGAGCCGACCGATCGCTTCGGGCCGATGCCGCAGCGCTTCGCCGAGCGTCGCTATGAGCTGAAAGGCGGCGGCCTGATGCTGCCCGCCAACGCGCCGATCTGGGCAGGGGCTGACCCGTACCGCATATGGCGCGAGGCGGACGCGGCTGCGGTGGCGACGAATGATCCCACGGCTATGTCCGCGTGGCACGTCATGGCCGAAATCCCGCTGCATATACCGCCGGAAAACTGGGTCTGGCTTGTTCAGGGCTTCATCCAGACGCAGCTCACCGACAACGGCGCCGCGGTCGCCTGGGCGGTGCATGCCGTGGAAGGCGGCGAGGATGGCTGGATCATCGCCCCGCATCTGCACATGATCGTGACCGCGCGGCACTGGCGCCATGAAAAGCGCCATGGCCAGCGGCATTTTTCCTGGATCGCCAGCTGGGCGCAGCAGATGCAGCTGCAGTTCGCCTGGCGCAGGCGCTGTATCAGCGCGCGCGATTTCGCGCGGGCGGGGTTCACCGTCAATGACCGCTGGCCGCAAATCTGACGGAATAAGGCGATGTTAAAGACCCATTGGCATGGTCGCTCGCGAGGGGGACGGTGCCGATGGGATGTGTTTCTACATACTCATGCGCTGACCTGCAAAAATTCGGACGCGCTGTCCGAAAGAAACAGGTTCAGCGCATGAGGAGGTAAGACATAATGTCAGCTGCCAAGAAGACTGTTGCGGTCCTGAGCAGGCAGGACGTCCAGAAGCGCATGCAGGATGTCAATTTCAAGGTCGGCGCCCCGGTGTCGCAGGCGGCCGATCATTTCGCGAAGATGAGCCAGTCCGATCGCGGCGATCTGCTCAACGAAGCCGTGAAGCGGGCGCTCACCTCACGCAACTGCCCGGCCAATGTCGATATCGAACAGTTTCTGAACGGCATCCTGCGCAGCCTGGCGTCCGGTATCAACCGGGCGCGGGCCGTCGCGCAGGATGATGGCACCTTCATCCATATGCCCATCCCGGAACTGCTGGCGGCCGTGGGACTCACCAGCATGACCTCGCCGCCGGCGGACGAGGTGCTGGAGATCGAGCGGCAGCGGGCCGTGTTCGCCGGGCTGATCGAGGAACTCGCCGGCCATTCCGAGCAGATGGCGGCGCTGATCGACGCCATCGACCAGGGCATGCGCGGCAAGGACATCGAGGCGACCCTCCCGATTTCCACTCACGAACTGGCCGCGCTCCGCAAATCGCTTAAGCGCCAGGCGGCGCGGCTGCGCGAGTGCAGTCAGGTCGATCAGGAGTTCGAGGCCTGACACGCAAGCCGCCCAGATTGATTTTTAGAAGGAAGGAGAAATGCAAATGACGATGAAGGCACCTATCGGAATGTTGGACGAAGACTATTGCATAGCCCTCGATGAGGCCGATTTCGGAGGCCGTTATTCAGGCGAACGGCTTTATGGAGCGCCGCTGGTTATTTTCGATTCTTATAAAGGAGTCCCCCGCGGCACGGATATCCATCGCGTGATGGGCATGGTCTATGACCTTACCAGTGGCGAGGAGGAAGGCTCCTGCACCATCGTCTGCACGCAACGCGGACATACCCGAGGATTCATCGTACACTTCCCTGACGAAAATCATCAGGTGGAGATCGTGCCGGACGAAGATGAGGATGAGGACGACTAAATTATTAATCTTTTTTGTCGTAGAGCTTTGCTCAGCGACAGGCAGATGTTGCGGTCTTATGGATAATTGGTGAACGGCGTTGCGATAGGGCAGTATGAAGACCGTACTTTCCCGCACCAGGCTCTCGCATTCTCCCCTTTGCCGCAAAATAGCGGATGGTACCTTCTCAAAGCAGGTCGTGACCAACATCGATGGCACCGGCTGCTATGAATCCGCCGTCAACGTGTGCATCGCTAATCTCGCCGCATATATGCAGGACGATGGTGCGATCACGGTAAGCCTGTAAGGCTTGTCAGCCGGTAGTTTTCTCCTGAACGGGATAGATCGGCATGACTCACAATTGGCCAAAATGATTGGCCGACGGGCTTCAATTCAGTGATGCGTCGCCTGCATAATTGTCGTAGATCCATTCATATGTCTGGGCCACTTTGCCTTGCCAGATCACGTCATCGTATGCGGGAGGAAGAGCGTCCAACGATTGCTGGATCGCGCTCCGCACCGCTGCCTTGGCCCGTTCTTTCAGACGCCAATCGAGCACCAGCTTCTCGCGCCTAAGGGTTTCCAGCATGGCCTTGGCGACATGCTTGACCAAGGTAAGTTCGTCGGCGGTCAACTCGGGCTCCGGCTTGGTGAGAATGTCCACGATAGCCAGTTCCTCTTCTGACAGCCCTTCCCGGATCGCCCGGCTTTCCTCATCATCAAGGTCGCGGATGAAGTCCATCAGCGCCTCGAACAGGCGCTCCACATTCAGACTGCCAGCGTTGTACTCGGCGATCATCTCCTGAAACCGTTCGACCAGTGATGATCGCGTCGGGTTCTGCGCGGCGAGTTCCTCCAGCTTACGCTCGATGGCGGTGCGCAGTTTCTGCGTTTGCGTCCGCTTTTGCCCCTGCGCGAAACGCTCGCGCAGCTTATCAAAATCAATTTTCGATAGGTTGAACAGGCCTTCCATGTCGTCGCCAGAGCGAACCGGTGCCGTGATATCGACGCCAAGAATGGCCCCATCCAGCAGAGCTTCGATTTCATCGGCGACACGCTGAATCCGAGCCTTCCTATTATGATCCTCCCGCAGGCCGCGGACTTTTTCGGCCATGACATGAAGTACGGCGGCTTCAACGCGCCACTGATCGGCTGCTGGATCGGGGAGAACGGCCTTAAACAGCGTCCACACATTACCCGCATAACGCAAGAATGCCTGCTGCTCCTGGTCCGTGCCCATGACGGCTTCGACCGCTTCGGCAAGCCGGGCAATCCGGTCAAATCCTTTGGCGCTTACGATACGGGTCGGGTCGACCGAACGACGACGGCAGAAATCCATTGCCTCGTCCACCGCCGTTTTAAGCCTTTCAACAAGCGCCGCCTTGTCTTCAATCGGTTCGGAGCCGTCCGCTGAAGGCTGGGCATAGATTGCCAGTGCCTTCTGCAGGTTCCGGAACACACCTACATAGTCCACGATAAGCCCTGCCGACTTGCCCGGCGCAGTGCGGTTGGCGCGGGCGATCGTCTGCATCAGCGTGTGGTTCTTCATCGGCTTGTCGAGATAGACAGTCGAGCAGGTCGGCACGTCGAAGCCGGTGATCCACATCGCGCAGACGAAGACCAGCCGCAGCGGGTCTGCCGGGGCTTTGAACTTCTCGTCCAAGTCTTCCTTCACAATCCGTTCGCGGTGCGGACGGATGTCGAGGCCTTTAGCCGCCATGTCAGCGATTTCGTTCTGCCCTTGGCTGACCACAACGGCCATGTCCGTTTCGTGCAGCCATTTGAGTTCCGTCTGGGCGGCCTCGCGGGCTTCGCCGGACAGCGACTGGAGGGCCAGGCCCTTTTCAGTCAAAGCAGCATCCCAAGCGGCGCGGACTTTGCCATGCATCCGCACAGCTGTTTCCTTGTCGATGGCGATGAACATCGCCTTGCCGCGATAGCCACGACCCATGAAATGGCGGACGACGTCGTCGGCAATCCGGTCCAGCCGGTCCTCGCGCTTGATAAGGCTGTATTGCCGGGCCAGCTTGCGTTCGAGTGCGCGGTTGTCATCATCGTCAAGGTCTGCCTCGGCGATAATCGCATCGACGGCCTCGTCCAGGTCCCCTGATGTCAGTTGCAGTTCGGGGATGCGGTTCTCGTAATAGAGTGGAACCGTCGCTCCATCCTCGACCGACTGCCTGAAATTGTAGACCGAGATGTAATCCCCGAACACCTCGCGGGTTTTTTCTTCGCCCGCCATCAGCGGCGTGCCGGTGAAGCCGATGAAGGAGGCATTGGGCAGCGCGCGACGCATGTTCGACGCCAGCACGTCATACTGGCTGCGGTGGGCCTCATCCGTCACGACGATGATATCGTCGCGCTGCGACAGCTCTGGATAGGTCTCACCCATCTCGGTCCCGAACTTGTGGATCAGGGTGAAGACGAAACGGGCGTTGCCGGATAGCAGTTCGCGCAGGTGCGCGCGGCTTTGCGCCTGCACCTGCGGCAGCGGGAGCGAGAAGGCCCCGCAGGCCTGGAAGAATTCGGCAATCTGCTCGTCCAGCTCCTGCCGGTCGGTGACGATCAGGAAGGTCCAGCCGCCTGGTCTCGTACGCAGCACCTTCTGCGTGAAGGCCAGCATGGAAAGCGACTTGCCCGATCCCTGCGTGTGCCAGAATACGCCCAGCTTGCCGCCAGCCTTGCCGATCTCGGCCACCGCCTTGTTCACGCCGAGATACTGGTGATTCTGCGCGATCTTCTTGATCAGGCCGTCCCGGGTTTCCTCGAACACCACGAAATTCTCGACAATATCGAGCAGCCGTTCCGGCGAGCAGGCAGCCGTCAGCGCGGTATCAAGGCTGACGACGCCTTTCGCGCCCTCGTCATCGATCCGTTTCCATTCCTTGAAATGGCCCCAGCCGGCAAACGGCGCGCCGATGCGGGCATCGTCGCCGTTGGAAAGCAGGACGATGCCATTGCCCCAGAAGACATGTGGCACGGCATCGCGATAATCGCGCAGGTTCTGGTCATAGGCGGCCTGCGCGCTGCGGTGGCTGGCCTTCAGCTCGATGAACAGCAACGGCACGCCGTTGACGAAGCCGATCAGGTCAGCGCGGCGCTTGTGAATTTCGCTTGCGATCCAGAACTGCTGGGCAATCAACAGGTCGTTGGCCATGGGATTGCGCCAGTCGATCACACGGGCGATGCGCGTTTCGCTGCTTCCGTCGGGCAGCGTAGTGCGCACTTCTACGCCATCGCGCAGCAGGCCCATGACTTCCCGGTTGGCGGCGACGGGGTTCATGTCCGCGCGGCTGCGCATCAGTTCATCGACGACCGCGCTGATGGCATCAGCGTCAAGGTCTGGGTTCAGCCGTTCGATGGCGGCACGAAGCGGGCTGGGGAGCATCGCCTGACGAAAGCTGGGGCGCCCGGTGCGCGGATCGGGCGCGAGCGTCAGCGGGTTTTCGGTGTAGAGATTTTCGTGCCGCCAGCCCAGTTCGACCAACCGGGCGACGGCTGGACCTTCGACCATCTGGCCCTCGCTGAATGCAGACAGTACCCGGCCGAGCGATTCCTCGCGAGTCGGATAGCGCTCGAGATCGTCCGGGGCGGCGGGCGGTGTCATGCGGCAGCGGCCTCCAACTCTTTCTCGGCAGCGCGGACCTCGATTTCGCCGGAGATCAGCTTGGGCAGGAGAAGGTCGCGGGTTGTGCGAAGGTTGATGTTGGCGTCCGCCAACGACCTGGTCATTGAAAACATCGGCTTTGCAGCTCGGCCGAACCTCTCGAGTTGTTCGAGCTGTGGTGATGCAATCTCGAACTGCGCGACCGCTGCACTACTCACGCGTTGCCGCCCCGTTGCCCCACTCATGCTTTTAATCGCGTGCTCCCGGAAGGCGTTCGAGCGCGCGAGACAATAAACAAATTCTGGCGGCACCACGCGTCCGCGCATGACAATGAACTCCGTTGAACCGAACCCCGCAGCGCCGTCCGGAAGGAAATCAACGAATGCCGTCTTTCCGTTTTCAAGACACGGCGTAATTCTGGCCAAGAGTGTGTCGCCATTCAAGAACTTCGATCCTGCATTGCCGTCACGTTCTTCCCAATTGGATACGGCCATCGAATTGGTGGGGACGCATGGCATAGGAAGGAAGAGCTTGCGTCCCTCCTTGGCTACCTTGGTCTTTGGATCAAAATCGATCAATGCATCAATGCGAACAGGTTCAGGCTCTCCAGCATCGGCGTCCCGACCAAACCATTCCTCGAACAGGCGGCGGGCCATGTCTTCGAGGATGGCGATGCGCCGCGTGTTGTTTTCGATCAGGTCGTCATAGGCCGACAGGATTTCGGCGATGCGGCGTTGCATGGCTCGACTAGGAAAACTTCCTATCAAGCCCTTGAGCGTCCCTTGCGTCAGCAGCGGTTGTGCCGCGCCGCCAGCGTGTCGATTCAGATTCGCATGCTTGAGGTAATAGTATGAAAATACGACATCCATTCGGTCGGGCTGCGGTTCGACAACAATCGTGTTATCCGATGCCCAAAACCGATCGTGGCACAGTTCTACAGAGCCGCAGTAGGCACCAACGCGCCCCAGAATGATGGCATTCTCATACATCCAATCCGGCGATTGGCCGATCAGCCCGTTCGAACCGTACGCTGGAAAGTCGCCATCTGATTTAGGCTTGATGGCTTTGCCATTTCGGAAGCGGAAGACATCGGCAAAGGCCGCATCTGACCAACTCACGCCAGCAACTCCGCCACATTCAGCGCAATCCGCCCCTGAAACTCCACCGCCTCCACGTTCAACCGTTCCAGTTCCTCCTGCAAGGCTTCCAGCTTTTCCAGGAAGTCCTCGTCGTCTGCCTCGCCCTCGGCGACGCCGACATAGCGGCCGGGATTCAGCGACCAGCCCTGCGCTTCGATCTCCTTGCGCGAGGCCGCACGACATAAACCGGGGACGTCGCGATAGGCATCAAGCCCGCCCAGCCGCTCACGCAGCAGCGCCTCGGACCCGAAGGCCAATTCTGGCTCATTGCCTCGCCACAGGCGGACGATGTTGGCGAGGAACTCGATCTGATCGTCGCGGAAATCACGGTGGGCGCGGTCAACTTGGTTGAAGATGTGGCGTGCATCAATGAACAGCACTTCGTTCGTCCGGTTGGTGTGCGGCTTGGCGCGGTCGAAGAACCACAGCGTGCAGGGCAAGGTCACCGTAAGGAAGAAATTCGGACCGACCGAGACGATTACGTCCACCACGCCGCTTTCGATCAGCTTGCGCCGGATTTCCGCCTCGCTGCCGCGCGCGTCCGCTGCGCTGTTAGCCATGACGAAGCCGGCGCGGCCATTCTCGTTCAGGGCCGAATGGAACTGGCTGATCCAGATGTAATTGCCATTGTCGGTGCTGGGCAGGCCAAAGGGGAAGCGCGGCTTCACTACCTCAGTCCCGCTCGCTGTCACCGTCTTCAGCTTGGCCTTGTCCACGCCCGACACGTTGAACGGCGGGTTGGCCATGACGAAGTCGAACCCATCGACCAGCGGCACGCCTTTGAAGGCTTCGGGCGCATCGTCATAATAGCTGTTGGTATCAGCGATGGTGCCGGAAAGGCCATGGACCGCCAGGTTCATCTTGGCGAGGCGGATCGTCTCCTTGGTCTTTTCCATGCCAAACAGGCTGATTTCCTTGTCCGGCGCGCGTTGGTGGCGCTTCACGAAGTCTGCAGAATGAACGAACATGCCCGCCGATCCGCAGGCCGGATCGAGAATACGGCCGTGGAAGGGCTCAATGATCTCGACGATCAGCCTGACGATCGAGCTGGGGGTGTAGAACTCGCCGCCCTTCTGCATCTCCTGCTTGGCGAATTCCCCCATGAAATATTCGTAGACATGGCCGAAGGCGTCGCCGTCGATCTCCAGCGGTTGGAGCAGGCGGATCAGCTCGATCAGCGTGTCTTTGGGAATTTCATTGAAGTTCTTGGGCAGAACGTCTTCCAGATCGACATTGTCGCGCTCGATATCTTTCATCGCGTTGTTAAGCGCGCGGCCGACATCGGCATCCTCTGGCAGGTTGAGAAGGTACGAAAACCGCGCCTCGGGCGATAGATAGATCACCCCTTGTGCCTTGTAGTCGTCCGGCCCGGGCTTGATCCGTGAGCCGGGCTTGGGAGCCAGGGTCTGCTCCACGCTCGCGAATTGTCCCTCAGCATAGCGTAGAAACAGCAGGCCGAGCACGGGGCGACTATATTCCGATGGCTTCAGTCCGGAATTCGCACGGAGCTGGTCCGCCATCTTGAACAGGCTGGTTTCAATTAGCTTGGGATCACTGGCCACGAATTTTGTGCTCTCGTTTCTGGTTTGCTTGTTCATGCGTCTTGCTGTTCGGGTGATGTGTTCCAGAATTTCCGCCACAGCGCATCCTGCATGATGCGGAGGTTGCCGATTCTTGCGTCGATGTCTTCCCGCATGGTGTCGAACTCTGTCAGCTGGCCTTCGATCTCAGAGGCTTCTTCCGCATCAGGCACAGGAAGGGTGAGATCCTGAAGCGCGCCGATAGGCAGACTGGGAACGGTCGTGCCGCCTGCCAAAGCCTGAAGTTTTGCCCGCATCTGTGGTGACGACAGGATACCGGCGAGAACACGCGGTTCGCGAATGGCTGAACCTCGCTCCAGTCTGATGATCGCCAGACTTTGGGATACCACAATCTGCGGGGTATCCATCAGTTCGTCGAGGATAGCGCCCATGCCGACAATGCCGACGGCGCCCACATTGCCTTTCACGCTGACAAGGATGTCATCCATCTCAACGCGTACCTTGCCGACACTCAATCTTTCACTGGCCGGGAAGCGAGCTTCCTTGGACGGCACAACGACCTTGCCATCGACGATGTCGGAAACGGCGATTTCCAGGCCGATCACGTCGTCTTCCGACGGATCTCCACGAACAGGTTGTGGCGCGCGTGGGCGCAAAATTTTGGCGATATCGCCCAGTCGGACGGTGTGACGCGCAGACAAAGCTTCGTCCATTCGGACCAGTTCGTCGCTTACGACATAGCGGTTGGGCAGGAGGGTGTAGTTCGCGCCAGCCAGTTCCTGCGTCCCAATGGTACGCGACGGCGCAGACGGCAGGCTTTCAAGGTGCTTGACGATCAAGTCTTCCTGCTCGCGGCCGCTGCGGCTGATGCGTTCCATGCTCCGGCCGTCAATGAAGGTCGCGTCGTGTCTGTCCGTCTGGTCGATTTTCAGGAGGTTGACTTGCACGCCGCTGGCGCGCCCAAAAATGCCCGGCGGTAAGCTGGCGACGGTCAGACCGCCTCGTGTGCAAAGCTGCTCGCGAAATGCGACTTCGTTCCGGCTCTCCCGGAACAGCAGGCCGTCCGCGACGACGGCCACAAAACTTTTCCGCGCACGGTACGCCAATTGCTCGACTTGCCATGCCTCGAACAGCATGCCTGCAGCGGGGCCATCCTTCATGCGATAGCTGAGTGGGGGCACCGCTATCAGGTGGTCATATGCACCGCGCCGTGGGGAGTGGCTTTCGTCGAAAGTGAATGCCCCATCGTCGAAGGGGATGGTTTCGATCGGATTTCTGCGGTCGACTTGCAGTGGACGACCATCGGCATATGCAAGCATCGCCATAATAATTTCAGTTTGCCAATTAGTCACATGAAGCGTGACGGGCCTGATTGTGGCGAGACCCCAGGCGATCGTGGCACTGCCAGCAAACAGGCATGCGACAGTTTCGTCTGCCGGAATGTTAAGTGAGACGCCGATCGCTGTGCCAACGCGAGGGCTGATTGGAATGAAAGATTCCCGATAGCGGGCATCATCGACCAGCGCTTCTAGTTCCACTGTCCAATCGATGGCCGCCGGAACATTAACCGGAAGAAGGCTCTGAACGCCGCGTAACTGCGCTGTAGAAAGATTAATATCTTCAAGCCAGTCGCGAACGCGAGTCAAGGCATCTGCTTCGTTGGTCGGTTGCAGCGTCTGAGCTAACGCCGAAAGCATGTCTGCGGGGTTCGAAACTTCGATCCCCTTGGCAGCTGCGATCATGGCCGCAAGAGCGATGGGCATCGATTCAATGCTGCGAACACCGGTTTGGGTCGACAATGAATGAGCAAGTTTGACGACAAGGCTCACTTGCGGTTGCTCCGGGATTTTGGACGAGCATAGGCCGTGACCAATGCTCCACCAGCTTCGACGACGGCCAAACCTCCCTTGTCGAGAGCCTTGAGGACTGTTGACCGCAGCATTTCAACTTCGGCTTTGAGCTTGCAGAGATCTTTCCGGTCGAGTTTGCAGGCATCCCCATCCCAGTGTCCGTG
Organism: Sphingobium sufflavum; assembly: GCF_021403115.1. Lineage (GTDB taxonomy): Bacteria > Pseudomonadota > Alphaproteobacteria > Sphingomonadales > Sphingomonadaceae > Sphingobium > Sphingobium sufflavum. Next base: position 102,530 of record NZ_JAJSSH010000004.1, read on the forward strand.
CGAAAGGACCAGGTCGACCAACGCACCAGGAATGCCACGCTGATTCATGCGAAGATCCATGTGCCGAGTTACATTGGCCTCAAAGTCACCCATGATCTGATCCCACGCTGTTTGATGCCACCCTCCATCTCACAACATTATCCGCAGTTCAAGCGGATAATGTTGTGAGATGGAGGCTCCGCTGCGGCATTATGGAGACTCGAAACGGGGGGGCTCTATTTGACAGAGGCGGACTGCGGAATCTGGTGGTGTCGACTTCGCCTAGACGGATGTCGCAATCGCATTTGCGTAGATTTCTGTCGTCCAGTCGCGATTTCGCGGCGCCAGAGCCGGCGCTCCTACTGATGATTCGGCCATAGAACCCATAGACGTCTGGTTATGGCTGCTCCTCACCGGGAACAGCTTGGCCCGGAGGCGGCGGAGGCGGGGGGAAGAAACCCATACGACCGTCATTTGGATCGCCGGTGAAGAGATGCGTCGTGATCGATGGAACCAGCGCAGTCGGCGGATCGCTATTCTCCAAAATGATGAATTGTGCTTGATCAGCGAGGCTGGCGAGGTGCCGATAAAAGCCCTCGTGCAAGGGCGTCGCGGCAAGTGCCTTTTCATCAGCGGCCAATTCGCCATAGCGCGGCACTTTGATCGGCTCGCGATAAGTTAGAAGCGGTGTGTCGAGGATCAGGATGCCGGGATGAGGGAGGCCCCGATCTTGGCAAAAGAGCAATGTGGCGACCTTGAACGCCGAATGCAGGACGGCTCGAACGCCCTTGCCATTGGCGCGGCGCTCCTTGCCGTTGAGCCAGATGTCCTGGCTTTGCGAATCGAATGAGACGGTCGGATCACCTGGAAAGCCCCAAGCCTTCAGGACTTCGGCTACCTTCACCGAAAATTCGTGGCCCGTCGGCCCATCAATGCCCACCGTCAGATTGAGCTTGGCTGGCGCGGGCGCGCTCGAGATTTGGGACAGTTGGACCGCGAGGCGATCGCGATCCTCGTATAATTTCAGATTTTCGCGAACTTCATCGCGCTTTTCCAACCGCTCCTGATAGCCCGATCGCAAATGGGCTTCTTCAGGCCTGAGGGCTGCCAGCAAACGGTCGGCCGCGGCGATCCGTCGGGCGACACGCTGGAGGTCGTCAGCGTGGCGAATGCCATCTTGTTCGAGCAGATTGATGGTGCTGGTCAAATCCTGACGTTCGCGGTCGATGCGGGCAACTTCGGCGCGGGCCGTTGCTTTGGCGCGCTCGACGTCGCGCTTGCCGTCATGATGATGATGCTCAGCTTCCGCGCCGCAGAGCGGGCAAGGTCGGTCAAGGCGGGCCAGCAGCAGATGCCCCCCTTGTTCGAGCGCGTTGAGCCGCTCGACGTCGGATTCGTAAATTTCCATCAGCCGCGCAAAGCGCGCCAGGGTGAGTTCAACCTCTCGAGCTTGCGCCGAAGTCTTGTCGCGCTGGTCGATTGCCAGCCTGCGTTCGCTGGTGGCAGCGTCGATGCGCTGTTGGCGAAGGGCGAGGTCGCTCTGGAGCGTCTGCAGGCTTGCCTCCAGCTGCTTAGACTGATCCGCCAGCTGTTCGCGATCCTTGCCGACCGCATCGATCTGTTTGTCGATATCGGCGATCCACTGCTCGATCAGCTCCTTCTGACCTGCTTGGCGGGCTTTGCGGATCTTCGACGGGATCACAGGGACGACGGCGGTATCGTCGCGTCCGGTCAGCATCAGCCGGAAGGCATTTTTCTCATAGGTGGCGCTATCGCGCTGCCCGGACAGGATGGGGCTGCGCTGCTCGATGATCGCGCTCTCATCGACGAAAATGAAGGGATCGAAATTGCGCAGCGTGAAATTATTCTGCTCGCCATTCTCATTTCGGACGATCTTACGACCGTCGATATCAAGATAGGCAAGGATCAGATAGGACAGGGTATCGGTCCGGTTCGCTACATGTTCGGCAACCAGGACTTGGGAGGTCGCGTCGTCGGGGACCTCGCTATGCAGGCCGTCATACAGCCGAAACGCGCCGCCCTTGATTGCACGGTACAGGGTCTTCGCGCCGGAGCCGGGGAGATCAAGACCAAGGAGCGCAGCCTCATAGCCGTCCATATGCTCGTTGGCGCTCGGTGGGGTCGAGCTGCCGAGCATATATTTCAGAGCCGCGAGTGTGAATGACTTGCCGGTGTTGGAGGCGCCGTAGACGACGTTCACGCCATCTTCGAAGCGGAGCATTGCCACCGGCCGGCCTTCGCCGACAAAGGCAAGATGGCGCAGGATTATCCGCCCGCTCATGCCGAAGGCTCGTGCAAAGTTTCGGCACCCTGAAATTCAAGGGTCCAGCGGCCGAGACGATCATGGACGATCGACCGGATCACATCTTCGGCCAGATCCTTGAAGTGGCCTGCCAGCCATTGAGCGCGCAGTTTCAAGGTGCGCGCATAGGGGGCGTCAAGCAGGTCGACAAAGGAGGGCGATTCGTCACCGGCAGCGAAGCGGACACCGTCATCACCTTCGATGACTGTGACGAGATCGGCGTGGAGGAGAAGCTGGATGCCTTGGTCGACGAGATGGCGGCGGACCAGCAGTTCGCCGCCGCGCGATGGCAGATCGGGATGGAGGCTGTCCGGTCCCTCGATATCGGCGGTATGGACGACCAGATGATCGAACCAGGTCAATTCGCTCATCGAACAAGTTCGGGGATGCAAGGCGTCGAGCACGACCAGTGTCCGCAGGCCGGTTTCGAGCGGGCTGTTGAAGAGCAGTACGTCCTCGCTGAGCGGTGCCGCTGTCATTTCAACCATGGGAGCTTTCCATCATTGGCAAAATGATGGCAAACGCCCTGTTTGACTGGCACCCGGGCGTAACGCTGCAAAACCCCTGACACCTCGACATTTTTGGCTTCGATCATCACTGCCGCGATCTTGGCCATCGTGTCTGCATGGGTGAGACCATGCGTGTCATAGACGCCGTGAAAGATATCTTTCTCAAAGGTGGCGAGCACGGCCGGCTCGGTGCTGTCTCGGTAATAGCGCTTAAACGCTGCGGCATCGAAGAACCGGTCGCGCTGGACGCGAAAATGCTCGCCGAACTCTCCATGCAGTAGGGCTTCCTCGCCGCTCGCAAACTCAGGCGCGCCGCGTTCCTTATAGGCGGCAAGGAGCTGAGCCACATAAGCGGCCTCCTCGGCCTGCATCTGGTCCGGCGCTTCGCCGACCGGCGCGTCGCCGGGGTCGGCTGAGAACCAGCTGACGAGGGCGGGCTTCATCGCCTCAGTGCGCACCAACTTGCCGGCCTCCAGGAGGGAGACCTTCTCGAAGGCGAAAGCATCTATGACCTGGCGGATTGCAGGGGACAAGGGATGATGCTCATTCTCGACCAGATGTGCGGCGCACCAATTGTCCCACTGTTCGATCAGCCTGGGCGCTATCGTGCTCGGTGTCGCGATGAGAGCCCGAGCTGTGCGGACCGCGCCGCGCGGTGCGACGAAGATGAAACGATCAGGTGGCGGGAAATGACCGGCGGCGCTGTGGAAGAAAATCTTGGCGAGCTCGCGCAGCATGGCAGGTTCGCCTAGTGAATTGCGCAGCTGCTTGCATTGATAATTATCCCAAGGGCCATCGAACCGCGCAGTGCTATGATAGCCGACGACGTCGCGGCCCATGTCACCTGGGCCGGAGAAGCGGTCGCTGTCGGGATAGCGCGACCGCATCGACGCGACCCAATCGTCGATCAGGCGTTCGAGATCGTCACCGTCGAGCGCATAGATCTGCGCTGCGTAATTGATCACGCGTGCCCCCGGTCAACCCTTTTCTGGACCGTGCATAGCAGCACGAACGCGCCAATGGGAGAGGGATGCGCGCCCTTTTGGATGGTCAAATATTAGGGCACGATGCTGACCAGCAGCTTTGCACAGGCTGAACGGCAACTGTTATCAGGACGGGACATTCACCGAAGCTGACCGGGACGACCGAGCCTGGTCGGGGGCTGTGGGTGGCCTTGCGCCACATCCCGTCGTTCGAGAGCGACTTTCGCGCCTTCAGAAGCGGACGTTCGGCTTTGGCAGTTTTTATTGGACTGGGGACAAAAGGGCATTCGAGCCACAATGGAACGAAGGGGTGGACCGCAAGCGGTCATTGCGGGCTCAGCCAAGCCGCGACGATGTACGCGACTATGGGGGCGCTGGAGAAGATGTCCGGGTTGCGCATTACCCGGACAGCATCACCATATTTCAACACCATCCAGTGGCCGCCGTTGCGCGGTGTCCAAAACAATGGCGGTGCCTCCTCGACCAGCCGCAGAATGCGCTCGTGCGGATCCGTGAGAAGGCCCCGATCATTGTGGATGTCGAAATCATAAACCAGCGCCGCAGGCACATGGGCCGGACAGGTGGCTAGCGCTTGGGCATCCGACATGGCGACAATGCTCCTGAAATTGGCGTTTCGTGAAGTTCTCTTGGTACACTGCCCTGTCACGGACAGCGGCTTTCAAACGATATACGCAGTGGTCAGGGCAGCTATGAACAGCGCAAGGAGCGCATCGCTCATGTGTCGCAAGCGTGCCGGAGCATGTCTGACGTCCATGAACTCGCGAAGGATTACACGAACCTTCACCGCAGTGATGGCTATCGCACCAAAGGCCACCGCCAGGTCAGGCTTCAAAGGGCCAGTTCCATGGTGGGCGCCAATCCACCAGGCGAGGAGGGTGACGGCCGATAGGCCGAACCAGCTCAGGAGGAGCCGGCTCTGGGTAGAAATCTGCATCACATCACCTCATGATATAGAGAAGCGCAAAAATGATCACCCACAGGAAATCGACCATGTGCCAGTAAGTGGCGCAAGTCTCGACGATCTCTTGGGAACGGCGCCTTGGACTCGATAGCTGATAGATCGCAACGCCGAGAACGATGAAGCCTACCAGTACGTGCAGCAAATGCATTCCGGTCAGGAAATAGTAGAAGGAAAAGAACTCATTACTGGAAAAATACAGTCCTTCGCCAATCTTGAGCGACCACTCGTAAAGCTTCAGGGCGAGGAAGGTGAGTCCGCAGCCAACGGTTAGCCAGACATTGGCAATCGCGCCGCTAAAGTTGCCATTCCGCGATTTCTCGACGGCGAGGGCGATCGACCAGGAGCTGGTCAGGAGTATGAGTGTGTTGATCACACCGAACAGCAAGTTCAGATGAGACTGCGCTTCAAGAAAGGCCACGCTATTGGCCTTGTAGCTGTAGGTGTAGACAACGAAATAGGAAAAGAATGTCAGAGCCTCGATCAGGACGAGGATCCACATATCAGGCTGGCCCGGTGTGGAGGGCACCGTCCCGACGCCGGCCTTGCCAGGGGCGCGGGACAGACTGTCACGTGCGGCTTTTGTCATGGTTAAATCTTTCTGTGCTGGAGCGCAGGCTAAATGCGGGCCGCATCATCGAAGGTCGGGGAGAGGCAGCTTCTCCTGGTCCTGCTTTTCGATCATCGTCTTGAGCAGCGTTATGAAGCAGCCAGTGTAGATACCGAACACCACCATGTTGATATTGAAGGCGATCATTCCGTTCCAGGCGAACGGGCCTTCTTTCATGATGCAACAGGTTGCAACGACCACCTCCGTAAGTGCGTTGCAGATGTTGAAGTATCCGAACCATTTCGGAAGGATGCTATTTTTGTCGAGCAGAATGGCGACTGCCCAGATGACCGACCCAATCAGAAATATGCCCATCGTGCCGCTGAATGACAGAAAGCCCATGTCATAGAGGAGACCGATCAACTTGGGATCGCGGTCCGGACGCAACGCACCGACCACCAAGGCAATGCAGGTCAGCAGCATGCCTGGCACAGCTGCCAGCGAATAGATGATCAGATAGATGTTAGCAAAGACCGGGCTGACCGACATGCGACGCATTGAGTAGCAAATCAGGGCCGTCGATGCGATGCTGAGCGCACCAATCAGGAACATGATGCCGAATCCGAACAACAGCCCAAAGTGGTTTTCGTTGAACCACCACATGATCTTTGGGAGATCCCACCATGCCTTTGGCGGCGGCTGTGTCCGCGTAATGAGAAAGAATACAACGCCGAAGATATTGTAGAATACTACAATCGCGTACCATGCCAGCCATTGCTCGATATTCGGGTTATGACGCCAGTTCCACGCGATCTTACCGATTTTGGATAATGGCACCGGCGGGACGGCCAGCGACCCATTCATCGGGATACTGCTCATATTTCGGTTCCTTCTTCACGGCGCTGGCGGTGAATGGTGCTGCCGATCGTGAAACCGGTCACGATGATCCACAGGGCGATTGCGATGTTTTTGACCCAGAAGGAGAGCAGCCCGTCCCACGCCAACGGTCCATCGAGCGCCATCGTGGCGAAGGCCGCCGGTGCCAGCGCAACCGCAGTGAGCAGGTTGAAGTGTGCATACCAGGTCGGGAGGATCTTCCGCGTCTGCCGGTCAAGGTAGATGGCGAGAGCAAGGAACACGCTTTGCGCCACGAGGAAGCCCACTTGGCTTGTGAAAGTAACCCAAGCGAGATCGTTGAACAGCTGGATCAGGGACGGATCGCGTTCAGGGCGAAAGGCGGCGAGCAGCCAGTATAGATCGGCCATGCAGAAGAGCGTTGGGCCACCAGCAATACAGCCGAGAAAACAATAGCTCATGATCGGCGTATTGTGCGCCATCCGACGCATCTGCGAGGCGATCAGCGCCAGGAACGGAATCAGGGCGACACCGAACCAGTTGAACACAATCATGCTGTAGCGGATGCGGGGAAGATTATCGGGGTCGCGATAAAAGGCGGCGACAGCATCAGCTGACAACGTCGGCGACATCGGGTGCACGAAACCTGGGAAACCAAGGAACGCTAGAAACCAGATTATACCGATGACCGGCAGCGACCATAGCAGCAATAGCTCTCCATCGACGCTTGCCCTTTGGCTAACCAGATTTGTCATCACGGGACTCCATTCGATAAATTCATGTCGGGAAATGCAGTCGAAACCGCACCGGGGGGGGGGCGCCTCAAAGGCGGAAATATGGCGATTGGTGATGTTTGGCTCGAAATGCCCGCGCTGCGGATCCGGACCACGGGTGCGCCACAATTCGCTCGCTCCGGAACCGGACACTCGACGCAAAAAAATGGGGAGGTCTCTGACAAGACCTCCCCACCAATGCACCTGAGTATCGGGGAGGATACGATGCAGGCTGCATTCGATTATCGAGATCCGAAGGCGACGCGCAGGTTCAATCCGAACTCACGCGGCTGCGTCATCGAAACAGCGAAGTAGCTGCTGTTAAAGACACGACTTCCCGTCGGGGCCTGAGCGACTTCGCGATAGGCCGTGAAGGTTGGACCATTGCTCCTGGTCAGGACTTTTTCGAGGTTCGCAACATTCTTTACGAATGCCGATATTTCCCAGGATCCATCGTGCGCGCGCACGCCTGTGTAGAGGTTGAGCAGGCCATAGCTGCTGATGTTGTCATAAGAATTTGTCGGGTCACCCTGGGATGCGCCGGTGAACGTGAACAACCCGCGCACATAAGCATCCAGCCGATCGTCGAGGGGCAGATTATACTCCGACTGTATGTTCGCGCTGAATGGAGAATTGAAGCCCGACCGGGTCGAAACGCGACATCCAGAAATGTCATTGGAACCGGTCGCAGCCCTCAAATCAGTCAGGCTCGGTGCGGAGCCAGCCCCATCAGGCGTGCCGTCGCTATTCAGGTCATTGCACGGGATAAGGCCGTTCTGGATCTTGCCCAATGAGTAGGCCGCATTGACGCCAAGATTGAAACGCGAGGAAGGCCGAAACTGAATTTCCGCTTCGACGCCGTTGATCTCGATCGGAACCGCGCTGACAAAATTGAAAGCACTTACGCCCTGAACCAGCGTGGGCGGCGTTGTCGCCGTGTTAGCCGACGTATTGATGAAGTACACCCCTGCGCCGGGAGCGCGATAAGGATAGTTTTTGAACGTCTGATGGAAGCCAGTGACATTTACGTTCAGTCGCCGGTCGAACCATGACGACTTCACGCCGGCTTCATAGGATTTGGATGTCTCGGGTAGAACCTGCAAAAAGCTGGTTTCGAGGGCAGACCGTTGGAGGTCCGAGTTACCCACCACGTCGATTTGCGGGCGCCAGCTGCTGCCGGTGCTGGCATAGGCCATGATGTCGGGTGTGACCTGATATTTGACGGATGCCGAGTAGATCCAGGCGTTGCTGGACGGATGAATATCCTGAAGCACGGCATTGAACGCCGGGATAGTCAGGCGCTTGGTTTCATCGAAGCTGATGTAGCGAACACCACCAGAGATTTCGAAGCTATCTCCCAGATGCGCGGTCACATTGCCGAATAGCGACTTTTCGATGGCCCGGCCCCGACGCTGAACCAGAGTTTTGGCGGGATTTGGGGTTGCCGCTGGCAGGGCGTTGCCGAATGCTGTCAGGAAGGTATCTGTCGTGATGTCTGACGGTGGTGTGCTGCGGCGATAGAAGCCTCCGACCACATAGTCGAACATATCGAAAACGCGGGTCTCGTTCTGGAGACGCAGTTCGTGGGTCCAGTCTGTCGCGTCGGTAACAGTGAGCTGGCCGAAGTCCCGCCCTGGGAAGGCGTTGGCGCTGTCACCATTGTTTGTGCCGGTATTGAAGATGTTAGACTGAAAACGGTTATACGAGCCGACATAGACGAGCTGTTGGCCCGCGAAGGCGTAGCGCGCCTGCCAGTTCACCGTGTCATATGTCTGGTTCTGGGTGGAGGGAAGGTCGGCTATGCCGAGGCGATCCTTGGCGGAAATGAACAATGGACTGGCGGCCGCTCCGGGGATCACTTCGGACAGCGATTCAACCTGCTCCCATCGCCGGGCCTTCAAGTGAAGGTGCTGGTACATGACGTCGAACTGGAGCGAACTCGTCGGTTCGACGCGAAGCGATATCCGGTACGCTTCTGTTTTCGAGATTGGCTTGCCAGGTGGAGTGGCGGGCTTGACGAATGTTGACCTATTCTCGTCATACAGGCCGGCGATGCGGAGAGCGGCGACACCCTTTATTAGTGGAATATTGACGGCCGCGTTGGCGTTATAGCCTCCCATGTCCGTTGCCGTGAAATTGCCATACCCGCCGTAATCATAAAGGTCAGGCCGATGTGTGGTGACCGTGACCGAGCCGGAGGGAGACGCGCGGCCACGCAGCGTGCCTTGTGGTCCACGCAGAACCTCGATCTGGCCGATGTCGAATACGGACTGGATCAGGGCGCCCGCCTGGATCGAAGCGTCGTTGAAATAGAATTCGACCGTGCCATTGTTGCCGCTGGCAAGGACGTCGAAGTTGACGCCACGGACAGAAGCATTTCCGCCGATACCGGTGGAGCTCGTGCCAAGCGATAAGCCAGGGACAACCGTCGAGATATCGCTGAACTGGCGCAGGTTCAGTTTCGCCAGTGTGTCCGAGGTCACGACGTTAACGACCGTCGGCACGTCCTGCACAGATTCCTGCTTTCGCCGTGCCTCAACAACAATTTCTTCCGATTCTACGCGGGCGCTCGCTCCCTCCGACTGGGCGGATTGCGCGAAAGCAGGGTAAGCCCATGCGAGCGAAATCAGTCCGCTACATGCAATTAAGTGATTGGTTTTCATATAGATAACCTCCCCGTTTTGTTTCGTTGAGTTGAGCGAGCGTCCATGTGCTGGACATCGTCGCCGCACAACTGTGGATAGCGAAATGACTTATAGAACACAATATCCTAAAAGTGCAATCAGGTTGCAAAAGTGTGCTGAGGCACTACCTGCGAAGGCAACACGGCAGCCCATGGGGTTTGGCGGCGACCGCGGCGCTGGATCGAACGACAAGGGTGAATTGTGGCGCTCAGTTGCGTTTGCAATGGGACCACGATAGCGAAGAGCGAAATGGTGAGCAGGTGATTAGAGTGAGTGAAGGTCAGGCGTTGCCACTTGCGGAGCGGTCTGATCCTCGCATCAGGCGGACTCGCAAAGCGTTCCGGCAGGCGCTGCAGGAATTGTTGCAGGAGATGCCGCTCGAAGCCATTACAATCAGGGACATCGTTGCGCGCGCGGATATCGCATACACTACCTATTTCAGACACTATGCGACCAAAGAGGCGTTGCTAGACGACCTCGCCCACGAGGAAATCGGCAAGCTGCTGGATCTTACCTATCCGGTGATGGCATCCAAAAATGGTTACGCTTCGTGCGAAACGCTCTGTCTCTACGTTTCAGCTAATCGGGCTCTATGGAGCGCATTGCTGACGGGCGGCGCGCAGGGAGCGATCCGCACGGCTTTTGTCGAACTGACGCTAGCCCGCGAATCCCAGTGGCCACAGGTCCAGTCCTGGCTGCCCAAGGATATTGGCACGACGCTGGCCGTCACATCAATCGTCGAACTCCTGGCATGGTGGCTGAGACAAGTCGAGCCGGTCCTGCCAGCGCGGGTGGCTGAAATAATGGACAGGGTCATCGTGTCGACATTGATGGGAACGGCGTATGCCGAGCCATGACGCGGACGCCAGTCTTGGAGTGTTGCATTGCTGGACCCGCGCCCCGAAACGGTAATTTATCTTTCGCGGTACGTAGGGGCAATAAGGTCGCTTCCGCCACTCGGTTATTGGCAGCTATGACCGTTTACCTGCCCGTAAGCTGTCATTCCGCTAACGGCCAAAACGGGACGAGAAAAGAGCGACCAGTTGCCCGCCAAAGTATTGGCGGGCAACTGACTCAGGCTAAACGATGCAAAGCCGCGTCATTTGGGAAAGTGGATTCCGCATAGTTTGTTTCCATCTAGATCGCGGAAATACGCCAGTACGATCGTACCCATAGACGCTGTTTCGCGAGGACCGGGCGCTACCTCGATCGACGTGCCACCATTGGCAACTGCAACATCATGAAACTGCTTCACCTGCTCTGGCGAATCGCAAGAAAAAGCAATGGTGCTGCCGTTCGCAACAGTGGCTGGTTCATCATTGATCGGCTGGGTGACAATGAAATTGGCCCCATTCCCACTGTTGTACATCAGGCGCGTGTGGCCACTGTCGGCCACGTTGATCGTCGCCTCTCCAACGCCGAGGGTGCCTAGCACCGTGTCGTAAAAGCGCTTCGCTCGGTCGATGTCGTTCGACCCCACCATCGTGTGAAAAAGCATGTGTATTCTCCTACTTGGGCCACGCCATGACTGAACAGTGCCCGCGCTCGGCCATAGCAGGATCGAACGCGCGGTCACGCTTGGATCGTTGGGCTGACGGTGGCATGCTTGTATCGATAGGGACAGAAGTCGCACCTTGGTCGATGGGCGACAGGCCGCTATTTTCCGCCGACGAACGTGTCGCCTGCCCAAGAGAGGACCGGCGGCTATCGCCTCTTACTCATCGGTAAGCAGACATTCCGAAATCGGCCAGCCTTCAGCCACGTTTGATAGAAATTTCCCAATGATTTGAGTGCCCATCTTTGGACCCTGCGGGGCACCATTTGTTCTCATGGCATTGAAATGCCTGAGAAAAGGCGGAAACCAAGGGTTTTGCGGCAAGTGACTGCTACAAAAGCAGAGATTTGCAACATGCCTTCACACATGTTTCGTCGCGGCGCGGTCTATTGCACCCGCCTTGTTGTTCCTCCTCGGCTCAGGCCAATTATCGGCAAGTCCGACCTAGGGCGCTCGCTCAAAACCAAAGATGCCAAGGAAGCTCAGCGGCTCTACCCCGCGTGGCTGGCAACGGCTCAAGCGACGATTGACGCAGCGGAACAGGAATTGGCCCGGCAGCAGGCGTCAGTTGATGAGCAGGCCGCGCCTTTCGACCCATTTGGCGGAATGACCCAAGAGGAAGCCGAGACGCGCCAGCGGCAACAATGGGCCGATGCTTGGAAAATCTCCGCTGAGGATGACCGCATAACGGATGCGGAGGCGTGGCTTGCGGGCTTGCCCGACGATCACCCCGCCGTCATCGTTCGGAACGAGGAGAGGGCGCGGGGCGACAGATACGAGGGGCGCTATCGCAGGCGGAAGCAGAGGGACGTTGCCCGCCCACCCGCTGAGAAAATGCGGTCCGACTCGGTGTCGCTGCGGGAGGGTTCGGAACCAGAGCGCAAAGGCGTCTATCTCGACACTGATATTGTCGATGGCTGGGCCGCTGAACGCAAGCCGACCGCACGGGGCAAGGATGCCTACTGGCGAGACGCCAAGTTGTTCAACACCCTGATGGGCAGGAAGTCGGTCGAACTCATCACTAAAACCGATGTGATGGCCTACAAGCGCCTACTGATCGCGGACCCAAAGCGTTCTCAGGTCAATGTGCGTGACCGGCTGGCGTACCTCCGCACATTGCTGGAGTGGGCCGCGCAGAATGATGTCATTGCCGATAATCCGGCAAGAGACGTGAAAATGGCGGTTAAGGAAAAGCGCGCTAAGCGCAAGGACTTCTCAGCCGACGACCTCAACGCCCTATTCGCTTGTCCCGTCCACGCCCTTGGACAACGGCCAAAGGGTAGCTTTGGCGAGGCTGCATACTGGCTTCCTCTCGTCGCAATCTACATGGGTGCGCGCCGGGAGGAGATTGGCCAGCTAAGGGTAAGCGACGTTCGGCTTGAGGCGTACATTGATGAGGCGGACGAGCGGCGGGAAGCGTGGTGCATCGACGTCATAGAAATGGGCGACGACGACGATGAGGGTGCGGCCCTCCCTACGGCTGTAAAGAACGAGGCGAGTATGCGACTGGTCCCGATACACCCCAAGCTGATCGAACTTGGGTTCGTGGACTATGTGCAAAACCTCCCCGATCAGAGCGGGCGAGTATTCCCTGAACTCAAGCCTGTGGGGATAGGGCAGAAACTCACCGACAAGTGGGGGCAGTGGTTCACTAAATACAAGCGAGCCTGCGGCATCACCGACAAGCTAAAGGTCTTTCATTCCCTTCGGCACACATGGAAAACTCATGCGGGCAACATGGGCATGCCGGAGCGGGTTCAGCGGCAGTTTATGGGCCATGAGGGCAAGGACGCGGCAGAAAAATACGGGTCTGCCCCTGCCATGCACGTCCTTGTCGCGGCCATCGCCTCGTATCGGGTGCCCGGCTTGAAGTTGTAGCAGCCCGCAGAATTGATTGCGGGCACTTCTCAGCGTGATCCCGCATGTTGCCCTAGCCTCGTCGCCTGTTGAGGGCGGCGGGGCTGAGAACCGTTCTCCGCGCATCTCGCCCACGCCAGCGCGCCCTGCATAAACGGCCCGTCATCCTGTTCCCCGTCGCGCACCTGACGCAGGAACTCCCGGTTGCCATGCCCGCGTTGCTCCAGCGCGTCCGCCACCGCTGATCGTATCTCCGCAATCTGTTCCATATCGTCCTCCTTCGGAGAACATATGATGAACATTGGGCGAGTCGGTCAAGGCCCTGCGGCGTAACGAGTTGCGGCTAACCTATCCCACGATGACTAGCAGTTGTCATGTTATGAGGGTTGTATAAACTAATCGTAATTTATCATACCCGAATAACTTATGGAAAAAGACCAGTAATGGTGAAACTAAACCTTTAGTTATGCAGGATAATTTGCACATTTATTTTATATTACTTCAAAGTTACTATTGACCTCATTTAGCGAATATAGCACTTGGCGGCCCTCTTTGGCGAATATGGGACAATGACCTTGTGTAAACTTTCTAAAATCCTGCCTGTGGTGGAGCAGTACCTAGCGATCACGGGCACCGATGCGGCGACCTTTGGACAGGCCGTGGCCGATGCGCCCAGCTTGGTGGAGAAAATGAAGCTGGGGCAACTTCTCGCGTACGGCACGGTTCACTCTGCGCTGGATTATATGACCGCCCACCTTGAGGCGCTCCTTGCGGACAAGGAGGCCGTGCGCCTGTCTGATACCGTGACGGAGCCGTGGCCGCTGGTGGTCGGCGCACCGGGTCGGCCATTCCTGTCCTTTGCGGAAGCAGCGGCGCACCTGCCTGTCCCGCTGGCCCAGCCGTTGCCCGAGGGCTGGGCATGGGTTCCCATTGAGGATGCAATGGCGATGGAGGAGGCAGCATGACCGACCCGGAACCAATCTTCACGGTGCCCGCCCTCGCAGAGCGTTGGTCCGTATCCGACACCTTCGTCTATACCCTCCTTAATCGGGGAGAACTGGCGGGGTTCAAGTTAGGCGGAAAGCTCTGGCGGGTGAAGCAGGCGGACGTAATGGAGTACGAGGAGAGGCCAGCATGACCCCTTTTAGGCTGGGCAAACTCAAGCGCAAGCGCACGGACGGCAGCGATTACTGGAGTTTCTGCGTTACGTGGCACACACCCACGGGCCGCGTCCGTCATACCCTCAACACCCAGGACAGGTTCACAGCGGAAGCCAAGGCGCGGAAGCTGTACGAGAACCGGGACAAAGGCGTCGCCAAGGCTGCGCTAGTCGCAACAGTGGGCGAGTGCGTCGAGGCGTACATTGACAGCCTTGGCGGATTGCGTGACGAGAAGCGCAAGCGCGAGTGTTGGAAAGCTGCCAGAGGCTTCTGGTCCGCGATCCCCGTCGAGGTGGTCGATGCCGACCTGAGCCACAGCTACATGAAGTGGCGTAACCGGGCTACCAACACCATGCGGAATGAGTTGAGCCTGATCCGCACGGCCCTGCACTGGAAATACGATAAGCTGGCCCCGAAGGTCATCGTCCCCGGAGTACCAGATAGCGAAGTGGGGGGAGTGACCAAGGATGAGTTTCGGCAATTCTTGACCGGATGCCTCATGCCCCACGTCAAACTGTTCTGCATACTGGCTGTCACCACGGGCGCTCGCAAGACCGCTTTGCTTGAGGCCAAATGGGATCAAGTGGATTGGAGCCGGGCGCAGCTTCGTCTTAACGCGGAGGGTCGCACTCAGTCGCACAAGCGCCGGGCAACCGTTCCTCTCAATAACCTCGCCATGGAGGCGCTGAAAGAAGCGAGGGCGGGCGCGGTCACAGACTATATTGTCGAGTTTCGGGGCGGGCCGCTCAAGGACATAAAGAAGGCATAACAGCCGCGTCAGAACGAACAGGCGTCAGGGTGCACGCCCATCTCTTACGCCATACTGCCGCGATATGGATGGCAGAGGCCCGGACCCCCATGAGCGAGATCGCAAGTTTCCTAGGCCACCGCGATACGACCATAACGGCGAGGGTCTACGCGCGCTATTCGCCCGATTATCTGGCTGGGGCAGCACAGGCGCTTACATGGTGACGCCGGTTGGACGCTGAGTATGCCGCAGAACCGATTTTCAGACTCGCCGGGGGCCTTCACGGTTGCCCGGCGTCTCTGTGTTCGCCGTCGCAAAATCCGCTTGAGAAGCGATTTATGGGTGGGTTGACGCGGACGGAGCAATCTGCATAATCGTCGGCACCGGAGCGAATGGCTGCCTCCGGTTGCGGTTGGCGCGATAAAAGCGTTGGCAAGAGAGAGGTCCGATTGCGCGGGCACAGCCACCTCCCACATGACATAACCGACTGGCGCGCTTTGCCAAACTCCGGGTGCCGCATGATCCTGTGATCTGGTGACTGCGTATCCTAGGGATGCCCGAAAGGGACAGAAGCGTCGGGATGGAAGCCGGTCCCGCTTTCAGCGATCATGGACTAGATAAGCCCCACGCAATTGAGACTTGCAAGCCGGGGTGACGGGAAAACCGCGAGGCAGCGGGGTCCGTCCGGGCATCTTCGATCAGACAGGCGAGTTCTCTTTGAGCGTCATGGGCTGGTCAAATGCTCAACGACTTAATTTTGATATGATTATCCGAGGGGCCAACCTCCGATCAAACTAAGGCCGGTTCCCCCATAGGGGTAGCTGTAACCCGCAGAAATCCGCCAAAAATTGTGCTTGCCAAGTCGATTTGTTCACACATATACGAACGTATGTCTGTGAACAGGAGGCGGTATGAACGACCGGAAATGCACCCAAGCAATAGCGTACCTGCGCGTCTCGACGGCGCGTCAGGGCCAAAGCGGCTTGGGACTAGAAGCACAACGTGAGGCCATCCGCCGTTACGCTGAGGATCAGGGTATGGAGCTAGCCGTACCCGAGTATGTCGAGGTAGAGACGGGCAAAGGGTCGAGCGTCATCGGCAAACGCCCTCAGTTACTCGCGGCCCTCGCCCACGCCAAGAAGATCAAGGCGCGGCTCGTTGCTGCCAAGTTGGATCGCCTCTCGCGTAACGTCCATTTCATCTCGGGGCTGATGGAAACGGGCGTGAACTTCGCGGTCGCAGACATGCCGCACGCCGACGAGTTCCGCCTTCACCTAGAGGCTGTAGTCGCGGAAGACGAGGCACGGAGGATTTCCAAGCGCACCAAGGCAGCACTGGCTGCGGCCAAAGAGCGTGGGACGAAACTTGGAACGCACGGGAAGCTACTCGCCCAGCAGAACCGGGCCAGTGCTATCCAGCGGGCTTCACAATCGGTTCCCGAGCTTCTGGAGATGCGGACCAATGGGATGTCGATGCGGAAGATTGTGGAGACTTTGAACGACAGGGGGACGCCATCGCCTACGGGCGGCAGGTGGCACCTCACGAGCCTACATCGAATTATGAACAGGATAGAACATGGAGAATGAATGAACGAGAGAAGGAAAGGCCGTAAGGTCCACGTCGAGCCAGTGGCGGTTGTCCGCTGGCGGCAGGCGTGTAAGGCGACCATTGCTGACACAGCGAAACGGTTCAGCATTAGTGAAGCCACGGTAAAGCGATATTGCCGGGACTTCGGGGAGCAGGCGGAGCAGGAGCGCGCGCAATATCGGATTGATCGGGAAATAGCAGAGGCTGAGGCCGTCGATCATGCGGCCTTCATCGCGGCGACCAATATGCGCTGGTTTCAGGAGCGGGAAGAAATCTACCAGAAAGACCCGTCGTGGTACAATTTCTTTGCCATGCTCGGCCACGCCTATTCGATGGTGCCGCAAGAGTACCGGAACAAAAGGCCGGGCGACATCGGCCTGTACGACCCGCCAATCGACTAGCTCATAATGCCATAAAAGTTAAGCAAATACAGGGTGTTGATGCAGTACCGTAGGATGAATAGAGAAACCATCTCCGTTCACGCCCGCAGGAGCGCATCTTGATACAGCATAGGTAGGCGCAAGCCGAGGGGACGCCGATCATTCGTGGTCGGTTAGCTGTGACGGCAGGCTCTCAACGCTCAATCCAAACTCAGGATGATGCTTGAACCAGTCGGCCTCTGGTTTCGGTAGGTGCAGGTTTCTGCATCTATCAGGACCGGGGGACGACGGGCATCTCTAACCTTCTCACTCAAATCTAGGATGATGTATAGCAGCATAGCTGCATGGGTTTAACCCATAGATAAGCACATGTCGTCTTTATTGATATGATCCTAGGTTCAACAATATAAGCATGAAGCTTGGTTTATGACGGTACTTACGATCAGCAGTTAGCCCCTGATCGTACGATTATAGCACACTGATGGTTCCCATTCTGGTTTAACCTGTGCGCAAGGGCTATCTCTCTTCGTCTTTTGGACAATTTTTCCAACTCAATGGAGGCATAACTGGCTATCCAGCCTATCGACACGTCTATTCTTTATTCGGCAGATACGACGCATTACCTTTCTACCGCTGACCCTCGTATTGTTAGCGGCTTCCGCTTCGCCCTTGAACGACTAGGGCTTCCTCTCCCCATCGGAGCAACTAGGAAACCGGCAGGTCGCCCCTCGATCGCAAGCCTTATGGCTGCCGCTGATAGGGACAGTGGGACCATCCGCACCTACCATGATGAAAAGCGCGGGGTCGGGGCTTTCGCTCCTCTGCACCCGTACTCAGCGGCCTGACCCCAAATCATTCACATGCTGGACCTCCCGTTCAACCCCGCCAATCTCGGGGATACACCCCTTGCACGCTATCTCGCTGCCGATCATCGCCGCGTCCCTGTTCTCCGCAGGATTACCGAGTTGCTTGATGACGATGGCCGCATAGGAGATCGTTGCCGCTTCTATGTCGTCCGGAACTTCTTCCGCAGGGCGATCCTTCGCGGCGTCCTCCTGACCCTCAACATCAACCTGCCGTCCTGGCTGTTTGAAAACCCCAAGGCATCGGCTGACAACAAGCGGTTCGTCTACGCCTACCGTCACGACCAGCGCCAAGCCGCCTAAGCACTCTCCGACCTACATCCGGCCCTCCGATGAGAGGCCACATATTCAAGGAATACCATGACCGACACGACCTCAGCCGCCATCCGCGCTGAACTGAACGACCTTACCCGCGACCTCAACAAGACCCGCGAATATCTGGAACTCGGTGCCCTAATCAAGGGCGCACCTGCCGAACTGGACAAACTCACGAAGCGCGCAAACGACTTAACCGCACAGCTTGCGGATGCCGTCACGGTTGAAGCCAAGGCCGAACGCGATGCCTATTTCGTCGGGCTGGACGACCTCCAGATCACTGAGGTTAGCAACGGCGACCTGCGGAACACGCGCTTTGAGATCAGTTGGACCTACCCCAAATGGGATAGCTACTGGAGCGAGAGCTTTCAGGAGCGCGAAACCAAAATCGGCTTTGGCAAAGTCGAACGGCGCGTCTTGGAATGGATTGTCGAGCGTCACCCGGAGAAAATCCCGGCGTCGATCCTCGCCCTTGCGGACACGCCTGCTGATGCGCTGGATCGCTATTTCGTGTTCCATAAGCGCGGGTTCTGACCAGTGCCCGCGATGACCCTCAAAGCCCTGCGGCAGGCTGCACCTGTGCAGGATCGCAACGACCCCGCCCTTGTTCCTACCGCACAACCCGCATGGGCCACTGGCAGGGACGGCGGGCGGCATGTCGCCATCGGCCTCTATCCCCGGACCCCTGACGAGTTGCGGACAATGGCCCGTAGTTTCGGGGAGGCCGCGCTTGCAGAACTCCGCTGGGGCGCTGTTATAACATGGCAGATGCGGGACAATCCGTCTATTCTCCAGCATCCCGGCAGGTTGGTTTCGGACGCGGTTTCCACCGCTCGGAACCATGACCGGCATCGGCTGAACTGGCCTCGCCATGACGGGAAACCAGCGGCCCCACTCACCGGCATGTCAGCGGATGACTTATCCGAAGCCCTAGCCGTGGCTGGTGACACCCTCACGGAATGGGAAGTGGCAGGATGCCCCTACTCCGACCAATCGCGGATCGCGGACCTTTACAGGTTCCTCGCATCGACGCCCGCGTTCATCGCTAAATACATTGGCCCCGACCGGGCCGCAGATTCCAAGGAACCAAATTGAACACCCCCAACGCTAAAACCCTCGTCAAGATCAATGCAGCCCTCGCCCTCATCCACGACGCTGGCCATGACGCCAAAGCGGTAGGGCGCGCTGCCCAGACCAATATCAGCGCAGGCATGACACAGCAGGTTGCCTATGAGCGGGCGCTCAGCGATTTCGCCACAGGCAGGCCGGACATCGCGCCCCGGCTTCTGCATACCCTGCGCCTGATCGACGCCAGCGATCCCCAGACCGTCGCCGCCTACGGTCAAGCCCTCGCCGCATACAACCAGACCGGCGACCCCGCCGCCATGCAATCGGTAGCGGAGATGTACGCTAGAGACAGCATCGCCTTCGCTGTGAAGTCCGGGCAGTTGTCGGCGGCGGATGCCCAGAACCGGGAGAAAGTGGAGGCCGCGCTTGGGTTCTCCTTCGATGACCTTGACATGGATACGGGCAGCATGTCCGCCTATGAACCGGCATCGCCAGCGAACACACCAGCCATCGCCACGGCGCAACACGCTAGTTCGCCCTCTGGCTTCTCTGGCAAGGACGCTGCCCCCGGCGCTTCCTATGCACCGTCACGGGATCGCGCGGCCCCTGTCATCCACACCCCAACGGCCCGGATGGCCTTCGTCGGGAAATCTCCCTTCTCGGGGAAGGATGCAGCGCAGGGTGGTTCCTATAGTGGCGGGTTCCAGAGCGACCGCCGTTATGCCCAGCATCAGGCCGGGCAGCCGCATGTCGTACAAAAGGGATGGACGCCGAACCCCAGCTTTGGCGGGCGCATCGTCAGCACAGAGGATCAGAATTGAACGTACCGACCCAGACCGAACCCATGGCAGAGCAACCCGTTGCCATCGGCAGCACTGAACTCCAACCGCTGCACAGCGCGTTCGCGGCCCTGCTTTTAGCGCATTATACCCCCTGCGGCTGTAAGCCCACCGACGAGCATATTGAGAAGATTTCCCGCCATAGCGAGGCAGCTATCCTAGCGATCCGTATGGCGCTCAGCACGGCCATCGCGGCGCACGGGGAGCAACAGCACTAATGCCCTCTGGATTTGAAACCCGCCAACCGGCGAAGCAGACCTTTGCCTTCACCGGCCCGAACCCTGTGCAGGTTTCTCCCTCCGCACAGGGCAATTCCCGTGGAGCACAGCTTGTCGGCGGTGAAAGCCGTGGCGGCGTGGTCGTGGGTCAAGATGCCGCCCCGATGCTCGGCCCGCAACTGGGGGCTTTCTTCGAGCGGGTTTTGGAACCCCATGTGCAGCGTCGGCAGCAAGAGGAATATATCCGGGGCGCTGTGACCCAGATGGGCAAGCAGGCAGGGGAGGAGATTAAGTCCTCCAACGGGGCCTTCTCCAAGATATTCGGGCAGTCCTCCTACGTTGAGGGCGCTGTCCACTACCGGGTGCAGGAAGCCGTTGGCAATTGGGTCAAGGAAACCCAAGCCAAGGAGGACGACCTCAAAAAGATGACGGATGGGGACCGCGCCAAATATGTCTCCGATAGCATGGCGAAACTGACGACCGGCGATCCCTATACGGACAGGCTGGTGCAGGGCGCTGTGTTCGAACAGATCGGCCCCGTCATGCAGACTATCGCCAAGAAGGCATACGTCTGGGGTCAGGAGGAAGCAAAGGCCAGCTATGGCGGCAATGTCGCTACCCAGAGCGATGTGTACCAGCGCCATGCCGTCGATGCCGACGCCCTCAGCGATCCCACGGACGAGGAAAGCGCGGCCTTCGTGCAGGCCACGAACAACATGCGAACCGCCCTCATCAAGCCGCATGGCATGGACGACGCAACCTATGTGGGCAGCCTGAAAGGCGCATATCGGCGGGCAGCGGAGAGCGGCAACGGCTATGTCGTGCGCCTGATGAAAGCGTCCGGGTTCCTCGACGTGCTAGACGACAAGGACCGCACGACGCTGGAGGATGCGGAAATCAGCTACGCGAAGCGGGCAGAAAACAGCCTCCTTCTGTCCAACCCTGCGCTTGCCGACGAATATACAAAGCTGGAGAGTGAGGCCCGGCTGGTGAAGCTGGGGCACTCCATGCCGGGCGGCGTCAATGGGCTGGGGGATCGCTGGCGAGCGTTCAATGACAAGATCAAGCGGCGCACCGGCTTTGACCATGATATGATCGACGCTGACGCCATTCTGGGCAAACAGATGGCCGGGCTTGATAGTGCCATCGCAGGCGATCAGCGGCGGCAGGATCGCGAATGGCAGATTGAGGACCGGGAGGACGCCCAGCAGTTCCAGCTTGATCGGGATGCAGCAGAGGACGCGGCAGAGAATACCGCTGCAACCCTCGCATGGGCTGGCGGCAATGTCCGCACATCCGTTGCCGCTGGCGTCAAGGAACCCCTCATCAACGTCCTCGCCAACAATGACTATGAACAGGGGGATTACTCCCGCATCGTCAAAGCCTATCGCGGCGATGGCTGGGTTTCCCCGCTGGTCCGTGACAAAATCCGGGCAAAGGTCACGGCGTCGATAGGGGAGAATTATAGCGAGGCGACTAAGGTTGCCCACAAGGAATGGTCCGCGCTGAACAAACATAACCCTGCTGCGGCCATGGCCTACTATGGCAGTCTTTATGAGCAGATGGCCAATTTCGATAGCATCGTGGGAGCGGTTGGGCCGAACGTCGCCTTTGCTCGGGCGTTCAACAATCCCGCCCAATACAGCACCGCCACCATGCCACCGGCAGAGCGGAAGAACGCGGAAAGGGAGATAAAGGCAGCGGTTGCCGACATGAGCACATGGGCACCATGGGGCCGCACCAACATGAACGAAAGCGCCCAGAAAGTTGTGTATAATGCCATCTGGCGACGGGCAGCGATCATCGCCCGAACGTCCCCGATGCCCATGGCGGACATTGTTAAACACGTCTCGACCACCGTGTTCGCGTCCGGGGAGGTGGAGCAGTACGGCCCGGTAGCATGGGAGAACAGACCCAACACGGTCCCCATCGGCCGACTGCTAGGTCTGCAACCGGACGAGGCCGACAAGATCGTGGCCGGGGCGATAGACTCTCATTTGAAGGCGGCAGGTTATGCCAAGGGTGCCTTTGGCAAGTCCTACGATATTCGCCGCCTGCAAGACCCTCGCACCAACAGCCCGGCTATCTCCGTATTCACTGTGAACAGCGACCGGGCCGGGGTGACACAGGTTATCATTCCCATGTCCGAATTGAAAGCTGCGGCTGCGGCGAACGTGTCCGCGAGGGTGGCTCGCGGTGTAGCCAGTGCGAAAGGGGTAGACCCCTATAGACGTATTAAGGGCGAAAGCGGCATCGACCGCCTTTCCCGCATCAACCGTGAAGTTGCCGCTGGCGCTGACCCGGTGAACCATTTCAGAAACCGGCGAGATAAACCCGGCGACGGGCACTCGTTTCGCGACCCCGTTTACGACAAGATAGAGGCAACGCTGGAGAAGAAGTACGGCCTACCATCCGGGGGCATGAAGGCTATCCGCACCAAGGGTGAGCGATCCAATGCGGATCAAGTTTCATCCGCTGGTGCCCGGACGGTTTACCAGATTATCCCAGACACTCGGGACCGTTTCCTCAAGCGGTACGGCATCGACGCATATAGCAGCCCGAAGGCCGCAGCGGAGGTTGCCGCGCTTCATCTGCGGGACGATTACCAGCGCACAGGCGAATGGCCGCAGGCGGTGGCCAACTACCATGGCGGCACCAGCCGCAAGAACCACGGGCCAAAAACCGCAGCCTACAGGGCGCGAGTGACAAGGTGAATAGCGACCCGCCCCTATGGCTTAACGGCTGTAGGGGCGGCAGCAATATCTAATTGGTATTAGGCCGTTCCATCTGGGCACCAAGTTTTGGCAGCGCCAGCTACATGGCGATGAGTTGAGCGGCGCAAACTGACCGCCACCAAAATCAGCCAATTTGTACGAGGCGTTAAACACCTCGGCGCAGGTACCGCTAAATCTGCTTGCAAGGATGTGTGTGTTGAAACACACTGCGGACAGCGAAGAGATTGACGTAGGGGCGATCCGTTTGGGCGGGACCGCTTGCTGGCAGGCGGTCAATCTCTTCGCTGCACCCTACATCCTTGGACCGGAAATAGAGCCGCTGTGGCCGGGTGGCGATGCACCTTAGCGCAACAGCCTTACTCCCGACACCAACGATAGTGCCACAGCCGAATCTCGACGCAAGAGGATAAACGTATGATTAACGGCTCGGCTCATCGCTGAACAGACTCGCTTCGTTGGCACCTAACAACGTCTGAATGGATGCGAATCGTGAGATTCCTTGGCCTTTTCGACATACAAGGTGTTTGACTATCTGAGGCGGCCCAAAATTAAAACTGTGGGTAAGGTGGTTATCTCGTCATCGAACTCGCTGGCATGCCATTGCCCGGCCTGAAATCTAGATTGCCATGCGCGGCAGGTTCTCTCCCAGTCGCTAATGGAACAGGCCACCGGAGCTAAGCAGGGCAAGGTCCGCCTCGCTAATCTCAATTCGTCGGGCGGACGCTTCATCAACCAATGCTTGAAGCCACTCGGGCGGCGCGGATATTGGCGAAGCAGTATGAATCTCGGTGATTAGCTCGTTGTCCGGCATCCCTGCGGCCAAGGCAGCGAACACGATAGGGTCTGACTCACTCATAATGGGCCTCCTCTGCTAGCCGCGTTTTATCTCGCCTCGAAACGCCCAGCTATAACCTCGATTAAGTCGATGCCTGCGGCACTCGTGGCCGGTCACTTTTCAGAGGGTTTCCGGAGCGGCTTCATGGATCGGCCATGACGAAGCCCGGAGCCTCTGAAAAGTGACGCATATACGCTCTATTAAAACAGCTTCGCTATCGCTGTGCGGGTGGCCGAGATCGCTGACTTGCAGAAAGCCAAAGCGTCCTCACCAGTATCCTCGATTAGAAACCTGACCCAGTTCTCTACGGTCACGTCGATGTCCCGGTTGTGTGCAGGCATCTGTGTGTACGGGTTTATTGGGACGCCCATGACGCTAACTGCGCCGCTGAACGTGACGCCCGGTCCCCACGAAACCCCACCTACACCCGGCCTTGTCACGTTGACCCTGCGCTGCTCACTCCTAAGTTGTGGGCGGAGGCCAGTATGCTTGTGAGCGGCAAACCCCTTAATCCGCGCATAGATACCGTTCTTGTCGTCTGTGAAAGGCTGGAGGGATCGCAGCTTGGCATCAACGGAGGGATTAATACTTCTAAGGTCGGCAGCGCCCCATTGGCCTAGAGTCGAGCGATAAGCGTTCTCATCCTTACCCGCAGGGAAGTAGCCCCCCTTCACGGGAGGGTTTTGAAGATGCGGCCTAATCTCCCGCTGAAACAGCACGGACATACTCTGATCGAGTGTATTGCTGCATTTCTCTATAACTTCGTGAGTTAGATTTAAGGCTTCGGGGCTGATATTTTTCTCTTCCAAGTCACGTTGGTATATTTCTTGCAATTCGGTCGCGAGTTTATCTGCCCTAACTATCATCGAATAGAGCAAGCCTACCTCTTTGTCGTCCGCCATACTGACTCCTTAGAATTGGTCTGACCGTGCATGCGTGGCTCGATGACTTCCCATGTCTATGACTGATTGCCTATGGGCGATGTACCTATAGTGGGCAGAAAAGGCACAATATGGACCAGCACGGCTTTTTCGGAAGGAGCTATGAGCATGGGAACAACCGCTTCTCCTTTGGCGCGCGCCACTGCTAGTCGATGATTTCCTCCACCAAGGCAGCACTGGTTTGTTGACACGGGATGTAGCAGCGGCGGGGTAATTGGTCGCCCCTCAATCCATTCGAAAAGCACTCTTGCTGCTTTACTGTCGTCTCCTATCCCCCAAACTTCTTCGGGGGTTCTGTGGCTGAACGGGGTGAGTTTCCTGTCAAGGTCGGATAGTCGCACCCATTCGACCTCAAGGCCGTCAGGATAGGCTTTCTCAAACTCTGGTTTGCGTACTCCGTCGAGCGCCCATTTCTGACCCTCGGGGGACAAATCCCAGATGACTTCAAACGGCGGCCACTGATCTATCGGCAAGCCCTCTAGTATTTTGGCTGCAGATCGTTGACGCGCGCGTTCTACCGCATCATGCGGCGGCTCCCCATTGAGGATGTCTAGTTGCTGCTCGAATGTAAGGGTCGACCAATCCTTATACTCGTTGCCCACCCTTAACCTCTATTGCATAAGGCCGTTTCTCAAATCTGAGGGCCGGGGGCAACAGTTAGCGTCCACCCGCTGATTACCGGCGCGATGCAGAAGTAACGAGAATGGCAACCGGCCTCACCTTCGGGCGGGAAAGGTTGCCACTCCACGGCCTGAAATTAGTATCGCCATGCACGACCAGATTAGACGGCGGTTCGAGTCCCAAAAGGCGGACCCGCATCGTGCGGAAAGGCTTGTGGAGGCTCCAGAAACTGCTACAAATGGATGCTCCAAGGTCCGCAGTCCGTTTCTGCGAAACCCTAGGTTTTCTGCCGTTTTCTGAGGTGGGACGCAAAGTCCTCTTCTGGGCACCATTTCCGGTCAAAACTGGGCACCGCTGCACAAGCAGCGGGGTCGCCCTTCCGGACAGCGTTTTCGAGCGCAGCTTTCGATCCCGTGATGGTGATCTCATTGTCGTTGACGGTGATGTTCGAAACGAGCAGCCGGACATAGGCGCGGCGAAATTCGCTGTTGCTCTGTGTGATCTCACGGCGGAGCATGGCGCCAAAACGCGCAAGAGCGGCTTCGTCGATCTGCTCGCCAGAATTTTCGAGCTGCGATGCCAAGTTCCGCTCGGTTTCCATCAGTGCGGAGATCGACGCGCGGCTTTCGGCCAGCTTGTTGGCAAACACTGTGTCCTTGAGGGTCATGAGGCCTTCCTCGATGAGTTCGAGGAGGCGGCGCTGACGCGTCTCGGCGGCGATGCGTTCCCTGCGAGCAGCAGCCGAAGGCGGCTCGGAGCCAACACCCGCTGGAGCAGTCCGTCGAGGACGATGCGGTCGAGGGCATCCCGCCGGATCTGCCTGCTGCTGCAACTCTCGGCCCCCGCAGTGGCCTTCTCATTGCAGACATAGTAGCTGTAGCGACCAACCGCTTGCCGCTTCCACGCCGCTATCATCGTGTAGTGGATGCCATGCTTGGCGCCCAGTTGCCAGCGTCAGATCGCCACGGATTGCCTCCAGCGCCACCTTGGCCTTGAATTCAGCCGAATACCGTTTCCTCGTCGTCTTCATTCCCGTCCATTCCTCAGGTCGGGATTAGCTTAGCACCCTGTCCGAATTTCCGGCACCACCTCAGCGCGTGACTCCTGTGCACCGACCAGCAGCGCGATCAGGTGATTGTCGGGTTCGTCGCTGGGCGTTGCCCCCTCTCCGACCGCTCATGCGCCAAATTTCACTAATAGCAGATCGTCTGCCTTTCCTCGGCCGGATCGCTCGACAGGGTTTTGGTGTCTAGCTCTCCCCAAACCCTTTGCCTGCGAGAAGACAACTTCGTTTCCGTCACTCGCTCCTGTTGACGCTGCGCCCAGCGCCGCCCATTGTGTGTTCAACGGGGATTGCCTGGGAGATATATCATGCCTGCAACCCTTGATGAGATTGTTGAAATCGTCTCGGCAGAAGGTGGTGTTGCTCCGGAAAAACTGCGCGCGGACGTAACGCTCGCGGAACTGGACATTTCCTCGCTCGACCTGGCCAGCATCCTGTTCGAGATAGAGGATCGCTTCCACGTCGAGATCGACCCTACGCAGATTTCTACGGACATGAATCTCGGCGCGCTGGTAGATCATGTGAATGCCCTCGTGGTCCAATGACGCAGCGCGTCGTGATAACCGGAATGGGGTGCGTCAGCGGCCTCGGCACCGGTGTTGAACAGACATGGGCAAAGGCGCGTAAGGGACAGGGCGCGATACGCAGGCTGGATCGGCCGGGGCTGTCCGGTGTCGCGGCGGCTATCGAGAATGCAGAAGAATTAGCAAAATGCTCCGACTGGCGCCGTCTCGGTCGGCTCGATCCGCTGTCGCTCTATGCCCTGACCGCAGCCGACGAAGCCCTGACGGCAGCGGGTCTTGTCGGGCATCCGGTATTGCAACGCAGGACCGCGCTGGTGGTCGGATGCGGCAGCGGCGGCAATGCCACCGTCGATGCGGCCTACGAGCGGCTTTATGCCCGCCACGCCGCCAAGGTGCATCCCCAGACGATCCCCTCCTCTATGATCTCCGCGCCCGCATCCCACATTGCGATGACATTCGGCGTGCAGGGGCCGACCTTCGTCCTGGCGAGCGCCTGCGCATCGTCCACCCATGCCATCGGCGAGGCGATGCACATGATCCGCAGTGGCCGTGTGGACGTCGCCATTACCGGAGGGGCGGAGGCGTGCCTAACCCCCGGTTCCTGGGTGGCCTGGCAGTCGCTCGGCGCGATGGCCCCGGACGCGTGTCGCCCATTCTCGCGGGACCGCTGCGGCATGGTGCTGGGCGAGGGCGCCGCCCTGATGGTCCTGGAGAGCGAGGACCATGCGCGTGCTCGTGGCGCGCGGATTTTGGGGGAGGTGGCCGGCTATGGCGCGAGTTGCGATGCGCGCGATATCACGGCGCCGGATACGGACGGCATCGTCGCTGCCATCCGCGCTGCGCACGAAGATGCGGGCATCCATCCCGCTACTCCGGCGTTGATCTCCTCGCATGGTACCGGAACCCCCCTTAACGACGCAGCCGAAACGCGGGCCCTGCGGACGGTCTACGGCACGCTGGGCAGCCACGCTGTGATCGCCACCAAATCCGCCCATGGCCATATGATCGGCGCGACCGGAGCGATGGAATTTCTCCTCGGCATCATGGCGATCCGGGAAGGAATGGCGCCCCCGACCCTGAATTATATCGGACCGGACCCTGACTGCGACCTGCCATTGGTCCTCACGCCCAAACCCATCGACCAGCAAGTCGTCATCTCCAACAGCTTCGCCTTCGGCGGACTGAACGCTGTGCTGATTGGTCGCGCGCCATGACGGTGGTCGCGCATATCAACGCCATAGGAACCGCCAATCCGCCATTCGAGGTGCATGAGGCCTTTGTGGATTTCGTCACGGCCACGCTGCCTGATCCCAAGGCGCGGAGGCTGTTTGAGCGGATGGTGGGACGAGCCGCCATAGAGCGACGCTTTTCCTTCCTCGAACCTATCACACTCGCCGATGGCACGATCAGCGACCGTGACGGCTTTTACGGGGCGGGCGACTGGCCCACCACCAGCGTGCGCATGGCACGCTACGAAAAACACGCCCCTGCCCTTGCGCTGAACGCCATTGAGAATATCGGGACGAGCTTCGATCCCGCTGCGGTTACCCATCTTATCGTCGCTTCCTGTACGGGCTTCATGGCACCGGGTCTCGATCAGATCCTTGCCGCGCGTCTCGGTCTCAATCCGGGCGTGGAGCGCAGCGTGCTGGGATTCATGGGCTGCTATGCTGCGGTCAACGCGTTGCGCACCGCGCACCATATCGTTCGCTCGACCCCAACGGCCCGCGTTCTGGTCGTCACGCTGGAACTCTGCACGTTGCATTTCCAGCGGTCCGGCGATCTCGAAAGCCTGCTGGCCATGCTGTTGTTCGGCGACGGCGCTGCTGCGGCCATCGTCAGCGCGGACAGCCATGGTATCGCGCTCGACGATTTCCGCGCGACCACCATAGCCGGGTCCGCCGATGCGATCAGCTGGAGGATCGGGGATCAGGGCTTCGACATGCATCTGGGCGGCGAGGTGCCTGTACGGATCGGCGAGGCGCTGCGGCTGGAAATGGTGCGCAACGATCCGTCTGGCCTGCTGCGCGGTGAAGCGCCGAAGTCTTTCGATCTCTGGGCCGTCCATGCGGGCGGCCGGACGATCCTCGACGCGGTTCAGCACGGACTGGACCTCGCGCCGAATGCGCTGTCCCCCTCGCGCGCCGTGTTGCGTGACCATGGCAATATGTCGTCCGCGACATTGATGTTCGTGCTGGCCCATATGCTCCGGGAGGGCACCCCCGGAGACGATCCCCAGCGCGGGATGGCCATGGCCTTCGGTCCCGGCCTCGCCGCCGAGACCTTCCGCTTTCGCCTGCTCCCCTGATGCCGGACCTGCGCATCCGTTCCGCCGAGCCAGAGTGGATGGACGGGGACGAAGTGTCCGAAGCGGAATTTGCGGCCTGCCTCCACGATCTCGCCAAGGTCAACAGTGTCACGCTTGCCCGCCCTCCGACGCTCCGCTTTATAGCTCAGGCCTTCGCGCGAGCGGCGGGGCGACCGCTGACCCTGCTCGACGTCGGCTATGGCGCGGGAGACATGCTGCGAGCGATCAGTCGGTATGCAAAGCGGCGCCAGACGGACATCCGCCTGATCGGCATCGACCTCAACCCCCGCAGCCTTCCGTCAGCGCGCGCGGCCACGCCTGACTCCATGGCGATCGACTATCGAACCGGCGATATCTTCGCGCTATCCGAAGATGAGCCGATCGACCTCGTCATCAGCTCGCTTGTCACCCATCACATGAGCGACGCCGAAATCCTGTGCTTCATCCGCTGGATAGACCGGCGCGCACGGTGCGGCTGGTTCATCAACGACCTTCACCGTCATCCGGTCGCCTATCATGGCTTTCGGGCACTGTCGGCGGCCATGCGATGGCACCCGTTCGTCCGGCACGATGGCCCGCTGTCGGTCGCCCGTTCCTTCCGCAGAGCGGATTGGGATCGCCTGCTGTGCGCGGCGGGCGTGGAGGGCGTGGCCAGAGTGGCATGGCATGTCCCTTTCCGCTTGTGCGTGACGCGGTGGCGTGAATGACGGATGTTCTGGTCGTGGGCGGCGGACTGGCAGGTGGCGCGGCGGGGACACTGCTCGCACGGGCGGGCCGGACCGTCCATGTCCTGGAACGTCATTCCAGTCCTGCGGACAAGATCTGCGGCGAATTTCTGTCCATCGAGGCACAGAAGCATCTGGAGGATCTTGGCATCAACCTCGCTGCCCTGGGCGCGGTTCCCATCAACCATATCCGCGTCATCTCCAACGGCCAGACTGTCGAGAGAAGCTTGCCGTTCGTCGCCCGCGGCCTGAGCCGTCGCCTGCTTGACGAGGCACTGCTGCATCTTGCTGAAAAGGCAGGCGTGGTGGTGGAGCGCGGGGTGCGCGTGACGGAGATCGAAACGCACGCCGCATCGACCAGCCAAGGCCCCCGTCGCGCGGACGTCATCTTGCTGGCAACGGGAAAGCTTCCTGTGCGCGCAGAGGGTATCGAGGCTCCGCCGGTCCTTGATGCCCATGTCGGTTTCAAGATGCACTGGCGCGCCAACGCCTCCATCCGCCGCTTGCTGGAAGATTGCATCGAACTTAACCTCATGCAGGGCGGGTATGCCGGGCTTCAACTGGTGGAAGGCGATACCGCCAATCTTTGCCTTGTGATCCGTCGCAGTCGCCTCGCGGCATTGGGCGGGCGTTGGGAGGATGTCCTGATGTCACTCGGCGGACTGTCACCCGCGCTGAGCGCCCTTATTGACGCACAGCCCCTTTTTTCGAAGCCCCTGACTGCCGCCAACCTCGCCTATGGGCGGCTGCCGCGCGGGCGCGGGGAAAGCCCGGTGTTCCGCCTTGGCGATCAGGCCGCAATGACGCCATCGCTGACCGGCGACGGCATGGCCATCGCCTTGCGCAGCGCATGGCTCGCTGCGCAATTCATCATGGCGGGCCGTTCGGCGGCCGACTATCACAGGGCATTGGCGAAAATGGTCGGGCCGCAGGTCAGGCGCGGCATGCTTCTGCAACGCGCGACGGAGGCAACCATGCTAAGATCGGCCGGCATCTCTTTGCTCAGGATGCAACCCCGACTGCTGCGGTCGATTATCCGCCTGACGCGCCTGCCAGATCCAGCGCCGCCTTTCCGGGGAGAAAGACCATGAAAGCCCGTTACCTTCTCTGCGCGCTGGTGCTGACCCTGCCCCACCCAGCCTGCGCCCAGACGGTGACAGGGAATTGGCTCACGGACGACAAGTCGGCGATCATCCATGTCGCGATGCGCGGGACAAGATTATGGGGGACCATCACCCGCGTGCTCGATCCCGCTGCTCCCGCAAAGGACATCAGCAATCCCGACCCGGCTGCACGATCCCGTCCGCTGGTCGGCACGTCCGTCCTCATCGACTTTACGCGCTCCGTTAAAGGCTGGGACAACGGGAAAGCCTATGATCCCAAAGCCGGGCGCAGCTATCGCTCCAGCCTTGCCCTCGAAGAGCCGGACAAACTGGCCGTAACGGGTTGCGTCCTTTTCATCTGCCAGACCAAGATATGGACACGGCAAGGCGATTGACGACCTGTCCTAGCCGTTCAGACCAACTCTCGCTCTTTAAAAGTGGAACGTCTGTTCATCTGCCTGTGCACTTCGGCTGGCACTTAGCGACCAATGGCTACGGCATGGTTCGCCGCGATAAAGCCGAAGGTGATTGAAGGGCCGATGCTCGCCCCGGCGCCGGGATAGTCATTGCCCATCACCGAAGCGGCGTGCCCCCCGTGGCACAGGCCGCCCTATGCCACCCCCGTCAGCACGGATCACGCGGGCTATCTCATCCGTCACGACACCGCCATAAGTGCTGACGTCACCCGGCACTACGGGGACCGCGTAGATGGGTACCCCCGCTATCGCCCCAAGAGAACTGGCTTTCGAAAACGGGTCGCTTACAAAGTCACAATTGTCATAGGCCCGCTCACCGCGATGGAAATCCTCGTCCCGGTCGCCCGCGACAAAGCCATTCCACCGCGCCACCGTTGCGGTCAATGAAGCCGGATCGACACCAATACTCCGGGCCAGTCCATCGATCGTGTCCGCCTTGTGGGGATAGCCACCCTCAACCCAACCTACCGGAATTGCCTTGTCGATAGATCTGTCGGCAACCTTGTAGCGCTCTACATAATCTCTGCGGGCACCTGAGGCCATTGCACCTACGGTCCCAGCATATATTTGCCCAGCATCTCCTGATTGCGGGCAAAGCCGCCTGCATTGACGAGGACGCCCAGCCGCGCTCCGATCCACTAGGACTTTCTTCTGCCAACCGGATTCGGCGACGAGGACGCGCCGACGAATGAGGGGAACAAGCGGTGCCCTAGGCAACATCGACAGCCTAAAAAGGTTGCTAACCTGTTATGACATACCATAGCATCAGACATAGATTGTTGCTATTCAACATGAATTTCTGTTTTCAAGGACAAAGCGGATCAACAACATAAAATTTCTGATTTTGACAGCTCTACAGTATTTTTGCTTTATTCTCCTGAAAAGCAATTAGTCTGCAACTGAGTATCAGTTTGCAGCTTGAGCGGCCGGGATGGATCGATCCTACTTTCGTCTCCGTAAGAATCCCTCTCTCAGCGACGGGCGATCTCGATCGCCGAGACGATCGCTTTTCCAGCCGTAGGTCGGAAGTGAAGGTCAAGCATATCCTCCGTGACCGACACGGAGAAGCTTCGTTCCATGGCTGTCCCGGCGGTCAGAGACGTTTTACGCAGATCAAATTCGCCGATCGCAACCTTGCCATTGGCTATCACCGAGAAGCGGCGTGGCCCAGCAGCGACCGACGGTTCGACAAAGGTCAGCTTAACCCGGTAGAGGCCCTTTTCGAGAGGGATCCGATACCGGAAATCGCCTTCGCGATAGGTGGCCATGACGGCGCTTTCGGATGTTCCTGCGATCGATACGGGTTTGGCGGCCTTGCCATAGTCGGCTCGTTCCACGATCGAGCCAGCCTCGCCGCCTTCGAAGAAGTTATCCGAACCATAGATGCCGACCGCACTTTTGGCGGCAACCAGCGCGCCGCTGTCAATACGAAGGGTTCGTACCCTGTCTGGTGAGAGGCGCCATTCGATGCGGTCCTCGACAATGGACCCGTTCACCGCGCCTTGAGCAACAAGAATATTGGCGCCCTCGACGAGAGGTATATTGCGCCAGACGCAGACATTCTGGATGCAGCCGGACAGCTGACCGACGCTCTTCCCGTTCAGGAAAAGCTGCGTCGATGCCGCGTTACTGTAAACACGCACATCCGTCACACCATAGGCGCGATCGACATAACGGCGGCCTGTGATGTAAACGGTCGGTTCCTTCGACCAGTTCGCTTTATAGAAATAATAGGCATCCTTCCGCAACTTGTGGTCGAAGCTGACAAGTCCCTTGGTATTGATGTCCTGCGCGTCGCCTTCACTGCGCACGGTACTCGCGAAATCAAACGCCGCCCAAAGCCATGTTCCGAATAAATAGGGCCGGGCGGCCAGTTGCGCCCAATTCTGTTCATGGACATGGCTTTCATACTCCTCCGGCTGGGCGCGGCCGCGGGAATCGATCGGTCCGCCGAGTACATTGTCGGTATGGATCGTCGTTGCGCCCCCTGCGCCATATTCGGTGACGGAGAGCGGCTGACCGGGGCGATGCGCGTGCAGCGCGTCGAGGCTGGCGCCCAGTTCCTCCGGCTTGCCATAGTACCAGCCGAAATATCGGTTCGCGCCGCTCAGTTCAGCTTCAGGCGCGGTAACGGGCACCTCGATGCCGGGCGCGAACAGCCGCCCTTCGCAACAGGTCGCCAGCGCCGTTGGACGGCTGGAATCCAGCGTCCTGGCATAGTCGTTCATGTGCCTGAGCAGCGGCAGGGGATCCGGCGGAGCGCCTTTGGAACCGGTCAGGAACATCGGCAGCGAGTTGCCGAAATCCACTTCGTTGGCGATACCCCACGAAGATACAGACGCATGATTCTCATTCTGACGGATCAGCTCGGTCAGTTGCTGGCGGGCATTGTCGATGAAACCGGGGGATGCCTCCCTCGCCTCTCCCAGCGTCCAGGCCGATACGAGCGGGATTTCGTCCCAAAGGATCATGCCATAGCGATCGGCGAGATCATGGACGGGTTGCCCATGCTGATAATGTGTCAGACGGATGCTGTTAGCACCCATTTCACGCATCGTTGCGACATCCTGCTCGATATCTGCGGGCGTGACTGCCCAGCCCTTGTCCTCGCGATCCTGATGATAGCCCACGCCACGCAGGCGATAGGGCTTTCCGTTCAGGGAGAAGCCCTGCGTCGGATCGAAATGCATCTGTCTGATGCCAAACGCCAGTTCGACGGTGTCGAGAATCCGGCCGGATGAATCCCATAGGCGGTTCGACAGGCGATAAAGGTAGGGATCATCCGTCCCCTTCGTTTTCGAAGCTTGCCATTACGAAAAGGATCATTTGTTCAGCGCATGCCCGGAAAAGCAGACGGGCCTCACCCAAGACTGAGAATGTGCAGGCGGAGTGGCCGCCGAGCGAACACCGCGTCAAGCCGCCTGGCTATCAGACCGAACTTCGAGGAGTTTCCCGGCATCCAGTGCGGGAACGGGCCGACTGTAATAATAGCCCTGAATGTGCGTGCAGCCCTGTGCCCGCAAAATTTCGACCTCCTCGCCATGCTCCACGCCTTCCGCCGTGGTTTCCATGCCGAGGGCGTCCGCGAGGGCGGTGATCGCCTTGATGATCGCGGTCGACCCTTTGTCCTTCATCAGGTCCACGATGAAGCTGCGGTCTATCTTAACCTTGTCGAACGGAAAACTGCGCAGATAGGCAAGCGAGGAATAGCCGGTGCCGAAGTCGTCGAGCGCGACCCTGACCCCCAGTTGGCGCAGCGCGTTGAGGCTACCCAATGTCGTCTCGACATCGTCGATGAACAGGCTCTCGGTGATTTCCAGTTCGAGCCGGTGCGGGGCCAGCCCGCTGGCGGCGAGCGAGCGCAGCACGATCTGGGCAAGGGCGTCGGACCGGAACTGCACGGGCGAGATATTGACCGCCACACGCACATGATCTGGCCATTGCGCAGCCGTGCGACAGGCTTCCTGAAGCGCCCATTCGCCGAACGGGATCATCAGCCCGGTGTCCTCCGCAATCGGGATGAACTCCACGGGCGACACATATCCCCGCTCCGGGTGCCGCCATCGCATCAGCGCCTCGAACGCGGTGATGCGGTCCTGCTTCAGATTGAACAAAGGCTGGAAATGCAGTTCCAGTTCGTTGCGCTGGAGCGCTTCGCGCAGGTCGGCCGCCAGCGCCCGGCGCTTCTGGGCATCGGCATCCATCTTCGCCTTGAAATAGCGAACGGTGCCACGGGATTCCTGCTTGGCGCGATGCAGCGCCAGTTCCGCATTCTTGAGGAGTGTGATGGCGTCCGCGCCGTCAGGGCCGACCACCGCGATCCCGCCACTCGCCCCCAGGTCGATGCGGTTCTCTCCAATGAAGAAGGGCTGCGCCATGGCGCGCAGGGCGATGTCGGCGGTTACGTCGGGCGATTGGCCGTCTTCGAGCAACAGGACGAATTCATCGCCGCTCAAGCGGGCGATGAAGATGTCGGGACTGTGCTGCCGCAACCGCTGCGCCGCTTCGCAGAGCAGCGCGTCGCCTGCGAGGTGGCCGAGCGTCTCGTTGACCGATTTGAAATTGTCGAGATCGAGATACAGGATGCAGAATTGTGCGTCTGCGGCCCCGCGTTGCAGGACATAGCGGATGCGTTCCTCCAGCAGTGCACGATTGGGCAGGCCCGTCAGTTCGTCGTGGAGACCCATGTGCAGGATCTTTTCCTCACGCGCGGCGATATC
Source organism: Sphingobium sufflavum (assembly GCF_021403115.1). Lineage (GTDB taxonomy): Bacteria > Pseudomonadota > Alphaproteobacteria > Sphingomonadales > Sphingomonadaceae > Sphingobium > Sphingobium sufflavum. The sequence continues at coordinate 138,306 of NZ_JAJSSH010000004.1, forward strand.
CTCGACCATCCGGTTGAAGCTGCGGGCGAGGCGGCCGATTTCGTCGCTCGACCGGATGGCGAGGCTGACCCGCTCTCCCGTGCCAACCTGCCGCACCGCCGCGTCGAGTGCGATCAGCGGGTCGGACAATCGCTTGGCGAGAACCCAGCTTCCCAATATGGCGAGCACCACGCCCGTCACGCCAAAGGCCAGAAGGCTCCACAATATCGGCGAATAGGCAGCCATCGCCTCGCTGAGGTTGAATTCGAGGAGGAGTGTCTGGCGCGCGTGCGACCCGAAATTGCGGATCGCGATGGCTTGCACCAGAAAACGCTGGCCATGTCGTTCGAGTTCGACGGTGGGATTATTCCCCTGGCGCAAGCCCATGGGCAGCGAACTGGCGGGAAGAACCACCGGCTTGAGGTCCACGGCGGAGAGGCTCGCCAATTGGCGAAGGTCGCCGGGTCGGAGATCCTTGGCAAAGACCACCCAGCCAATCAGCACCGGTGCCCGGATCGGAGAGGCGACGACCATATGGTTCGCCTTGCCCCAGTGTGCGATGCCGTGCGTGCTGCCTTCGTCCAGCGCGGAATAGATCGCCTCCTGCTCCCGCACGGAGATGGCGCTGCCGTCGCCGATGATCGTACCGTTGATGGTGACCAGCACGGCGTCGTCCAGACCAAGGCGGCCCTTGAGGCTGTCGAGCGCGGAGGCTATGGTTGGTGCGTCGCCCGTCGCAGCGGCAGTTCGGAATCCAAAGTCCGCGGCCAGCACCTGACTGGCCTGTCCGAGCTGGTCGAAATGCATGTCTGCTATGCGGTTGAACACGGCTGCACCGGCCAGCATCTCCCGGTGGACGCTGCGTTCGGCGTAACGCTCGATCGCGAGTTGCGTGCCGAACAGGGACAACCCCGTCACCGCGACGAACAGCGCGGCGTAGAAGATAGTCATACGGACAGACAGGCGTCTGCCCATCGCCCCTATATAGTCTGTTACCCGGATAAGGACGGCTCGCATGATGTCAGCCGGATCGGCGCAGCGCCAGCGTGACAGTCTGGCTCACCGACCCGGACGTCGCCCTGATGGGAAGGACCATCTCATTGTCCTTGGCGCGCAGTTCCGGGTGCCACACGGTCACCTGCGCCGCCCCTTCGGGCAGGTTGGTGATGCGCACCGACCCGTTGGCCGCGCTCTTGCCCGCATAGGGTGTGCTAACTACCTTGATGAAGGCGCTCATCTTGTCGTGGATGTTGCAGCCCAGCGCGACCGCGCCCGGCGTGGTGAAGCGATAGCTGCGCGTTTCGTCCTTGCCGAACAGCTTGAACTCGAACTTGGCCGGTTTGGAGAAGGAATAGATATGATGCCGCACGGTGTCGTGATTGGGAAAACGGATCGTCGCACCGACCGGCACGATCAGCACATGCGGTTGAAAGTTGATATTCTCCTGCGCCATGGTCGTGCCCCATGGGAAACTGATCGGGCCGGACGGTATGCCGACGGCCGGGACGACCGTGACCACGGCATCCGGGACGGGCTTGCCCGCGCTGTCCACTACGCGCAGATCGAGCGTGCCCGCCACGCAGGGGCTGGTCATGGCGGCAAGGCCAACGAGCAGAGCCATATATTTCATGTATCCGGCTATAACCGGGCGGGCTTGAGAAACACTTAAACTCCGGGCGTTTTTGGTTTGTCGCGTGCATGATTTGTTAACCATGTCGCGATAGCTCCAATGCCATGGGACGCCGGACATTTTCTGCGCATCGCGCGAATTACATAAAATTTGCTGTTGCCGCTTTGGCGGCAGCGCAATGGTGCATGACGCCTATCCATGCGAAGGAACTGCGCAATGGCGGCAAGCTGCTGCTGACCAACGGCATCACGTCGCTGGAGGGCGCCTCCGGTGGCGGTCTGACACCTTGGGCGGTGATTGCGGGCAACGAGACGCGCGACGGGATCGGCCTGTCCGCCCACGCAACCCTCGTCGAACTGCGCGACTATGATTACCGGAGCGTCGGCGCGGCCGTCGGCCTGTTCGATCGCGTCGAACTGTCGATTGCACGCCAGCGGTTCAACACCCGCGAAATCGGCGCCTTGCTGGGTCTGGGCAGGGACTATGCGTTCGAGCAGGACATCGTCGGGGCGAAGGTGAGGGTTGCGGGCGATCTCGTCTATGACCGCCTGCCCGCCATCGCGGTCGGCGCGCAATATAAGCATAACCGCAATGGACCCGTCGTCCGCGCCATCGGCGCACAGCATGACAGCGGGGTCGATTATTATGCGTCCGCCAGCAAATTGCTCCTCGGCCAGAGCATTCTCGCGAGTGGCACGGTTCGCCTGACCAAGGCGAACCAGATGGGCATCCTGGGTTATGGCGGTGACAAGAGCGACGCCTATTCCGTGCAGTTCGAAGGATCGCTGGGCTGGCAAGTGTCGCGCCGCATGGCGGTGGGTGCGGAATATCGGTCGAAACCCGACAAACTCAGTATCGCGCGGGAGGACGACTGGTACGATATATTCGCCGTCTATGCCATCAACCGCCACCTGACCGCGACGGCCGCCTATACCGATCTTGGCTCCATCGCGACGGTCAAGGATCAGCGCGGCGTGCTCTTCTCGCTACAAACCGCCTTCTGACACGGGATTTCCGACATGACGGTCAGCCTTTTCCCTCTTCTTCTGCTCGCGCAGGCCACGCCCTACGCGGTTCCCGGCGAAACGGCTGTCACGCCCTATGTCGTCGACGACGCCAATGCAGCGGCGCGGCCCTTTGTCGGGGATGATATAGCCAGAGCGTTCGGGGGTCAGGATGGCATCCGGCGCATCGTCGACCGGTTGATCGACAAGAGCCACAACGACCCGGTGATCGGGGAGATATTCGTATCGCACGACATGGTGCGGTTGAAACGCACGCTGTTCGAGCAGTTCTGCTACATCCTCAACGCAGGCTGTTCCTATTCCGGGCGGGACATGAAGGCGTCGCACAAAGATCTTGGCATACAACATGCGGACATGAATCGTATGGTCGAGATATTGCAGGCGGTCATGCGGGAACAGGGCATATCCTTCCCCGCGCAAAATCGCCTGCTGTCACGTCTGGCGCCGATGCGCCACGATGTGGTCGAACGCTAAACCGGGCTGCGAACCGCATACACCAACAGTCAATCGGATCAGGGATCAGGCAACGCCGTCATATGAGGTGATCGTGGCCGCCAGTGTTGTGCAGGTGAACGGTTTTCTCAGGAACTTGCCGAGCCGCCTGTCGAAATCGGCAAGCGAGGTGAAACCCGACATGACGATGATGCGGACGCCGGGGCACCGCTCGCTCACCCTGCGGGCAAGGTCGAGACCGTCCATCTCGCCCGGCATCTGCACATCGGTCACGAGGATGTCGAAGGTGAGGCCCCTGTCGACCATGGCCCACGCCGCGTCGGCCGTGGCGGCGTTCTCCACCAGAAAGCCGCCATCCTCCAGCGATGCGGCCTGCTGCTCCTTCCGACGGGAAAGATCTTCCGACGCCGCGCGGATTTCGGCCGACCCAGAATGCACACTTTGCGCAGAGGCCACGACGTTCGACAGGCTGCCCTATAACCCTTCGACAGTACGGTTGAACGTCATGCGGAGGCGATCATAGCCACCCACAAAAGCTGTGGCGATAGTGTAGGTCATTTTGCCTGATGCCATGGCGTCCAAGCCGAGCCCGAGTTGGGCCACGACAGCGGTCGCCGACTCAGCAGAGGCTCTGACCTGCTCTCTATTATCCCGGAACACCGCCATCGCCTTGGTCATGCGGCCGACACAATCGCGATATTGGATCGGGCTTGTCAGATCACCCGCCGCCAGCGCCTCCATATGGAGGACCGTGTTCACATAGAGCGTGCAGATGAGGCTGGCGCTGACCCGCACAGTTACGATGACTGCGACGAGAGCACCGGCGGCAATGCCATCCCCAACAATGGGATTGCCATGACCTGCCAGATATGCGCCCGCAAGCGCGACCGTGCCCAGCAATACCGGCGCAGCCATAACTTCGCTTTGCAGAAGGTCCAGCAGCTCGTCTAAAGGCAGATCGTCTGGATTTTGAGTCACCATGAATTATCGCCACTCCTTCCATGCTGGCAACAGCGCCGATGTCGTGAAGCACAGCCTCCTGATCGCCTTGGTGCGGGCCTTGCAGCTTAAGCAGGGCGCGCTGACTCTGATCGACACCCATGCCGGCTGCGGGCTGTACGACCTTGGCGGCGACGAAGCCCAACGCACCGGCGAGGCCATACAGGGTGTGCTGCGGGCCTTTGCCGACCCGAACCCCTTGCTGGACGACTACCGCGCCGCCGTGCAGGCGGTGAATGTGGGCGGCGAACCGCAGCTTTACCCCGGCTCGCCCCAGTTTCTGGCGCAGCTTTTGCGCCCGCAGGATTTGCTGGTCCTCAACGAAAAGCACCCGGAAGACGCTTACGCCCTGCGCGGCGCGATGCGCGGCACCAGCGCGGCCGTGCATGAGCGCGACGCCTACGAACTGTGGCTGGCTATGGTGCCGCCCCGCACCGCGCGCGGCGTGGTGGTGGTCGACCCGCCCTATGAGCAGACGGACGAACGCGCGCGCATTACCGCCACCCTCGCCGCTGCTCACCGCAAATGGGCGCATGGGGTGACGGTGATCTGGTATCCGTTGAAAGACAGCGCCACGCATTGGCAGTGGAAGAAGCAGTTGCGCAAGCTCGGCATCCCGAAATTGCTGGTGGTGGAGCATTGGCTATATGATCGCGAGCAGCCCGGCATTTATAATGGCGCAGGCCTCTATATCGTCAATCCGCCCTACGCCTTCACGCAGGCACTGCCGCCCCTGTTGGAAGCTTTGCGCGCGGCGTTGGCGCCCGAAGGGCACAAGGGCGAGATACTATCCGATTGGTTGGGCGATTAAAATAAACCCTGATCCCACCCTTCAGGGAAACTGGACGAGTATCAAGCGACGAGCACGAGTGATGGGTGGAGTGCGGCCGCTGGCATGCTAAAGGCATGTCATGCTTCATACAAACAGCCGTGGTGGCACCGTCGAAATCGATGGGTTCAAATATGACTGGGAACTTCTCAGCGAACCCCAATTGTCCTCTTCCGATGGCTGGAAGGGCATGACGGTTTCCCTGCGTCAGAAAGACATGCCACGGGAAGCCGTGCTGGAATTTCCGACGCCAAAGCGCCTGTTGAAAGGATTGCCGAAAGGGCGTTTGCATATCAACGACGCGATTGCTTCGCGGGGCGTGCGGGCCGCGTTGTCGGCAGGATGGGACCCGACGTCGCGAGGCAAACCCATTATATTCATGGTCGATACCAACGGCGATTAAGCGGACGGGCATCGCGCGCTCCCATCACCACCAATATCGACTTAGTCGGACAACATCTTGCCATTGGCCCGCCCATGCCTTGGAAAAACGGTCGTTCCACACATCGGAAACGCAAATCCGGTGATGAACGGCTGAGACGGTTCGGTCCTGCCCAGCAGTTCGCAGTCTCGTCCGTAAGACAGGGAGGAGCCATTTGATGACTCCTCGAAAAGCTTCAGTAGGATTATTCGGCTAACCTCGCTGGACGCTGCGCCTCGACACCTTCCAGTAGGGGAAGAATTTTTTCATCAGCCAGGATGGTGCAGTAATATTCATTGACGTTCCTGATGAGGCCATTGGCTAACGTAAAAACCATGCAATATTGATTGCAGTAGCTTTCGCCATTGGCGAGCGTCGCATGCCCCTCGAATTCAACAGCGACCCGGTCGCCCTCGGCTGTCACGGTCAGAAATTCGGGCTGGAGACCGGTGGGGATAGTGTCCTTGAACGCGGCTGTCGTTGCGACGATGAGCGCATAGGGTCGTGGTCCCGAAAGCTTGCCAAAACCCTTCGCCACGGTCTGGGCATCGGCGGCAAGACAGGCCTTGGCCGTCTCTGCATCACCGTCGCTGAATGCCTTGATGAACTTGATGACTACTGCTTTGTTCTTCTCGCTCATCCTTCTTCTCCATTAAAGTGTCATGCAGCGGAGGATTGCCCACCAAGGAACCGTCGGAGCCATGCCAGAAGCCGGACCGAAACTGACTTCGGCTTTGGCTCTCCCTTATTTGTTGGTGGGGACGCTTTCTCGACCTCTTCCTTGAATTGCTCTGCAAAGGCGCGCGCGAACTTCGGCAGCAGGGGTTTGCCCATGGCTTCCCACATAGGCGCCATTGGCCCCGTTCCAGTTACCCGGACACTCAGCGCAATTTCCGTCTGGCCTTCGCTGACGCTTCTGGCCCGATAGGTGCCTCCACCCTCGACCGGATCACGTTCCAAACTGTAGCGGAAGTCGACCGCATTCGGCCCGGCCCAGCGATCGACATGCACGGCCACGTTCACGGTGCGAACCAGCGCGCCTACGCCGACTTTCAGCGTCCAGCGGGAAACATTCCCATCGACTATCTCGCAGTTTTGAAGGCCCGGCATCAGGCTGGCCCATGAGTTGATGTCTTCGGCATAACACCACACGGACTCTATGGGCGCGTCGATGATGATCGACTGTTCGGTTTCGATCATGCCGTTGTACCTTCTTTCGGTCTCTCCAATAGGCCGCTGGGCCGCCCTGCCGCGTGATGGGCCGCAAGATAGCCGTGCGTCATGCCCCGAGCGTTTGAGATGCCGCTTTGCATCATTGCGCCGGTGTCGAGGCGGGCCATGGAGTTGCCGGCGACATATAATCCGTCGATCGGCTGATCGTCCCACCCTATGACCCGGCAATGAACATCGGCCATCAGCCCTGTTCCCGTGATGCCGCCGCCGCCCATGCGCTTGAGTTCAACGGCATAGAAGGGGCCTTGGCTGAGCGTGCCGAGATTCGGGTTAGGCTTGTGGGTCAGGTCACCGGTCATCGCCGCACCCCACGGATGCGTACCGCGGTTGAAGTCCGGATCGACTCCGGTTTCCGCATAACCGTTGAACGTCTCGACCGTCTGGCACAGGCCCTGTGCGTCGACGCCGATCCTTTCGGCCAACGCCTCCAAGGTATCTGCCCGAACCGCCAGACCCTCCGGTAAATCCTCGCCCGGCATGGCCGTTCCAAAGGGATATTTGTTGCGTCCCTGACTGTCGAGAATGGCCCAGCACGGATAGTTGGGATGGGTCTGGGTCGCGCCGTCGATCGCATCCACGGCATAATAGACGGAGCGATAGAAGGATTCGTTGGCAAACCTTTTGCCCGCCCGGTTGACGACGATGGTGTGCGGCAGTCCCAGAAAAGGAAGGGAGCCACGCGCCAGAACGGATCCATTGTCATGCTCCTCGCCCGGCATCTGGATACCGAGATTGGCAGGGTCCGGCACACGGGCGATGCGCGCGCCCAGCGGTCCGGCGAGCCGGAAGTGGGCGCCGTCCACGGTTCCCATCACCATGGACACCGGGTCGAGCAGGTTGCTGAGGGTCTTGGCCAGACTATGGTCTTGCTCATAACCACTGACCGCGATCACAACGCCATGACTGGCCTTGATGAAAATATCCTGCGCGCCGCGCCTTGCCCTCACACCGATGACCCGCTGTCCATCATGGATCAACTCTTCGGCCGCCGTGCCGGTGTGCAGCCCGATTCCACGGTCGAGTGCGCCCTTTACGAAATAGGCGGCAAGTCCCGGGCCAAGGCATCGCTCGTCGCGCTCGATCCGCTCCGCCAGCAGGGCGTAATCCCAGCCCAGCATATTGGCGAGGCCGCCGCCATGAAAGATGTCGTGATGGGTGAAACCGGCGGGGAGGTGGGGTGTCAAACGTGTCTTGTGCTGCCACTCGTCCAGCGTGGTGGCCGGAAAGGGTTCGACTTCCAGGTAACGGCCTTCGGCCACGCTGTCGTTCTTGTGCGGGAAATAATAATCGGGAAAATCGCGGATGACCTGCATTTTGAGGCCGATAGCCTCCTCAAAGAACTTCAGCGCCACTGGGCCGTGCACCGCCTGGTTCCTGATTGCCCGCGGGTCGCCATAGCCCATCGACAGAGATTCCACGTAGCGGAACCCGCTCTCCGGTGAATCCTCGATGCCGAGTTCCTGCTCCAGATGATTGCCCGGTATCCATACCTCACCCATGGAATAGGCGGTGACGCCTCCGACTTCGTCCGAACGCTCCAGCACCAGCGATTTCAGGCCGAGGTCATGGGCGGTGATGGCCGCGGCGAGACCGCCACATCCAGAACCGATCGCCACAAGGTCGACCTCTATATCCCACTGTGCGGGCTGCGGACTGCGGTTCATTTCTTATCCTCTCCAGGGCGGTACAGCGTCAGTGATCGAGCACTTCAGGCAAAGGCCTCTTCGCCGACGAGTGTCGTGCGATGCATCATGCGGCCGCTGTCTTCCGGATACGGCTCCGCGCGGTGCAGGACGCCCGTATTGTCCCAGATCAGCATATCGCCCACGTCCCACTCGTGGCGATAGACGAAGCGCGGTTGCGTGGCCCACGCGATCAGTTCCTTGATGAGCGCTCTCCCCTCATCCATCGCCATGCCAACAACGTGCGAAGCGTGACAGCCGATGACCAGCGACTTTCGGCCGGACTCATGGGTCCAGACCAGATTATGAACCTTGTCGCCCCGCCCTGCAGCCGCTGCGGTCGCCGGGTCGAGGGAGACGCCCGCTTGGCTCATGGAATGGGTAACGCTGTGAACGACCTTCAGCGTGCCGATCCGATCCTTCGTCTCCTCCGGCAATTCCTCATAGGCCTGGTATGAATTGGCGAACTCGGTCTGGCCGCCCACTTTCGACAGGATCTTCCCGCTCAGCAGCGAGGCGAAGACCGGCACATCGTCATGCGTCCCGTCCATGTGCCAGAGAAAGGAGCCTTTCAGAGCGTAATTGCCTTCCGCCTTGTTGAGCGTGATCTTGAAAACGCCATTCTCGCCCTCGTCCCGCACCGTCCCCATAAGCCCGGCGAGCGTCACTTGTTGTTCATCGGTAAAACCGGCTTTCTTGAACACCAGCACCCCGCGCTCAATCAGGAGCTTGCGGAGATGCCCCGCCGTCTCCGCAGTCAGCATCGTAGCCACGTCGCCGCGTACTTCGGTGCCGATGCGTTCGGTCAGGGGGAAAGTCTGGACGCTCACAGCCCACTCCTAAATCAGCGTCGGCATTCAATGATACCGCTTGTGTCATTTATTGTTAGGCGCAATTCCTGGGGGGAGTCAAGGCGCGGCGCGGGGAACGCATTTCACCATTCGGCGCGCCCGCTCACCAGGGCCAGGACGACTCTTTCCACCCACGCTTCGCGATGAGCCGCGCTGACCGGCTGACCGGTCAGGAGGATATTCACATACCAGCCACGCAGCATGAAGATAAACGCCTCTGCAACCCCGCGCGCGTTGCGAACAGGCATCTTGTCCCGGTCGGCGCAGATCTCGATGAAACGAGTAATTTGCTGGATGCCCATTTCCGTTCGTTCTGCTGCGGCGACGCCGAGCTCGGGGAAGCGGTGAGACTCGCTGTAGATAAGGCGATTGACCTCGCGCAGTTCCCCCTCAAGGCTGATTTCGAGCGTTCTGTTGGCATAGGTGCGCAGGGCTATTCCGACGTCCGGCCAGTGTTCGTCTTCCAGCGTGGTGTGGGCCGCAAGTCGTTCGATCTGGCGCGTAACGATCGCACGAAACAGGGCCTCCTTCGACGGATAGCGTGAATAGAGGGTGGTTTTAGAGACGCCCAGCGCATGGACGATTTGCCGTATGGAGGTGCCACCATAGCCGGTCTTGAGGAACTCGTTGAGCGCGCCCTGGAGCAACTCGGCCTCGATCAAATCTGTCTCGTCCTGACGCGGTCGCCCCCGTGAGCGGCGAGGGGCAATGTGCTTCACTAGAGGATCGCGCATGAAGTCCTTCACTTTTGCCGGGCGTTGACACGCACTACCGGCATATGCCACCTGATAAAAGGTACAAACGGTATCATAAATGCTGGAGAGGCATATGGCATGCGAGCCGACGCAAATCCCCGCGTCCAAAGACATCGATATTGAGGGTCTGCGGGCGCGATACCGTCAGGAACGGGAGCGAAGGCTGCGGCCGGATGGCCAGACGCAATATGTGAAAGCCGAGGCGGACTTTGCGGAAACCTATGAAGCCGATCCTCATATGGTGGTGGAGCAGCGCGCGCCGATATCGGAGGATATCGACGTCGCGGTTCTCGGCGCTGGCTGGTCCGGGATCATGGCGGGCGTGCATTTGCGCGACGCGGGCATCAGCAATTTTCGCCACATCGAACATGCCGGAGACTTTGGCGGCGTATGGTATTGGAACCGGTATCCCGGCATTCAGTGCGATAATGACGCCTATTGCTATCTGCCTATGCTCGAGGAGACTGGCTTCGTCCCCACGAAGAAGTTTTCCGACGGCCATGAGATCCAGGAACATTGCCAGAGGGTCGCGCGGCAATTTGGCCTCTACGACAGAGCGCTATTTCACACGCTGATCCGGTCCCTGAAATGGGACGACACACTGCAGCGCTGGCGGATCGAGACGAACCGTGGCGACGAGATCCGTGCGCGTTTCGTCATCATGTGCGGCGGTCCGCTCAATAAGCCAAAACTTCCCGGCATCCCTGGAATTCGGGAATTCAAAGGCAAACTGTTCCACACTGCACGTTGGGACTATGAGTATACCGGGGGCGAGTGGCGCAATCCCGTGCTCGACAAGTTGCTCGACAAGCGCGTTGCGATTGTCGGTACCGGTGCCACGGCGATCCAGGCGATCCCTTACCTCGCGCGCTATGCCAAACAACTTTATGTCATCCAGCGCACGCCATCGAGCGTTGACGAGCGGCCCAACCCGCCAACCGACACCGAATGGGTCAAGTCACTCGAACCGGGCTGGCAATATGCCCGCCAGAAGAATTTCCATAATGCCGCCGTTCAGGGCCTCCAGCCCGGCGAGCCAGACCAGATTTGCGACATATGGACCGAGATCAACCGTAATCTCGCCGCAGAGTTTGACCGTGATGGCTGGCCTGCCTCCCCGGCGGACTATATGGTGAAGCGTGAGATGATGGACTTCCGCGTGATGGAACGTATGCGCGGACGGGTCGAAAGCATCGTACAGGATCAAAGAACAGCGGAAGCTCTCAAGCCGTGGTTCAACTTCAACTGCAAACGCCCGCTTTCCAGCGACTATTATTATCCTGCCTTCAATCAGTCCAATGTGACATTGATCGACGTATCGGACACACGCGGCGTGGAGCGGCTTACCGACCGTGGCTTTGTACACGGTAGCGCGGAGTATGAAATTGATTGCCTGATCTGCGCCAGCGGTTTTGAGGTCACAAGCGACCTGGACCGTCGTTGGGGCATCGAGACAATCGAAGGTCGGGGTGGCGTGTCGCTCTACGATCACTGGGCTGACGGATATCGTACGCTGCATGGGGTGATGACCCATGGGTTCCCGAACCAGTTCTTCACCGGCTACATTCAGGGCGGCTTCTTCGCGACGACTACCCACCAGTTCAGTCGCCAAGGTTACCATATTGCCTATATCATCAAGGAAGCGCTGGAGCGTGGATTAACGGCCGTCGAACCCGAACTCGAGGCGCAGGAAGATTGGGTGCAATTAATCCGGTCGACCGCGATCGACATTACCTATCTGCAGCGCGAATGTCCGCCGAGTTATTTTAACAACGATGGCGATACCTCCAAAAATCGCTGGTATCTGGGAGAATCCTATGGCCCCGGATGGGATGCGTTTGAGAAGATAGTGGAGGACTGGCGCCGGCAAGGTGATCTGGCCGGAATAAGCTTCAGAAGAGCAGAGACGTGAGACCATCGGATAAGTGCCGCCAAAGCCGAACAACCTTAGCGCTGACAAATTTAATGCCCGTGGCGCATCAGCCGACCATCGGCTGTTGAGGTAGAAAAATCAGTCGCTGAACGACCACAAAGGGCCGCATCCAGGCGGAAATCTCCTGCTGTAAAAAAGCCGTAGTCCCGAACAGGAAGATCAGGAGCAGCAGCCAGCCGGGCAACAGCCCCACCCAGCCGTGCAGCCATGCCATGGACTGAAGGAACGAGAGCGGCGCAGGCAATGCGGCCATGGGGGGCGAGGGTTTCTCTGTCATCGCTGCAGGACGCGCGGGACGGATGACCGGCATCCTCTCCGCAACGCCATCAGAACCGATAGCGGACCGACCCCAGCACACTGCGCGGCGTGTCGTAAAGCGCCGCCGCCTGTAGGCTTGCATAATAGGTCTTGTCGAACAGGTTGCTGACGTTGACCGTAGCGGAGAGACTGTCGCTGATGTCATAGCGCGCCATGAGATTGGCGACGAGATAGGCACCCTGATCGACCGTCACATTATAGCGGCTCAAGGTTATCCAACTGCCGCCGTTCCAGTTGACGCCACCTCCCAGCGTCAGGTCACGACCTCCGACCGGAAAACGATAGGTCGTCCAGAATTTGGCGGTATCGGACGGCATCTCGCTGTTCAACCGGGTGTTGGCCGCATCCTTGGTGATGGCATGACTATAGCTGGCCGTCATGTTCCAGCCCGGCAGGATTTCCCCGGCTAGTTCAACATCGACGCCGTCCGTCCGCGCGCCCTTGGCGGCGCGATAGGCGGTGTTGGTCGTGCCGGGCACGGTATAGCCCGTATCGACCAACGCCCAGATTATCCCGCTCCACCCGGAAGAGGGAGGCGCTGGCGGTCAGCCGTCCGTCACCGAAATTGCCTTTCCAGCCCATTTCATAATTACGGCCCACGACCGGCGGCAACAGTTCGCCGTTCCGGTCCTGCGTGCTCTGCGGCTGGAATATGTCGGTATAGCTTGCATAGACGTTGTGTATGAGTGTGAGGTCATAGACGATGCCGTCATAGGGCGTGATCTCGCCCCGTATCCGTTTCGTCGTGCGTGTCACCGCGCCGATGCTGAACGCCTGAACGAAATAATAATAGTCGAAGTCGGTGAAACGACCACCCAAGATGATGCTCAGCCCCTCGGCCGGGTTCAGCCGGGTCGCCGCCTGCTGCTTGTACCGGATGTCCATATATATCCCCGGATTTCCCGGAGCGCCTTCCGGCGCATTATTCTGCCATGTAAAATAGTTGGTGATGCTCGAATCGCCGTCGCTGAAGGTCGAGTGATAGTTTTATAGTGGTTGTAGCTATAGCCGTGATAAAATCATGCGTGTGGCCGAACAGCTCGAATTGGCCGCCCAGCGTGGCGGTCAGGTTATTCTACTTCTAGCGCGGAAAGTAAAAGCCGCGGTCACTGGTCGTGCTGCCATCCCGATTCAGACGCGAGAGGCCAGAGATGAAGAGATAGCTTCCGGTGTGCCCCACCCGCCACCGTAATGCGCTCCGCACCGACCTTCAACGTCCAGTCGTGCGGCAACCTCTGCTCCAGCACCAGGAATCAGGTGTAGGTGTCGAGCCGGTCATACACCCAATGGCGCCGCTGCTGGTGAACCGGGGGAGATTGGTGCGTGTACCGTCGCTGTAGAGCACGGGTACGCCCGGCGAACCCTACGCATGATATTTCTGATAGTCTATGCCGCCGCGCAGCATCGTCATGGGCGTTACGTCGACCTCGACTATGCGATAGGCGATGGCGCGCTTGTGGCTATAATAGTCCATGAATCTGTCGTCGCGCTACGTCATGCCGACCACACGCGCCTGGATGGAACATCCTTGACCAGCGGGCCGGAATGTCGAAGGATCGCGGCGCCCGCCGGGCATTGGCACCCTGTGCATGGGCAGGCGCCGAAAGGACGGCAGCGCAGATGATGCGACATTTTCTTGTTCCCCAATGCTCTGACGTTTCTCAAACGCTCAAATGGGAATGCGTCGCATTAGTGGTGCATCCATAGGGTTTGACGATGGCGGGAGCGCGCCTCCCAACACTCCCGCGCGAATTTTTATGAAGCCGGACGCAACAGGATGACGCTGCCCAGTCGATAGACATCGAGCCGGCCGGTCCTGCGCTGATCCGCCGGTCGGCGGCGCTGTCGCCGACCGGCAGGACCGGACCCGACCGATACCACCCGATGGCGTGGATGGCGTCGCGAACGCTCGCCTTTTGCAGAAGCAACTCACCACTGCGCCACGGGGCGATGTCCGCCGCAGGCGCATTGCCTAGCCGCATGACCGATCCGCCCGGTCCATAACGCAACCACTGCGATGCATGGAGCGTCACCGGCCCGCTATCCGCCGCCGCCTGCACGCCCACCACATCCTCCGTCACGCCCACCGTCGCCTGATCGTTGCGCAGACTGACCCCGAACGCCGTGCCCACGTCCTGCGTCACACCACCCAGCGCGGACACCCGGAAAGGACGCCGGTCGCCATGCGCAACCCGTACCCACAGATCGCCGCGCAGCAGGGCGATGCATCGCTCTGCGCCGTCATAATGAATGGCGATGGCCGTCCGCGCGTCGAGCATCGCCATGCTGCCGTCCGGCAGGGCGACGGTCTTCACCGTCCCATCACTGCGATGGTCCGCACGCAGCCGATGGACTGAGGCCCAACATACGCCCCGCCGCCGAAAAACTCCTCTGCTCCACGATTGTCGCGAAGAGGCCCAGCGATCTGGCCCGGTCGGCTCCGCCTGCCAGCTTTGCGTCCATTGCAAATATCCTTCGCGTTATCGACAGGTAGTCGCGTGATGCCCTGCCCTCCATTTATGCGTCCATAGTGCAAGGGAAAGGCGAACCATGGAATATCGGCAACTCGGATCATCGGGCCTGCGCGTACCGGCTCTCAGCTTCGGCACCGGTACGTTCGGCGGCACGGGGCCATTGTTCGGTGCATGGGGGCAAAGCGACGCGGTGGAAGCGCGGCGACTGATCGACATCTGCCTGGATGCGGGCGTCACCCTGCTCGACACCGCCGATGTCTATTCGGACGGGAACGCCGAACAGATATTGGGCGAAGCGATCAGGGGGCGTCGGGACGCCGTGCTGATCTCCACCAAGACGGGCCTGCCCAGTGGCAATGGGCCACAGGACTGGGGCACATCACGCGCGCGCCTGATCCGCGCGGTGGACGCGTCGCTCCAGCGGCTTGGAACCGACCATATCGACCTGCTTCAGCTTCATGCCTTCGATGCATCGACGCCCGTTGAGGAATTAATGGGAACGCTGGATCAACTGATCGCGGCGGGCAAGATCCGCTACGCGGGCGTCTCCAACTATCCCGGCTGGCAACTGATGAAGGCGCAAGCTGTCGCCGATCGCCACGGCTGGCAGCGCCTCGTCGCGCATCAGGTCTATTATTCGCTGATCGGTCGTGCCTATGAGGCCGACCTCATGCCGCTGGGCGTCGATCAGGGTATCGGTGCTCTGGTGTGGAGTCCGCTGGGCTGGGGACGGCTCACCGGCAGGATCGGGCGCGATCGCCCGATACCGGACGGCAGCCGCCTTCACGACACCGAACAATTCGCGCCGCCCGTGGACAAGGATTATCTCTATCGCGTCATCGACGCGCTGGAGGCCGTGGCGGCGGAGACGGACAAGTCGGTGCCCCAGGTCGCGCTCAACTGGCTGCTGCGGCGTCCGACGGTTTCCTCCGTCATCATCGGCGCGCGCAACGAGGAGCAGCTACGGCAGAATCTGGGCGCGGTCGGCTGGTCGCTCACCCCCGCGCAGGTCGCCGTTCTGGATGCCGCCAGCGATGTCCTGCCGCCCTATCCCTACACGCCCTATCGCCAGCAGGAGGGTTTCGCCCGCCTGAACCCGCCACTGGTCTGAGGACAATTCCATGAAGCTCAACCCCGGTCTTCTCGCCCTCGCGGTCGGCGCCTTTGGCATCGGCGTCACCGAATTTGCGCCCATGGGCCTGCTGCCGGTGATCGCCACCGACCTGGGCGTTTCCATTCCCACGGCGGGCCTTCTCATCAGCGCCTATGCGCTGGGCGTGATGGTCGGTGCGCCGCTGATGACGCTGACCACGGGGCGCGTGCCGCGGCGTGCGCTGCTGATCGCACTGGCGGGCATCTTCACGGCGGGCAATCTGCTGGCCGCGGTGTCGGACGGCTATGCCATGCTGCTCGCCGCGCGGGTGCTGACCTCTTTCAACCATGGCGCCTTCTTCGGCGTTGGCTCCATCGTGGCGGCCAGCCTCGTGCCGCCGCAGCGTGCGGCCAGCGCGGTCGCGGCGATGTTCATGGGGCTGACCATCGCCAATGTGGTCGGCGTACCTCTGGCGACATGGGCAGGGGAGCATCTGGGCTGGCGCGCATCCTTCTGGGGCATAGCCGCGTTGGGCGTCATGACCATGGCGGCGCTCCGCCTGACCTTGCCTGCCCTCCCCGCTCCAGCCGAGGCAATGCCATGGCGGAGCTTCGCGTGCTGCGGCGCGGGCCGGTTCTCGGTGCGCTGGCCCTAACGGTCGTGGGGTCCAGCGCCATGTTCACCGTCTTTACCTATATCGTACCCATCCTGCGCGATGCGACCCATGCTTCGTTCGCGTTTGTGACGGCCATGCTCGTCACCTATGGCGTCGGTCTGACGATCGGTAACTGGCTGGGCGGCAAGTTCGCCGATCATTCGGTAGACCGCACGCTGATCGTCACGCTGGCGTCCCTGTCTGCCGTCCTGGTCGCCTTTGCCGCCCTGATGCCCCATGCCGGAATCAGCGCCGTGCTGATCTTCCTGTGGGGCGTGGCCAGCTTCGCCCTCGTCCCGCCTCTTCAGGTCCGAGTGATGACGGCCGCCGCAGATGCACCCAATCTGGCATCCGCGATGAACATCGGGGCGTTCAACCTAGGCAATGCGCTGGGAGCCGCGCTGGGCGGCTTCGTCATCGCCAAGGGTCTTGGTTATCCGATGGTGTCTCTGGCCGGAGCCGCCACATCGGCCGTCGGACTTCTCATCGTCATCACCGGCACCCTCCGGGCAACGGGTCGGGATCGACCAGCCCACTGCCCATCCTGACCGATGTCGATCCCTTGTCGACAGTGCCAGGCCGGATTCCGTCTCGGCGCTCTTCCTGCCACACAACGCCCATCACCATTGCGTGTGGCGGACAGGCCGCCTCCGTCGGCGCACCCCTGCCGTCCGTAAAGCGCTATTGCGATTCACTCTCATAAAGATTTAGCCGAATCGCATGACCGGCACGGCCTCTCTCGACCTGGATTCGATCTACCGCGCGCATGGCGGGTGGTTGCTGGCATGGCTGACTGGCCATGCCCGTTGCCGAACCCGTGCGAGCGACCTTGCACAAGAGACATTCTGCCGCCTTGCGGAACAGCCCGCCCTGCAACTGGAGGCGCACCCCCGTCGCTACCTCGCCACGGTCGCGCGGCGTCTGCTGATCGACGATGTGCGGCGGCGCAGCTCGGAACGCTGTTTCCTCGAAGCCTTCGCGCTGCACATGGGCACTGCCACGCCGCCCGCGCCGGACCGTATCGCAGAGGCAGTGCAGGAACTGGCCGCGCTGGCCGAACTGCTCGATGAACTGCCGCCCCGCGTCCGCCGCGCCTTCCTGATGAGCCGCGTGGATGGCGTCGCCTATGCGGAGATCGCGGCCGACCTCGGCGTATCGACCAGCATGGTGAAGCAATATGTCGCCCGCGCGCTCACCCATTGCTACATCGTCGCCCATGGTTGCCCTGACTGATCCGAGCCTGAACGATCCGACCCCGAATGATCAGGCCGCGCCGACCCGTGCGATGATCGAACAGGCGGCGGCATGGCGGGTGCAACTGGCGGACGCGGACTGCACGGACACCGATCGCGCCGGTTTCGAAAGCTGGATGTGCCTTGATCCGGCCCATCGCATCGCATTCGATCGCATGGGCAGGATCGAGGGGCAGGCAATGCGGCAGGACCGGATCGGACGAACCGCGCTGACCGCCATGCTGTCGCGGCGCTCGCGAACCCTGCCGCTGGCGCTGATCGTCGGCGGCACGGTCCTGCTGAGCCGGCTGGCCACCCACAATCCCTATGTCCGCTCGCGACTGGCGGACGAGCGCAGCGGTATCGGTCAGATCCGGCCCGCAACACTGGCGACGGGCGACCACATCCTGCTGGACAGCGACAGCGCGGCGGATGTGGACGGGTCGGGTCGCACCGTCCGGCTATGGCGCGGCGGCGTGATGGCGACGGTACGGCCGGGGCAGCCCCACGCCTTCATCATTCGTACCGCACAGGGGAGCGCCCGTGCGCTGGGCACGCGGTTTAGCGTCCGCATCAGCGGCGACACCACGATAGTGGAGGTGATCGAATCCCATGTCGAGGCATGCACCACGCAAAGCCATGCCGCCTGCCTCACCCTCGCCCCCGGCCAGTCGGCCTGCCTCGATGCCAGAGGCGCGCACAGGCTGCCGGACGTCGACCCTTTCACGGCGGGGGCGTGGAGTGAGGGGCTGCTGGTTGCCGACGACCGCCCGCTATCCGGCATCATCGACGAACTGAACCGCATTATCGCACCACCCCCATCCATTATGCGGCGGCGGATATTG
Source organism: Sphingobium sufflavum (assembly GCF_021403115.1). GTDB lineage: Bacteria > Pseudomonadota > Alphaproteobacteria > Sphingomonadales > Sphingomonadaceae > Sphingobium > Sphingobium sufflavum. The sequence continues at coordinate 156,713 of NZ_JAJSSH010000004.1, forward strand.
CGGGCCTGCACCTCTCCGGCACCTTTCCCCTGAACGACACGGATCGCGCGCTGGACAGCATCGCCTCCGCCCTGCCCGTCACCGTCGAGGAACGGGCGGACGGGATCGCCCTGCGCCGTCGCCGCTGAATTTTTTTCGTGACCCGCTGTCCCTCGTGCCGCCTGATCCGTCCGTAGGATAATCAGGGAACAATTGGGGACTATGATGACCATTTTTCGGATGCGCTTCGCCAGCGCGATGCTGTGCTGCACCGCCGTTCCGCTGGCCCTGCCATGGCGCAGGCCACGCTCACGCGCGTCTTTGACCTGCCTGCGGAGCCGCTGGCCCGCGCTCTGGCCCGCTACACACGCGAAACCGGCATATTGGTCGTGGCGGATGCGACCCTGACGCGCGGACAGACCAGCACCGCCACGCGCGGCAGCTTCACCACGGCGGAGGCCTTCGCCCGGCTGCTGCTCGGCACCGGCCTGCGCGCACAGCCGGACGGTCGCTCCGGCCTCGTCATCGTGCGCGACACGCCGCGCGCGCAGACGCAGCCTGCTGCTCCAATTGCCACGGACTCGCCCGACATCCTCGTTTTCGGTCGCCTGACGCGCGACACCAGAATGACCATTCCCCAGTCCGTGGAAGTGCTGGACGCAGCGGCGATCCAGTCGACTGGCAGCGACTCGGTGGGCGACCTGCTGCGCTTCGTGCCCGGCGCGTCACGGGATGGCTCGCCGCTCGACGCTTTTGGCGACACCTTCCTGATCCGTGGTTTTCAGGCGAACCAGACCGTCAACGGCATCGCCCCCAGCAAGCTGAACCAGCCGCGCGACACGATCTCCATCGACGGGGTGGAGGTGCTGAGAGGCCCCGCCTCCGTCCTCTATGGCCAGCTACAGCCAGCGCGGTGGTCAATATCGTCACCAAGCAACCCAAACGGGAATGGGCGGGCAACGCCAGCCTCAGCTATGGCCGCTATCAGGACTGGCGCGGCACGGTGGACCTGACCGGGCCGGTGACGGCGGGCGGCGACATACGCTTCCGCCTGACCGCCGCCTATGACGATGCCGACAGCTTCCTGGACTATTGGCGTCGGCAGCATCTTTTCATCGCGCCGGTCATCGCCTTCGACGTGGGCGATGCGACGACCGTCACCGTCGAGAGCCTCTATACCCGCAACAAGCTCAGGGGCTTCTTCAACGGCCTGCCTGCGGAGGGGACTGTGCTGCCCAATCCCAACGGCCCGCTGCCCCGTTCGCTGGGCCTCACGACCCGACCTTCGCACCCTCCATCCGCGAGAATGAGGATATTTCGGCGCGCGTCGATCATCGCTTCAGCGACCGGGTGACATGGCGCACCGCCCTCTCCTGGACGCATGAACGCATCGACGAGGAAGGCGTGTTCGGCCTGCTGGGTTGGGAAGACGGTGCGAAACGCACCCTTTCCCGCGCAGCGCTGTCTTCGCAGACCACCGGCGACAACTGGACCGCGCACACCGACCTCGGCCTGTCGTTCGACACCGGGCCGATCGGGCATGAACTGGTCGTGGGTGGTGACTATACATGGTTCGACCGCCATAACAGCGGCACGGTCGGGCTGGCGGCGGGCATCGACGTCTATGCCCCGGTCTATGACCTCAGCCAGCGGCCCGCCACCTTCGCCGTGCCCAGCCTGGGCAGCACCACCTCGGAAAAGTCGCGCACCGGCGGCCTCTTCGCGCGGGACCGCATGACGCTCACCGATCAGGTCAGGCTGGTCGCAGGCGTCCGCTGGTCCCATTATCGCCAGACGACGGTCAGCGCGCGCTGCGGGGGCAGCGCCGACATCAACAGCCAGACACAAACGGCATGGACCAGCCAGTTCGGACTGCTCTACTCCCCTGTGGAGGCCGTCGCCCTGTTCGCCAACCGCACATCCGCCTTCCTGCCGGTACAGGGCACCACGGCGGCCGGATCGCCGCTGAAGCCGGAGACGGGCACCCAATATGAGGTGGGCGCAAAGGCGCAGTTGCTCGGTGGCCGCCTGTCGCTGAACGGCGCGCTGTTCCATCTCAAGCGCGGCAATGTCGCCGTTTCGGATCGCGACTCCCCCTCCGCCCTGATCCCCATCGGCGCGCAGGTCGCCAAGGGGTTCGAACTGTAGGTGGAGGCCCGGCCCCTCGACGGCCTCTCTCTCTACGCCGGTTACGCCTATACCGATGCCTCTACGACGGAGGACACCAACGCGACGCTGGTCGGCAAACGCATCCGCAACATCCCGGCGCACAGCCTAATCCTGCGCGGCGATTATGCCATCGAGCATGGCCCACTGGCGGGTCTGGGCTTCGGCGGATCGGCGACGCGCACCGGCGCGCGGGCGGGCGACATCGACGACAGTTTTGCACTGCCCGGTTATTGGCGGGTCGATGGGCAGGCCAGCTATGCGATCACAAAGACTGTGCGCGTGACCGCCAGCATCGAGAATCTGACAGACGAACGCTATTACAGCCACGCCTTCAGCCCGTTCGAGGTCTGGCCGGGCGCGCCGCTTACCTGGCGGATATCGCTGTCCACCCGCTTTTGAAGCGGGCCGGGGTGCGAGAGGCAGCGGCAAGCAACATATCCATCTCGCATCCCCTCTCGCCGACTGCGACGATGGGCTTAGTGCTCCTATCGCCGCAGTTCGAAGGGGGATGATCCGCGCGCGCGCTCCAGCTCGACCGGCCGCCCCAGTTCGCGCGCCAGCATGGCCAGCATCCAGCTGCGGTGCCTTGCCAGAAAATCGGCGAAATTGTCGGGTTTGGCGGGATCGAAAGTCGGCACCGCCCAGTCCACCACCGGCGGCTTGTAATCCGGCTTCACCACCGCGTCATCATCCTGCGGCCTGTCGATATGGAGGCCCAGATACTGGTTGTCGCTAAACTTGATCTGTTCGGCGGGCAGGAATCCCGGCGCGATCAGATAATCGGGGCCGCTGCGCCCCACTTCACGGCCATAACGAGCGGTGCCCGCGACCGCAAAGAGATTGTGGCGCAGACGCACGTCGCTCGCCCATCCCTGCCATTCGGTGGCGACCACCATCTGCACGTCCATGCCTTTGCCGACATGGATGACGTTACGCTCGACCAAGGCGTCCGTCACCGCCCCTGACAGCTGGATGATCCGCGTCCCGTCGTTGCGGCTGACATTGAAGCGCGCGACCGTGCCGCGATTGCCCAGATTATCGGTGTCGTTGCTGCGCGGCGAACAGATCAGCAGGAATCCGCCCGCATTGTCATGGCTGTAATTGTAGATGATCCGGGTGCGGCGGCTGTTGAAGTCGGAATCGAAACCCTGCCCGTCGTAGCGCCCCCGCGTAAAGGCCGCCTCGTTGAGCTGCATCAGGCTGTTGTCCGTGCTCCACTGCCATATGGCGACATTATAGCCGGGCGCGCGGCTGGCCGCGTAGCGCACGATATTATGCTCGATCAGCGCGCCGTCGGTGCCACGCGGCACGATGCCGTCGCCGCCGATATCCTCCAGATAATTGTCGCGGATGATGATCTGGCGGCTGGGAAACCATCGGGCGGTCGTGACCTGATCGCTGATCCCCGCAATGCCCGACCGATCCACGCGCCAGATGATGTTACGCTCGACCGTCAGCCCCTCGAAACGGGTGCGCAGGCGGAGGCCGAGGGCCTGGAAAACGATGCCGCCATTGTCCTTGCGATCATTGGTGCCGCGCACGTCATGGATATACATGTCGCTGATGCGGATGCCGCGCGTCACGCCGACATTCTCCGCCGAGACGAACACGCCATATCGCGGACCCGTCGGGGGGCCGTCATTGGTGACTTCCAGACCGCTGACGGAGACGAATTCGGCGTTGCGGATCAAAACAGCGTGGGGGGAGACGCCGCCCGCATCGATGCGTGGCTTGGCCCCGACGCCGGTGCGGCCGACGCTGATCGGGGCGTCGCGCCGTCCCGAACGTGACAGGACCAGCGGCTCACGCCAGACGGAGCCGGACGCCAACAGCAATTGATCCCCCGGCTGGAACGGAAAGTCACGGGCGCGGGCCAGCGTTCGCCATGCCTGCGTATCGGACAGGCCCGTGTTGCGGTCGTCGCCTGTGGTCGCATTGACATAATAGCTCGCCGCCGACGCGGCGTTGGCAGCGGTTAGGCCGATGATGGCGGCGCAGAGGAGGAAGTTCCGGCGCAGTCCGGGGCTGAACTGGGAAATAACGGATGGCATGGGGCAATGAATACTCGGCTATGATCGACCCGGTCGTCACGGCAGGAGACGCTTCAGGCCGCGCTTTGATCCGTGACGATGCCTCTGGCAAGCGCAACATGTCAGGCCGCTGAACGGGTGCAGGCCATCGTTAGCTATCCTTGGGCCGCCGCCTCTGCACCCTCCACATCCTTGCCTACGCCTTTCGGCGCACGCCGCAACAGGGTCGCGTGGCAGCCCGGATAGAGGGCAATAGCCAGCCGGTCAGCGTTGCTTCTTGGCCGTGGTCGCGGTGAAATCCGGGTCTTTGTTCGCGACCCAGTCGACAAATTTCCGCACACCGGGATGGGCCAGCAGACCCTCCACATCCATGCCGTGGCGCTGAAGTTCGGAATTGGTGAAATTGGCGACCAGCGTCTGCTGGCATATGGGGTGCATGGGCACGACATCCCGCCCGCCCCGGCTTTTGGGAACCGGATGGTGCCAGACGATGCTCTTGCCGGTGGGTCGGCCACACAGCCAGCAGGGCACGACCGCTGCGGGCGGCTCATCCTGCGGGTACAGGCTTTCATAGGAACCATGTCTGGAATGTTTGCGAGCCATGTCTCTACCTGAACTGCCGGATTGCACGGCCCGCCTATATCGACGATGCTGGCAATCCCACACATAATATGCGCCAACAGCCTTGACCGCTCTGCGTGTGTGCGGGATGCAGAAACGCGTTGACCGAAAGGCATGGGACCAACCCCCTCCACGGGTCCGGCTCCATCCAAACGCTTGCCAGCACGGTCGAAACATGACCATGACCGTACAGATCAGCGCGTGACGGACGCCGACCTGGCCAACACCGCGACTGATTTCAACCTGACAGGAAATTTATGGGCAAGCTTCGTACTGCCAACAAGCGTCATTTGCGCGCGCTCGCCTTTGCCGTGCAGGAACGCCGTCGCGCCACCGCAGCTGCCGTCACCCCTATCGAGCCGGTGGATGCGAGCCGCTGAACGCATATAATCAGCCAGCGCCTTCGGTGCCTAGGGCCACCCCCGCTCATCCCGTCACCATCGTCGATGTTGCGGATCTGCCGGGCGGCGGCCATTTGCACCTTCTCCAGTGCGGCGACGCCTTTTCGATCCAGTTCGGCGACGACGAACTGATGGGTAGCGAGGTTCGGCACTCCGAGCAGGCGCTCGCCGAACTGGCATGCTGGCGACTGGATGGCCGGGATGGCACGGTGCTCATTGGCGGGCTGGGCATGGGCTTCACGCTCGGCGCGGCGCTTGAAGTGCTGTCGCCCGACTCGACAGTGGTGGTTGCAGAGCTTGTGCCGACGGTCATCACATGGGCGCGGGGACCGCTGGCGCATATATTCGGGGACCATCTTGCCGACAGGCGTGTCTCGATCAAGGTCAGCGATGTTCATGACGTCATCAGCGGGACGGTCGATCATTTCGACGTCATCATGCTCGATGTTGACAACGGCCCTGACGGTTTCCTCCAACCCCTCAACGATCGCCTCTACTGCAATTGGGGACTACAGGCCGCCTATCGCGCCCTGCGGCCCAGAGGCGTTCTTGCCATCTGGTCGGCCTATGCGGATGCGGCCTTTGTGACGCGCCTGGAGAACGCCGGGTTCAGCGTCGAGGAAATCAGCATGCCCGCCAACAGGGATGGGGATGGCCTGCATTTCATCTGGCTCGCGTCGAAACCCGTCTGACTGTGCAAACGTCACCGAACCGATCGATGGCTAAGGAAATCGGATAGCCCAGCCCCCCTCATCGTTGCCCATGCCGAAGCCCGTCGACAGCGCATCAGCAGGGCGTCGTCAGACCTGACGACGTGAACGGCTCCGCTGGCGTCACGCACCTACGCCATCAGGATGACATACCGGCACGGCCTTCACCCCGGAACTATCCTGCTCCGGGGTTCGTCCGCCAGTCAGGCCCCACCTACCACTGGCGCGCCTGATAGAAAGCAGACCGCTTGACGGGTCCGGCGATCAAATGCGCCTTGGCCTTGAGGCGGAGGATGTCAGAACCCTCCTGCGTCCGGCAGACGATATGGACGCCGCCTTCCGGCAATGGCTCCACCACGCTGATCTCCACGCCCAGTTCGGCACATTTGGCGACAGCATCGTCTTCGGAAATCGACAGGTTCATTGCGCGGCTCATACTAGTTCTCCGGGATAGCGACGGGATGTCGCGCCATGACGACTCTATGGTTTTTTGACGCATGGTCTTGGCGTAGCGCGATAGGCGGAGGGACGAACTATTTGGTCCACCCCCTTTTTTCAGCAACCCGTGCCGCGCAGCCGAGATAATGTTTCCGAGCCATCATCGCCCCAATCGGGGACAGCGGCTTCGATACGACGTACGATAAAGCGGTCGTGGAGGGGGCGAGATATCATGGAGGCGCTGTCCTGCCGCTGGGCCGCGACGAAATCGTCGCTTTCACAAGCGGGGAGCCAGCGCTGCCGATTTGTGAGCTGGCAGTCCACGGACAGAGCGCCAATAGCTATGATATGGGCATCAGATGCCGCGGAAACAAGGCTTGGAAGGCAACCGACCAAACTAGGTCCGAAAGCGTACCTCCAGAAAATCCAGTTCGCGTATGAGCTTCTGCGCGACTTCGCTTCCTATCGAACGATTGCGAGCCATCAGGAATATCGCATCCCGTTCGGCCTTCAGCCCCGCCAGCCGCAGGTCGCGCTCCACCAGCGCATATTTGCGCGTCTCATGCGTGTCGCCGCTCTGCTGAATACGGCTGTCGATCTTCTCCCGATACAGGTCCATGATGCGGGCGCCAGCGGCGGCATAGACGTCGACATCCTTGCGTCCCTCCGCCAGTTGATGCTGCACATTCTCGATCGCGCTGATTGCGGCCTGCGCCGCTGCGACACGCGCTTCATCCTCTTCCGCCTGTCTGGATGGCTCTGCCGGCATGGTCAGCCCGCGCAGTAGCAGGGGCAGGCCAATGCTCGCCAGGACCAGCGAGACGATGATGACGCCCGCCGCCAGAAAGATCGCCAGGTCGCGCGCGGGAAAGGCAGTCCCATCCGTCATCGTCAACGGGATGGTGAGCACGCCCGCCAGCGTGATCGCCCCGCGCACACCGGCAAAGGACATTGCGGCCACCAGCCGCCAGTCGGGCCGACGATAGGGCACGTCGTCGCGCGCCCGGAACAGGGTCAGCCGGAAGGAGACCCACACCCATGCAAAGCGCAGCGCGGCCAGCGCCAGCATGATCGCCACGACATAGAGGCCAAGCCACCACGGGTTGGTGTGATTGGTCAGGCGCACCGTCTGCCTGGCGGCGGCGAGGATTCCCGGCAATTGTTCGCCCAGCAGCACGAAGATGATGCCGTTGAGCGCGAACTGGAGGGTATCCCACACCGAATTGCGACGCATGCGTGTAGCGGGCAATGCTTGCCGTGTTATCTCGGCAAATGTCATCGTCACGCCTGCGGCGACGGCGGCGAGGATGCCGGAGCAATGGAGATGCTCCGCCAATATATAGGCGGCGAACGGGATGAGGACGCTGATGAGGATCTGCGACCCTATATCCTCGCCAAACCTCTCGGATATCCATGCCTTTGCCCGCGTGACCGCTAGTGTCACGGCGACGCCGATAGCCAGCCCTCCGATGGCCAGCCATAGAAAGGTTAGGCTCGCCTCACCGACGGAGAAGCTTCCCGTCAGCGCCGCCGCAATGGCGAAGCGCAGGCACACCAGACCGGATGCGTCGTTGAGGAGAGATTCGCCTTCCAAGATATGCATCATCCGCTTGGGGATGGGCACGCGCGCTGCGATGGCGGACACCGCGATGGGGTCGGTGGGCGAGATCACCGCCGCCAGTGCGAAGCAGACTGCCAGCGGCATGGCGGGAATGAGCCAGTCGATGAAGAAGCCGACGCCCACGACCGTCAGGAGGACCAGACCCAGTGCCAGTTCGAAGACGGTGGCGACATCCTTCAGCAGTTCATCCTTGGGAATACGCCAGCCGTCCAGAAACAGAAGGGGCGGAAGGAAGAGCAGCAGAAAGAGTTCCGGGTCGAGCGCCACACGCAGATTGGAGACGAGCCCGATCAGGAAACCCAGCGCAATCTGGACCAGCGGCGTTGGCAGGCCGATAGGCAACATGCGCGAAATAGCGCCGCTGACGACAACCGCCACCAGCAATATCAGGATGATCGAGACCGTTTCCAAGCAGGCGCTCCGTGGAAGTGGGGGAGAGGGGACGCAGCGCCCGTGAGAACTCGCGCTGACCGGGATACCCATCCATCCGCACGGGGTCATCCCCAATTTGGAAGACGACCGCTTTCGGGCAACGCTATTCCTGATTGCCGGTCCGCCTGCCGGGACGCAGGAACCGGATCAGGGCTGGTCCCTTGTCCACCATGATCGAACGGTTGCGCCGATCCTGCACCCCTCCGATCTGACGACCACCCTGTCGGTCAGGCTGGAGCCATCTCCCTCGATCAAAAACGGGCGTTGACGTTGATCCAGTAATTTCGCGCCCTGTCCTTGTTGTTATAATGGTCCTGAAAACTCGCCACCCATGCTCCGTTCACCCGCGCGAAGCTGGTGTCGTAGGAGGTGAAGTCCCTGTTCAGCAGGTTGTTGACCCGGCCCCCGATAGTGAGGAAGTCCGTCACCCGATATTGCGCGCCCAGGTTCAAGATGGAATAGCCGCGGAAATACAGGAACTCACGGGTCAGCGTGTCGACGCCGCGATACCGGCGGGAGCGTGTCTCCCCCATCAACTGCGCGCTCAACCGTTCCGTCACCTTCCAGTCGATAGTCGCGTTCGCCATATGCTTGGCGGTCTGCGTCAGCGGACGCCCCTGCTCCGTACCGCTCAACTGCTTGCTGTCGGTCAGCGTATAGTTGGCGCGCAGGCCCAGTCCGCCGATGATCTGAAGCCTGCCCGCCGCCTCCAGTCCGCGAATACGCGCCTTATCGATATTGACCGGCTGCGAGATGGTTCCACCCAAGCCCAGCACATCATAATAGGGGCCGAGATTGGCGCAGGGCCGCACAAAGCCGGTGACAGCGCAGGGCGCGACCGTCTGCGACGCGACTTTGTCGCGGAAATCATTCTGGAAGACGGTGACGTTGATGCCGCTCTGCGGCGTTGGGTTCCAGTAAACGGCCAGTTCGCTGTTGACGCTGGTCTCCGGTTTCAGGAACGGGTTGCCGATCATCGGCGATGTTCCCTGCCCGCCGAAACCGCGGATGCCGTCATACAGGTCGGTGGTCTTGGGCGTCTTGAACCCGGTGCTGATGCCGCCCTTGATGGTCAGCGTCGGAGAGGCGGTGAAAACCGCATAGAGGCGCGGGCTGAACCGGCCACCGAACAGCGCATGCCGGTCGTAGCGGATGCCCGCCGTAATGGTCAGCGGGCCAAAGGGCGTCCAGTTGTCCTCCGCAAAGAGCGACCATTGCTTCTGGTCCTGCACCGCGTCCACGCCGCCTTGGCTGGCTTCCAGGCCAAAGACGCCGTCGTTCAGCTCGCCCCGAATCCACTGGCCGCCGAGGACGAAGCGATGCTCGCCCGCGAAGCCTTCGACCGGAATGGTGAAGCGGGCGTCCAGCGTATATTGCTTGCTATCGAGCGCGCGGGCCGGACGCGGCAGGAATGTCTCCGCCGCGATCGCGCGCCGCTGCGCCGCGGTCAGCCCGGCATAGGCGCCGGTGCCGTTCCACATCTGCTGGAGCAGCAGCCGTTCCGCTACGGAGAAGGGCATGGTCCGCCCCTTGTTCTTCGTATCGACATAGGCGAGCGAGACGAAGCTGGTGCCGAAACCCCAGTCGCCCTGATGCGTCACCGCCCAGTTGAGGCGGTCGAACACCTGCTCCTCGGTGTATCCAACGCGCGGCTGGACGACGCCGCCGGTCGCGCGCCAGATGCTGTCTATCCCGTCGAGCGTGCCGAGCGGATAGCTGATCGCGCCGTTCGCGTCCGTGGTGGAGCGATTATCATACACCTGCCGCGAGTAGTCGAAGTCCAGCATCAGGCTCTGGTTGGGGGTCGGCGTCCAGGTCAGCGTGCCGCCGATGCTCTTGTTGGTGTTGTCCACCGTCTTGCCGCCGCCGCCAAAGCCCAGCTCGCGGAGGTGGATGCCGCCGTCAGGATCGGTAGCGGGCGCGAATTCAGGGTTGGAGGCACGGCGCTTATAGAGAGAGCCGCGCAGGGCGACGCCGACCACGCCGGGGATGATCGGCCCGCGCAGCGCCACATCCAGCGTGGTGTCGGTGCCAAACTGGCTATCGTCCTGAATGGTCTGCCCGATCGTGGCCGAACCGGACCAGCGTTGGGACACTTTCTTGGTGATGATGTTGATGACGCCGCCCAGCGCATCCGCGCCATAGAGGGTCGATGCCGGGCCGCGGATGACCTCCATGCGGTCGATCGTGTCGAGCGGCGGGATATGATTGAACTGGTTGCCGCCAAAGCTGTTGGGATAGATATCGCCATGGTTGTTCTGGCGCTTTCCGTCGATCAAGATCAACGTATAGTCTGAACCCATACCGCGCAGACTGATCGTCCGCTGGCCCGTCTTGTCCGACGTCTCGCCGACATCTACGCCTTCCAGATCGCGCACCGCGTCGATCAGGGTCGTGTAGGGGCGCTGCTTGAGGACTTCGGCGGTGATGACACTGATGCTGGCCGGTGCGTCGGTGATCTTCTGTTCATAGCCTGCTGCGGTGACGACGATATCGCTGCCGGTGATGCTGTTCCGATCTTCCGCCGCCATGGCAAGCGAACCGGCGGTCATCGCCACGACAGCAACGCCTGCACACAGGAAAGCACGGCGCACGCCATGGCCAGAAATCATCATTGATAAAGCCCTCGATTGATAATGCTATCGATTCTCAAAATCGAGGGCGCTTTAGGTATGCGTCGTCAAAATGGTCAATGCTTGGCGTTCAATCGAGCGATTCAGACATAATTTATAACGAAATTATGTCTGAATTTTTCTATTATTATACCAGATTGTGTCTATTTTGTTATTTTCATGTCTTTATTTTCATTTTGCTTTATCGATTGAAGATATTTGATTGCAGAACTCACACCTTTCCGCAGTTATAACACGGACCCCGCACGGCAAATCCACACTATGAGGGGTGCCATCCACACCAGCCTGCCTTTCAGGCACAGCCAACAAGCAACGGCCGCTCGCGCATGTCACCACTCCTGCTCCGCCTCCATCAGCCCGGAATCAGGTAACTGCCCCTATCGGGACACAAAGGAGAAGGACGGACGATCCTTTCGTCCGACCCCATCCCGATTATTTTTCCGTCAGCGTAGCTGCTACAATCGCCGAGCAGCCTCGAATGCGCGTGCCGGAAAAGATGAAACCCAAAAGCAGATAGCGGTGAGCATCAATCCAGTGATCGAGAAAGCCACCTTACTTTTGCCTCTCAATGTCATGGGCTTGGAGCCGCCATACCACCTAAAAATGCGCGCCCGACAATTGCATCTATTGCCCCATGGCCCTGTCCTGCTCCATGGTTCAGCCCTCCTGATATTGTAACCATCTTCAGGTCCCTTTCCAGCCTACGCTTGTCGCGCAAGGATGAATCATCACTATGGATCAGTCACTTACTGCTGTCATTCTGGGTATCGTCGAGGGATTGACCGAGTTCTTGCCCGTCTCCTCGACCGGTCACCTCATCCTCGCTACGGAACTACTCGGCTTTGATCCTGCGCGATGGGCAGTGTTCAACATCGCGATTCAGCCAGGCGCGATCCTGGCCATCGTCGTTCTCTATTGGAGGCTGTTCCTGGCGGTGCTGACCGGACTGGTCCGGCTCGACCCCACCGCGCTGCGTTTTGTCCGCAACCTGCTGCTCGCCTTCATCCCGGCGGTCGTGCTTGGCCTAGCCTTTGCCGATCAGATCGACGCGCTGCTGGAAAATGCGGTGGTGGTCGCCTGGTCCCTGATCATCGGCGGCGTCGCCATTCTGCTGGTCGAGCGGTTCGCCGTCACACAGCCCACGGACGGCGTTGCAGGCGTCAGCGCACGCACATCCGGCCTTGTCGGCCTGGTCCAGTGCCTGGCGATGATCCCCGGCGTCAGCCGGTCCGGCGCGACCATCCTGGGCGCGATGAGTTTCGGCGTGGATCGCAAAACGGCGGCGGAATTCAGCTTCTTCCTCGCCATTCCGACACTGGTCGGCGCAACCGTGCTGCAACTGTTCAAGCATCGTGCCGATATATCCCCCAATGATTATGGGCTGATCGGCATCGGCTTTGTCGTCAGTTTCGTGGTCGCACTAGCCGTCATCAAAGCGTTTCTGAAGATCGTCACCAAGCATGGCTTTGCGCCCTTTGCCTGGTATCGCATCGTCGCAGGCGCAAGTGCCCTGATCTGGCTGTCGATGAAATAGGGACGAAACGGAACTATTGATGGCAACATCGGTCGCACCGACCGCAATTTACCGATATCGGCAAAGTTTTTAGGTCATCAAAACTTACCATATTGTCGGAAAGCGCGTGACGAATCGCGTTTCCGGCCTGATATTCCGTGCATTCCAGAACTTCGGGAGCAGCAGTTCATGGGTGACAACCCGATGCTGAAGTTTGTCGTGCGCGAGCAATCCTACCCGGACAAACGGTCCGCGGCGGAACGCGCTCATGATTTCGGAGAAATCTACGGCCGCTATGCCGTGCCAAAGGCGGAGAATCAGGCCGCGCGCTGCTCGCAATGCGGCGTGCCTTACTGCTCGGTCCATTGTCCGCTGCAAAACCACATCCCGGACTGGTTGCGCCTGACCGCCGAGGGGCGGCTGCGCGAAGCCTATGAGATGAGCAACCTGACCTCCACCATGCCGGAGATCTGTGGCCGCATCTGCCCGCAGGACCGGCTGTGCGAGGGCAATTGCGTCATCGAATTTTCCGGCCATGGCGCCGTCACCATCGGCAGCGTGGAAAAATTCATCACCGATACCGCGTGGGAAGAAGGCTGGGTCGAACCGGTGCGTCCGGGCACCCCCACCGGTCAGAGCGTGGGCATCATCGGTGCAGGTCCGGCGGGCCTGACGGTCGCCGAATATCTGCGCGTGGCGGGGCATGAGGTGCATGTGTACGACAGGCACGACCGGGCGGGCGGCCTGCTGACCTATGGCATCCCCAACTTCAAGCTGGAGAAGGATGTCATCATGCGCCGGGTCGACCGGCTCAAGGCGGCGGATATTCATTTTCATCAGGGGTTCGATGTCGGCCGCGACGCGACACTGGACGAATTGCGAGGCAAGCATGACGCGCTGCTGATCGCGACGGGCGTGTACAGGGCGCGCGACGTCAAGATGCCGGGCGTGGGCGCAAAGGGCGTGGTCAAGGCGCTGGACTATCTGATCGCGTCCAACAAGGCGGGCTTTGGCGACGTGGTGGCGGATCATGAGGATGGTTCGCTGCTGGCCACGGGCAAGAATGTGGTGGTGATCGGCGGCGGCGACACCGCCATGGATTGCGTCCGTACCGCCATGCGGCAGGGCGCGAAATCGGTGAAATGCGTGTATCGCCGCGACCGGGAAAATATGCCGGGGTCGCAGCGCGAAGTCGCCAATGCGGAAGAGGAAGGTGTGGAGTTCGTCTGGCTGGCCGCGCCGGTCGCGTTCGAAAGCACCGGGTCCGATCCGGTGGTGACGGGCATCCGCGCGACCAAGATGCGCCTGGGCCAGCCCGACGCCAGCGGTCGCCGCGCGCCCGAACCCGATGCGAGCAGCGAATTCTCGCTGGAGGCCGATCTGGTGATCCAGGCGCTGGGTTTCGACCCGGAGGAACTGCCCGTGCTGTTCGGCGCGGAGGATCTGGCCGTCACCCGCTGGGGCACGTTGCGGATCGACCATAAGACGATGATGACCAGTCTGGACGGCGTGTTCGGCGCGGGCGACATCGTGCGCGGGGCGTCGCTGGTGGTGTGGGCGATCCGCGACGGGCGCGATGTGACGGAGCATATGCAACGCTATTTGAAGGCCAAGGCGGCGGCGGTGCGGGAGGCGGCGGAGTGAGGCGGCGGCTTCTGGCCATCCTGTTCGCGGCGCAGTGTGCAGCGATGCCATTCATAGCCCCGCCTCTGGCCGCGCAGGAGGCAAAGGTGGCAGCGCTCGCCGCCGACCCCGCGCATCTGGCGGAGGCACGGCGCACGGTCGACGCTACTTTCCCGGTCGGCACCTATCGCAAGATGATGGGTGGCAATTTCACGAAGATGATGGAGGGCATGTCCTCCCGCATGCTGGACATGCCAGTGCGCGACCTTGTCGCCATGGGCGGCATGAGCGCGGAGGAGACGGCACGCATGTCCGACGCGACGATGCGGCAGGTGATGGAGATACTCGACCCCGCCTTTGAACAGCGCAACAAGGCTATGTTCGACACGATGATCATGGCGATGGCCGACATCATGAACGATCTGGAGCCGGAAATCCGGGTCGCGCTGGCGGATGCCTATGCCGGCCGGTTCACGATGGCGCAGTTGCAGGATCTGAACCGCTTCTTCGCGACGCCCACGGGCAAATATTATGCGGAGAATGCGATGACTTTGGCCATGGACCCCGCGTTCACGGACAAGATCATGAAGCTGACGCCGCGCATCATGGAGGCCATGCCTCGGATCGTGAAGAGCGCGATGGCGCAGACCAAGGGCCTGCCCCCGCGCGAAAGCTATGGCACGCTGTCCCCGGCGGATCGGGAACGGTTGGGCAAGCTATTGTCCCTGCCCCCGGCCGAGGCGGAGAAGGCGGTCAATGTGCTGGAAAAACAGCAGCGCAAGCAGGACGCCGGCGCATCATGACCCGCTGGTAAGCGGTGCATGACGGGAGGGGGACAGAGGAGAAACAGGCAGGCCGGCATACCGGCCGCCGCGTCTTGGAAATAGCGCATTGCCGGAAGCGGGCCACCCAGCGGCCCGACCGGGCGATGCCGAAGCGGAACGAAGGACAGGCCCATGACTGACAGCCCCACGACTGGTTGTGATTCGGCGAACTGGCCGATGCGCATGGATTCCGAGTGCATCCGCATCGCCCGCGACGGCATGTATCGCCCCGATCTGGAGAGCGACGCCTGCGGCGTGGGCCTCGTCTCCGCAACCGACGGCAAGCCATCGCGCCGGGTGGTGGAGAGCGCGATCGACGCGCTGAAGGCTGTATGGCATCGCGGCGCGGTGGATGCGGATGGCAAGACGGGCGATGGCGCAGGCATCCATGTCGACCTGCCGGTCCGCTTCTTTGACGACGCCATCGTTACGTCCGGGCACAAGGCCAAGCCGAACCGGCTGGCAGTGGGCATGATCTTCCTGCCGCGCACCGACCTGGGCGCGCAGGAGACGTGCCGCACCATCGTCGAGAGCGAGATCATCGACGCGGGCTACACCATCTATGGCTGGCGGCAGGTGCCCGTCGATGTCTCCGTAATTGGTGACAAGGCGCAGCGGACCCGGCCGGAAATCGAGCAGATCATGATCGCCGGTCCCCTGCCGGAGGAGCAGGATCTGGTGGCGTTCGAGCGCGAGCTATATCTGGTGCGGCGGCGGATCGAGAAGAAGGTGATCGCGGCGCAGATCAACGATTTCTACATCTGTTCCCTGTCGGCGCGGTCGATCATCTACAAGGGGCTGTTCCTAGCGGAATCACTGTCGATCTTCTATCCCGACTTGCAGGACGAGCGGTTCGAGAGCCGGGTGGCGATTTTCCACCAGCGGTACTCCACCAACACATTCCCGCAATGGTGGCTGGCGCAGCCGTTCCGGTGCTTGGCCCATAATGGCGAGATCAACACGATCCGCGGCAACAAAAACTGGATGAAGAGCCATGAGATCAAGATGGCCAGCATCGCCTTTGGGGATCGCAGCGAAGACATAAAGCCGGTCATCCCGGCGGGCGCGTCCGATACCGCCGCGCTGGACGCTGTGTTCGAGACGTTGTGCCGGTCGGGCAAGGATGCACCGACCGCCAAGCTGATGCTGGTCCCTGAAGCTTGGCAGGAGAATGGCGAGACTCCGCCGGCGCATCTGGCCATGTATCAATATCTCGCGTCCGTCATGGAACCGTGGGACGGCCCCGCCGCGCTGGCGATGACCGATGGCCGCTGGGTCGTCGCGGGGCTGGACCGCAATGCGCTGCGCCCGCTGCGCTATACGCTGACGTCCGACAATCTGCTGATCGTGGGATCGGAGGCGGGCATGGTGGTCGTGCCGGAGCAGACCGTGCTGTCCAAGGGACGATTGGGTCCGGGGCAGATGATCGCGGTCGATCTGGCGGAGGGTCAGGTCTATCTCGACCGCGCGATCAAGGACCGGATCGCGGCGGAAAAGCCCTATGCCGATTATGTGGGGGGTTTCCGCACCGCGCACCACCTGCCCGACCCCGCGCCCGACGCGCGGCCGGAGTGGGAACGCGCCGAACTGCTGCGCCGTCAGGTCGCGTCCAACATCACGATGGAGGATCTGGAGCTGATCCTGGCGCCGATGGTGGAGGATGCGAAGGAGGCGATCGGCAGTATGGGGGACGACACGCCGCTGGCGGTCATCTCCGCCAAGGACCGGACGCTGAGCCATTTCTTTCGCCAGAATTTCAGCCAGGTGACCAACCCGCCGATCGACAGTCTGCGCGAACGGCATGTGATGAGCCTGAAGACGCGCTTCTCCAACCTGGCCAACATCCTGGAGGATGGGGGGGAGAATGGTGACGTGCTGGTGCTGGATTCGCCAGTGCTGCTGTCCGACGATTGGTCGAGCCTGCAACGCTATGTTGGTGGTGGGGTAGCCAGCATCGACTGCACCTATGAGGCGGAGGGCGACACGACCGCGCTGCGCGCCGCCATCGCCCGCGTACGGGAGGAGGCGGAGAATGCCGTGCGCGCAGGGCAGACCGAATTGTTCCTGACCGACGAGCAGATGGGGCCGGGGCGCATCGCCATCCCCACGATATTGGTCGCGGCGGCGGTGCATACGCATCTGGTCCGCAAGGGGCTGCGCTCCTACTCCTCCGTCAATGTCCGTTCGGCGGAATGCATCGACCCGCATTATTATGCAGTGCTGATCGGTGTCGGCGCGACGACGGTGAACGCCTATCTCGCCGAGGCAAGCATCGCGGACCGGCATGCGCGCGGCCTGTTCGGCGAGCGGCCGCTCAAAGAGTGTCTAGAGCGGTATCGCACTGCGATCAACGAGGGTCTGCTCAAGATCATGTCCAAAATGGGCATCGCGGTCGTGAGTTCGTACCGGGGCGGTTATAATTTCGAAGCGGTGGGCCTGTCCCGCGCGCTGGTCAACGACCTGTTCCCCGGCATGCCGTCCAAGATTTCCGGCGAAGGCTATGCCTCCATCCATGTGACAGCCAAGCGACGGCATGAGGAAGCCTATGACAGCGCGGTCGTGCGGCTACCGGTCGGGGGCTTCTATCGCCAGCGCGGCGGTGGCGAGACGCACGCCTATAGCGCGCAGTTGATGCACCTGTTGCAGTCGGCCGTGGCGAGCGACAGCTATTCCACCTATCAGCAATTCTCGCGCGGGGTGCGGGACATGGCGCCCGTCTATCTGCGCGACCTGCTGGAATTCAACTGTACCAACCCCGCTGTCCCCATCGACGAGGTGGAGGCGATCACGGAAATCCGCAAGCGGTTCGTGACGCCGGGCATGTCGCTGGGTGCGCTCAGCCCGGAAGCGCATGAGACGCTGGCCATCGCGATGAACCGCATCGGCGCCAAGGCGGTGTCGGGCGAGGGTGGCGAAGCGGCGACCCGTTACAAGCCCTATGAAAATGGCGACAACGCCAACAGCTCGATCAAGCAGGTCGCGTCCGGCAGGTTCGGCGTGACCGCGGAATATCTGGGCGCGGCTGAGGAGCTGGAGATCAAAGTCGCGCAGGGCGCCAAGCCCGGCGAGGGCGGGCAGTTGCCCGGCTTCAAGGTGACGGAGATGATCGCCAAGCTGCGCCATTCGACACCGGGCGTGATGCTCATCTCACCGCCGCCGCATCATGACATCTATTCCATCGAGGATCTGGCGCAGCTCATCTACGACCTCAAGCAGATCAACCCGCGCGCGCGGGTGTGCGTCAAGCTGGTCGCACAGGCGGGCATCGGTACGGTCGCGGCAGGCGTGGCGAAAGCCCACGCAGACGTCATCCTGATCGCCGGCAATGTCGGCGGCACGGGCGCGTCCCCGCACACCAGCATCAAGTTCGCCGGCCTGCCGTGGGAGATGGGTCTGGCCGAGGCCAATCAGGTGCTGACGCTCAACAGCCTGCGCCACAAGGTGACGCTGCGTACCGACGGCGGCCTGAAGACCGGGCGCGACATCGTGATAGCCGCGATCCTGGGCGCGGAGGAATATGGCATCGGCACGCTGTCGCTGGTCGCCATGGGCTGCATCATGGTGCGCCAGTGCCACAGCAACACCTGCCCCGTCGGCGTCTGCGTGCAGGACGAAAAGCTGCGCCAGAAGTTCACCGGCACGCCGGAGAAGGTCATCAACCTGATGAGCTTCATCGCGGAAGAGGTTCGGGAAATTCTCGCCAAGCTGGGATTCCGTTCGCTCAACGAGGTGGTAGGCCGCACCGAACTGCTGCGGCAGGTCAGCCGAGGCGCCGATCATCTCGACGACCTCGATCTCAACCCCATCCTTGCCAAGGTGGACGCCAAGGATGAGGAACGCCGCTACAACCAGCCCGGTTGGCGCAACGAGGTGCCCGACAGCCTCGACGCGCAGATGATCGCAGATGCCAAGTCCGTGTTCGACCGGGGGGAGAAGATGCAGCTGACCTATACGGTGCGTAACACGCACCGCGCGGTCGGCACGCGGCTATCCTCCATGATCACATCGAAGTTCGGCATGTCCACATTGACGGACGGCCATGTCACCGTCCGTCTGCGCGGCAGCGCGGGACAGTCGCTGGGCGCGTTCCTATGCAAGGGCATCACGCTGGAGGTGTTCGGCGACGCCAACGACTATGTCGGCAAGGGATTGTCGGGTGGCATCATCGCGGTGCGGCCGCAGGTGTCCTCCCCACTGGAAAGCCAGATGAACACGATCATCGGCAACACGGTCCTGTACGGTGCGACATCGGGCAAGCTGTTCGCGGCGGGTCAGGCCGGGGAGCGGTTCGCGGTGCGCAATTCGGGCGCGCAGGTTGTGGTGGAGGGCTGCGGCGCTAATGGCCTCGAATATATGACCGGCGGCATTGCGGTGATCCTCGGCAAGACCGGTGCCAATTTCGGGGCGGGCATGACCGGCGGCATGGCCTTCGTCTTCGATGCGGAGGGCGAGTTCGCCAATGCCGCGAACCCGGAGGGAATCGTGTGGCAGCGGCTGGGCAGCGCCCATTGGGAAGCCGTGCTCAAGATGTTGATCGAGGAACATATCGCCCGCACCGACAGCAAATGGGCCGCTGGACTGTTGCAGGACTGGGACCGTCGTCGCGACAGCTTCTGGCAGGTCTGCCCGAAGGAAATGCTGCCCCGCCTCTCTCATCCGCTCAACGACACGGACCGGGTCGTCGAAGCGGCGGAATGATGCACGTCATGGCATCAGAGGATAGACACGTTTCATAAATACGGGCCGACAGAGATGCCTGTCGGCCCGTATTATCACTGCGAAGAATGAAATCGGTACTGGCCGATGCACCGGGCTCTCTTCATTCTTGCGGGGCACGATGACACTTGCGACGGGTTTGTAGGCACTCCAAGGCCGATACTAGCGCGGGCACGCATATATCGTGGAATTATCAACAGCCTTTGTAAGGCCGATTGTGACAGCGAAACCGCGCAACAAGACAGTATTATGATAAAATAGAAAATTCACCCTGTCCCAAAGTGTGCCATCTTACGCGGAAATGACACAACCTGCAGCACGTTATCAAATCTTCTCCCTCATTTGAGGGATGACCTTCATCCTCACCGGTAATAATGGCGCAACCAGTTTCGCTTATGGACGGAATATACGGTGGTGCAGGGGAATGCTATACCATGAATGCCTTTTCGAAAGATCATTTCCAAGAATAATTTGTTAAATACAGATTTTCAATACTCCGTCCGATAAAATCGCTTCGCATGTTGAAGAAATCTCTGCGACGCAAACAGACGAAAACCTGTTCTTGTGGCAGCACGGACGGAGTGGTCAGTGGCGAATGTACGCCGTGTAGCCTGCGCATCTGGTAGGCCTAACGACTTCTAAAGCCGAGCGCATAATCTTTCTCTCCCTCACGGATCACCATCCTATCGGGGCAATTCAGACATATCGGGCGAATAGGCGACCCGTTCTCCCACATCCAGTGCACGTGCCCCGATGAAGCCGCCCTCGCTACCATCCCCTTCACGCTGCGTGATAGCCGGCTCCGTGTCTGGCATAGGGATATATATGGGGGCAGGCGGCTCTGGCATTGCGTCATAGCGAGTTTCACGAACATAGACGTCGCGATCATATTCCGCCCGGTGTTCCGCCAAACTTGGCCCACACCCCCGGCAGACATAGTCGATCGGCCCGGTCGCTAGGGCAACTGGCTGGGAGATCGGCATGGACTCGACCATATCCTCGTGAGAGGCTGACCAGCTACTGTCGACGGAACTCCCCGCAACTGCGCTCGATCCCATGGCATAGCCAGCCAGCAGGAAACCGCCTGATGTACCCGCCAACATCAGCAATCCAGCGATCATGACAGTTTTGGCCTGCATCCTCTGCATCGCGCCATGTCCAAGCGAAGGTAAGTGAAGGAGAAATGTGCAGGCGAGGCAATAGGTTCCGTACGATGTCAGGACATGGCGGATGATCACATCCGATGGAGGGAACGCCCGCCCATGACTGCGCCCGACGGCCCGGCGGCAGGGCTGCTCTTCGAGGCATAATTTGCCATGTAGAAGCCAGCGCCACCTTCGCGCGCGACGCTTGCCCTGTGCAGTCGTATCGCTTTTGCGCAAAACCGGGTGCCACTTTTGCGCACGATGCTCTATTGGTCGCTCGATGTGGCAACTTTTCCAATTCCCGCTCTGTCCCTTTTCCCGCAAAGTCCGCCTGCTGCTGGCCGAAAAAGGCCAGACCTATGATCTTGTGCGCGAATCGCCCTGGGAGATGCGCGACGAATTCCTCGACATGAACCCGGCCGGGACGACGCCGGTCATGGTCGCTGACAGCGGCCCGGCGGCCGGGTCGGTGCTGATCGACAGCCAGGCGATCTGCGAATATTTCGAGGAGACAGTCGAACAGTTCCCGCTGATCGCCGGATCGCCCGCGACGCGCGCGGAAATCCGCCGCCTGACCGCCTGGTTCGACCAGATATTCTATAGCGATGTGGTGGCCCCGCTGCTGCATGAGCGCATGAAAAAGCGCATTCTCCACCGCGCTTCCCCCGACGCGGGGACACTGCGCGAGGCGATGAAACGCGCCAACACCCATATGGATTATGTCGACTATCTGCTCGATCATCGCAGCTGGATGGCGGGCGGCACGATGAGCTTGGCCGATGTCGCGGCGGCGGCGCATCTATCCGTCGCGGACTATCTGGGCGGCATCGACTGGGAAGGGCATCGCACCACAAAGCGGTGGTACGCGGGGATCAAGTCCCGCCCGTCCTTCCGCCCGTTGCTGTCGGAGCGGATGGAGATCATTTCCCCACCCAAACATTACGACCAGCCGGACTTCTGATCGCAAAACGCCGGGTCGGTGGCTGTCCGACCCGGCTGCACTGTTTTAGCGGCAGCCGTCCCGCTCCACCGCGCGGCCTGCCAGTGCGCCCGCGCCAGCACCCAGGATCAGGCCAGTGGTGCTAGGCTGGTTCCAGCGGCCACCACGCCCAATCTCCCGGCCCAGAAGACCACCTAGTACGCCGCCGACGATAGTGCCGGTCGTACCGGAACTACACCGCTGACGCGAACCATAGCGATAGCCGTTTTTGCCGCGATAAGCGCCATTGCCGCGATATTCGACAGGCCGATCAGGATAGCCATAGCTGTCGCCACGATAGCCACCGCCGCGATACCCATCATCCCGATAGCCGTCCCGATAGGCCGCGCCGTCATAGTCACCGCGATATCCGCGCTGATAGCCGTCATAGCCATCCCGCCGCTCCTCGGTCCGGCTATAGCTGCCGTCGGGGCCGCGATAGCTTTCCGAATAGCGATAGCTGCCATCCTGCGCCATGGCGGGCGTTGCCGCCACACCGGTCACAACAGCGCCGGTCAGTGACAGCGTGGCGATCATTGTTTTGAACATTGGTCCCTCCCATTGGGATTCCCTCGATGAAATCCTTTCTAGGTGAGTCGCCATGAGTCGTATCTGAATGGGCGTGTTATCCCCCGTTCAGATTAAGCCCGCCGCCGCCAGCCCGCCAATCTCCTCCGCCGAGAAGCCAGCGGCGGCCAGCACCGCGTCGCTGTCCTGCCCGACCAATGGCGGCGCGGCGGTGGCGGTGCGACCAGCCACGCCGGACAGGCGGATCGGGCTGGCTGGCACAGGGGTGCCTGCAACCTCAACCACTGATCCCCGCGCCACGACATGCGGGTCGTCCAGCAATTGCGAGCCATGGTTCACGATCGTCACCGCCGCACCCGCCGGGGCCAGCGCCGCCACCCAGTCCGCCGCAGGACGGGTCGCAAAGATGTCGGCAAGCTGGCGGGTCAGCGCCGCGGCATCTCCCCATTTGTGCAGCACCGGCTTCAGGTCCGGCACGCCCAGCCCATCGCACAGCGCGCCCCATGTACGCGGTTCGGAGGAAGCCACCGCGACATAGCGACCATCCGCGCAGGCATAGAGCTGCCGGTCAGGCGTGGGGCTGAGATAATAGGCCTTGTCCGACAGGGGCGCGATGCCCGCAGTCAGCAGCCAGCTCGTCGCCTCTGACAGGCTGATGTCGACAAAACTGCCCTCACCACCGCGCGCCACCTGCATCAGCGCGGCCTGTATGCCGATCACCGCCGCATTGGCCCCCGCCTGCAACGCCAGCGTGGAGGCCGGGTGCCAGGGCAGGTCCGGCGACAGCGCGCCGAGCAGGCCGGAATGGGCGAGATAGGACAGGTCATGACCCGCATGATCGGTGTAGGGGCCGTCCTGCCCGAAGCCGGTGATAGCGCACCAGACGATGTTGGGATTGACCGCCCGTGCCTGCGCATAACCATGGCCGCGCGCCTCCATGGTGCCGGGCTTGGCGTTTTCCACAACCACATCCGCCGCCGCGACGAGACGCGCAAAAACCGCGTTGGCTTCTGGATTGCGCATGTCGAGGGTCAGAGACTTCTTGCCCCGGCTCATCGCCACCTGCCGCACGACCAGGCTGGGTTGCCCCTTTTGCGCAGGGGATTCGATACGGATGACTTCAGCGCCCACGTCGGCCAGCGTCACCGTGCACAGGCCGCCTGGCGGAAATGCGGTGAAATCCAGAACACGGATGCCCGAAAGCGGCTTGGCCGACATATTGTCTCTCCCTCAAACACTCGCGTCATGCACTGGGCCGGCGGGCGAACCCCGTCAATTCCCGCATCGTCCCTCGCCGCAGTGAGCGGGCAAGCGATATATCAGAGCAATCCTAGCCCTTATGTCGTCCTTTTTTGCTGCCAATGTGGCGGATATTGCCGGGCCGCCCGCGTCGTTTGATCTCGCGCGGGGGGCGATGGCGATCCCGCCGATCCTGCATGCCCCCGAAATCGGCGCCGTCCGGCAAAGCAAAGCGCAGCGATCCGCTGATCGGGTCCGCCTCCACCAGCCGCAGTTCCAACCGCTGGCCGACGGCATAGCGTTCGCCGCTGCGCTCCCCTTCCAGCGCCTGCGACGCCTCGTCATACCAGAAACGCTCCGCACCCAGCGTGGACACCGGCACCAGCCCGTCGCCGCCCAGTTCGTCGACGGTGGCGAAAAAGCCGAAGTTGCGCACGCCGGTGATACGGCAGGGAAGCACCTGCCCGACCTTTTCCGACAGGAAGGCTGCGACATAGCGGTCCACTGTCTCGCGTTCCGCTGCCATGGCGCGCCGTTCGAAATCGCTGATCTTCTCACCGATGGGTCGCATGTCGTGGCGATCCTCCGGCGACAGGGCCGTTTCGGGCGCGATGCTTCCAAAGCCATCCTTGCCCTGGGGCGCGGGCATTTCCAGCTTGTACGCACCGACCAGCGAGCGATGGACTAGCAAGTCCGAATAGCGGCGGATGGGTGAGGTGAAATGGGCGTAGCTGCCCAGCGCCAGCCCGAAATGGCCGGAATTGATCGGACTGTAATAGGCCTGCGTCTGGCTCCGCAGGATTTGCTCCATGATCTGCGGACGGCGCGGATCGTCCGCCTCGATCTTCGCGATCAGCGTGTTGAAGGTGGCAGGCGAAATCACCTGCCCCAGCGCAAAGCTGATCTCGAACGTGTCGAGATAATCCTTCAGCGCAACCAGCTTCTCACGGCTCGGCGTTTCATGGTCGCGATACATGACGGGCGATTTCTTCGCCTCCAGCGCCTTGGCCGCCGCGACATTGGCCGCGATCATATAATCCTCGATCAGGCGATGAGCATCGAGCCGCTCCCGGATGGCAATGCTGGTAATGCGGCCCTTCTCGTCGATCACTACGCGCCGTTCGGGCAGGTCGAGGTCGAGCGGCTGGCGCGCGGCCCGCGCCTTGGCCAGCAATTGCCAGCAGGCCCACAGCGGGCGTAGCGCGCCCTCCGTCAGCGGATGGTCGATCTGCCCGTCGATGGCGGCCTGCGCCTGTTCATAGGGGATGTTGGCTGCGACCCGGATGACCGCGCGGGTGAAGCGCCAGCCGGTAACTGCGCCGCTCGCGTCGATGGTGAGGTGGCAGGCCAGCGCCGCCCGATCCTCGCCCGCGCGCAGCGAGCACATGTCGGACGACAGCGCATGGGGCAGCATCGGGACGACAAGGTCGGGGAAATAGACGCTGTTGCCACGCCGCCGCGCCTCCCGATCCAGCGAGCTGCCGGGCCGGACATAGAAGCTGACGTCGGCAATTGCGACGATGGCCTTATAGCCGCCGGGATTACTCGCATCCTCGTCCGGGCTGGCCCAGACGGCATCGTCGAAATCGCGCGCGTCCACCGGGTCGATCGCAACGATGGGCAGGTCACGCAGATCCTCCCGCGCTTCCGTCTCCAGCGGCAGGTTATGGACCTTGGCGGCCTCTTCCTCCGTCTCCGTCGCGAAGATGTTGGGGATGCCATATTTGTGGATAGCGATCAGGCTGAACGAACGCGCCTGGAAGGGGTCGCCCAATATGTCGGTTACGCGCGCGGAAATGCGCGGCGGACGGCCGGTCTGTTCCGCCAGCACCAGATCGCCGGGCTTCGCATCGCCCGCGTCGCTGACCCGCGTCTCATGTCGGATACGCTTGTCGACGGGGCGCAGCACCAATGCGCCGTCCGCCTCCCGGTGCAGCACGCCCAGCATCGCCTCCGCGCCTGCCGCCAGTTTCTTCATCGGATGCGCGACGATGCCGCTGCCCGCTTCCTCTGTCCGGGCAAGGATGCGATCGCCGATGCCCAGAGCGCCCTTGCGACCTCGCTCGATGACGCGCAGCTTGGGTGGAGGCATCCCTTCCGCTTCCCATTTTTCCGGCACGGCAACGGGGACATTACCCTCGATCGCGATGATGCGCAGCACCGTGACCTTGGGCACACCGCCCATCTTGTGGAAGGCGCGGGCCGGCCCGATGTCGATCAACCCCTCGTCGGCCATGTCCTTGAGCAGGGACTTAAGCTGGATTTTTTCCTGCCCATGCAACCCGAACGCCTTAGCGATCTCCCGCTTGCCCGCAGGCGTTTCGGACGAGGCGATAAAGTCCAGCACCTGTTGCCGGGACGGCATGCCGGGCTGGATCTTGGGCTTGTGCGACCGGGAAGGCCGAGCGGATGCGGAGGGAGACCGGGTGGCCTTGCCGAGCGTGCGACCGGCAGCGGGACTTTTCGAGGGGGTTTTGGGGGCCATTCCCCCGGTATAGGCGGATCGAAGGGATCGTCCAGTGCCGTGGGGCGGGAGAGTGCCGGGAAGGCCGATCACCCAGTGGACAGGACCGTCTTCGTCGTCACCCTCTCTATCGATCATCCAACAAAGCGACGCACGACACTTGCCTTCCACGCCCCTTGGTTCCATTTGGGGGCCGAAGCCGTCCGGCTGACCGGAGCCACTCATGCATTCCCCGCTGACGGAACCGACCGCGCCCGCACCCGACAGGGGTGGCGTCGCGATTGGGTTTCGAGAATTTGTCTGCATCGTCGCCATGTTGATGGCGATCAATGCGCTGGGCATCGACACGATGCTGCCCGCGTTGCCTGCCATCGCGACCGCGCTGAACCTGTCCAGCGTGAACCAGGCGCAATGGGTAGTGTCCGCCTATATGATCGGTTTCGGCGCGACACAGTTCATCTATGGCCCGCTGGCCGACCGGTTCGGCCGGCGGCGGCTCATCATATTATGCCTAGGCCTCTATGCGACCACCAGCCTTCTGGCGAGCTTTGCCGCCAGTTTTGAAGTGATGATCGCCGCGCGCATGATGCAGGGCGTGGCCGCTGCCTGCACCCGCGTGCTGGCCGTCGCCATCGTGCGGGACCGCTATTCGGGTCGAGAAATGGCGCGGGTGATGTCGCTTAGCTTCCTCGTCTTTCTGGCGGTGCCGATGCTCGCGCCGTCGATCGGGCAACTGATCCTGCTGGTTGCGCCCTGGCATGCGATTTTCCTGTTTCTGGGCGGGTTTGCCATCTTCGTGCTAGGATGGGTCAGCCTGCGCCTGCCGGAGACGCTCCACCCAGAGTATCGGCGTGCGATCCGCCTGAAGCAGATTGGCGCGGCGATGCGGACGGTCGTCACCAACCGCACCTCCATCGGCTACACGCTGGCGCTGACCCTGTCGTTCGGCGCGATGGTCGGCTTCATCAACAGCGCACAGCAGGTGTTCGGCGCATTTGGGGAGGCTGAGCATTTTCCCATCCTATTCGCCTTCATCGCGGGCGGCATGGCCTTCGCGTCGATCCTGAACAGCCGCATCGTTATGCGGGTGGGGTCGCGGCGGGTATCGCACACGGCCCTGATCCTGTTCATCAGCCTGTGCGCCATCCACTTGGCCGCGACGCTGATCTTTGGCGACAATCTCGTCAGCTTCTCGCTGTTCCAGTTCGCCGCCATGTTCTGCTCCGGCCTGCTCGGTTCCAATTTCGGCGCGATGGCGATGGAGCCGATGGGCGAGATCGCTGGCACAGCAGCATCGGTACAGGGCACCATATCAACACTGGGCGGCGCGATCATCGGCATCATCGTCGGCCAGAATTTCGATGGTACGGTCGTACCCGTGGTGGCGGGCTATTTCCTGTGCAGTCTGGGAATATTGGCGATGGTTCTCTTTGCCGAGAATGGCCGCCTATTCCGCCCCCATCATGAAGTGCGCGTGCCTCAATAATCCTTTGTCGCGCGCAGGTTGACGCTTTCCCGGCCGATGGTGGAGACAGCACCGATCAGGGCCAGCCAGCGGGTGATCTGATATTCGGTACGCGTCGCACTATACCCCTGCCCATCGGTGATGAGTTCGACATAGACCGACCGGCCGATATTCTTTCCCGCCGCCACCGCCGTCTTCGCGCCCGTTGTGGCGTCGGCAGGCAGGATGCGCAGTCGTGACAGGCCCGTCGCCCGGCGCACCGCATTGATCGGATCCAGCCCGCCACCTCCACCCTGAAAGGCGGCAATGGCGGACGCGAGTTGCAGTGCCTCCGGCGCAGAAATTTTCGCGATGGACGTGCCGAACAAGATGCGGGAGAGCAATTCATCCTGCGGCAGCGCGGGGATGCTGGTGAAGCCGATGATCGGCTTGGCGCTAGAGCCGGTGACGCTGATCGTCGCGCTGATGTCGTTCACGTCCGCCTGCGCGCGGATGTTGAGTTGCGGGTTGATCGGCGTTTCGCCCAGGAAGCGCAGCCGTCCCTCGCGCAGTTCGAACCGTTTGCCCGCAAAATCATAGTCACCCCGGACTAGGTTGGCCTCTCCCAC
This sequence comes from Sphingobium sufflavum, assembly GCF_021403115.1. Taxonomy (GTDB): domain Bacteria; phylum Pseudomonadota; class Alphaproteobacteria; order Sphingomonadales; family Sphingomonadaceae; genus Sphingobium; species Sphingobium sufflavum. The sequence continues at coordinate 184,851 of NZ_JAJSSH010000004.1, forward strand.
CAGAGTTGGCGCGGTGACGGGGCCGCCGATGTCGAGGTCGGCCGACCATTCGCTTTCCATGCCAAGGCCAGTGACATGCAATCGACCGGGCACATGCGCCTTGATCGCCATACGCCAGGGCGATGCGGGCCGCTGCGCTTCCACTTCCTCGCCGCGACGGTTGACCTCCACCACGCGCAGTTCGGGGATTTCCGCAATGGCCGCCGCCCGACCCAGCGTGAAACGGCTGTCCACGACGTTGAACTCGCCGGAGATCAGGCCGCCGTCGCCCTCCGACCGGATGCGGATCGGACCGGATGCGGTCGCGCCAATGTCGTCGCGGTCGAGAATGACTGCGCGGGTCAGCGTCGCAGCAATGTCGATGCCGATGCCCCGTTCCCCGGAGAAGGTGAAGCGTCCCGTACCGCCCACCGTGCCGCCACCCCGTGTCCGTGCGGTCAGCCGCTCGAAATTCAGGGACGCGCCATCGAAACTGCCGCGCGTCGCCAGATTGGTCAGCGTCATACCCGTCACCGGGCTTTGCAGCGTCGCATTGTCGGTCGCGACCGCGCCGCGAATGACCGGATCAGCCAGCGTGCCGCCCACATCCGCATTGACGGTGGCCGTCCCGGACAGGTTGAACAGTTCGATATTGCTCAGCCGCCACAGCGTGCCGGCATCGCCGACGTAGCGAATTTGCGCGCGCAGCGGCGCGGCGTTCAATCTCTGCATCAGCGTGCCCGCGCCCAGCGGCGTCATCAGCGCCTGCGCCCGACCCGTCACCTTGCCGCCCGCAGCGATTACCGCGCGCATCGCGGCGCGGCTGCCACTCAGGTCCGCATTGATGCCAATGTCGATGGGCGCACTGCTCAACGCCAGCCCGGACCGGGTCAGCCCGCGCACGCGGATCTTCGCCGCCCCGCCGGGTACCCCGCCGCGTGGCGCATCATAGCGAACGGTCCCGCTCGCGACCCCGCCCAGCCCCAGTTCGTCATTGGCAAGGTCGAGCAGCGCCAGCGGCATCTGGGCAATGGCCGCGTCGATATGGGTGGCTGTCGTGCCGAACAGCCCGCCGACCCGCACCGACCCGCCACGGTAGCTCAGCACCGCCGGCTCCAGCCTCCAGCCGCCATCCTCCGCTCGCAACACCGCTGCGCGGCTCAACTTCACCGGCGCGCGGTCGAGCGATCCGTTGGCTTCGATGCGGATCGTCTCCGGCGTAATCCCCGCGCGCATCTGCACGTCGAACAAGCGCCCGCCCTGCCCCGCCACGCTGGCGGTGACGGTGCCCGTTCCTTCGACCAGCTTGGCGGTCGCGGAGAAACGGCCAAGCCGCGCCGTGCCATAACGAAGGCCCCGTCCCTGCGCGGCGATATCCAGACTGGTCGCGCCGAGACGCAACAAGATAGTTCCCTTCACCGTGCCGCGATTGATCGCGATAGCGGGTGGGCCGGAAAAACGCGCTCGGTCCAGAGACAGATCCAGCCCGATCTGTTGCACGCCGTCCACCATGCTGAAGTCGATCGGCCCCTTTGCCTGTCCCAGCAGGGCCAGCGTCCCGTCTAGCCCGCCGGTGACGGGGCGCAAGGTGCCGCTGGCCGTTGCGCCGTCGACCTTGACCTCCACGATCTGGATCAGCGCGAACAGGCCACGGGGGAGCAGGATTGCGCCATGGCCGGTGAACGGTCCCAGCCGGGATCCCCCCTCTGCGGTGAAGGCATAGCCGGATGCATCGGGCACCAGCAGTGCGTGAACATCCTTGAGGCCCAGCGCGGGCAGCGGGCTGGCGAGGGTCAGGTCCACGGTCGGCCGGTCGATCTTGCCGTCCAGCGCCAGGCGGAGCGGGCCATAGCTAGAATGCTGGCCGGTGCCGGTGAAATGGAACAGGCCATCGGTTGAGCGATAGCCCTGCGCACTCAGGCGGATGGCAGGTGCGGTCAGGGTCAGGCCAGTAAAGCGCACACGCCCGTCGCGCTCCAGCGTCAGGTCGCTCACCACCTGTGGCAATCCGCCACCCAGACCGCGCAGGAAACCATTGTCCAGCCGCCGCATGATCGCCCGCGCCCGTCCTTTGACGCTGAACCCCGTACCCGCGCGGCTGATCACGCCAATCTTGCTGTTCAGGTCGACCCGGCCTAGCCCCTGTATCTCTATTCCTCGCACATCGCCGGTGAAGGCGGCACTGTAATGGCCCTGGCGGAAGTCGGCGAGCAACACGACCCGCCCGTCGATCTTGTTGGAGCGTATCGCGACCGGCTGGCTGGTCAGCATGCCCGCTTTCAACTGTGCCAGACCCCGGATCGACACGTCGCGCAGCACATCGTCCAGCACCGGACTGTGCAGCACCACGCTCGCCGCACGCAGGTCGAGCGGGATGACAGTGGTGTCGGCCAGCGCCAACCGCCCCTTGCCCGCGCTGCGCAGCCCCTCGATCCCGGTCTTGCCCAGCGTCAAGCGGCGCGCGGTGAGCAGATATTCATAGGCCGCCGTCGCGAATGGCCCGTTCAGCCGGGTGCGGGCCACCAGCCCGTCACTCGACGCATTCTTCATCAGCACGCCCGCGCGGGGCATGTCGATGTCGAGCAGCAGATTGTCGAAGCCCGACCGGCCCAGGTCGATGCCGCCCTTCGCCTTTACCTCCAGCGCGCTCGACCGAAGGCTCAGTCGCCCGTCGACGATGCGATTAGCCATGCTGCCCTCGGCATCAAGGGCGATGCGCGGAGCGGCGAGACGGCTCGGCAAACCTGTGCCCAACGCGGCGGCTTCCACCGTTCCCTTCAACGCATAGCGGCCCTGCTGCTGCACAATGTCGATGCGCGACAGCGGCGTGGCGTCGATGGAGAGCAGCGCCTGCCCTTTCCATAATGTCCAGTCGCCCTTTCCGGTCACACGCCCCACAAAGGACTTACCGATGCCGCTCATCGCGGCGAGCACGCCGCCCCGTGGCGCGACTGCCAGCAGTTCGAGGTCGAAACGATTGTCGTCCGGGCGGCTGTCGAGCGCCAGACGAATGGCATCGCCCGCGTCCCGCGACTGGGCGTCCAGTGCTATGATGGCGCGGCCCGACCGCACATCAACCCGCCCCTTGAGCAGGGCGGTACGCTGTTCCCCGGCAATCGCCTTGCCCAAATCGATCCGGTCGATGCGCAGGTCGGCGAGGCGGATGTCGAAGCCGGGCAGGATCGGTTTCTTCGCGCCACTGGGCCGCAGTTTTGGCATCCGGTCCAGCGCCATGCGCGGCACGTGCAGCCGGTCGATGTCGAGCCGGTTGCTTAACCAAGCGACCGGATACCAGTCGAGATAGGCGACCGGTACAAAGGCCACCTGCCCCTGTGGATCGCCCAGCGCCAGATCATGCAGGACTAGCCTTTTATAGATGCTGCCCTCAATCCGTCCGACGCCGATGCGCAGGCCAGATGCGGGACGCATCGCGTCGATACGGCTAGCGAGGAAGCGGTGGCCGCTGTCCGTGTCGATCCACCACAGCGCGCCAGCCAGCGCGGCGATGACAAGCGTGATCAGGCCGAGTAACGCCGCCTGCCAGTGCGCCCTGCGGCGCTTCACCGGGACGGTCGGCGGTGCAGCCTCCTCCATTGGCGCGTCGGCGCTCAAAAAGCCTGCCCCAGCGAGACATAGACACCGATGCGGCTGTCGCCCGGCTGCGGGTTGACCGGCGTGCCCACGTCGATACGGATCGGCCCGAAGCTAGAATAATAGCGCACGCCCAGCCCCGCGCCGACGCGCATTTCCGTGATGGATGGCCAAGGATCGGAGGAAATGGTGCCCGCGTCGATGAAGGGTACGATGCCGAACTGGTTCGCATTGCCGAAGCGGAAGCGCGCCTCTAGTGAAATCTCGCCCAAGCTGCGACCTCCGACTGGATCATTATTGAGGTCGCGCGGCCCGATCGCCTGATAGCTATAGCCGCGCACCGACCCGCCGCCGCCCGCATAATAGCGGCGGGTGGGTGCGATACGGTCCGAAGACGCGCCGACGATGGTGCCCAGCCGTACCCGGCCTGCAACGGTCAGCCGCTGCGACATGGGGACATAGGCGCTGGCGTCTACCTGCGCGCGGACATAGCCGAAAGTGCTGTCCTGCAACGACAGTTCTGGCGACAGCCGCCCGCCCAGCCGGAAGCCGCGCGTCGGGTCCAGCAGGTCATCGCTCTCATCATAGGTCAGGCTGACCGGCGCGGCGGCGATGAAATAGGTGCGGCGGCGCGGGATCAGGCTCGCGCCATAGAGGTCACGTTCGTCGGACAGGATCAGTTCGGTGCCCAGCGACCAGACCCACGCCTTCTGAAAGATGATGTTAGTCTGCCGTTCCAGGCTGGCGCTCAGGCTGACCTGTGTCGCCTGATAAGCGTCACGCTTGAGGTTGCTGAACGCCAATTGCCCGTTCAGCACCCGATCGCGCCGCTTGAAATTATTGCGGCGGAAAGTGGCGCTGGCGCTCTGCTCCCGCGTGCCGACCACGCCGCGCAGGGTCAGCGCCCCTTCCGGCGGGAACAGGTTGCGGTGGCTCCAGCTTATCTCCGCACGCGCACCCTCGCCGGTGCCATAGCCCAGTTCGCCCGCGATGGTGCGCGGCGGTGCCTTGGTCAAGTGGACGGACAGGTCCACCCCGTCCGCGCTGGCGGCGCGTTCCGGTGTCACGTCGGCGCTGCCGACCAGCCCGGTGGCGACCAGCGCCCGTTGCAGATCAACGATCTCGCTGTGACGATAGGGATCGCCGGGCCTGAAACGCGCAATCTCCGTCACATGCACCGCGTCGAACGGCGGGTCGCCGGTCACGCTGATCGTGCCATAACGGCGATAGCCCCCCGCCGCGACGATCAGATCCAGAGAGGCATTGTCCGCGTCATGATCGACATGCAGGACCGGCTCCTCCACCTTTGCAAAGGGATAGCCGCCCTCCGCCAAACCACCGCGCAGCGCATCGGTGGAGGCCAATATCGCATCGGTATCCGCCGGATCGCCAGCTTTCACCGTAAACAGTGCCCGCAGTCGGGCTTCGCGCGGGTCTTGTGACGACAGGCCCGCCACCGTCACATCCGTCAGGCGATAGAGGCTGCGCGGCGTCACATCCATCGTCACATCGAGCCGCTGCTGCCCGCCGCCCGCCGCCGCATCCAACAGGTAGACGACCCGTGCATTATAATAGCCGCGCGTCCGCATCAGCCGGTCGAGCAGTTCCACATCCGTGCGCGCCCGACGTGTGACCTGCGCGACATTGGCGTCGTCATCCTCGCCCTTCTTCAGCTCCGACAACGTATCGAAGCGAGTGCGGAAGAGCGTATCGGCGATGGCGTCTATACCTTTCAACTGAACGGCATAGCGGAGCGGCCGGGTCGGATCGATAGCCGCCAGCCGCTCCGCCTGCCGCGCACCCTCGTCCGCTTCGGGCGTCAGGACCGGCAGCGGCGGTAGAGCCGCGCCCTCTGCAAAGGGAGGGGTGGACGACAGGTCGGCGAGCGGGGCATCGGAGACAGTCTCTATGGCAGGGTCATCCGCACCCAGATCGGGCCAATCGAGGCCGATGTCTGGCATGCTATCCAACTGGTCGTCCAGCGGCATCATGGAATCGACAGGAGAGGCAGCATCCGAAACGATCGGTGCCGTTATCAGCGGCTGCGCTTCGGCCTGCGCCTGCGCGCCGAATGGCACGCACAGCATCATGGCCGCCCCGACCAGTGTCGTGGGTGCTACGGACGATACGGGGTGCCGGAGGCTGCTCGACGGTCGGCGATCCATTCCCACGCTGTGCCCGATTTGCCTGCCCGTAACCAGCCCGTCCATGACCAGACGCGGCGGCTGGAGGTTCATTCTGCTCCCGCGCCAACCTTCATGCCGGATTTCGTCCGGGCTTGTGCCTCAGAAGGCGGTGTGGAGCAACTGCATCAGGGCGCGCGCCGGGCTGTTACCCGGCCTTGCACCACCCAGCGGACGGTCGATCAACTGCTCTTCCAGACGCTGCGCCCGCATATAGAGGCTCTCGCTCGACGCGATCAGGACGCGCATGTCGGCGGGGAAACCGCCGGTTGCCCCCATGTCGGACGGTGCGGCATCACCGAGCCGATATTGCTCGCTGCGGCTCTCCATCAGGTCGATCTCGCCACGCATATAGGCCCGACGACTCAGCAGCCAGGCAATGACCTGCATCAGCCGCGTGGTGATCTTCAGCGCCTCGCAGGAGAAATGGACCCGCTCCATCGGTTCCATCAGGTCGCGTGCCACCGTCGCATCCTTCTCCAGATAGGCCCGCGCCTCGTCGGCGAGGACCATGGCCTCGACATAAAGGTCGTCGATCAGCTTGCCGTCGATCAGGAAGAGGCGATTGTCGGATAAGGTCATACCCTGCTGCTGCCACAGCGGCATGGCCCTGTCAGTACACCTTAAGCAAAACAATGGGGGATGGAACCGTGCCACTTTGGAACGGCGCCGGGGAGGCCCAGGCTGCGCGCAAAACCTGCGTCCCTGTCCAGGCAGGCCGTACGACCGACAGCCCCGTGTCAGGCAATGATGTCGGGGACCAGATTGTCCTCCAGCAACGCGATCTCATCGCGCAAGCGCAGCTTTCGCTTCTTCAATCGGGCGAGCTGCAACTGGTCAGGCGAGGAGGACTGGTGCAGTGCCGCAATGGCGCAGTCCAGGTCACGATGTTCTATCCGCAGAATTTCGAGGCGCTGCGCGATTTCGTCGGCTGTCATCACGACATGGTCCCTATCATGCCGCGCGATGGCCTGACCAGCGCCCCGCGAAAAAATGTCATTTCGTCGCTAAGCATCAGCACAGGCGAGACAAAGGTAGCGAATCGTGATTTACTCATCCTCCCCTGATTGGCAGGGAAAGGAGGAAATCCATGGATTCAGGCCATATGTCCGCTCTTCATGCCAAACATGCCGGTATCGACCAGCGACTCAGAAGCGAGTCGTCCCGGCCACTGCCCGATACTTCCCTCGTGGCAACGCTCAAGAAGCAAAAGCTCGCCATCAAGCAGGAAATTCAAAACCTCTCCCACTGACATCAGACGCGCGTTTGACGGTCGCCATTCTCCCACCCGGATAAATGGCGGCCTGAAACGTGCACACAATGGCGTGGCGCACCGGGGGATTGCAAAGCCCCTCCCGGTGCGATGCCATGCACATTTAAGTCCTGTCGGACAAACCATTTCTGTCTCGGTGCGACCCGATGGGTTGTCATGCTGTGCAACCCGAAGGAGTGCACTCTCCCAGTCTAATCCCTCGGAAATCGCAGGGCTATCGCACTGTCCGGGAAAAACGTGTGACCGGTAGCGTCGGCGTTGCGCGGGGCGCACCTGCACCGACAGGGCGCCGTACGACCATCGGATCGATATGCTCGTCAAAGGCAAGCCCGACACGGCCATCCCGGCACCAGGATACGCTGGCCCCAATCTCACCTGTACCGCGCAGGGTCAGGCGCACCCTGCTCCCTTCGACCAGCAAGCGGTCACATTCTGCCATCAGTCCGGTGGCAGACAGGTTGCGCACACGGACGGAAGCAATAGACTCGCCTTCCTCATCCAAAAATTCAGTGAGCAGGAGCAGGCTGTCGCGCTGGGCGGTCCGCCTTGCTGCGGGAGAGGCGGGATCAATCTCGTGCGACATGGCGATTATGTGGTTCCATAACATGGGCCTACGGACGTCCCACACATAATCGATGAAGATTGAAAAAAGACTTACCCGGCGGGATTTCCCACGCCGGGCATATGGTCGGGCCTTAGAATACCAGCGTCCAGTCGCGTCACGATGAAGGCGAGCGGGTACACCCGGCTTGCCCCAATGCCAAAGCCGCAGCGCGGATCAATCGTCGCGCGACACCTTTTCCTGCCGCTCATGCTTTTCCTGAGCCTCAACCGTCATCGTCGCGATCGGACGAGCTTCCAGACGACCCAGCGAGATCGGTTCGCCGGTCACTTCACAATAGCCATATTCGCCATCCTCGATCCGGTGTAGCGCGGCGTCGATCTTGGAGATCAGCTTGCGCTGCCGGTCACGGGTCCGCAGTTCGATCGACCAGTCCGTTTCGCTGGAAGCCCGGTCATTCAGGTCCGGCTCCCGCAACGGCTCGTTCTGGAGCACCGCGAGGGTCGTCTCCGACTCGCTGAGTATCTGCTTTTTCCAGTCCAGCAATCGCCGCCGGAAAAATTCGAGCTGCAGGGGATTCATGAACTCTTCGTCTGCGGTCGGACGATAACCGTCCGGCAGATCCACTCCTCTCCCCCCTTTCGAAGGCGAAGACCCTTCAACGGAAGGCACCAGCGTAGACATCCCATACACTCCGTCGCTTGGGCCGCATCCGTTGTCGGACGCAACCGGTTCGCGCGGCGCCTATACTGTGCCCGTGATCGCGAGACAAGCGGCGCCGCGACATTGACCGCCCCGGAAACTCGCCCGAACCGCCACGAGAGCGCATAGAAGTCGCACCCGGCCCACTACCATAAGGCCGCGCCTCTGTATCCCATATGAACCGCAACACCGTTTCCTCATACGAAGAAGATTAGGGAAGCACGCCGAATGTGAAAAAGATGGTTAATGTATCATTATCGGACAACGACTCCTTGATTATAATTTTACGTCCTATTTCAGGGCGATTTCTCCAGCGCTACAGGGTTAATCCGCGTTGCAGTTAAGGGTTTGTTTTGCTCTTTCCAGTAATAGGGCGTGTCGGCGGTATGGGGACATTGGCCGCAGACACAAAGAGAAAGTAGTGAGCATGTCGGTACGAATGGCCCTTGCGAAATTATGCGCCTGCGCTTGTGGCGGCGCGCTGGTGGGCGGCGGAGCAATGCAGGTCATGCATGCACCGCGTCCCGCCGTGCATCACAAGGCCAAGGCGAAGGCCGTCAAGCGCGCGGTCCGCAAGGCCGTGGTCAAGCGTACCGTCGTCAAACGCGTGCGCCGCACGGTCAACACCGTGATGAGCTGTCCGCCCAACTATGTGCTCGCGGGTAGCGCGGATGCTTTCTCTTCCTCAGTCAACGCCAGTTTCGATTCCGCCTATGCGGCGCCCGCCGCCTATCGTCCCGCCGCCAGCGGCGTGACCTATGGCCAGACAGGCCATGGCGCTAGCTATGCCAGTGGCGCCAGCTATAGCGGCGGCAGCGCGACCCGTTCCGCAGCATCTCATTGGGCCAGCGAAAGCAGCGCGGCGCATGGTGCCAGCGGCGCGACTCACTGGACGAGCGGCACGACGAGCAGTGGCGTGGACCGTTCCAAGATGGAAGGCGGTGCAGGCTATCGTTATGGCCAGGGACCGGAGAGCGCATCCGGCACCACCAGCCGCAGCCGCCTCACCAGCGCTAACACTAGCGCTAGCAGCACTGTACGCAAGCGCGTGACGACGACCACCACCCGCACCGTTTCCGGCGGAGCCTCGCATGGCGCGAGCTATGGTGCAGGCTATAGCAATGTTTCCTATGGCGGGGGGCAGTTCATCGGCAACGGTGGTCGCGCCTGCGTCCGTGCACGCACCGTCGTGGCACAGGCGCCCGCGGTATTCGTGCCAACCGTCTTCAACGCGCCGCTGGTCGAATTCAGCGGCGGCGGTGGCGGATCCAGCGGCTTCTTCGGCGGCGGCAGTGGCGGCTTCGGCGGCGGTGGCGGTTTCTTCGGCGGCTTCTTTGGAGGCAGCAGCAGCGGTGGCGGTTCGGTCGTCGTTTCCTCGACCACGTCAGGTGGTTCCACTTCGACCAGTGGCGGATCGACAAGTTCCTCGACCGGCGGCGTCTCCACCTCCACGGGCGGCGTTTCCTCCACGTCCAGCACATCGTCGGGCGTATCGACATCCACCGGCGGTGTTTCAACATCCACAGGTGGCGTGAGCACATCCACGGGCGGCGTTTCCACCTCATCGGGCGTCAGCACCTCCTCTGGCAATGTCAGCACCTCTTCGGGTGTCTCCACATCGTCCGGGGTCAGCACGTCGTCCGGCAATGTGAGTACTTCGTCAGGCGTCAGCAGCTCGTCCAGTTCCAGCAGTTCTTCGTCGTCCTCGTCCAGCAGCAGTTCGTCCTCGTCATCCTCCTCGTCCGGCGGATCGAGTGGCAAGCCCGGCAAACCTGGCCATCATCATGGGTCGAGCAGCGGGTCGTCGGGTTCGAGTGGCTCGTCCGGGTCCAGTGGCTCCAGCGGTAGCTCAGGATCGTCCGGCTCCAGCGGCTCTTCCTCCTCCTCGTCCAGCAGTTCCGGCAGCAGCTCCGGTTCATCGGGTTCGAGCGGAAGTTCAGGATCGAGCGGTTCGTCCGGCTCCAGCAGTTCCTCGTCTTCGTCGAGCAGCAGCAGTTCTTCTTCCAGCACCAGTTCGGGGTCCAGTGGCTCCAGCGGTGGCCATGACGTCCCCGCACCGCCGGTCATCGGCCTGTTCGCAGGCGCTGTCGCAGCCCTCGCAGCACGCCGCCACCTGATGCGCCGCAAGCAGGGCTGACACGGGGCCAAAAGACCCCAATAAGACCGATGCATGCTTGAAACAGGGTGGCTGAGCCTTCATAGGCTCGGCCATCATGCATGACATCAAAGCCATCCGCGAAAACCCCGCCGCCTTTGACGCGGGGCTTGCCCTGCGCGGACTCGATCCGGCGGCGGACGCCATCCTCGCTATCGACATGGAACTGCGCGCCATCGCAACCGGGTTGCAGGTCAATCAAGCCCGCCGGAACGAGGCCAGCAAGGCCATCGGTCAGGCGATGGGCCAGAAGGACGTGGCAAAGGCCGACGCGCTGAAGGCCGAGGTCGCCGCCCTCAAGGAAAATCTGCCCGCGCTGGAAGCGCAGGAGCGCGACCTGTCCGCCACCCTGTCCGACCGGCTGCTCGCCATCCCTAACATCCCGTTCGAGGATGTGCCGCAGGGCACGGACGAGGCGGACAATATCGAGCAGTATCGTTGGGGCACCCCGCGTACGTTCGACTTCACGCCGCAGGACCATGCCGATTTCGGTCCCGCGCTGGGTCTGGATTTCGAGGGCGGTGCGGCCATGTCCGGCGCGCGCTTCACGGCGTTGCGCGGCGGCATTGCCCGACTGCACCGCGCCCTTGCCCAATATATGCTGGACATACAGACCGCGCAGAACGGCTATGAGGAGGTCAATCCGCCCCTCCTCGTCCGCGACGAGGCGCTGGTCGGCACGGGTCAGTTGCCGAAGTTCGCCGAGGATCTATTCAGGACGACCGACGGCCGCTGGCTCATCCCCACCGCCGAAGTCAGCCTGACCAACCTCGTACGGGAAGCGATCCAGAGCGAGGCCGACCTCCCCATCCGCTTCACCGCGCTGACACCCTGTTTCCGTTCGGAAGCGGGATCGGCGGGGCGCGACACGCGCGGCTTCATCCGCCAGCACCAGTTCGAGAAGGTGGAGCTTGTCTCCATCGCCACGCCCGAACAGGCAGAGGCCGAGCATGCCCATATGGTCGCAGCGGCGGAGGGCATATTGCAGGCGTTGAACCTACCCTATCGCCGCATGCTGCTGTGCACCGGGGACATGGGTTTTGGCGCGCGCAAGACCTTCGACCTTGAAGTCTGGCTGCCCAGCCAGCAGACCTATCGCGAGATCAGTTCCGTATCCCAGTGCGGTGATTTTCAGGCGCGCCGCATGAACGCCCGCTATCGCCCCGAAGGCGAAAAGGGCACGCGGTTCCTGCACACCCTCAACGGCTCCGGCCTCGCGGTGGGCCGCACGCTGGTCGCCGTGCTAGAAAATTACCAGCAGGCCGACGGCAGCGTGACCGTGCCCGACGCGCTGCGCCCCTATATGGGCGGGCTGGACGTCCTGACGCCACGCTGAGCCGCCGGAGTTACCGACAATGCGTATCCTGCTGAGCAATGACGATGGCTATCATGCGCCGGGCCTGAAAGTGCTGGAGGCCATCGCCCGCACTCTGTCCGACGACATATGGGTCGTGGCCCCGTCGGAGGAACAGTCGGGCGCGTCGCACAGCCTTACCCTGTCCCGACCCCTGCGCATCCGCCAGCATGCCGAAAAACGCTACAGCGTCTCCGGCACACCCACGGATTCGGTCGCGATGGCAATCGGCCATATCATGAAGGACAGCCCGCCAGACCTCGTCCTGTCGGGCATCAATCGTGGTGCGAACCTGGCGGAGGACGTGACCTATTCCGGCACCGTAGCCGCCGCCATGGAGGGGGCGATCTATGGCGTGCGCTCCATCGCGCTCAGCCAGGTCTATTCCAAGGAAAATGCTGGCGACTCCGTGCCGTTCGACGCGGCGGCGGCGTGGGGCGAGCGGGTGATCCGCCAGCTTCTGACCGTGCCCGCTGGTCGCAACATGCTGGTCAACGTCAACTTCCCGCCGATCGGTGCAGACGCGATCAAGGGCGTGCGCGTGGTGCGGCAGGGCTTCCACGACGTCGACCGCACGAAGATCATCGAGAATTTCGACCCGCGCGGCTATCCCTATTACTGGCTTGGCCTGGGCCTGACCGGCCGCGTGCCGGAAGGCACCGACCTGGAAGCCATCTCGCAGGGTTATGTCACGGTGACACCGCTGCATTATGACCTGACGCATGACGGGTCGATGGCGGCGCTGGCGGAGGCGTTTCGTTGAAAGCAGACCGGGTGCGCTGAGTGGCGATGAGCATTTAAAGGCCCTGTTCACCAAGGCCGCACCCCGCCTCCAGCCACACCCCATTGCCCTCCCTCGATCGCTAGGGCACTCTCCTGCTCCCATGCGCCTCCACGACGACCCCCGCCAGCCTGCACCCGCCTTTCTGCGCCGTCGATCCGGCATGCCGGTCTGGCTGGATCTGGCGTGGCGCATCGCGCTCATCATCGGCATGGTGGCTATTGTCCTGATCGTCCATTGGGTCGAGCGGGATGGGCTGAAGGATAATCTCGACGGGGCCATCAGCTTCATAGACGTACTGTATTTCACGACCGTCACCGTCACCACGGTCGGTTATGGCGACATCGTGCCGGTCAGCGACGGCACCCGCCTGTTCGAGACCTTCATCGTCACGCCGATCCGCATCTTCGTCTGGCTGGTCTTCTTGGGCACCGCCTATCACTTCGTCTTTCGCAACACATGGCACAGGTGGCGCATGGCCCGCATACAGCAGGAATTGAGGGGGCACATCGTCCTTCTGGGCTTTGGCACCAGCGGGTCGGAAGCGGCGCGCGAACTGGTCGCGCGCGGGGTCGATCCCACGGACATGGTGGTGGTCGACCGCGACGATAGCGCTATCGCGCTGGCGGAGGCAGCGGGCTTCAACGTACTTGCCGGGGATGCGACCCGCGACCATATCCAGTCAGACGTGAAAGTCGGTCGGGCGCGGGCGATCATCATCTCGGCGGGTCGCGACGACACCTCCATCCTCATGACGCTCACCGCCCGCCACCTCGCCCCGGACGTGCCGATCAGCGTGGTGGTCCGCGCGACGGACAATGAGGTGCTGGCGCGGCAGGCGGGCGCGACAACCGTCATCAACCCGGCGAGTTTTGCGGGCCTGCTGCTCGCCGGATCGTCGCAGGGCTTTCACATCGCCGACTATCTGGCCGATCTTGCCAGCACCGACGGCCGTATAAAGCTCGGCGAGCGTGAAGTGACGACAGCGGAAATCGGTCGCCCTCTCTCCGCCATCACCACCGGCCTTGGCGTACGCTTTTACCGCGGCGGAAAACCCTATGGCTTCGACGACCCGGAGGCCGCCGCGCTCCAGCCGGGCGATTGCGTGGTGGAGATCGTGCGGGTTCAGGGCACGACATAGGGGAACTGCGGGAACAGCATGATTGCCTTTTTGTAAACCACCTCTGCTCGCCTTGCCTTCATTCCTACGACCTTAGTCGCACGGGCAAGGACGCCCCGACGGAGCTTTGACGACGATGATGAGGCATTCCGGGCAGATTGCCCTGATGGGAGCGACGCTGGGCATCGCGGCCTCGGCGGTGGTGGCGGCACCGTCGCACGGCGCAACCATTGCGCTGACCGGCATCGTGCCCACCCGCTGCGAGGCGCAGTTCAGCAAAGCGCCGGAGGTGGTCACCCCACGCCGCATCGACCTCGGCCTGCTGTCCCGATCCTGTAACGATGGCGCGGGCTATCGCATCATCCTGCATACACCGGGCAGCCTGAAGGGTGCGGTCTTCTATTTGGGCAGCCGCCGCGTACCCCTGTCCCCGTCGGGCGTGACCGTCGTTGTCGACAGCAACAGGGATGAAAAGGTGACAGAAGCCGCAGCCATCGCGCTGGATACCCCCCTCGCGCCCGGCAGCTTCGCGTCGCGCGTGGAGACAGTTCCGAAGGGCACAATCTACTGATCGTCTCGCAGAATCTGAACAAAGATCATCACCATATCAGTGCCTTAATTGCGTCCAATCATGCGAATACTTCTCAGTTAGGGGGGGGGTATCGCATGTTCCGGATTCTTTCTCCTTCTCCAAACCGCGGCTTCACAGGCAGCCCTCAACACGCTGGACTTCGACCTGCGCAAACTTCCCCCCTCGGAGAATGACAGTGCGATCATCATACGCGGTCGCAGGATCGGGGACCGGAAAACATTGCGAATAGAGGATCGTCTGCCCGGCCCCATCCTGCCTCGCGCCGAAACCAGCTTCATCGGCACATCGCGCATCGGCGTGGAAGCCGAACAACAGGCGTTGCCGGGCGGCATGGTCAGCAACCGCGCGATGATTTCGGTGAAGATGCCATTCTGAAGCGGCTCGTTGCGGCCGGACCGAAAGCTACGCGAATCCGACAAGCCGACGGGAAATTGCCCACCCTACAGCTGCACCGCCGCCGCACCTGCATCGCCCCAAAACCCACGGTATCGCGGGACGTGACTTTTCCCGCCAAAAACATTATGTGCCCGCCATCCATGGCAACAAAACTCCCCCCCCAGCCGAAAGTCGGCATGGTCTCGCTCGGCTGTCCCAAGGCGCTGGTCGATTCCGAACGCATCCTGACCAAGCTGCGCTCCGATGGCTATGCGCTGTCGCCCGACTATGCGGGCGCGGATGTGGTGCTGGTCAACACCTGCGGCTTCCTTGACAGCGCCAAGGAGGAATCGCTGGAGGCGATCGGTGAAGCGATGGCGGAAAATGGCCGGGTCATCGTCACCGGCTGCATGGGCAATGAGGCAGACGTGATCCGCGCCCGCTTTCCGCAGGTTCTGGCCGTCACCGGCGCGCATCAATATGAAGCGGTGGTCAACGCCGTCCATGACGCCGCGCCGCCCGTGCCCAACGCCTTCATCGACCTGGTGCCGGAGGGCGGCCTCAAGCTCACCCCGCGTCATTACAGCTATCTGAAGATTTCGGAGGGCTGCAACCACCGTTGCTCCTTCTGCATCATTCCGTCGATTCGCGGCGACCTCGTCAGCCGCCGCATCGACGCCGTGCTGCGCGAAGCCGAGAAGCTGGTCACGGCGGGCACGAAAGAATTGCTGGTCATCTCGCAGGATACATCGGCCTATGGCGTCGATGTGAAGCATGAGAAGCGGCTGTGGAAGGGCGATGAAATCCGCACCCACATGACCGACCTTGCCCGCGCGCTGGGCCAGTTGGGGCAGGCGCCGGGCAGCATCTGGACCCGGCTCCACTATGTCTATCCCTATCCCCATGTGGATCAGGTGATCCCGCTGATGGCAGAAGGACTACTGACCCCCTATCTGGACATTCCCTTCCAGCACGCCTCCCCGCGCGTGCTGAAGGCCATGAAGCGCCCCGCCAATGAGGCAAAGGTGCTGGACCGCATTCGGGGCTGGCGTAGCATCGCGCCGGACATCGCCATCCGCTCCTCCTTCGTCGTGGGTTTCCCCGGAGAAACGGAGGAGGATTTCCAATATCTCCTCAACTGGCTGGAGGAAGCGCAGCTCGACCGCGTCGGCGCCTTCCGCTTCGAGCCGGTCGAGGGCGCGCCCGCCAACGACCTGCCCGACGCCGTGCCGGAGGAGGTGAAGGAGGAACGCTACGCCCGCATCATGGAGCTGACCGCGCGTATCTCCGTCGAGAAGCTGTCGGCCAAGGTCGGCCGTATCCTGCCCGTCATCATCGACGAGGTCGGCGATGCGGATGAAGACGGCTCCGTCGGCGCGACCGCACGGTCGCAAGCAGACGCCCCGGAAATCGACGGCAATGTCTTCCTGCGCGACGTGCAGGACAAATATCCCGCGCTCAAGGCGGGTGACATCATCGACGTGGCGATCGAGGATTCGGACGAGCACGATCTGTACGGCGTGCCCGCCTGATCCGGTAATTTTAGGGCAGCGCGTCCTTCCGTCAGGCGTGACCGTCTTCTATTGGCGGGGCAGGCGCGCGCCTCACTCTCCTTTAAAGTTCAGCTCCAACAGGATGCCGCCCGGCTCCACCACCAATATCTGGCGCAGCGACATGGACAGGAAAATGCTGGTGCGATGCTCCACGCCCAGCATGGTCAGCCGCTCTACCATTCGGTCGAAACCGGTGCAGCACAGCGCGACATGATGCACGGCTCCGCTGCCCCGCTGCGCCTCGAACGGGCGCCAGGCATCGGACGGATAGGGCGCATCGGCAGCACCCAGATGGATCGCGGGATGACCGCTAGCGTCGAGAATCCAGCTCGCACGCTCCGGCGAACGCTGCATCCCCAGCACGTCGATGAAGAAGGCGGCGGTCGCCTCGACGTCGCGTACCCGGATATTGACATGGTCGAGGCCCTGAATCGTCATATCCGTCTCTCCTCTTATCCCTGCTCCGTCTTGCCACCTGTCCGGCGCGGGGCTAGAGAGCGCGTCACTTCCGTAAACTGAAAAATCAGGAGCCCGCCCGTGGCAGGCCATAGCAAATTCAAGAATATCATGCACCGCAAGGGCGCGCAGGACAAGAAGCGCTCGGCCATGTTCTCCAAACTTAGCCGCGAAATCACCGTGGCGGCCAAGATGGGCGCACCCGATCCCGACATGAACCCGCGTCTGCGCCTCGCGATCAACGCGGCCAAGGCGCAGTCCATGCCCAAGGACAATATCCAGCGCGCCGTGGACAAGGCAAGCAAGGGCGATGCGGAGAATTACGAGGAAGTCCGCTATGAGGGCTATGGTCCCGGCGGCGTCGCGATCATCGTGGAGGCGCTGACCGATAACCGCAACCGCACCGCCACCAATGTCCGTACCGCCTTCGCCAAGAACGGCGGCAATCTGGGCGCGTCTGGCGCGGTCAGCCATGGCTTCGACCGCATGGGCCTCATCACCTATCCGGCCGGCGCGGGCGATGCTGAAGCTATTTTCGAAGCGGCGCTGGAAGCCGGAGCGGAGGATGTCACATCCAACGACGAAGAGCATGAGATCTGGACCGCGATGGACGGCCTGCACGAAGTCGCCAAGGCGCTGGAGGCTACACTTGGCGCGGCCGATGCGGCAAAGCTCGCCTGGCGTCCGCAGACCACGGTGGAGGTCGATGAGGCCAATGCCGCCACCCTGCTGAAACTGGTCGACACATTGGACGATGACGATGATGTCCAGACCGTATGGGGCAATTATGAAGTGTCCGACGCGGTAATGGAGAAACTGGGCTGATGGGCGCTCTGGCGGCGAAGGCATTGCTGTCCGGCATGCTGATCGCCGCCATTGCAGAACTGGCTCGGCGCCTGCCCATGCTGGGGGCGCTGCTGACCGCTCTGCCGCTCATCGCGATCTTCGCCATGATGTTGCTGTGGGTCGAAAATCCCGATGCGGAGAATATGGCGCGCTACTCACAGGCGACCTTCTGGTATGTCCTGCCCACGCTGCCGATGTTTTTGCTCATCCCGGCCTTGCTGCGCCATGGCGTCGGCTTCTGGCTATCGCTGCTGCTTGGTATCCTGCTGACCTTGCTCCTCTACTGGCTGATGCTGTTTGTCGGCGCGCGATGGAGCCTGAAACTCTGACATGATCCTGCTCGGCCTCGACCCCGGCCTCGGCACCACCGGCTGGGGCATCATCGCAGCGGACGGCAACCGGCTGTCCCATATCGCCAACGGACAGATAAAGACCGACACCAAATGGTCGCTCGCGACGCGGCTGCTCGCGCTCGACGCCGCGCTCACCGACCTGATCCTCGAATATCAGCCGACAGGCGCAGGGGTTGAGGAAGTGTTCGTCAACTCCAATCCCCAATCCACGCTGAAACTGGGGCAGGCTCGCGGCGTCGTCCTACTGGGTGCGGCACGTGCAGGCGTGGATGTCGGTGAATATGCCGCACGGTTGGTGAAGAAGAGCGTCGTCGGCGTCGGCAATGCGTCGAAGGATCAGGTCCATGCGATGGTCGCCCGCTTGCTCCCCAGCGCAAAGATCGCGGGCGCGGACGCGGCGGACGCCCTCGCCGTCGCTATCACCCACGCCCATCATCTTGCGAGCGCACGGCGCATACCGACAAGGTAGAAATTGCCGGGTCGATCATTGAGGCTGGGGGGGGGCGTGGACACGAAGATGCGCCATCCCCGCTATGGGCAAAGCTCCATGCGCCCAATGAAAGAGGCCCCGCCCGGTCTAAACCGGACAGGGCCTGTCGTCACCGGGGCCACAGTCAATCATGACACCGGAAACCGTCCATAAGAATCAGAAGCGGTAGCCCACGCTGATCTGCACCACCGGATAGACCTTGTAATCGTCAATATCGTCCTGCACGCTGGCCCGCTCCCGCTCCAGATCAGCGAGCAGCCGGTCACGAGCAGCGCCCGTGATCGCGCCGGTATAGGTCAGCGGCTTGATACGGATGCCACCCTGGAACAACGCACCGGCTTCGACACCGAAGGTGAAGCCGCTGCTGGTGCCGCCGCCATAACCGACGGTCAGGATCGGCGCGACGTCATTGAGTTCCGTATCCGCGCGCAACGTGCCGATTTCCGTCGCCGTGTAAGTGTTGAGGCCGATGGTGTAGCTGCCGTTGCTGTTCGACGGGCGGGCAATGGCATGCGCCTTGTTACCGTTGATGCGAACGCCGCCCGATATGCGGAAGCCGCCCTTGAACGGGAAGACGTCCAGCATAACACCGCCGGAACCCAGCTTTACATTGCCGTCATAATTCAGGCCGTCGGAATCGAAGGAATGGCTGACCGACAGGAAAGTCGCATTCGCCCGCACGCCAAGCCGGTCGTTCAACCGATAGGCAACCTCCGGGCCAATGCCCAAGGTACCGCCGGTGACGCCAACCCGAAAGCGCGCGTCATCATTCTGGCCCGCAAACGCTGGCGAAACAACCAGGCACGCGACTGCAAAGGTAGCCAACATCATGTTGGTTTTCATAAATCCCCCTGATTATCGATAAATGCTGATGAAATCGCCTTGCGATCCCAACATATTGCGTTGATCCTCGTAGATTGACCCTATTATCGACACATCCCCCATTCAGGTTATGATGCTCAAAACCCACTCTGTTCAAAAAGATTGCGACCTTATCCCGATGACCAGTGACGATATTCTGGACAGCATCTATGAAGCCGCGGCTTTTCCGGATCGCTGGCCAATTGTTCTCGAAAAAATTGCAATGTTCGTCGGTGCCCGTGGTGGAAATTTCATTCACAGCAATGCATCGGGTGTCAGAACCATTTCATCGGCGGCCATCGAACAAGAAACACGCCGTTTCGCGGAAGATGGCTGGGACAGAGATAATCCGCGCATCGGAAGATTGCTTACAAGAGCGGGACACCCCGGTTTCCTGACCGATCGGGACATCTTCACGGAGGACGAAATCAGAACCCTACCCGTCTATCGGGACTTTCTGACACCGTCTGGCGGAGACAGCGGCGCGGCGACGGTGATACAGGGCAGCGTCCATGATGCCATGGTCATCACCATGGAGGTTTTCCCCAATCCTCAAACCGCCTTCGCCGCAATTCCTGCCCTAAACGCGCTGCGGCCCCATATTGCCAGAGCCGTGATGATCGGCAGTCAAATTCAAGCTGCCCAATCCGAAAGCCTGCTACGCGCCTTCGAACGGGCCGGGCTGTCCATTGCCCTGCTGGGCCGCGCAGGGCAGGTAATCGCCGCCACCTCCGGCTTTGCGCGCCATTTTGACGAACTGCTTCGCGATGGGCCGGGGCGATTGCGGCTCATTGATGGCGAGGGTGATTCACGCTTGGGAAAGGCATTGGCCGGGCTGGAAAGACAGGACGCCGGCGCATCCGTCGCAATACGCGACGCAGACCAGATCGGCCGGGCCATCCTTCACCTCGTCCCCGCACGGCTCGACGCGCGCGACCTGTTCCAGAATGTCTGGTCCTTCGCCATATTGGCTCACCCGGATAATCATGCGATCCCCGGCGCCGACGTCATCTCTGCCTTGTTTGACCTGACCCCGGCGGAAGCGCGAGTCGCACGCGGCATTGCGTCCGGCGCGACACTGCTGGAACTGGCGCGCCAGTGGAACGTCTCCGAAGAAACGATCAAGTCGCAGCTGAAGCGGATTTTCGTCAAGACCTCCACCCGCCGCCAGAGTGACCTAGGCATGCTGATTGCGGGCTTCGGACGGGGCTGAAACCTATCCCCGTCCCCAGAACAGAAACCCCACCGCCGCCATGATGCAGCCAAAAGCAGCAAGATGGCGCCAGTGCAGCGGTTCGCCCAGGAACGTCACCATGAACACGCCGAAGACGACCAACGCGATCGCCTCCTGGGCCACCTTCAACTGGCCCGCGCTCCACCCACCGGCATAGCCGATGCGGTTGGCGGGGACCGCCAGGCAATATTCGATGAAGGCAATCCCCCAACTGATGAGGATGACCGCGAGGATCGGTTTCTGCATCCCGCCCTTCAGATGCCAATACCAGGCAATCGTCATGAAGATGTTGGACAGGAGCAGCAGTAGGATCGTCGGCATGCTCCGCTCATGACACGACTCCCCCTTCTCCCGCCAGCCCGCACACACCCGCACACACCCGCAGCCACTCCTTCAAGCAGGGGGCTGGCAAGCAGGGGGCTGGCAAGCAGGGGGCTGGCAAGCAGGGGGCTGGCGCTCCCCGCAGGAGCCGCTAAAGAACATACCATGATCGCACATCTTAAAGGCCTGCTGGTCTCCACCGGCATCGATAGTGCCGTGATAGAGGTTCAGGGCGTCGGCTATCTGGTCGGCATGTCGTCCCGCACCCTTTCCGCGCTCGGTCCTGTGGGGGAGGCGGTGATGGTCCATACCGAAATGTTGGTGGGGGAGGACTTCATGCGCCTCGTCGGATTTGCGAGCGGAGAAGAACGCGACTGGTTCCGCCTGCTGACCGGCGTGCAGGGTGTGGGGGCGCGGGTCGCGCTGGCGATTCTCTCCGCGCTCGAAACCGCCGAGCTCCACCGCGCTGTCGCGATGCAGGACAAGGCGATGGTGGCACGGGCGAATGGCGTCGGTCCGAAACTGGCGGAGCGCATCGTGCGCGAGTTGAAGGACAAGATCGGCGCCGCACCGGTCGGCACGGCACTGGCGGCCGGCAGTGTCACGCTGCCCACCGGCACCCTCGCGCAGGATGCAATGAGCGCGCTCGGCAACCTCGGTTTCAAACCTGCCGAGGCCAGCGCCGCAGTGTCGGCGGCAGAGGCGGAACTGGGCGACGCAGCCACGCTCGACGCCCTCGTCCGCCTCGCCCTGCGCAAGGCGGCGAAGTGAACCGCAGCTCCCCGCCTTTAGCCGAACAGGTCGCGATGGCGGATTGGCTGGCAGCGCAAATATTGCGGCGCCGCCTCAACCGTCGCGCCAAGATGAGCGGCAGCATGCCAGGGCCAGCGCGGATCGTAGAGGATAGTGCGGGCCAGCGCGATGGCATCCGCATCCCCCGTGCCCACGATCGCCTCTGCCTGCTCAAAGTCCGTGATCAGGCCGACGGCGATCACCGGAATAGCGACGCCCTGCTTCACCGCACGGGCGAGCGGCACCTGATAATTGGGGCCGACCGGAATCTTTTGTCCGCTGTGCAGCCCGCCACTCGACACATGAATGGCCGCCGCGCCGCGCGCCTCCAGCGCCTGGGCAAAGGCAATCGTTTGTTCGACGTCCCAGCCGCCCTCATGCCAGTCGGTGGCGGATACGCGAACAGTGACGGGATAGTCGGCAGGCACCACGGCCTTCACCGCGTCGAAAACCTCCAGTGGGAAGCGCAGCCGGTTCTCCAGCGATCCACCATAATCGTCCGTGCGCCGGTTCGAGAGCGGCGAGAGGAACTGATGCAACAGATAGCCGTGCGCGGCATGGATCTGGATCGCGTCGATGCCGATCCGCACCGCACGCCGCGCCGCATCCGCAAAAGCATCGCGAACCCGCACCAGCCCCGCTGCGTCCAGCGCCAGCGGCGCATTTTCATGACCCTGGAACGGCAGGTCGGAGGCGGAGACCGTCTGCCAGCCATTCTCCCCATCCGGGACGATTTGCGCGCCGCCCTTCCACGGCAGGTCGGTGGACGTCTTGCGCCCCGCATGGGCAAGCTGGATCGCGATCGGCATGTCGGACCAGCGACGCACGGATTCCGCCGTGCGCGCAATAGCGGCTTCGGTCTCATCGTTCCACAGTCCCACGTCGGCGTAAGTGATGCGCCCTTCCGGCACCACCGCCGTCGCCTCTATGGTCAACAGACCCGCCCCGCTCTGTGCCAGCATGCCCAGATGCTGGTCATGCCAGTCGGTCATCCGGCCATCGACCGCCGAATATTGGCACATGGGCGCGATGATGATGCGGTTGCGCAGGGTATGCGATCCAACGATCAACGGTTCGAACAGCTTGGGTGCAGGCATGGCGACAATCTCCCGACAGAACGGTTCGGCAGGACGCCGAAGGGGGAACGGGACGGAGATAGGAAGGCGATGACGCATCGCAACATAAGGCTGCTTGTTTGTGCGCAAGAAACGCTTTCGGCAACGCACCCCATAAACAAGGCAAGGCCATGACCTCCTCCCCTCTTCTCTCTCCCCAACGCAAACCGGAGGATGTCGACGCCGCGCTGCGTCCCAAATCGCTCGACGAATTCGTTGGGCAGGCGCAGGCACGCGAGAATCTGCGTATCTTCATTCAGGCGGCGCGAGCACGCGGCGACGCTCTCGACCATGTCCTTTTCTTCGGTCCGCCCGGTCTCGGCAAAACCACGCTGGCGCAGATCATGGCCCGCGAAATGGGCGTTGGTTTCAAAGCGACCAGTGGCCCGGTCATCGCCAAGTCCGGCGACCTTGCCGCCCTGCTCACCAACCTCGACGAAGGCGATGTTCTGTTCGTGGACGAAATTCACCGGCTCAATCCGGCGGTGGAGGAAATCCTCTACCCCGCGATGGAGGACCGGGCGCTCGACCTGATGATCGGTGAGGGACCATCCGCCCGTTCGGTCCGCATCGATCTGCCGCCGTTCACCCTCGTCGGCGCGACGACGCGGCAGGGCCT
Organism: Sphingobium sufflavum; assembly: GCF_021403115.1. Classification (GTDB taxonomy): domain Bacteria; phylum Pseudomonadota; class Alphaproteobacteria; order Sphingomonadales; family Sphingomonadaceae; genus Sphingobium; species Sphingobium sufflavum. Next base: position 208,158 of record NZ_JAJSSH010000004.1, read on the forward strand.
GCTCTCCACCCCCTTGCGCGATCGGTTTGGCATCCCTGTCCGCCTGATCTTCTATACGGTGGATGAGCTGGAACTGGTCGTAACGCGCGCCGCCAGCCTGCTTTCTCTCCCCATAGCTCCCGACGGCGCGCGGGAAATCGCCAAACGGTCACGCGGCACGCCGCGCATCGCCGGACGGCTGCTGCGCCGGGTACGCGACTTCGCTCATGCGGCGGGTCATGATGTGGTTGACCAGAAAGCCGCCGACAATGCGCTGCGCCGGCTGGAGGTAGACGCCCTGGGCCTCGACGCGATGGACCGACGCTACCTCACCATGATCGCGGACATTTATCGCGGCGGTCCGGTCGGGGTGGAGACGCTCGCGGCAGGCCTGTCCGAACCGCGCGACACCATCGAGGAAGTAATCGAACCCTATCTGATCCAGATCGGCCTGATTTCCCGCACCGCGCGCGGTCGCTGCCTCAACGCCGGTGGATGGAAGCATCTGGGGCTGGTACCGCCGGACGATATTCAGGATGGGCTGTTCTGAACGCAATTCCTCTGCCCAGTTTAAAACCATTGCTGTACGGATGATGGCGACGAGCCACATCTGCTCCACCCTTCGCCGTCATCCGACTGACCGAGCAAAAAACAGGCGCCATCCAGAGAGAAAAGCGCCTGCTTGTCGTCAATACCGGACTAGCGGGATGCCTATTGCACCGTGACCGTCACCGCACGGCGATTCTGCGCCCAGCTTTGCGGATCGGAACCCAGCGCGATGGGGCGCTCCTTACCATAGCTGATCGTCGACATGCGCGACGGGTCCACACCCAGGCTGGCGAGATAGTTTTTCGCGGCATTGGCGCGGCGCTCACCCAGAGCCAGGTTATAGTCGCGAGTACCGCGCTCGTCCGCATGGCCCTCGATGCTGATCCGCTTGGCCGGATAACGGGCCAGCCACCGCGCCTGGCTTTGCAGGATCGCATAATCTTCAGGTCGGACGTCGCTCTGATCCGTGTCGAAATGCACGGTGTCGGAGGTAACAGTGGCGACAAAATCCTGCTGGCTACCGGGAATGGGACCGGACGGCGGGGGTGTCTGCGTGCCAGCGGACTGATCGACCGGCGGCGGCGGCAACTCCTGCGGCGCTTTCTTGGCGCAGGCGCCGAGAGCCAGCGCGGCGGTGAGGGTCATCAGGGTCGCGGAGGTGCGGATCATCGTTCGTCTCCTTATTGATTGCGGGCGATGGGAAAAGGTGGCGAATATAGTCCTTCTCCCTGTGTAACGGTTTCGGGGCGGCTTGTGATCCCTTAAGGCAGCAACGGTCCCCAGGCGGGGTCAGAACCATCGACGGGCGTCGGGATGCGCCGCTCATTAACGCCGGTCAGGTCGACCTGCCAGATTTCAGACTTGCCGGACCGGCCCTGCGATGTGCGGAAGAATTGCAGAACGCGGCCGTTGGGCGACCAGCTCGGTGCCTCGTCCTGCCAGCCATGCGTCAGGATGCGCTCGCTCTGGCCGGATGGCGTCATGACGCCAACATTGAAACTGCCCAATTTGGTGAAGGCGATCAGGTCGCCGCGCGGCGACCATTCGGGCGTGGCATAGGAACCGCCACCGAAGCTGATACGCTGCTGGCCGGAGCCGTCCACGTTCATCACATAGATTTGCTGCTTGCCGGACCGGTCGCTCTCGAACACGATTTTGCTGCCGTCGGGCGAGAAGCTGCCGCCGACATTGATGCCGGGCGTGTTGGTCAGGCGCACGGGGGTACCACCGCCTGCTGCGGATACCTTGTAGATATTGGTCGTTCCGCCCGACGCCATGGAAAAGAGGATAGTGCGGCCATCGGGCGACCAACGCGGGGCGAAAACCGCATTCTCACTCTCGGTCACCAGTTTTTGCGTGCCGGCGCCAATGTCATAGGCATAGATGCGGACGCGGCGACCGACATAGCTGACATAGACGATGGACTTGTAATCGGGCGAAAAACGCGGGGTCAGCGCAATGGACTGGCCATTGGTGATGAAACGGTGGTTGGCGCCGTCCGAGTCCATGATGGCGAGGCGCTTGACCCGGTTATCCTTGGGGCCGGTTTCGGCGATATAGGCGATACGACTGTCGAAGAAGGGGCTTTCGCCGGTCAACCGGGCATAGATGGCATCGGCGCACTTGTGCGCGGCTCTCCGCCAGTCGCGGGACGGGACGACATAGCCAAGGCGGGTCTGTTCCGTTTTCAGCGACACATCATAGAGATAGCAGCCGACCGTGATGTCAGCGTCTCCGCCCGCCGAGCGGATGAAACCCTGCACCAACGCCTCCGCTCCCATGCCGGACCAGCGGTCATAGGCAGGTGCGGTGACTTCGGGGATGGTGATGGCGCCGACGCCATTGGGACCGGTGGGTTGGAACAGGCCGCTGTTCTTGAGGTCCGACGCAATCACCTCCGCAATGCGTACGCCGAGGGACGCCGTAGAGCCGGCAGGGGTGTTGACGTCCTGCTGTGTCGGCATCGGCGGGATGGCGATGCGGACGGCCTCGTTCGTCTCGTCGGTGACGGAACCGCTGAGACCCTGTTCCGCCTGCGGCGCGGACGCGCTGGCCGGTGGAGCGGTAGGCGCAGGCTGTTGCGCGGACGCTGTCGCAATGGCGAAGGTCAGTGCGAAGGACGCGACGGAGAGGAGCAATCGGGTCATCTCAAAGCCTCTTGTCGAACCGGAAGGCAACGATGTTCTTCCAGCTACTGTAATATTGGAGCGGCAGGTCAAAGGGCGCGGCAGCCCGCACGGCGCGAATCGCGGCCTCCACATGCAATTGTTGCTGCGGGCGATTGGTGTCGGTCTTGCCCGTCTGCTCGACCAGTTCGGGGCCGGAAGCGAGGCTGCCATCTTCATTGAGACGCCAGCGCAGAATGGTGACGAGCTGGTCGGCATCCGCACCCGTCGGAGCCTTCCACCGTGGTTTCAACTGGCGGCTGATCTCATTGTTGAGGGCACGCTTCTCCGCCTCGCCCAGCGGCGCGGCGGCCGCTTTGGTCGGCGGCGCGGGCGTATCGTCCGCGACGCCAGCCAGAAAATTGGGACCGAGGCGCGAACCGCGAGGCTTCTCCGCCTTGCCGCTGCCCGATGCGGCGGATTTGCTGTCCGGCTTGGCCGTGGACGACGCTGACGGCTTAGACACAGCAGTCGATTTGGACGGTGTGGCCGATGGCTTCGCCGCGGGTTTCGCAGGCGTCGGCCTAGCAGATGTGGGCTTGGCCGGCGCAGGCTTGGCCGGAGCCTTGCGCACATCAGGCGTCGGCACGACAGGCTTGGGCGGTCTCGGGCGCGGTTCGGGCTTTTTGGCGGGCGCGTCCTTTGCCGGACGGGGTGCTGGCTTGGGCTGCGGCACGGGTTTCGGCACCGGCTTCGGCTCGGATTTTGGTTCTGGCTTCTGCTGGGGCTGTACCTTTGTCGCGGGCAACGAGGGTGGCGCGGGCTGGGGTTTGGCGACAGGTTCCGGATCTGGCGCAGGTGCGGCATCCTCCACCGGGCCGAGCTCCGGGGCCTGCGCGCTGGACGGGGCAGCGGGCGAACGGGTGCTGCTGGTGAGCGCAATATCGTCCACCAGGCTCACGTCGATCGTGTCCTGCTTTGTCGGAGGCACGTTCGGCCGCTCCAACAGGCTGAACGACAACAGCGCCAGAAGCAGCACATGTCCGGCTCCGGCAGCCGACAACCCTATTTTTTCGCTGCGATCCACCAGATATGCCTATTGTGCGCTTTCTGAACTGGCGCTGACCCCGCCATCGACCTGTGTGACGACATTCTTGCCGTCGCCACCGCTTTGCGCCGTGCTGACCAGCGCCACACGGTCGAGGCCCGCCCGGTTGAGTTCACCCATGACCAGCATCACCCGCTCATAATCCAACCCGCCGTCCGCGCGCAGGAAGAGCTGGGCGTCGGGCGCCATCCGTACCTTGAGCGCGGCGAGGCGGTCGGGCAGGTCGGCGTCATTCACCGGCTCGTCATCCATGTAGACGACGCCTGATGCGTCGATGGACAGGACAGTGGGCTTGCTGTCCTGATCAAGCGCGCCAGCGCGATTTTCCGGCAGGCGGACGGGCACGCCCGTCACCAGCAAAGGGGCGGTGACCATGAAGATGATGAGCAACACCAGCATGACATCGACCAGCGGCGTCACGTTGATCTCAGCCATGGGCGCGCGGCGGCCGCCCCGGCGGCGGGACGGAGGTGCCCCGATCATTCCTCCAGCTCCCGGCTGAAGGTCGTGTACAGCCGGTCGGCAAAGCGCATCAGCCGCGCTTCCAGCCGGTTCACGCCATGGCTGAAGCGGTTATAGGCGATGACGGCGGGAATGGCGGCGAACAGGCCGATGGCGGTAGCGAACAGCGCCTCCGCAATGCCCGGCGCGACGACCGCAAGGCTGGTATTCTGTTCGCCCGCGATCGCGGTAAAACTGCGCATGATGCCCCAGACGGTGCCGAAGAGGCCAACGAACGGGGATACGCTGCCAATGGTGGCGAGGATGTTGAGACGGTCGGCGATCCGGTCGACGGCCGTCGCGACGGCCGAGCTCATGCCCGTGGACAGGCGGTCGCGCGTGCCCGCGACGTCGATGACGCGCTTGGCGGCGGAGGCCTGCCATTCCTGGATGCCGGCGCTGAGCACCTGCGCGCTGGGCACGTCTTCCTTGCCGCGGTTGCGATAGAATTGCTCGATATCGCCCGCCTGCCAGAAGGCCTTCTCATAATTCTGGCTGGCGCGGCTGGTGCTGCCCAGTTTCAGCCAGATGGCGATGATGACCGCCCAACTGACGACACTGGCGAGGAGCAAACCCAGCATCACCACTTTAACGATGATGTCCGCCTGGAGGAAAAGCGCCACCGGGGACAGGGAAATGGCGGCACCGGACGGGGCGGCGGCGAGGAAGGGAAGGATCATGGTCGGGGGTCTTCTCCAGACGCGAGGCGGTGATAAGCGGAAATCCAGCTGGCGGGCTGGCGTTGCGGACGACCCGTGGCGGACAGGAAGGCGGCTGTCACCGATCCGTCCGTCAACTGGTCCGTCCCGCGCCAGATGCTCTGGTCGATAACGACCGAAGCGGCGCGAATGGTCCGCATCCGGCTGAGGATGACAAGGTCGTCGTCCAGGCTGGCCGGGCGCAGATAGCGCAAGGACAGGTCCGCAATGGCGTAATAGCCGCCGCCGGACGCATGGGTGCCGCGCTGGTCGACGCCTGCCTGACGCAGCATGTCCGACCGCGCCCGCTCCATGAAGCGCAGGTAATTGGCGTGATAGACAACAGCCGACAGGTCCGTGTCCTCGAAATAGACACGGACGGGAAAATGATGCGAACCGCCACGGAAATGGCCGTTCGCAGGAAGGGGGAGGGTTTCACCTGCCATCGCCCATGGGTCTAGCGACCCGCAGACTCCTTGGGAATCCCCAATCGGCGCGGGATCAGGGCTATCGGTCGATGGAACCAGGTGGGACGACCCGGGCCGGGAACAGAAATGGGGACATGATCCTCTCACCAAGGGAAAAGAGCGAGAGGCCATGTCCCCACCTGTCGGGGCCGTCGGGGAAGAGGCTGGTGGGGACCAAAAAGTCCCCTGCCCTGACGGTACCAACCTATTGCGGGCTTATTTCGCACCCATGCGCAGCAGTTCGACCTCGCGGCGCAACTTGTCGAGTTCCAGCTCGTAGATCTTCGAACAGTCGATCCGGTCCGGCTTGCGCCCCAGCGGGATGGTCATGCGGACATAGGCCATCGCTTCCCGGTCGCGATTGTCGCCATAGCTGAAGGCGGTGTTGCGATTGGGCGAGGCAGCCGTGCCGGTCATGCCGACATCCAGATAGGTGCCATTATTGTTCATGCTCTGGCGGCAACGGGTGCCACCGCTCGTCTCGATGCTGTCCTCACCGCCGGAACCGGACGGTGCGGGAGGCAGGTACACGCCACTGGTGCCGCGCTGCTCGCCGTCGGCACCATCAGCGCGATACAACTAGCCGAGACGGCGAGCAGTAAGTTTCGAACAGACGCGGGCATTGATGACAACTCCGGTGGGAGGATTGACCCGTTCCGCGCACAAGCGGAAACGATAGGTTTCGCCGGGCTGGAGGTCGTTGGCGATAATCAGCAGGCGGCGCGACTGGCGCGAACCGAGCCTGTTTTCCGGCGGTAGGATGGTGACGCGCAGTTGCGGGGTCTCGTCATCATTGTCGATCCCGACCGCATAGGCGCGAAACGCCATGCTTTCCTCATAGGGGTTGTAGAGTGTCAGACTGAACGCCTTGCGCGGGCCGTCTATCACGCCCTCATCGGACAGCGGACCAAGGCCTACTGCGCCGGCTGGCGTTGTCATCGCCAGTATGGCGAAAGCGGCGGTAAGCAGATCGGCCTTCATTGCGAACAGGTCGCCGTGGCGCTGATCGTATAGACGCCGGACCGAAAACCGCTGGAATTGCTAGCCCGACCATTGATCGTGACGGTGTCAAGCAACCGGTTCATGGCATAGACATACCCGCTGCTGTCGTAGGCATGGCTGGCTCCACCGGTCGAGGAATAGGCAACCTCCGTCGTCGCGCCACCCGACGAGGGGCCGACCAAAGACGGGCTTGAGAATGAGATGGTCGGGTTGGAGCCGGTCGCAACCACGGTCAGCGAGGCAGGCAAGCCGCCGTTCGTCGTGGAAAGCTGAAGACCGTTGGACGAGATGGCGAGCGAGCCGGGTGTAGAGATGGTCAGCACGCACAGATTGACCACTGTACCGATCAGATTGACCGTCTGGGCCTGGGCACTGCCCGCTCCCATCAGCAGGGCCGGTATGAGGGCATATTTTGCATGTGATAGCCGGAAACTGGCCATGATAACCTCCTACGACCAAAGTCTGATACTTGTCGTGTTAGAGACATCTTAGGTATGCCTTACTAAACGAAACCTTATGGTTTTATGGATTCGAGACTAAGGTCTAATGACTATCCTCATAATTACATGATATTTTCATGATAATCCGCATTTTCCTATCAAACACGCTGGCAAGTTCGAACCACACCTGCGCCGACCGTCCAATATATGGAAACAAGTTGTCGGACAGATTCCGACAGGAGCATCCCGGTGGACCGGATTATTACGCGCCGCCTATGCAGCCCCGTTCCAACCGCCTAGTGCTGTTGGATTAGAGCCAAGAGGGGCGTGCATGGCGTTGGACGAAGGCAGTTTCTGGCGGATCGCGGAGGCGACGCGGATGAGCGTCATCGTCGATGCGGAGGAATATTTCCGCCACGCCCGCACCGCCATGTTGCAGGCGCGCCACCGTATCATGCTGATCGGATGGGACTTCGACGCCCGCATCCGGCTGGTGCATGAACCGCTGGATCCTGCCGAACCCGCGACCGTGGGGGATTTCATCCACTGGCTGGTGGAGCGGACACCGACGCTGGAGGTGCATCTGCTGCGCTGGGACGTCGGCGCGCTCAAGACGCTGGTGCGCGGGTCGAACATTTTCACGCTCGCCAAATGGATGCGCCATCCGCGCATGCACACCAAACTGGACAGCTTTCACCCGACCGGCGGGTCGCATCATCAGAAGATCGTGGTGATCGACGATTGTTTCGCCTTTTGCGGCGGGATCGACATGACCAACGACCGCTGGGACACCCGTTGCCACCGGGATGGCGACGAAGGTCGGATCGAACCCAATGGCAAGCCCTATGGCCCTTGGCATGACGCGACCAGCGCATTGCAGGGTCCGGTGGCGGCAGCACTCGGCGAACTGGGCCGCGAGCGGTGGGAACGCGCGGGTGGAACACCGCTGGAACCGGTCCCGAGCGTTTCCGACTGCTGGCCGGAGGGGCTGGAGGCGGATTTTACCGGCGTGCAGGTGGGCATCGCCCGCACCCGCCCCGACATGCCCGATTGCGCGGAAGTGCGGGAGATAGAGGCGCTGTTCGTCGAACAGATCGGCCGGGCGAAACGGAATATCTATGCCGAGAGCCAATATTTCGCATCGCGCAAGATAGCGGAGGCCATCGCCGCCCGGCTAGGCGAGGTGGAGGGGCCGGAAATCGTCATCATCAACCCGCTGACCGCACAGGGGTGGCTGGAGCCGGTCGCCATGGATACGGCGCGAGCGCGATTGTTCTCGGCGTTGAAGCATCGGGACAAATATGACCGGCTGCGGATATATCATCCGTTCACGGCGGGCGGTGAGCCAATCTATGTCCATGCCAAGGTGATGATCGTGGACGAGCGCATCCTGCGCATCGGGTCGGCCAATATGAACAACCGCTCCATGGGTCTCGACACGGAATGTGACGTGACGATCGACGCGGGCGATGAAGGGGAGGCAGCGGTGCGCGCCATCCGCGACGGGCTGATCGCGGAGCATCTGGATGTGACACCCGATACAATCATGCGGGAGATAGAAGCGCGTGCTTCCCTGATAGAGACAATCGAAGCCTTGCGCGGGAGCGGCCGGTCACTACGCCCTTATCAAATCCCCGACCTGAGCGAAGTCGAGAAATGGCTGGCGGATAATGAAGTGCTGGACCCCGAAAGCCCTTCGGAAATGTTCGAAGCCACGACACGCAAGGGACTGCTGCGACGATTGCCGTGGCATAAAGGCTAACAGCGCAGTTTATCCTCCACCGCGCGCGCGATGAAATCGACCACGCTGGCGAATTGCCGGCCCGCGCTCTGGCTGGCCTTGCGGGAGGCAAAGAAGATGTCGAGCGTCAGAGCGGGATCGGCGACGGGCCACCCACGCAGGCTTCCCTGCCTCACCTCCTGGCCCACATAGCTGTCGGGCAACAGCGCATAGCCCATGCCCGACTGCACCAGATCCTTGATGAGCCGTGCCGAGTCTGCCTCAAATCGCACGTCCAGTCTGGCCTGCCAGTGGGACGCGGCATCGTTGATCGCCGCGCGAACGCCCAGATGGTGCGACGGTACGATCAGGGGCAGGCGTAACGCTTCCACCGCCTGCACAGTCGCCCCGGCGGGACCATCCCCCTCAACTGCTCCGATCAGGGTGAAGGGGAGAGACAACAGCTTCTGTTCAACCAGCAGGTCATTGCGGGAGGTTTCCTCCAATATCGCAAAGTCGATCATGCCCCGGCCCAGCCAGTCGATCAGCCCCCCGGTCGGCCCCTCGACCAGCCGAAAACGGATATCGGGAAAGGCCGCGTGCAGTTCCATCGCCAGCGGCCGGGCGAGCAGATCGGCTAGACTGGGCGGCAAACCCAAAGCCAGATTGGCCTGTGCGCCCGACCGTCCCGTCCTGATCCCCTGTATCGCCAGTTCCAGTTCGCGCAACGGCCCAGCCACTGACGCGCGCAGATGCTCGCCCTCTACGGTCAGGCGCATGCCGCGCGCGGTCCGGTCGAACAGTGCAACGCCCAGTTCCTCCTCCAGCAGGCGCATCTGCCGGCTGAGCGCGGACTGCGCCACCCGCACCATCCCCGCCGCCTTGGTCAGCGAACCATCCTCAGCGATGCGGATAAAATAGCTGAGCCGCCTGATCTCCATCCGACCTCATTCCTGCAGACTATCCAATTTCGATATACCTTCATGCCGAAAATTGAAATGGAAGCATAGCTGATGATCCTGCATCATCGCGCCATCAAATAAGACGAGCGGGAGCAGCGTGTGAGCATTTTGGAAAAATATGGCCCGTGGGCGCTGATCGCGGGAGCGTCCGAGGGAACAGGCGCGGCCTTTGCCCACCGCCTCGCCGCCGAGGGGTTGAAGCTGATACTGATTGCCCGGCGTCAGGCCCCACTGGAAGAACTGGCGGCACAATTGCGAACCGCGTACGGCACCGAATGCGTCACCGCTTCCATCAACCTTGCCGCACCGGACGCCATCGAAAAAATCGCGGCGGCAAGCGAGGGGCGCGAAGTCGGCCTGTACATCAGCAACGCGGGCGGCGATCCCAATGGCACCGCCTTCTTCAAGACCGACATCAGGGCGTGGATCGATCTCGTCGCCCGCAACGTAGTGACGGTCATGCAGGCTTCGCACCTGCTGGGCGCCCCCATGCGGAAACGCGGTCGCGGCGGCATCATCCTCGTCGGATCGGGCGCCTGCTATGGCGGCGCATCGGGACTTGGCGTCTATTCGGGCAGCAAGGCGTTCGACCTGTGCTTTGGTGAGGGGCTGTGGGCGGAACTGCGCGGCCATGGCGTCCATGTGCTGAACCTGATCCTGGGCCGCACCGACACACCGGAATTCCGCCGCCACTGCGCCGCACGGGGCGTGCCCGTCCCCTCCGGCCTCGCCAGTGCGGAGGATGTGGCGCGCGTAGGACTGGAACGGTTGCCGCATGGTCCGGTGCACAACTGGGGACTGGAGGATGACGAACAAGGCCGCATGCTGCAATCCGCCGCCACACGCCGCAATCGCATCCTGGCCATGGAAGCGGCGATGGCCGACCTGAAGATCGCGAAATGAGCCGCACGCCCCTCCACGACCGACAGGCGATCACGGACCTGATCCACGTCTATTGCCGCTCCGTCGACCGACTCGACGTGCCGCTGGGACATGGCATCTGGCATGAGGATGCGACCGCCGACTATGGCGCCAGCTTCTATCAGGGACCCGGCAAAGCCGTGATCGACAAGATTTGCGACTCTCATCGCGGCCTGCTCGCCCATTCGCACCAGATCGCCAATATCCTCGTCACGCTCGACGGCGACCGGGCGGGCAGCGAGGCCTATTGCACGGCGACCCTCCGCATGCAGCGGGACGAAGCGGTGATGCAGATGAGCGTGTGGAGCCGCTACGTCGACCGCTGGTCCTTTCGCGAGGGGCGCTGGGGCCTCGACCATCGCATCGCCATCCGCGACTTTGACGAGGTCCGTACCGTGACGCCAATGAGCCAGCCCGACATGGGTAGCCGCGACGCCAGCGACCCATCCTACGGCATATTTGCGCCGGGCAACTGACAGGATCGTTCCGATGAAAGCAGCCTTCATTCAAAATGGCACGGTACATGTCGGCGACATGCCCGATCCCGTCCCCGGCAAGGGGCAGGCACTGGTCCGCACGCACAGTTGCGGCATGTGCGCGTCGGAGGCGCATTTCCTGCACAGCGGCGAAACCATCGTCGCTTTGTCCAAAGTGCATGGCGGCCCCTATGCGGGGCTGGACGTCAGCCGCCCCTTCATCCCCGGTCATGAATATGTCGGTGAGGTGATCGATTATGGCCCCGGCAGCCGGCGCACGGTCAAGGCGGGCCGCAAGGTCACGTCTATCCCGATCATGCGCCAGTCGGGTGCCCATGCCATCGTCGGCTTCAGCCATGACTGCCCCGGCGGTTTTGGCGAATATATGCTTTTGGACGAGGATATGATGCTGGAGGTGCCGGGCGACCTTGACGACGATCTGGCCGCCATGACGGAACCGCTTGCCGTAGGGCTGGAGCATGCCCGGCGTGGACGGCCGGACAAGGACGACATTACGCTGGTCCTTGGCTGCGGCGCCATTGGGCTAGGCGTGATCGCCGGACTGAAACTGATGGGCATCGCGCCGATCATCGCGGCGGATTTCCACGAGGATCGCCGGGCGCTGGCCATCGCGATGGGGGCGAACATCGTGGTCGACCCGCGCGACCTCTCGCCCTATGGGCCGTTGCCGGATCTCGGCAACCGGCGTGCAAATCTCGTCTATGAATGTGTCGGCCTGCCCGGCCTGCTGCAACAGATCATCACCGGCGTCGGCTTTGGCGCACGCATCGTGATGGGCGGCTATTGCATGGAACCGGAGCAGTTGCTGGTCTTCGCCGCGCAGAACAAGCGGCTGAACATCCAGTTCGCGGCGGGCGAGGAACCGCAGGACATGGAACTGGCCCTGCGCGCCATCGCGGACGGGCGGATCGACGTGCGCCCCTGGCTGGGCGAACGCATCGGTCTGGAGAAGGTGGACGCGGCGATGCGCGCCATGTCGGGACCGGGCGCCCCGGTGCGGACGGTGGTCGATCCGCGCACGCTGTGACTTCCCCCTCTCAGCGACCGGGATGACGGGCAATGCCGGGGCCAGGGGATGCCATGAGGCCGATCTATTGCAGATATTTGCTGATCCGCCGCACCGCCTCCTGCGCCAACGGAGAATGGGCGCGGCCGCGCAGCTTGGCCATATAGATGGTGGTCGGCGGCAGAGGCAGCCCCTCGACCCGAATCTCCCGCAGGCTGCCATCCGCCAGTTGCGGCGCTACGAAAGCATTGGAGCAGATGCAGACCAGATCGCTCTCCAGCACCGCATCGCGCAGGATATGATAATTGTCGCAGGTCAGCTGGGCGGAACTGAAATGCTCGTCCACGATGGGCGGATCGACCGAACTGGCCCAAGGATAGATGGCGAGATCGCGCAGAGTCAGGCCCTCCCGCCCTGCCAGAGGATGGTCACGTCGCACCACGCAGGACGCGACAATCGCGCCGACCGGCTCCACCTCGATTTCCGTTATCGGCTCGATATGGCTCTCCGGGTAGAAGAACAGCTCGATCTCGTCATTCCGTAATGCGTCGAGCAGGTCTGGACCGGGGCGGATCATCACCGACAGGCGGGCCGCGGTGTCCGACGTGAACAGTTCGCCCGCGAAACGGGCGAGGATCTGGCTGGCAAGCAGCGGCGCAAGACCGAATTGCAACCGCCCCGCCTTGCCCGATCCGAACAGGCGCAGGTTGCTGTCGAACACCCGCAGGCTCTGGAGCAGCGGCCCCGCCTGCGCCACGACCTGCGAACCTGCCGCGGTCAGCGCCACGCCATGGCCCATGCGACTGAATATCTGGAAGCCGTAGCGATCCTCAATCCCCGCGATGCTGCGGCTCAGCGCTGGCTGGCTGATGTTCAGTTCGACGGCAGCGCGGGAGAAGCTGCCGGTTCGCGCGACCGTCACCAATTGTTGCAATTTGCCGATCGACAGATCCATACTAAAATCACATAGCCTTAAACGATATTTGCATTAGACAGCATGACCCGGCCCATTACCAGCGGGCATTGAAACTGGAGAGAACGGGCCGCGATTTCCCGCGCCCGCATCCCTCCGCCAGCATTGGGAGGAGAAGCCCATGAGTGACGAATCTTCCGCCGCGATCAGCGCTGTGCGGCGCGACTGGGCTGCCGATCATCGGCTGAGCTATTTGCGTTCCGGCGGGGCGGAGGGGCATATCATGGACCTGACCCCCGTGGGCGGGCGCAGCTTCGCGACGCATTGCATGATCAAATATGTAGGCCGCAAGAGCGGCAACATCTTCATCACCCCGCTGTGCTACGCCGATATAGGCGGCGAAGTGGTGATCTGCGCGTCCAAGGGCGGAGCGGACCATCACCCCGCATGGTATCTAAACCTGATCGGCAACGAGACGGTCGAGTTTCAGATCGCGACCCAGGCCTTCAAGGGCAGCTGGCGCGAGCCGGAAGGCGCGGAGCGGGAGAAGGTCTGGCAATTCTTCATCGACTGCCACCCTTTCTATGCCAACTACCAGGCATCGACCGACCGCATCATCCCGCTGGTGATGATGAAGGCGGCAGAGGCCATCCCAGTTTTCCAGGAATCGGACGCGACCGGCATCCGCCAGAGCTAGGACGCCATCCCCTTTTCCTTATCCCATGACCCGGCCCCGCGCCGGGAAAGGACATGCGACAATGACCACCAAGACAACGCTCGACTGCTCCGACATCGACAATTACCTCGGCAAGACGATGGATTTTTCGCCGTTGCGCGAACCCATCGCCAACAATGACATCCGCCGCTGGGCGCATGGCATGCACTATGCCAACCTCCTGCACTACGACCCGAAATTCGCAGCGGAGAGCAAGTTCGGGAAGCTGATCGCGCCGCAGAGCTTTCCCATCGCCACCGACGACGGCCATGGCGCGGCCCCGGCCTGCGTCGGGCGCATCGCGGATTCGCACCTCCTCTTCGGCGGCGACGAATGGTGGTATTATGATGCGCGCGTGTCCGCCGGCGACATCATCAGCAACACCCGCGTCCCCTTTGACTATGTGGTGAAGGAAACCAGCTTCGCTGGGCCGACCTGCTTCCAGCGCGGCGACAATAATTACAGCAACCAGCATGGCGAGCCGGTCGCCAAGCAGCGGTCCACCGCCATCCGCTATCAGGCGCACGCCGGTGGCGACAATGTCAATGTGGACGAGGCCGAAGAGCCGGTCTGGACCGACGACGAGCTGGACGCGCTGGAGGACCGCAAGTTCACTTGGATCAAGGGTCTGCACGACCTGGGCCACAAGGAACGCTGGTGGGACGATGTGACCGTCGGCGACCAGTTGGCCGAGCGCGTCTTTGGCCCGCACAGCATCGCCAGCTTCACGACGGAATGGCGCGCGTTCATCGTCAACACCTGGGGCACGATGGACCTGCGCAAGCAGGATCTGCTGGCGCTGGGATTCACGCCGGAAATGGCGGGTTATGAGAATGACCCGGACATGCAGCTCATTAACCCCTCGCTGACCGATGGCGCCTATTATGGTCCGTCACGCGGGCACCTGTTCCCCAAATATGCCCGCCGCATCGGCATGCCGCGCTCCTATGGCTATGGCGCGTCCATGGGGGCATGGGTTACGGACTATCTGGCCGGATGGGCGGGCGAGCATGGGCGGGTCGTCCACTCCATCGCTAACTATCGCGGCCCCGCGCTGTCGGGCGACGTGACCATCCAGACCGCCGAGGTCGTGGACAAGCTGGTCGACGCGGAGGGCCGTCATCTGGTGCAGGTGAAACACAAGATGACCAACCAAAAGGGTGTTACGCTGTGCACCGGTACGGCGGAGATCGCCCTGCCCAAGAAGGCGGGCTGACCCAGGCACAGGCCGAGCGCACCCTGTAGGGAAAGACGCCGGGACAGCGGATGACACAAAAGGGCGGCCGGTGCAGAACCGGTCGCCCTTTTTCTATCATTTATCTTTTATTTTCATCGTCTTAATGCCTGTTCGGCGCCACCCACCCCGCCACGCCACGTGACCCCATCCACATCAGAATTTAAACGACAGCTCCACGCCATAAGTGCGCGGCTTGCCCACCACCGCGCCATTATGGCCCAGCGCGGAGGCCAGTTGCATGCCGCCCACGAAATATTCCTGGTCGAACAGATTCTCGCCATAGAGCGCCGCCGACACCGGCGATCCCATGATGCCGTTCCAGCTCAACCGGCCATTGACCAGCGTATAGCCGGGCAGCCGGGTGCGCGGCGCGATGGTGTCCGCCGCGTTGGAGAAATATTGGCCGGTCTGGCTGTACACTTCCCCGCGCAGGCTGACCTGCCCGACCGCCGCGTCCATGGGCGCGGACAGTTCGGCCCACAGCGTGCCCGAACTTTTCGGCGTGTCGCCGACGGGACCATAGGAATAGCTTTTCCCGAACAGGACCACGGTGCCATTGGTGAATTTGGCGTCGGTGACGGCCAGTTGCCCACCCACGCGCAGCCAGTCGGCGGGCTGCACCATCGCCTCCGCCTCGATACCGCGCACCCGTTCTTCGGGGACATTGGTGGTGTAGGCGATGGAGGCGACGCCGCCGGGGCCGTCCGGGTCGGGGAACTCCGCGCGCTGAACCCCGTGAATCCACTGGTTGAAGACCGCGATGTTGAGCGTGGCGCGACGCCCCATCACCCGCCCGCTATATTTCAGGCCACCCTCCACATCCTCCGTCGTTTCCGAGCCGAAGAAATTGCTGGCGTTGAGGTTCTGCACCGTCGGGTCGAACGTGCCGTTATAGCCACCGCTGCGGAAGCTGCCCCGCGTCTTGACGTACAGCAACAGGTCCGGCGTCGCCTGATACTGAAGCCCGACCTCCCAACTGGGGTCCGAATAGTCGCGCACCCGCTCCGGCGCGCCGAAATTGTCGGAGCCGCGAAGCTGGAACCCCTTCACCCTCTCCCAGGTGTAGCGGATGCCGGCAGTCAGCTTCAGCCCCTCCGCCCCGATGGACGACAGGTCGTAGGTGCCCTGTGCGTAGACGGCGTTGGTGTTGTTCCTGATGCGGAAATGATTGTTCGCATAGGCGGGCGTGCCAAAGGCGGGCGCCCCCAGATCGAAATAGGTCTGCGGATATTGGGAACGGACAGTCTGCCGCTGGAAATAGGCGCCGACGATGAAGTCCAGCGCGCCCGCCTGCCCCTGAAGCTGGATCTCCTCCGAATAGGAGCGCAGCTTGTCGAGATTGCCATACAGGCCGCGCTGCGCGTTTTCGGTCAGGATGGTGACGAAGGGCGCGCCAAGCTGTGGCTGATCGCTGAGCGTGAAGCTGTCCACGAAACCAAAGATGTTGCGCAGCTTGAGACTGTCGCCCAGCGCGATCTCCGTGATGTTGGTCAGCGTCCAGCTCTCGCCATAATGGCGCGCCCCGCCGGGATGGTTGGTGACATAGGGGCCAAGCCGCCGCTGTTCATCGACATAGGCCAGCAGGCCGGGCGCATACGCCTTGGGATGGGTCGCCAGATAGCCCGCCCAGAAGGCGGAGCCGAACGCGCCATTCGGGCCGAACAGGCCGCCCGCCGCCGCGTTCAGCGCATTGCCATTGTTCGTCTCGCCCGGCGCATAGACGCTGTAGGTATAGGAGGCCCCGGTGTTGGTGCCGGTGGTCTTCGAATATTGCAGCATGGTGGTGCTGGTGATCGTGTCGGTCGGCTTGAGGGTCAGTGTCGCACGGGCGTTGCCCCGGTTGATCTGGCCCAGCGTGTCGCCGGTGTAGAGGTTGCGGATGAAGCCATCGTCATGGGTGTAATTGCCCGCGACGCGCAGCAGCACCCGGTCATCCACGATCGGCAGGTTGATCGCGCCCTCCACCTCGACATGGTCGAACCGGCCATAGCGGGCGCGGGCATAGCCGCCGAGGTCGTTGGTCGGCTGGGCGGAGGTGAACAATACCGCGCCGCCCGTGGCGTTGCGCCCGAACAGGGTGCCCTGCGGCCCCTTGAGCGCCTGCACCGACTGGAGGTCGAAGAAGGTGGATGCCCCGCCCACCGGGATGGGCACTTCGTTGAGATAGGTGACGACGGCGGAGGGCGAGCCGCTGAAAATATCCGCGCTCTGGCCGCGCAGCGAATAAGTGAGCGAGTTGTTGCCCTGCGTCTGGCGGATGGTCAGGCCGGGCACGGTGCGTTGCAGGTCGGCGTCGGTCGTGATGGCGCGCTTGACCAGATCCTCCGCGCCGATGGCGGTGATGGCGATGGGCACCTTGGCCAGGCTTTCGTCGCGGCGGCGGGCGGTGACGACGATGTCGGCGTTCGATCCCGCCTCCAGCGCCGCGCCGGACGACCCCTGCGCCAGGGCGGCGGCGGGCGACAGAGCGGCGATGAGCGCCAGCAGCGAAAGTCCCGTCAGCCCGCGCGCGCGATGGGCCGCAAATATGGATGTGCGGATCATATGTTCCTCCCCAGGACAGGCGGTCCGCCCTGTTTTGGGGTGGCGGCCGCTGGCGGATTTGACCACAGCCGTTGCGGCGGGGAAATGTCTGGAGCGGTATTGTGGAGCGACCGGGATGGAGAGACGGAGGCCATAAGAGCCAGCTATCGCATCCCCGGCCGGTCGAAATGGATACGGCTGGGGAACAAATGCCGTCATCGCTCGTCCCCCAAGCCATGACCTTTTCGCTCTCGCGCCGCACCACCATCCTTCTCAGCGCGGGGGCCGTGCTGCTGCTCGCGCTCGTCCTGCTCCTCGCCACCTTTCCGGTCGGCTGGCTGAAGGGCCGGGCCGAACGGCAACTGGGCGAGCGGTTCGGCACGGCGGTCCGCATCGGCGCGCTGGAGCGGGAAAGCGGCTTTTCCTTCTCCCCGGTGATCCGCGTGGCGGACGTGCATGTGCCGCAACAGCCATGGGCCGGACGCGGCGAACTGGCCGCCATCGGGCTGCTGCGGGTGCGGGTGCCGGTCCTGCCGCTGCTGGTCGGGCGGGGGGATGTGGACGCGCTGACCGCGTCGGACATTCGCCTGAACCTGGTCCGCGCGGCGGACGGGCGGGCCAACTGGCGCGGGGGCAAGGACGGCGATAACGATAGCGATGCCGGCGGCGGCGCGGGCTTCGCGGGGGTGCGGATCGAGAACGCCGTCATCCGGTATCGCGACGCGGTGCAACGGCGGGCCTTCACCCTCTCCGTCACCGCCGATCCCGTCGCCGGACTGTCCGCACGGGGCCGTGGCACGGTGGATGGCGCGCCCGTCACCCTGCGCGTCAGGGGCGGGGCGATGGCGCCGGGCCGCCCCTGGCCGTTCGAGGCGGATATTGCGGGCGCGGCGCTGACCATGGCGGCGAAGGGCAGCATGGCCGCCCCGCTCGACACCCGCGCCCTGACCTTTCGCGTCACCGCGCGCGCCGACGACCTCAAACGCATCGACCGCATCATCGAGGCCGGGCTGTTCGGCACGCAGCCGGTCGCGCTGGCCGCCGATGTGCGGCGGGCGGATGGCGCGTGGATCGTGCAAAGCCTGACCGGCACCATCGGGCGCAGCCGGCTGAACGGGCATATCAGCGCGCGCAAGGTGGATGGCCGGGTCAAGCTGGACGGCGACGTGCGCTTTGCGGCGCTGGATTTCGAGGATCTGGCCAGCGACGAGGGCAACGCCCGCGCCCGCGCGCTGGAGCAGGCGGAAGGGCTGCGGCTGGTGCCCAACACGCGCATCAACATCGGCAAGATCGACCGGACGGACGGGCGCATCGGCGTGCGGGTCGACCGGATATTGGGCGGGCGCCGCCCCTCCTCCCTGCGCGACCTGAGCGGCGTGCTGCACCTCGACCGGCGGATATTGACGGTGGAGCCGCTGCGCATCGGCCTGACGCGCGGCGCGATCACCGGCAAGGTGGTGGTGAACCAGCGCGACGGGCAGCCCGCCCCGCGCGTCACCATCGCGCTGGACATGACGGGCAGCAGCATCGCGGCGCTGGTCGGCGGCGGCGAGGCCGGGATCGACGCGCGGATGGACGCCCGCGTGCGCCTGACCGGGGTCGGCAGCACGGTGCGCGAGGCGGTGGGCCGGTCGGACGGCAGCATCGGCATCGTGGCGCGCAACGGCGTGCTGCCCGCGAAGATCGCGGCTCTGATCGGCTTTGACGTGGGGCGCGGCCTGCTGGGCAGGGACGAGGAGCGCGCGACGTTGCGCTGCGCCATCGTGCGGCTGGACATGCGGGGCGGGACCGGCACCTTCGCCCCGCTGCTGATCGACACCAGCGCCAGCCAGACGCGCGGCACGGGCGCGGTCAGCTTCCCCAACGAGGCCATCGCCGCAACGCTGACCGGCGCGCCCAAGAAGGACGCGCTGCTGGTCGTCCCCGGCTACATCACCGCGCGCGGCACGATCCGCGAGCCGGAGGTGGTGGTGCCGCCGCAGACCAAATCGGTCGGCAATGTCCTGAAAGCCATCGGGCGCGCGATCACCGGGCATGACGAAGTGCTGGCGACGGATGCGGACTGCGCGACGCTGGGCCGCAAGACGATCGGGCGGTAGGGACAGGAGGAAAATCGCTCGCCACCGTCAGACGCCAGGTCCATAAACAGACACGCCGTTTCTATCGACCATGGGGGATGGTGGATCATGTCCGACGAATTGGCGCCGACGCGCGCGACATTGGAGAAACTCTATGCCGAGCATCGGGTTCATCTCCGCCATATCGAAACATTGCGGTCCAGCGTCCTGACGTTCCTGGGCACGGTATCGGGTGCGATCCTGGGCTTTGCCGCCAAGGATGGACTGCGCCCCGATGACAAATGGATGGGGGCGGTGGTGTTTGGGCTGGGCGCCTTCGCGCTTTTGCTCTCCGCCAAGCTGCATGAAAAGCTCAAGCTGGAAATACGTCGCGCGGACGGGATGGTCAGGGCGATCGATCAGACACTCCCCGGCAGCCCCCTGTCCGCAATCTATGACGCGATGAATGCGGATCACGACCGCGCATTTCCCATGCTCCGTCGCCTGAAGATGTGGGCCGTGTGGGGAGGGCTGGCGGGCGTCCTGTGTTTTGTCGGCGGCGTGGTATTTTTTCTGGCCGGTTAAGCGGCGGAGGGCGAAATCTCAGGGCTGCATTGTGGAGCCAATGCGTCAGCCAGAGAACCGGGCGTCGGCCCCCGGCCCTACCGCCGGGGCACAGCCACCTCGATAACGCCGGCCGCCACCCGCGCCACCACCGGCGTCGCGGCCAGCACCTCCCCGTCGATGGAGATGCGCTGCGACGGTTTCGTCGCCAGCCGGATCGCGGTGCCGCGAAACTCCTTCGTATGGGCGTCGCGGTCGCGCAGCTTGAAGAATTTGGCGTACCAGTCCCACGCCAGCCGGGCATGGCTGCGCCCCACCACCGCCTGCACCACGATCTGCCCGGTATCGACATCGGCATTGTCCGACAGTTCAACCCCGCCATGATAGGGACCGTTGAGGATGCGGACCTCCGTCGACCACATCCGCTGTTCCCCCGTGCCATCGTCGATGGTCAGGCGAAAGGCGCGGAAGCCGACCGAGCATTTTATCGCCCAGAGCAGATAGCCGATCCGGCCCAGATAGCGTTTCAGCTTGTGCGGCACCGTCTTGCCGATCATCGGCGACAGGCCGAGCGAGGCGGCGTTCACGAAATAATCGTCGTCAATCATGCCCAGGTCGATCCGCCGCCGCTGGCCATGGGCGATGGCGTCGATGGCCCCGTCCAGGTCGAGCGGCAGGTCGAGCGTGCGCGCGAAGCTGTTGGCCGTGCCCAGCGGCAGCACCGCAAAGACGCAGTTCGTCCCCACCAGCGCATCCACCGTCCCCGACATGGAGCCGTCGCCGCCGCCGACGATGACCATCGGCGCGCCGTCCGCCACCGCGCGCCGCACATGGTCGAACAGTTGCGAGGGGTCGCGCACCGGATGCGCCGCGATCAGGGTGACGCCGGCCTCCGTCAGCTTGGCCCGCGCCGCCTCGAACAAATCCTCGCCCTTGCGCGACTGGGCATTGACGATCAGCGCGGCCTCGCGCGGCAGAGAGCTTGTTTCCATGCCGCAACTAACCCCCGGCCGGTCATAAGTTTCCGGGCCGGGCCGGTCGTGCGACGGAAAATCCCATACCGGTGCCGGGGTGGCGGCCCGGTGGCCGCCCGGTGGCGGCGAAAATCCACATATCGCGCAAAATGCAGGTCCGGGCGCGGACGCGGCGCGCCGTGGCCCTTCATCCTTTGTCAGCATCTGCGGCGACGGGTGCGCGCAGGCCGCACAAATCCGCAATTGCTGCCGATCCCGACCATGGGACCATGGTTCAGGACGGTCCCGAAACTACGCTAACTCCATATTTTCGCTGATATTATCCTCAATGCCGGGGCAACCGTTTCGTTCTAAACATAGCAATATGCGGGCAACAATCCCAAGGCCGCATGATAAAGTGACGCGGGGTCGCAGGAGGCAGGGATGATCAACTGGTTCAAGAAGGACGCGCCGATACGGCGCAAATTTTCCGTGCTGCTGGGCGTGCACATGCTGTGGGGCGTCGTGGCGGTGGGCGGCGTCATCCTGACCGCCCAAGGGTCGCCGGGCGCGGGGCTGGCCATGGGCATTGCGGCGCTGGTCGCGCATATGCTGACCGTGGTCATCAGCGGCAGGCTGATCTGCGATCCCTATGTCGGCACCGTGGTCCGCATGGAGAAGCTGGCCGCGGGCGACCTGACCACGCCGGTCGATTTCACCGATCACAAGGATTGCGTGGGCCGGATGACGCGGGCGATGACCGTGTTCCGCGAAAATGCGATGCGCGCCAGTTCCGCCGAGGAAGTGGACGCCACCGTCAGCGCGCTGGGCGATGCGCTCTCCACGCTGGCGCAGGGCGACCTGACCGTCCGGCTGCACCAGAGCTTCCCCCACCGGTACGAAAGCCTGCGCGGCAATTTCAACGAGGCGGGCGAGCGGCTGGAGCAGTTGCTGACCAACGTCGCGGATTCGGCGCAGAATGTGCTGGCCGCCTCCGCCCAGATCCGCGATGCGTCGGACGACCTGTCGCGCCGGACGGAGCAGCAGGCCTCCTCGCTGGAGGAAACCACGGCCAGCATGACCGAGGTGACGGGCCTGGTGCAGGAAACGGCGGCGGGCGCGGGACAGGCCAAGGGCGCGATCTCCGTCACCTATCAGGAGGCCAGCGACGGCGGCAGCGTGGTGACGCAGGCGATTTCCGCCATGGGCGCCATCGAAAGCTCGTCGGGCGAGATTTCGCAGATCATCACGCTGATGGACGGCATCGCCTTCCAGACCAACCTCCTCGCCCTGAACGCAGGCGTCGAGGCGGCGCGGGCGGGCGATGCGGGCAAGGGTTTCGCGGTGGTCGCCAACGAGGTGCGGGCGCTGGCGCAGCGATCCGCCGACGCGGCCAAGGACATCAAGGATCTCATCACCAAAAGTTCGGAGCAGGTTCGGCTGGGCGTCAATCTGGTCGGGGAGACGGGCCGGGTGCTGGACACCATCGTCAACCGCATCGGCGAGGTGAACGAACTGGTCGGCGGCATATCCGATGCGTCGGGTCGCCAGTCCAACAGCCTGCAACATGTCCACCGCGCCATATCGGACATGGACAAGATGACGCAGCAGAACGCCGCCATGGTGGAGGAAAGCACCGCCGCCGCCCGATCCATGGCCGGTCAGGCGGAGCAGCTCGCCAATATGGTCGCGACATTCCGGGTATCGACAGGGGGAGCGGGAAGCGCAGGAGTGGAGGAGCGGTGGTCGTTTGTTGTGGGGGGGTGAGGGGTTTGGGCCGCAAAGTAACAGCGGCCCAACGGACGAATGGATGGCCTGGTACAGCGCGCAAAATTCAAGAAATGATCATCATGCACATCGCTGCGATCCAAGCGCCTTCATTCCAGAGTCGCGAAGAGAACGGTGTCAGTGCAGCTGTTGGATTGATGCTCAAGGCGTAACTTATATTCTGGGACAATGTCCCGTATCAACTTTGCGATACGAATAAAATCATCGACCCTGTGATAGAGGCAAACCGCCAGCTTTGGTCGATATTTTCGGATCAACTGCGCCGCGCCTTTCAGCGCATCATATTCCCCACCTTCAATGTCCATCTTTATGATGGAAACAGGTTCATCGACCAAAAAACTATCCAGTTTTGTGACGGGAATGGAGATCACACCTTCAGCGCCGACGAGGTCATCCGCGACAATAGCCGAAAACACACCATCGACAGCGAAATTGATCGTTCCATCACGATCCGCCACGCCGGTCGCTATGATTTCCACCCGACCATCCTGCGCTTCGGCCACGGCCTGCAAATTTTCTTGCATCGTCGGGTCGGGTTCGAAGGCGTAGATTCTGGCATAGCCTCCGTCAGCCGCTTCGATGAACAGGTTGACCGTGTCCCCGTCATAGGCGCCGCAATCGACATAGACGGTATCGGCGGACGGCTTCAACAGGCTATGAAACAGGTAGAGGTCTTCGGTCCCCGTGGACGCTCGCTCAAAATCGGCGCGATCCCCACTGAGATGAGCCTGTATCACTCTGGCATAGGTTTCACGCGACCGATCGTCGTGAAGCAGGGCGGAAACCTCTTCAAACTGGCCAAGTTCTGACGCCAGAAAATTGCGAAATTCACCTTTGTCGAAGAAATAGGCACAGGTTAGATCGACGTTACATACCCGGCCTGCAGCCAGCTTCTCCCTGAGGAGCTTTTCGATATCATCGAAGTAGGTTGGACTGGAAATCAGGAAGCGCGCACCAGGAAAGCGGGCCGCCGCATCTCCAAGCGCCATGACGGGATATCTATCGCGAAATTTGCTGCCGTGCTTCGCCGGGTCCGAATCGCAGATTGCCATGACAGAAAATCCATGGCGTTCCACCGTCTTCAGGATATCGGCCAACGCAAATCCCGCGCCGTACAGGACGATTTCGGGATCTACCATGGCACTATCGAGAAACGCATCAATCTTGCCGGTCGTCTTCAGCAGGGTCTCAAGCATATGACGATCTCCCGGTATGCCTGCGCTTACCTATGGGCCAGCGCATTCTATTGCGGTCGCGTACTGCGCGCCGCTCGCAAATTCAATCGGCCATCGTAGACATAGCCATCCGGCCTCAAATTCCCGCTATTTCTGGCCAATATGCAGGCTGGTCCGTCAGGAGAGCAGGCCCTACCCCTTAACCCCCTCATAATGCCGCCGCACCAACCCCGCGAGGCGCAGGGGATCGAACGGCTTGCTGACCACGCCGATGGCGCCCGCGTCGATATAGCGTTGCACCTCCGTCGAGCGGGCGCTGGCGGTGCAGAACAGGGCGGGGATGGCCGCCGTGTCGGGCCGCTGGCGCAGGGTCGCGAGCAATTCCATGCCGGTCATGCCGGGCATCATCACGTCGATCAGCATCAGGTCGGGCAGCCAGCCGTCGCGGCCCAGCACCTCCATCGCCTCCATGCCCGAATCCGCGACCTTCACGATCAGGTCGGGGTCGAGGCCCAGCGACAGTTCCACGATGGTCCTGATGTCCGCCTCATCATCGACATAGAGGATGTTGAGGACGTCACGCACCATGCTTCTCCCGGTCCTGGCGATCCCGGATCGCGACGATGGTATCCACCAGATTGGGCAGCGACCGCTTCGACTTGGTCAGCACGGCCTCCACCTCCCGCACGTCGCTGGCGCCGCAATCCTGCGCGGAATAGATGATGACGGGCGGGGTCGGGCCGTCGCGCGCCGACAGTTCCGACACCAGGTCCAGCCCGGACCCATCGGGCAGCGCGATGTCCACGATCATGATGTCGACCTGGAAATTGTCGAGGAACGCCCGCGCGGAGGCCAGGTTGGTGGCATGGGACACGCGCGCAAGGCCGGACAGGGCCGTGGCGGTGATGTCCAGCGTGTCCGGGTCATCCTCCACATGCAGGATCAGCGGCATGTCCATCGCCGCGCGGGCGATGGCCGCGGCCACGGCGTCGCCCAGCTGCTCCGTCGCCAGCGGTTTCGCCAGCCAGTCGACAATGTCGAGCGCGGCAAGATCGCCAGGGTCGGAGACGAGCGTTTCATTGGCGATGGCGATCACCGGCAACGCCCGCCCGCTGGGCACGCCGCGCACCGTCTGCAACAGGGCGGGCGCGTCGCCGTCCGCAAACTGCACATCGACGATCATCGCCATGTAGCGCCGCTGATGAATGGCGGCCAGCGCCTCCGGGATCGTCTCCACCACGTCCGTCTTCATCGACCGGCTGGCGAACCATTCGGTCAGCCAGCCCGCCTCGCTCTTGTTCGTATAGAGGATGAGGTAGGACTGGCCGTTCAGCCCGTCGAAGGAGGTCGTGGTCCCCGGCGTGACGCCATGCAGTGGCAGGTCGAAGGTGAAGGTGGTGCCGCCCTCGTCATTGTCCTGAAAGCCGATGTTGCCGCCATGATGGCGCACGATGTCGCGCGAGATGCTGAGGCCCAGCCCGGTGCCCGGCGTGCTGGCGGTGGACGCGCCTGTCGCCTGTGCAAAGCGGGTGAAGATGCGGTCGCGCAGCTCCAGCGGAATCCCACCCGCCCGGTCCGCCACCGCGACCCGGCAGCGCCCGCCGTACGGCAGGGCCGAGAGGACGACCTCCTCCCCCTTTGGCGAGAATTTGATCGCGTTGGACAGCAGGTTGCCGACGACCTGCACCAGCCGGTCGCTGTCGCCATGGACCATCACCGGATCGGGACCGGGTTCGAAGCGCAGGGTGACGCCATGCGTTTCCGCAAGGCCGCCCATCCCCTCCACCGACCCGGCCACCACATCGCGCATGTCGATGGGGGCCATGGCGAATTCCATCTCGCCCGATTGCAGCTTCTCGGCATCCAGCAGGTCGTTGACGATGCGGATCAGGCGGTTGGCGTTATTCTCCGCAATGGTGACGAGCCGTTTCGACTGGTCCGACAGGCTTTCGAACGTGCCCGCGCGCAACAGGCCCAGCGACCCGACGATGGAGGTCAGCGGCGTGCGCAGTTCATGGCTGACCGTGGAGAGGAACTGGTCCTTGATCCGCTCCACCTTCTCCCGTTCCGACACGTCGCCGAACACCGCGACGATGTGCATGCCATCCTCCAGCGGCATGAGGCCCAGCGCGACCTCCACCGGCACCGTCTCCCCATTGGCGGTGCGGGCGGGCAGCAGCGGGCGGAAGGGTTCGGCAAGGCCGTTCGGCCCCAGGCCGAGGCGGTCGAGGAACGGCCCCTCCCCCGGCGCGATGTTGACGATGGTGGCGATGTCCCGGCGCAGCAGATGCGTCGCGCTATGGCCGAACAGCCGCTCGGCCGCCGGGTTCATGATCTCGATGCTGCCGCTGGGGTTGATGAGGACGATGGCGTTGATCGCGCTGTTGAAGATCGCATCCTGCCGGGCGCTGTGGTTCAGCGCCTCCTGCATCGCCACATACCGCGACCGCCGCCCGTGCCAGATGAAATAGGCGGCGAGAAAGGCGATGAGGGTGACGAGGCTGACACCGATCAGATAGGCGCGCCGTCCATATTCCGTCCGCGCGATCCCCTGTGCCACGACGCGGGCCAGATCGCCATTCTGATGGACCTCGATCGCCGCGACTTCCGTGCGAATATCGTCCATCAGCCGCTTGCCATTGCCCGCCGCGACGATGGCCGCCGCCGCATCCACCCCCCGCGATTCCCGCGCGTCCAGCACCAGCTGCATCTCCACGAACTTGCGGGGCACCAGCGCGCGGAGACGGGAGACATGGCCACGCACATCCGCCGACTGGGTGGCGAAGAGGCGGTCGACCTGCGCCATCTTGGCACCCACCCGCTCGCGCGCGTCCATATAGGGGGCCAGAAAGCTGGGGTTGCCGGTGATGACATAGCCGCGCTGCCCGGTTTCGGCGTCCTTGATCTCCGAAATCAGGGCGGCGATGGCGATTTCCCGGCGATAGGCCTGCTCGATGTCGTGCTGCCCCTTCAGCAGGCTGTCGAAATTGCTGGTCAGCCACAGCGCGATGGTGATGAGCGCCAGCGGGATGAGCGCGGCGATTGCCAGCACCCGCCACAGGCGCGGCGCGGGGCGATGTTCGGCGGGGAGCGATGCGGCCATGCCTCAGCTTTGCAGGTCGAACAGGGGACCGACCGCGAGCACCGCCTGCACCCGGTTACTGACCCCCAATTTGCGGAAAATCGCCGTCATATGCGCCTTCACCGTC
The DNA here is from genome assembly GCF_021403115.1 of Sphingobium sufflavum. GTDB lineage: Bacteria > Pseudomonadota > Alphaproteobacteria > Sphingomonadales > Sphingomonadaceae > Sphingobium > Sphingobium sufflavum. The sequence goes on from NZ_JAJSSH010000004.1 coordinate 235,247, forward strand.
GCCTCCGACAGGTCGAGGTCGCCCGCGATCTGTTTGTTGAGATGCCCCTTCACCAGCGCGGTCAGCACGCGCATCTGCGCCGTGGTCAGGCTTTTCAGCCGGTCGCGCAGGTCGGACAGGCCGGGCACATCCTCGCTGACCGGGGGGAAGACGGTGCGGCCGTGCAGCAGTTCGTCGATGGACTGGGCCAGCGCATCGAACGGCTGGCTCTTCGACAGGAAACCCGCCGCGCCGATGGCCCGTGCGGCGGTGACGATCTGCGGCTCGTCATAGGCGGACACGACGGCGATGGGCGTGTGGCCCAGCGCGTGCTGCATACGGAACAGCCCCGAAAAACCATCCGCATCCGGCAGGCGATAATCGAGCAGCATCAGCGCATAGCCCTGATGTGTCCGCGCCAGCACCTCCGCCGCCGCGATGCTGTCCGCAAAATCGAGGATGATGTCGGGATGGCGGGAGCGAATGGCCATGGCCAGGCCTTCCCGCACAAGCGGGTGATCGTCAGCGAGGAGGATGCGTAACTGTGCCATTTTTCCCTCCTCTTGATAGAGGGTTAGCGCATAAGCTGCGAGATGTTCAATCCATTATCGAGTAGAAACATTTCAACAGCGGAGCGACAGGCCCAATGCAGGCGATCCGGGGCAGTCATGCGATACTATTGCTGGCCGATGACATATTGAAGGCGCAGTTTCGGCAATGGCTGGAGCCGCATGGATGGGTTTGCGATTTCCGCGACACGGACGAGGAGTTGCGCCTTTCTCCCGACGATGCTCCAGCAATTGTCCTGATGGATGCGGCCATCGACGGGGACAGGCTGGCCGGGCATCTGGCGGCGATCCGGGCGACCGCCGGTCCTGCGGCCGGAACTCCGGTGCTGCTGCTCGCCCCGCCCGGCCATGCCGGGGTGAAGGGCGTGTCGGGCCGGATCGACACGCCGCCGGACCGCGAGCGGGCCATCGCCCTGATCGCGCACTGGACGGGACCGCTGGACGATCATGGCTTTCGCGACCTGTCCGCACCCCATTACCGGCTGGTGCGGCTGGCCGGGCAGGAGAGCGCCGCACGGCTGCTGCTGAGCTTTGCCGGCCATGCCGAGGCGGCGCTGGCACGGATGGACGCGGGCGAGGATGTGAAGCGGGCCGCGCACGATCTGGCGGGCCTCGCCGGCACGCTGGGCTTTGGCGCACTGAGCGCCGCATGGTCCGCGATCGAGCGCGACGAATCGGATGACCCCGATGCCGCGCGGGCGGCCACCCGCGCCACCATCCAATCGCTGAAATATCTGTTTTCCAAGGAATAACTGGCCGGAAATCGCCGTCGACCATGGGACTTTGGTCGCAAATTTCCCCCTTTGTTCCCAGCGGGTTAAACAAAATTAACCGGCGGGGCGCTTTGTGGTCCTCGCAAGACGGTTTCCGTCGCGGGATCGAAGAGGTTGCCCCCTGTCCCTTCGAAACAGAAACGCGATGGCATGGAGAGGCTTCGGCCTCTCCCCTTTTCTCACGGACCACGGCGCCGGTCAGGCAGCCGCCCTGTGGGTCGCACGCGATGCCGGTGGAAACGGGACGACGATCCCGCCACCGGCATCGCAACCCATTTCCCGATCCGTATGCGGATGCAGAAGGCTGCATGAACCCGCCGTTGCCAAGGTTGCGACGCTATCTGTGGGTGTTGACGCTATCTGTGGGTGTTGCGGATTGGTCGGATTCGACCGCCTGCCGCACTGCGGCTTTCGCGATGATGTTCGGGCGAGGCGATGCCGCCAAGGGATGGGATTGGTTTCCTTCGTCACCCCGGACCCGATCGGCCATTATCCCGCTGGAACCTGCCCCCCCTCTCGTTCAGAGCTTGTCGAAGGGCTGCACTTCCTTGAAGCGCGGAGCACCGAAGAAGAACGGTCCTTCGACAGCATCAGGACGAACGGCATTGTCTGTCCGGCTTGCTCAAGCGGGATAATGACCGACGTGATCGAGGGTGCTGCTGTTCTGAGAGCGATACGCGGGAGAAGCGGATCCCGGTTCAGGACGACGGGGGCGTCTCCGCGCGCCTCACCGTCCGCGCTTCAGCCGTGAAAGCGCCTCGTCCAGCGTCTGGAGGAAACGCGACCGATCCGTCTTCGAGAAGGGCGGCGGCCCGCCGATGGCGTCGCCGCCCGCGCGCAGGTCCGCCATGATCGCGCGCACCGCGATGGCGCTGCCGATGCTGCTGTGGGTGAAGGGCTTGCCGTTGGACGAGATGACCGTCGCCCCCGCCTTCAGGCAGCGATCCGCCAGCAATATGTCGGCGGTGATGCACACCGTCCCCGCACCCGCCCGTTCCGCGATCCAGTCGTCGGCCGCGTCGAAGCCGTCGCTGACCACCACCCGGTCCAGCAGCTCATGCGCCGGGATGCGGATGGGGCTGTTGCTGACGATGGTGACGGGAACCCCGTGACGAAAGGCGACCTTGTAGATCTCCTCCTTCACGGGGCACGCATCGGCATCGACCAGGATGCGGATCGGGGGCGCAGGGACAGGCGCGGTCATGGACGGGGTCAGCCCGGCTTGCGGCCACCCTTGAACGGGGGACGCTTTGCGCCGCCCGGACCACCGGGACGACCGCCGGGGCCACCCGGACGGCCACCGGGACCGCCGGGACGCCCACCCGCACCGCTACGCTCCTTCTGGATGCCGAAGCCGCCACCGGGACCACCGACGGGCTTTGCGCTGTAGGGGCGCGGCGCGTGAATGGTCGGGCGGCTGTTGTCGCGGCGGTTCTGGCGCGCCTCGTCGCGGGGCTTGCCCTCGACCGGCAGGATGTACACGCCGTCATCCTCCTCCGCCTGCGTGCGGCGCACGGCGGCGAAGAAGCGCGCGGCGACAGGCCCGGCCACTTCGAACATGGTGTCGTCGGCGGCGATGCGGATCGCGCCAATTTCACCCCGGCCCAGATGGCCACGGCGGCACAGCAGGGGCAGCAGCCAGCGCGGATCGGCATTCTGGTTGCGACCGCAATTGACGCGGAACCAGGCGCTGTCCTCGAAACCGGCGCGGGGGCCGCGATCGGCCTGCGGCGAGTCCGCGCCCAGCAGTTCCTCCGGCGCGGGCAGGCGCGAACGATGCGCGAAGACCAGAGCCGCAGCAATGTCCTCCGGGCTTTTCTCGGCCAGCAGGCGGGTCGCCAGCTCGCGATCCTCGTCCGTGACCTCCACGGGGGCGAGCAGACCCTCGATCAGGCGGGCGCTGTCGGCCTTGCGGATGTCCGCGGCAGAGGGGGCGTTGACCCATTCCGCCGGAATACGCGCACCGCGCAACATGCCCTCGACCCGCTTGCGGCGGGGGAAGGGGACGAGGAGGACGGCAGTGCCCTTCTTGCCCGCGCGGCCGGTGCGGCCCGAACGGTGCTGAAGCGTTTCCGCATCGCGCGGAATCTCGACATGGACGACCAGCGACAGGCCGGGCAAGTCGATACCGCGCGCGGCGACGTCGGTCGCGACGCACACCTTGGCCCGGCGGTCGCGCAGGGCCTGCAACGCCTGGTTACGCTCATTCTGGCTATGCTCGCCGGACAGGGCGACGACGGCAAAGCCGCGCTCGGTCAGGCTGGCGTGCAGATGGCGGACATTGTCGCGCGTGGCGCAGAACAGGATCGCCGTCTCCGCATCATGGAGGCGCAGCAGGTTGACGACGACATTTTCAATGTCGGACGGGGCAATGGCCATCGCCTGATAGCTGATGTCGCCATGGCCGCGGTCCTTCTCGACCGTGGAGATACGCAGCGCGTCGCGCTGATACCGCTTGGCCAGCGCCACGATCGACTGCGGCATGGTGGCCGAGAACAGCAGGGTGCGACGGTTTTCCGGCGTCGCGTCGAGCAGTTCCTCAAGGTCTTCGCGAAAGCCCATGTCGAGCATCTCGTCCGCCTCGTCGAGGACAGCGACGGCCAGACCCTGAAGGTTCAGCGCGCCCCGCTCCAGATGGTCGCGCAGGCGGCCCGGCGTGCCGACGACGATGTGGCAGCCGCCGGAGAGCGCGCGGCGCTCCTTGGCCGCATCCATGCCGCCGACGCAGGTGACGACGCGGACACGGGCGGCCTTGTACAGCCATTCCAGTTCGCGGCTGACCTGCAACGCCAGTTCGCGCGTCGGCGCGATGACGAGGGCGAAAGGCGACACGCTGATGCGCGGCGCGCCATTTTCGTCCAGCAGTTGCGGCGCCATGGCGAGGCCGAAGGCGACGGTCTTGCCAGAGCCGGTCTGCGCGGAAACGATGAGATCGCGACCCTCCGCTTCTGGCTCCAACACGGCGGCCTGAACGGGAGTGGGGTCGGCATAGCCGCGCTCGGTGAGCGCCTCGGCCAGAAGCGGGAATTGGGTATTGAACGTCATGTGTTCTGCTTGTGAAGAGAGGGGGCGACAAAGGAGCCGCGCAATATGTGGGAGGCCCTTAGCATCAAGTGACGGAAATCTCCAGTAACTCGATGGCATCCTCTTTTCCGGCAAAGGACAGGAGGTCGCCCGGCTCCCCATCGATCAGCGCGCGGGCCAGCGGCGCGGTGAAGGCGATGAGGCCGGCGGTCGGCTCCGCCTCGTCATCGCCGACCAGGGTGATGGTGCGAACCGCACCGTTGAGGCGGAAGGTGACGGTGCAGCCAAAGGCGACCGATGCCCCCGTCGGCACAGGTGCGGGCTGCGCCGTGGCAAGGCGGGTGCGCCAGTAGCGCAAGTCGCGCTGCGCCGTCTTGCGCGGCTCCTCCTCCGTGATGGCGGCGACGGTCGCCTCCCACTCCGCAACCTTCGCCTCGATCTGGCGCAGGCCGCGCGCGGTGACGAGATTCGGGCCGGGCGGGATGGGGATCTCGAACTTCGGTTCCAGATGCTCCTCGTCGCTCTCCCGGCGAAAGGCCACGCTCATGCTGTTTCCTCTTCCTCCACGGTCCACTCCGCAAGATCGGGTTCCTGCCCGATCAGGGCAAGGCCATGGGCGATGGAGGTGAGTTCGTTGCCGCTGTCGATCTTGTGCGCGGCGAACCGCGCCTCGAAGATGGCGCGCACGGCGGGGATCAGGGAGGAGCCGCCCGTCAGGAAGACATGGTCGATGCCGTCCGGCGTCAGCCCCGCCTTGACCAGCGCCGCGTCCACCGTCTCCGCGATGCGGGCGAGGTCGGGCGCGATCCAGCTTTCGAAATCGGCGCGGGCGACGTCCGCCTCCACCGTCAGGCCGGACTGGTCGAAGTGGAAATGGGCGCTGTCGTCGCTGGACAGGCCGCGCTTCAGCTTGCCGACCGCATCATAGAGCGGATAGCCCAGTTCATTGTCCACCACCGCGATCATGCGGTCGATGGCGGCGGGATCGGTCGCGCTCTTGCGCAGCTTCGCCAGCGATTCCAGCGTCCGCCGGTTGCGCATCAGGGCGAGGCGCGACCAGTCGCCGAAATCGGTGAAATGACCGGCGGGGATTTCCAGCGTCTTGTCGAAGGAGCGATAGGTGCCGCCCTTGCCCAGCATCGGCAGCACCAGCTTGTCCATGATGCGATAGTCGAACCGGTCGCCCGCGATGCCGATGCCGGTGGAAGCGAGCGGCGTGCAGCGGCGCGCGGTCCCCGGCGCCTCGATCCGCACGATGGAAAAGTCGCTGGTGCCGCCGCCGAAATCCGCCACCAGCAATGTCGCCGGTTCGGTCAGGCGGCTGGCGAAGCTGAACGCCGCGCCCAATGGCTCATAGACATAATGCACCTCCCGCCCCAGCCCGGCGAACATCAGGTCGTACCGCTGGCGGGCCAGGGCGGCGTCCGGCCGCGCGCCGACATAGCGCACCGGGCGGCCGATCACGACCCGCTCCGGCAGCGTTTTCAGCGCATCGGCGGCGTGGGTGCGCAGATGGCCGAGGAAGACATGGCCCAGTTCCTCGAACCGGAACCGCTTTTCGAAGATGGTGGCATGTTCGAAGCCGGGGTTGGCGGCGACCGACTTGAAGGATTGCAGGAACCGCGACCCCTGCGGGAAGTCGAGGAATTCGGAGATCGCCCACGGTCCCGCCTCATGCCCGATGCCGCCCTTGACCGCGTCATCCTGCCAGAAGCACAGCGCGGAGCGGAACACCGGGCTGATCCCGTCGGGCGCGGCAAAGTCGATCAGGTCCGCCCGGCCATCCTCAAAGCCGCTCGCGACGACGCTGTTGGTCGTGCCGAAGTCGATGCCGATGGAGCGCACGGATGCGGGGGTGGTCATGGGGAGGCTTCCAGATGGGAGGAGCCGCGTGGGCGCCACGCGGGGCTGGCGCCTATGGCAGCGCGGGCGGGATAGTGCAATGGCCCGGCGCGGGTGGCAAGGGTTGCGATAGCATCCCCGCCACAGCATCGTCATGCCAGCGAAGGCTGAGCAATCCCGGCTACGCCATCACCCCCCTCACCCGTTCACCGTCTCCAGCGCCTCGTTCGCCTCCATCCACACCGCTTCCGCGGCCTCGATCTGCGTGTCCAGTTCCGCGCGGCGCTTCATCATCTCGCCCATCGACAATTTGGCGAGGGCGGCGGGCGCGGTGGAGGGGTCGAACATCGCCTTGTCCAGCACGGTGCGGCCCTCGGTCAGCTTCGCCAGTTCCTGCTCCGCCTTCTTCGCGACCTTGCTCAGCGCCTGATATTTCTCACGCGCTTCGGCGGCGGCGCGGCGCTGGTCCTTCTTGTTGCCGCCGCCCTTCTCGCCCTTGCCACCCTTGGCATCACCGCCGTCCTTGGACAGGATCATCTGGATATAGGTTTCGATGGAGCCGTCGAATTCCTTCGCCGTGCCCTTGTCGACCAGCACCAGCCGGTCCGCCGTCATCTCCAGCATGTGGCGGTCATGGGACACGATCACCACCGCGCCCGAATAATCGTTGAGCGCCTGGATCAGCGCCTCGCGCGCGTCGACGTCCAGATGGTTCGTCGGTTCGTCGAGGATCAGCATGTGCGGTGCGTCGCGGGTGATGAGCGCCAGCGCGAGGCGGGCGCGCTCGCCGCCCGACAGCTTGCCGACCATCGTCGTCGCCTTGTCCCCCGAAAAGCCGAAACGGCCGAGCTGGCTGCGGACCGCGCCCTGCGTCGCGCCCTTCATCAGGCTGGTCATGTGCTGGAGCGGCGTCTCGGTCCGGTCCAGTTCCTCCACCTGATATTGGGTGAAGTAACCGACCCGCATCTTGCCCGATGCGTTCATCGCGCCGTCCATCGGCTTCAACTGCGCGGCCAGCAGGCGGGCCAGAGTCGTCTTGCCGTTGCCGTTGCGGCCCAGCAGCGCGATGCGGTCGTCCGGGTCGAGGCGCAGGTTGAGCCGTTGCAGGATCGGCGTCTCCGCATAGCCGACGGAGGCGAGGTCCAGCGTGATGAGCGGCGGGCGCAGCTCGTCCGGGTTGGGGAAGTTGAAGCTGAGCGAGGGATCGTCGATCAGCTCGGCAATCGGCTGCATCTTGGCCAACGCCTTTTGCCGGCTCTGCGCCTGCTTGGCGGTGGAGGCGCGGGCGCTGTTCTTGGCGATATATTCCTGCAAATGCTCGCGCTGCGCCTGCTGCTTGGCGCGGGCGGAGGCAAGCTGCGCCTGCCGTTCCGCGCGCTGCCGCTCGAACGCGTCATAGCCGCCGGGATAGAGGGTCAGCTTGCCGCCCGACAGGTGGAGGATATGGTCCACCACATTGTTGAGGAAGTCGCGCTCATGGCTGACCAGCAGGATGGTCGCGGGGTAGCTGATAAGGAAATCCTCCAGCCACAGCACCGCTTCCAGGTCGAGATGGTTCGACGGTTCGTCGAGCAGCAGCAGGTCCGGCGCGGAGAAGAGCAGCGACGCCAGCGCCACGCGCATCCGCCAGCCACCCGAAAAACTCTCCAGAGGCTGATGCTGCGCCGCTTCGTCGAAGCCGAGACCGACGAGGATCTGCGCCGCGCGGCTGGGCGCGGTGTAGGCGTCGATGGCCATCAGGCGGTCATGCACCTCGCCCAGACGGTCGGGGTCGTGGCTGGTCTCGCTCTCCTCCAGCAGCGCGGCCCGCTCCGTATCGGCGGCCAGCACCGTCTCGAACGGGGTCGCGTCGCCGCCGGGCGCTTCCTGCGCGATATAGCCGAGGCGGGCGCCGCGCGGCATGTCGATGGAGCCGGTGTCGGGTTCCAGCATGTCCGCGATCACGCGCACCAGAGTCGATTTGCCCGCGCCGTTACGGCCGATCAGGCCGATGCGCCCGCGCGGCGGCAGTTTGGCGGTCGCGCCGTCAAGGATCGTGCGTCCACCCAGGCGGACGGTGATGTCGGTGATATTCAGCATGGCGCGCGCCTAGCACCAATGACGCCAGAACCCAATGGGGCGCTGGCGCAACCTGTCCCGTATTCGGCGCGGCCCGCTCCGCGCGGCTGGCGCGCCACGCGGGAGGCGCGCGCGGAGCCGTTTATTTCTTCTTGCGTGCCTTGGCCGCGACGGCGGTCTTGGCGTCCTCGATCACGTCGATGGCGTCCTGCGCGCTTTCTTCCGCAGCGTCCTGCGGAGCAGCGGCGGAACCGTCCAGTTCGCGGGTCGCCTGATCCCAGTGCAGCGCATCGCGGCCATGGGGCTTGCCCTCCGCCTCCCACAGGGCATGGGCGCGCGCCCTGATCTGTGCGTCTTTGTCCTGGCTCATCGGCTGCACTCCCTGCTGGCGAATAATCTGCCCTCGCAACAATCGTCGGTCGCGCATTTGGATGCAGCCCCCTGCGAAGATTCTGGCCACACCGGGAAAAATTTTATTGAACGGCGTATAATTTATAATTGAACACTGTATATTTATGCGATAGGGCGGAAATGCAGCCCGACGGACGGGGATTTGGGAAAAATCCTTGCTGACAACGGATCGCATTAACAGTCGCGAGAGATTTCGATCATAATCGGGATTCAATCGAACAGGGGAAGACCGCATGTCCGCACCAGAATATAGCCTGCTGACCAAGCGTCGTTTCGCGCCCCTGTTCGTGGTGCAGTTGCTGGGCGCCTTCAACGATAATCTGTTGAAGTTCGCGCTGCTCTTTCTCGCCAACTTTCATCTGTACCAGAACCAGCCGGGCAAGGCGGAAATGCTGGCGACCATCGCCACCGGCCTGTTCATCGCCCCCTATTTCCTCTTCTCCGCCCTGGCCGGACAGATTGCCGATGCGTGGGACAAGGCGAAGCTGGTGCGGATCGTCAAGGGGGCGGAGGTCGCCATCATGGCGCTGGGGCTGATCGGTTTCTGGACCAACAGCGTGCCCCTGCTGCTGGGCGCATTATTCCTGATGGGCGTCCATTCGACCCTGTTCGGCCCGGTCAAATATTCGATCCTGCCGCAGCATCTGGGCAAGGATGAAGTCGTCGGCGGCACCGGCCTGATCGAGGCGGGCACCTTCCTCGCCATCCTCGGCGGGCAATTGCTGGCGGGCATGGTGCAGCCGTGGGAGGCGGGGCTGATCGCCACCGCGCTGGCCGTCGCGGGCTTCGTCGCGGCGCTGACAGTGCCGCCTGCCCCCGCGACCGCGCCCGGCCTGAAGGTCGACGCCAATGTCTTCGCCAGCACATGGCGCATCCTGAAGGCGGCGCGGCACGGGCCGGGCGTCTGGCTCTCCATCCTCGGCATAAGCTGGTTCTTTGCGGTCGGTGCGGTGCTGCTGTCCGAATTCGCGCCGCTGGTCGGCGGGGTTCTGAAGGCGCAGCAATCGGTCGCCACGCTCTTTCTCCTCATCTTCTCGATCAGCGTCGCGCTGGGTTCGCTGCTCGTCAACACGCTGCTCAAGGGTGAGGTTTCGGCCCGCTATGTCCCCATCTCCGCCCTCGCGCTGGCGGGCTTCATGATCGACCTGTGGTTCGCGGCGGAGGCGTTCGTGCCCGCCGTGACGGGCGCGGACATCGCCACCTTCGTCACCTCCACGGGAAGCTGGCGGATCATGATCGATCTCGTCGGCATCGCCTTTGCGGGCGGCGTCTTCATCGTGCCGCTCTACGCCATCCTCCAGACGCGCAGCCCGGCGGAGGAGCGATCGCGCACCATCGCGGCGAACAATATCGTCAACGCCATCGTCGCGGTCATCGTGGTGGCGGCGGCGACCATCCTGCTCGCCAACGGCACCAGTGTTCCGGGCGTTATCGGGGCGATGGGCCTGGCGACGCTGGTCATCGCCTTCATCTCCTGCTGGCTGCTGCCCGAAACCCTCATCAAGAGCCTGATCCGCGGCGTGCTGAAACTCCTCTATCGCATCGAGGTCGCGGGCGTGGAGAATATGCCCCGCCCCGGCGAGCGCGCGGTCGTGGTGGTCAATCACGTAAGCTGGCTGGACGGGTTGCTGCTCGCCGCCTTCCTGCCCGGCACGCCCGTCTTTGCCGTGCATAGCAAGGTGGTGGAGATGTGGTGGGTGAAGCCCTTCCTCGGCCTGTTCCGCGCCTTTCCCGTCGACCCCACCAACCCCCTGTCGGCCAAGGCAATGGTGAAGGCGGTGCGGGAGGGCGCGACCCTCGTCATCTTCCCCGAAGGCCGCATCACCGTCACCGGCGCGCTGATGAAGGTGTTCGACGGTCCCGGGATGGTCGCGGACAAGGCGGACGCCCCCATCGTCCCCGTGCGGATCGACGGGGCGCAGTTCACGCCCCTGTCCCGCCTGAAGGGCAAGGTCCGCACACGCCTGTTCCCGAAAATCCGCCTGACCATCCTGCCGCCCCGCCGCTTTATCATCGAGGGCGAGGCGCTGACCGCCCGCGCCCGCCGCGCCATCGCGGGACGGCAATTGTACGACGTGATGAGCCAGATGATCTTCGACACGTCGGCGACCGATGGCACGCTGTTCTCCGCCCTGCTGGAGGCCCGCCATATCCATGGCGGCGCGGCGCCGGTGGTCGAGGATGTGAAGCGCGAACCGCTGAGCTACGACCGGCTCGTCACCGGCGCGCTGGCGCTGGGCCGTCCCCTGGCGGCGGGCACGGCGCGGGGCGAGGCCGTCGGCCTGCTCATGCCCAATGTCGCGTCGGTGGTCGTCGCCTTCTTCGCGCTCCAGACGCGAGGGCGCGTGCCCGCGATGCTCAACTATACCGCGGGTCTCACCAACCTGCGCGCCGCCTGCACCGCCGCTGAGGTCCGCACAATCGTCACCGCCCGCGCCTTCGTCGCGCAGGCGAAGCTGGGCGAGACGGTCGCGGCGCTGGAGGCGGACGGGCTGCGCATCGTTTGGCTGGAGGATGTGGGCGCGGCCATCGGCACGGGCGCAAAACTGCGCGCCGCCACCGCCAGCCGATTCGGCGCGGGGCGGCAGGAGGGCGCGCGCCTTTCCCCCGACACGCCCGCCGTCATCCTGTTCACCAGCGGGTCGGAGGGATTGCCCAAGGGGGTGGTGCTGACCCATCGCAACCTGCTGTCCAACTGCCGCCAACTCGCCGCGCGGATCGACTTCAACGCCGCCGACACGGTGTTGAACGCGCTGCCCGTCTTCCACAGCTTCGGCCTGACCGGCGGCACCTTGCTGCCCATCCTGCATGGCGTGAAGACGCTGCTCTACCCCAGCCCGCTGCATTACCGGATCGTGCCCGCGCTGGCCTATGACAGCAACGCGACGATCCTGTTCGGCACCGATACCTTCCTGTCCGGCTATGCCCGCATGGCGCATGGCTATGACTTCTACTCCCTGCGCTACATCTTTGCGGGGGCGGAGCGGGTGCGGGACGAGACACGCACAATCTATGCGGAGAAGTTCGGCCTGCGCATCCTCGAAGGCTATGGCGCGACGGAAGCCGGGCCGGTGATCGCGGTCAACACGCCGATGCATTTCCGCGCGGGCACGGTCGGGCGGCTGCTGCCCGGCGTTACCGGGCGGCTGGACGCGGTGCCCGGCATCGCGGAGGGCGGCCGCCTGTTCATCCGTGGTCCCAACATCATGGCCGGCTATATGAAAGCGGACGCACCCGGCGTGCTGCAACCGCCGGAGGGCGGCTGGCACGACACGGGCGACATCGTGACCATCGACGCGGACGGCTTCGTCACCATCCGCGCCCGCGCCAAGCGGTTCGCCAAGATCGGCGGGGAGATGGTCTCGCTACCCGCCGTCGAAGGCTATGCCGCCGCCGTCTGGGCGGGCGCGGACCATGCCGTCGTCACCCGCCCCGACCCGCGCAAGGGGGAACAACTCGTCCTGTTCACCACCGACAAGGCGGCGGAGCATGGCGCGTTGCAGGCGTGGGGCCGCGCCAATGGCGTGACGGAACTGGCCATCCCGCGCGACATCCGCGTGGTGGAGGCGCTGCCGGTGCTGGGCACGGGCAAGATCGACTATGTGACGCTGGGCACGATGGCGGCGGGGTGAGGTCTGCTCAAAGTTGCAGCATCCCTGCCGGTCCCATCCACGACACTCCCGACCTGATCCGGGATGACGAAGGGGCATATCCGCAAACCATCCAGACAGGCTCCGACCGAACGATGGCCCCTAAACCGGCGGCAAAAACTCGATCGGGGCGGTGAACTGGATGCGGGTGCTGGTGATGGCGGCGGGCGCGCTGGGATAGGGGGAGGCGCGGTGCATCATCGCCTGCGCTTCCTCGTCCAGCGCGGGCTTGCCACTGCTGGCGACAATCTCCCCGTTCAGCAGGACGCCCGCCCGGTCGATCACGAAACGGACCTGCACGATGCCCCGCTCCTTGCGCATCAGCGCGCGGCGGGGGTAGATTTTATGAGCGTAGAGCCACGACCGCACCTTTGCCGCATAGGCCAGGCTGGTGCCCGCGGGTGCGTCCGCGTCCAGCCCCTCGGCCAGCCCGCGACGCGGCGGGGTCGCGCCCTGCCCTGCGGCGGCGGCACTGGACGCCGCACTGGCGCTCGATGCGGTGGAGGGGGCGGCGGAGGGGGCGGCGGGCGACGCCGTCGCGGCTTTCGGCTGCGACGGCTGCGCCACCTGTGATGGTAATGGCGGCAGCGGCGGGGCGGCAGCGGCCGACGGGACCGGCGGCGCGGGCGGCACCGGTGGCTGCACCGCCTTTTCCGGCTGGACAGAGGGAGGCGCCGCCGCATCGGCGGTCAGCGCGCTCTCCTCACCCTCGTCGCTGCCCTTCAGCGCGGCCAGCGACAGCACGTTCAGGGAGTGGTCCGCAAACCGCTCCTGCCGGGCCGCGCCCATGGTGAGCAGGACGGCGAGCAGCAACCCGTTGACCGCCAGCGACGCCGCCGCCGGGACGCTGGGGCGCAACAGGCCGGACCGGTCCGCAAAGCGCCCCGCCATAGTCCCGCCGGTCCCCATGGCCCTGTTCGCCGCCATCGCCATGTCAGAAGGTGTTGGCGACGGTGAACTTGAACGTCTGCCCCTCCCCGGCCAGCGACGAGAGGTGGCGGCGATAATAGCGGTCGAAGATATTGTCGGCGGAGATACGGAACTCCACGCCCTTGGCCGCGCCGCTCAGCGGGCGGAAGGTCAGGAACAGGTTATGCACCGCATAGCCCGCTGTCGGCGCACCCGATCCCGCGCCGAAGTTGGAACCGCCGACCTTGTTCTGCGCCTCCGCAAATTCGCCGGTCCAGCCGCCCGACAGGCCCGTCACCGGGTCCGAATAGCCCAGCGTCAGGCGATAGTCGTTCGCCGGAATGGTGTTGAGATATTGCCCGGTCAGCAGGTTCTTGCCGTCGATGAAGGACGCATTGCCCCGTGCGAAGAAACCGCCGATGCCATATTCCGCCTCGACCTCCACACCCTTCAGCCGCGACCGGCCGATGTTGACGAAATAGCTGGTGCTGCCCGCCACGCCGGACGGCGCGCTGTTGGTGATGATGAGATCCTTGACGTCATTCTGGAACAGCGTTGTCTTGGCGCGGAACCGGCCCGTCTTGCCCAGCAGGCCGTCTAAGGACAGGGTGAAGCCGACCTCATAATTGTCCGACTTCTCCGGGCGCAGGTCGGGGCTGTAGGAGCGGGCCGCGCTGAGCGTGAAGGTCTCGTCCACATTGGGCAGGCGCACGGTATGCGCGACCGACCCGAACACGCCGAACCAGTCCGCGACATTGTACAGCGCCGCGATCTTGGGCGAGACGCCGTTATGCTTCGTGCGTTGCGGCACCGCCGCGCCCGCCGCGCGGGTATCGCCCGGCTCCAGGTCGGTCCAGTCGACGCGCACGCCGGGGATGATGGTCAGCTTGTCGGACCAGACGATCTCCAGCTGGCCGAACAAGCCGGTGCGGGTCATCTGCCCCTCCGGGTGCGTGCCCGCGCCGGGGGTGACCACGCCGGTCAGCGATACGCGCGGATTGCGGCGCTTCTGCTGGCTCCACTGGCCGCCCACGGTCAGGAAGGTCGTCCAGTCGCCGCCCAGATCGAACTCGCTGACGTTCTGGAGCTTGCCCTGCCAGCTTTCATAGCGGAAATCGGAATAGGCCAGCGCGCCGAGGAAGGTGGTTTCCGTCTGGTGGGTCAGCGTGTCGGAATAGGCGACCTGCGCCTCGACATTGAACAGCTTGGACCCGCCAAAGTCATTTTCATAGCCGACCACGGCGGTCTTGTCGCGAACCTTGCGGCGCATCAGCGCCGATCCGGTGCTGGCCGTCACCTGGTCATAGACCTGCGGCGTGTCGCTGACCCAGTCCTGATAGGAGGCCCAGATGGCATGTTTCCTGTTGCCCGCGATGGTCACGCGGCCCTTGACCAGCCAGCTGTCCGCCTCGGTCTTCGACGCCTCGACGATCTGGTTGCGCCCGTCGCGATAATTGCTGCTGGTGCGGAAATTATAGGTGCCGAGCAGTTCGATGCTCTCCACCGGGCGGAAGGCGACGATGCCGGACAGGGTCTTGGCCTCCGAATTCGTCTCCGTCGCGGCCTTCAGGCGGACGGCGATGGCGTCGGTGGGGGAGGACAGGAAGTCGGAGGCGTCCTTGGTCGAGAAGTTGATGACACCCGCCAGCGCACCGGCGCCATAGAGGGTGGAGGAGGCGGGGCCACGCAGCACCTCGACGCGCTTGTACAGCTCCGGTTCGGAGAAGAAGGCGCCCATGCGATACTGTTCGTAGAATTTCTGGACGCCGTCGACGGTGATGACGACGCGATTGTCCGAATCGCCGATCGCCGTGCCCAGGCCGCGGATGTTGAAGCCCTGCCCCAACTGGCTGACGCCGCCCTGCACGTTCACGCCGGGCATCGCCTCCAGCAGGTCGCCGATGGTGTTCGCCTGCGTCTGGTCGATGTCTTCCTGATCCAGCGTGGTGACGGCCTGCGGCGTGTCCCGCGCGATCTTCTCCTGACCCGCCGAGATGACCAGCTTGTCGAGCGAGAATTGCGCCTGCCCGTTGTCGGCGGCGGCCGTCTCCTGCGCGTGCAGCAGGGCGGGCGCGGAGAGGAGCGCGGTGCCGAGAAGTGCCAGGCGTTTGCAGTTCGTCATATCTGAGAGGCCCCCGAAGTTTTTTTCGTTGCGATTGGAATGGCGAGTGGAGCGGCCGGTTCGCCGCCGATAACCCGTCACCTAGCGAAACAATTTAAGTTTGCAAGTGATTCTCAATATCGCTATCTGGCGGCCAGAATTTATCGGGGAGACTATAATGACAATCGTTCGCAAACATCGCGTCGCACGCATGGGGGTCTCGGTCGCAGCCCTGATCGCGGGCGCCACCATGGCCAGCGCGCACATGCCCTATGTGCTGCCGACCCAGTTCGACCTGACGGAGAAAGCCGACCATATCACGGTCGAATCCGCCTTTGCCGAGGACGCCTTCGTCCCCGAAGTCGCGATGCGCGACGCGCCCTTCCACCTGATCGGCCCGGACGGCGCAAAGCTGTCGACCGGCGCCGTCACCTATCTGCGCGACCTGTCCATCTTCGAGGCGGACATCAAGGCGGACGGCACCTATCGCATCAGCACCGGCCAGCGCGGCGGGCGCAAGGGCAAGATGATTCGCCAGGGCGACAAATGGGTGATGGGCGGCGAAGCGCCTGTCGCCCCCGGCGCGGCCAAGCCCGCGGGTGAGGAAGTGGCGGTGCAGAGCATGACGCTGGCCGACGCCTATGTGACGCGCGGCGCGCCCAGCACGGGCGCGCTCAAGCCGCGCGGCGAGGCGCTGGAGGTCCAGCCCGTGACCCATCCCAACGGCATCGCTGCGGGGTCGGACGCCACCTTCGTCCTGCTGTTCGACGGCAAGCCGCTGGCGGGCGTCGACGTGACCCTGTTCCGTTCGGCGGGCGTGCATGACGGGCGCAAGATCGCCGGGCAGGTCAAGAGCGACGCCGCAGGCCGCTTCACCGTCAAGCCGGGCGATGCGGGCACCTACCTCCTCCTCGTCCGCCACCGGGCGCAGGCCCCCGCTGGGGCGGAGACGCCGTGGCGCAGCTATAGCTATACGCTGGCGTTCGACGCGGCCTGACCGCCTGCGCCCTTCCTTCTTGCGGGCGACCGTGCCGCCCTGCATCCTGACCTCACTTCTGGAGACTCATCATGAAAACCGTTCTGATCCTCGCCACCGTCGCCGCCCTGTCGGCCACCGCCGCCACCGCCGCCCCGCACGGCGGCAGCGCCTTCATCCATGACTATGACACGAACAAGGACGGCAGCGTCTCGCGCGCCGAGTTCGATGCGGAGCGCGCCGTCCGGTACAAGGCGACCGACGCGAACAAGGACGGCACGGTTTCCGAGGAGGAATATGTCGGCGAATATTCGGCCCGTCTGGAGAAGGAACTGGCCGCCTCGACCGACAGCGAGGACCGCAAGACGGAGGAGCGCCAGCGCCAGATCCGCCAGGCCCATGTCCGTTTCGGCGTCCTCGACACCAACAAGGACAACAAGATCCAGCAGTCCGAATATGATGCGTCCGGCGCGCGCGCCTTTGCCCAGCAGGACGACGACAAGAATGGCACCGTGACGCAGGCGGACGCCACCGCGACCGCCGCCAAGCAGCTCGCCGCGCGCGAGAACCGCGACCAGAAATAAGGCCCCGGCCTGCCCCCCTTCGCCCGGACCGCCGCACCACTCCGCGCCGGTCCGGGCGGAGTCGAACCGCTGGTGCGCGCTCTATCCGCCGTGATCGGGGCGGTGCAGCCCCCGGTCGCGCCACCAACGCACCAGCCGGTTGACCAGCCAGCGATTGCCAAATCCGACCGCGATCGTGATCGCGATGGCCGGTCCCATCAGGAACCAGTCGATCGCTTTGTGGCACGGCGCTTCGGGGATGCAGTCGCCGATGATGCTGGCGACAAAGGCCCCACCCATCAACGGGATGCCGACAAGGACAGCGGACAGGCAACCCAGCAGCCCTCCTGCCGTCCCGCCATTGCGATAGCGGCTGTTATAACCATCATCCATGATCGCGGCCTCCGCCCGGTTCTGTCCCATGGGTAGATCGACGCTCCTGCGGATGCCAGCCCGGCTTTCCCATCGGGCGGCGACCTTACTACGGCCATCCCGCACCTGTGCCGCCCGCTGACCGCCCCGCCCCCTTCGCCAATTGCCACTCGCGCCGCGCCTTCTGTCCAGACGGCCCGCCGCGCGCCTCTATGGTGAGGTTCGGATGATGCCCCGCACCGCAAGAGCGCGGCGGCGACCGGCGAGGAGGAGCGGCACCCATGTCTTTCGAACTGAACAGACGGCTCGCCGCGCACCGCCCGCCCCTGCCCACGCAGGCGAATATCGACCCCGTCACCGCCAGCATCATTCGCGGCGGGATGGAAACGATCTGTTTCGAGGCGGCGACCCATCTCGGCCGCGCCGCATCCTCCCCCATCATCAACCAGTCGAACGAGCGCAACGCCTGCATCGTGGACGCGCATGGCCGCCTGGCCGGGTCCGCCATCGGCACGCCGCACCTGACCTTCGTCAGCCAGATGACGGTGCGGTACGGGCTGGAGATGTTCGACGAGTTCGACTGGGGACCGGGCGACGTTTTCCTGGGCAACGACCCGGACTATGGCGGCGGCCACCTGCCCGACTATAACGTCTATGCCCCGGTGTTCGACGAGAGCGGCAAGCTGCTGCTCGTCCAGTGCCTTCAGGCGCATCAGGGCGACACGGGCGGCAAAGACCCCGGCGGCTTCACGCTGGAGGCCACCGACATCTTTACCGAAGGGCTGGCCATCCCCTGCCTGAAGCTGGTCCACAGGGGCGAGCATCGCAAGGACGTCATCAAGCTGGTGACGCGCAACAATCGCTTCGCCAGCTTTGCGGGCGACCTCGCCGCCATGATCTCCGGCGTGCAATATGCGGTGCGGCTGCTCCAGGGGCTGGTCGCCAAATGGGGGGCGGACGCGATCCGCGCCGCGATCAACCACAGCATCGACCAGAGCGAGAAGCGCGTGCGGGAGGTGGTCGCGGGCTGGCCCGACGGCGTTTATGAAGCGGACGTGTTCATCGACCATGACACGGCAGGGACGAAGGACATTCGCGTCCATGTCGCCTGCACCGTCGCGGGCGACCAGCTCACCGTCGACCTCACCGGCACCGACGACCGACAGAGCCTTGTCGGCGTGTGGAACACCTTCGGCAACAGCCGCTCCTATATCATGACGCAGGTGGTGGCCGCGATGGACCCGACCATCGTGAAGAATGAGGGCTTTTTCCACGCCGTCGATATGCTGATCCCGGAAGGCTGCATCGCCCAGCCCCCGCCCAACAAGCCCGCCGCGCTCGGCAGCTTCCACCCCGCGTGCGAGATTACGGAGGCGGTCTGCGTCGCCCTGTCCGCCATCGTGCCGGACCGCTCCGCGCCGCAGGTGTACAAGATGGGCATGCCCAACGCCGTCATCGGCTTCGACCCGCAGGGCCGGATGTGGATGGATCAGGGCGTGGACTCGCGCACCTGCGACACCAGCGCGGTGCAGGGCATCGACGGCTGGGGCAGTTGCCCCGCCGCGCTGGGCAACCTGCTCCTCTCCCAGGTGGAGGATGCCGAAAGCCGGTTCCCCATCGTCAACATCAGCCGCGAAATGACGCAGGATTCGGAGGGTGCCGGACGCTGGCGCGGCCAGCCGGGCAGCCTGAATTCCAAGCAGGTGACACAGCCCGTCATGGCGATGACATGGATGGTCACGCACGATCATCCCCTGCGCGGCCTGTGCGGCGGCGACGACGCCAGCCCCTACTCCAACCGGTTTCGCGTCGGCGCGCCCGACGAATATCGCATCGACCTGTCCGCCACCGCGCAACTGCCGGAAGGGTCGGTGATGGCCTATCAATATGGTGGCGGCGCGGGCTTCGGCCCCGCGACGGACCGCGACCCGGAGGCGGTGCGCGAGGATGTGCTGGACGAGATCATCTCCGTCGCCCGCGCCCGCGACCGCTATGGCGTCGTCTTCACCGGCACGGTGGAGGAGTATGACCTCGCCGTCGACACCGCCGCCACCCGCGCCCGCCGCGACGCCATGAGCATGGCGGTGGCGGCGGAATAGCCATTTCATTCACCCCGCCCAATGGGGAGGGGCCGGGGGTGGGGGCTGTCCCCTTGAAGCTGCAAACCCCATCCCACCCCTCCCGGAACGGGAGCGGGCATCAATGGCTCAGAGAGGATTCGCATGGGTTACAGGGTCGGCATCGACATCGGCGGCACCTTCACCGACTTCGCCCTGCTGAAGGACCGCGAGGTCACATTATTCAAGAATCTCTCGACGCCGGAGGACCGCTCCATCGGCGTGATGAATGGCCTGTCGAAGCTGGCGGAGATGGAAAATCTCCCCCTCGCGGACTTCCTCGGCGCGTGCGATGCGGTGGTCCATGGCACGACCATCGCGGACAACACGCTGATCGAGATGAACGGGGCGGTCACCGGCCTCATCACCACGGAGGGTTTCCGCGACGAGATGGAATATCGGCGCGGGTATAAGGAGGATATATGGGATCTGCGCCTGGCCCCGCCGGTGCAGATCACGCCGCGCCGCCGCCGCCTGACCGTGCCGGAGCGCATCCTGCACGATGGCACCGTTCACCAGCCGCTGGACGAGGCGGCCGTGCGCGCCCAGTGCCGCCGCCTCGCCAAACAGGGCGTGGAATCGGTCGCGATCAGCTTCCTCTTCTCCTTCGTGAACCCGCAGCACGAGCAGCGCGTGGCGCAGATCGTCGCGCAGGAGCTGCCCGGCGTGCAGGTGTCGAAAAGCCATGAGGTGCTGCCCCGCGCGCCCGAATATGACCGCACCAGCACCACGGTCGTGAACGCCTATGTCGCGCCGCGCGTCACCCATTATCTGGAGAATCTCGTCAGGCGGGTGCGCGATGCGGGCTATGCGAAACAGTTGATGGTCATGCAGGCGTCCGGCGGCGTGATGACGCGCGACTATATCCAGGGCGCGCCCATCCGCGTGCTGGCGTCGGGACCGGCGGGCGGCGTCATCGGCTCCGCCCATGTCGGCACGGCCAAGGGGCATCGCAACATCCTGTGCGTCGACATGGGCGGCACCAGCTACGACATTTCCATGGTGCTGGACGGCGCGGCCCCGGCCGTGGCGGGCTGGAACATGCATCACCGCTACCTCGTCGGCGTGCCGATGGTGCAGGTGGAGACGCTGGGCGCGGGCGGCGGCTCCATCTGCCATGTGCACAAGGGGGAGATCGCGGTCGGTCCCGCGTCGGCGGGCGCATCGCCCGGCCCCATCTGCTATGGCCGGGGCGGGTCGCAACCGACCATCACCGACGCGCTGCTGATGCTGGGCATATTGTCGGACGAGGCCGTGTTTGCCGGGGGCAGCTTCTCCCTGACCCGCCGCGGCGTGGAGGACGCCTTTGCCGCCATCGGCGCCGACATGGGCTATGGAGCGGAGGACGCCGCTTTCGACTGCTGGCGCATCGTCAACGCCAACATGACGCTGGGCGTGCGCCGCATCACGGCGGGCAAGGGCATCGCGCCACAGGACATGGTGATGCTGGCCTATGGCGGCAACGGCCCCGCCTTCGCCTGCACGCAGGCGGACGAGCTGGGCATAGAGACGGTGCTGGTCCCCCGCGCCTCCCCCACCTTCTCCGCGCTGGGCACGCTGGTCGCGGACCCGCGCATCGACGAGGAACGCTCCCATATCGCGGCCGCAGACACGCTCGACATCGCGCGGGTCCGTACCCTGTGGGCCGACCTCGCGGCGCGGGCAAAGGGCTATTTCACGCAGGCCGGTTTCCCGGCGGACAGCGTGACCGCGCGCTACCAGATGAACATGCGCTATCCGGGGCAGAACTGGTCGCTCAGCTTCGACGCGCGGGTGACGCAGGGCCTCGACGACCTGTCCTTCGTCGACGAGACGCTCCGCGACCTCGCCATCCGCTCCTTCAACGAACGGCATATGGCGGAATATGGCCATGTCCGTGAGGATGAGATGCCGGAGGTGACGGGCATCCGCCTCACCACCTCCGTCGAGACGCCGTCGCCGATGGTGGTCGCGGGCTTCACCGCCCCGCCCGTCGCCGCCGCTCCCGCCCG
Source organism: Sphingobium sufflavum (assembly GCF_021403115.1). GTDB lineage: Bacteria > Pseudomonadota > Alphaproteobacteria > Sphingomonadales > Sphingomonadaceae > Sphingobium > Sphingobium sufflavum. The sequence goes on from NZ_JAJSSH010000004.1 coordinate 256,582, forward strand.
GCAACGCCGCGCCAACCTTGGCCGGGGCTATGAGCCGGTGGGCATCTTCGCCGGTCCCGACCTGAAACCCGGCCATCATGTCACCGGCCCCGCGATCATCGAGGAAAGCTTCACCACCATCGCCGTCTATCCCGGCTGGCAGGCGCGGCTGGACGATGCGGGGGACTATCGGCTGGTCAAACTCGATGCCTTGGGCGTGATGGGTTTTCCGTGAAGCGCGCTTGTGAGGTGGGTCAAGAGACTGGAGCAACCCAGCCGACACCTGTCGGACCGGCCCCTGATCCGGCTTGCCATATCGCACGAACGATCAAGGCGGCGCGCGCCGTCTTGCCTCTCGACCGCCCCCGCCCAGCCGTCTAGCCATCGGAGGGAGGGAGAGACAGCCATGGCCGACACCGGCAGCCCATCCGATCTTGCGACCCGCATCCGCCTGCTGGAGGCGCGCGGCGCCATCGCCGATCTGGTCCATCGTTACGCGCTCCACATCCGCGCGCGCCAGCCGGAGGCGTGCGACGCGCTGTTCACGCCGGATGGCGAATTCCTGATCCGCGACACGGACCCCGGCGCCCCCACCGACTTCACCACGCGCGCGCGCAGCGTGGGGCGGGATGCGATCCGCGCCTATGTGATGGGATCGACGCGGGCGGGCTTCCACGTCTTCCCGATGATCCGCAACCTGCTGATCGACGTGGACGGCGACACCGCGACCGCCACCAGCCTGATGAGCAGCCGCACATGGCCCGCCGGCGCGGAAGTGTTCGGCGAATATCAGGACAGCTTTCGGGAGGAAGCGGGCGTCTGGCTGTTCAGCAAGCGCATCTTCACCATCTATCGCCGCCCCGGATAGGGCGTCAGCCCTCCGCCGCCTCGCTTGGTGAGGGTTGCGGCACCGCCTCCAGCACGCGGGTGAACTCGCGCCACCACCACATCACGTCCTGACTGCACACCGTCTCGAACAGCGACTGCCAGCGGCGGCGGCGTTCGGCCAGCGGCATGGCCAGCGCCTGCGCGATGGCGTCGGCAATCTCCTCCGGGCTGTGCGGGTTGATGAGGAGCGCGTCCAGCAACTGCTCCGCCGCCCCGGCAAAGCGCGACAGGATCAGGACGCCGGGGTCCTCGGCATCCTGCGCCACCACATATTCCTTGGCCACCAGGTTCATGCCGTCGCGTAAAGGGGTGACGAGGCCGATGCGGGCCGCCCGGTACATGCCCGCCAGCTCGTCGCGCGGATAGCCGCGATTAACATAGCGCAGCGGCACCCATTCCGCGTCGGAAAACTCCCCGTTGATCCGCCCCGACAGATTGTCGAGCGACGACCGTATCTCCTGATAGCTGGTCACGTCCCCGCGCGACGGCGGCGCGATCTGGAGCAGGAAGACCTTGCCATGCATTTCCGGGCGGGCGGACAGGAACCGCTCATAGCCAAGGAAACGCTCAGCCAGCCCCTTGGAATAATCCAGCCGGTCGACCCCGATAATCATCGTGCGGTCGTTGGCGCTGGCGGTCATGCGCGCGCGCATCGCGGCGGCGGCCTCACCCTCCGACGCCCGCCGGAATTGTTCGCAGTCCACACCGATGGGACAGGCGATCAGATGGACCTTGTGCCCCTGAAACTCGACCATGCCGTCGGCGTCGACGGTCAGTTCCATCTGGCCGTTCACATAGTCGATGAAGGCCTCCAGCGAATCCCGCGTCTGGAACCCCACCACATCATAGCTGAACAGCGATTCCACCAGCTCCCTATGGCTGGGCAGCGACACCAGCAGGCGCATCGGCGGCCACGGAATATGCAGGAAGAAACCGATGCGGTTGGCGAAATCGCGGCGGCGCAGTTCGCGGCCGAGCGGCATCAGATGATAGTCATGGACCCAGATCAGGTCGTCCTTGTCCAGCAATGGCGACACCGTGTCGGCAAAGCGCGCATTGACCCGCTCATAGCCGCCAGCAAAACCGCGCTCGAACTCCGCCAGGTCGATGCGATAATGGAACAGTGGCCACAGCGTCTGGTTGGCGAAGCCATTGTAATATTCGTCGATGTCCTGCGCTTCCAGGTCGATGGTCGCGGTTGCCACGCCATCCGCCCGCTGGAAATTGATCGCGCCGGTGAAGGTCTCCGTCTCCTCCCCCGACCATCCGAACCACAGGCCGTTGCTCTCCCGGAGCGCCGCCGACAGGGCGACCGCCAGCCCGCCCTGATTGCCGCCCCCTTCCCCCGTCGCCGGGGAAACACGGTTGGAGATGATAATCAGCCTGCTCACCGAACCGCGCTCCACGGCTTGCTCAGCAGGGCTGCGCAGTTGATGAGACCGACCAGAGAATAGGTCTGCGGGTAATTGCCCCACAATTCGCCATTGGCCGGGTCGATGTCCTCCGCCAGCAGGCCCGCCGCCGTGCGCCGGTGCAGCATCTCTTCGAACAGCACCCGCGCCTCCGCATCCCGGCCGGTCGCGTGCAGCGCCTCGATCAGCCAGAAGGTGCAGACGTTGAACGCGCTTTCGGGCAGGCCGAAATCATCCTCGCTGGCGTAGCGCAGCATATAGGGGCCACGGCGCAGCCCCTCCTCCACCGCGGTCAGCGTGTCGCGGAACCGCTCGTCCTCCGGCGTCAGGAAGCGCAGGTCGAGCAACTGGATGAGGCTGGCGTCGAGGTCGTCCCCGCCGAATGTCGCGGAAATGCGGCGCGTATCCGGCCGCCATGCCTTGTCGATGATGAGGGCGCGGATGCTCTCCGCCCGCTCCCGCCAGAAATCGCGCCGGTCGGCCAGCCCCAGCGCGTCCGCCGCATTGGCCAGCCGGTCGCACGCCGCCCAGCACATGGCGACGCTATAGGTGTGGACATGGCTCTTGGTCCGCAATTCCCACAGGCCCGCGTCGGCCACCTCCCGCGCGGCCCATGCGCGCTCGCCCACCTTCTCCAGCGCGCGAAAATCATCGAGGCCCGCCATGCGATACAGCCGCTGGTCGAAAAAGGCCTGCGCGTTGGACAGCACGATCTGGCCATAGGCGTCATGCTGTATCTGTTCCGCCGCCTGGTTGCCGACGCGCACCGGCCCCATGCCGCGATAGCCGGGCAGGTCGGGCGCGATCCATTCGGGCAGGCTGGCTTCCCCGCCCACGCCATAGAGCGGCTGGATATGCCCGCCCTTCGCGTTGTCCACGATATTGCGCAGAAAGGCCAGATAGCCCTCCAGCACGTCCAGCGCGCCCAGCCGGTTCAGCGCCTGCACGGTGAAATAGGCGTCGCGTATCCAGCAATAGCGATAGTCCCAGTTGCGGCCCGACCCTGCATGTTCGGGGATGGAGGTGGTCAGCGCCGCGACGATGGCGCCCGTCTCCTCATGCTGGCACAGTTTCAGGGTGATGGCCGACCGGATCACCGCCTCCTGCCACTCCACCGGGGTCGCGAGGCCGCGTACCCAGTGCCGCCATTCCTTCATGGTCAGCTCCAGCATCTCCTCCACCCCCCGCTGGATGTCGCCGGAGAAACTCTCGTCGGGGCCAAGGAAGAAATAGAGCGGCTTCTCGACGCGGAACATGCGCTCATCCTCGACCCAGCCTATGGGGGCGGTGGTGGTCAGGCGCAGCACCATCTCGTCGATCACATAGCGGATATGGTTGGAGCCGCGCGTGTGCGTGGCATCCGCCCCGCCCCATTTGCGCGCGGGGCGCAGGCGGATGCGAACGCGCGGGCTGCCGCTGACCGGCCGCACGATGCGGACCATCGCCACCGGCCGATACATGCGCCCCATGCGGGAGAAGCGCGGGCAGAAATCCACCACCTCTATCGCATTGCCGTCCGCATCCGCATGGCGGGTAATCAGGACCGGCGTGTTACGTTCATAATGCTGCTCGGTCGAAACGCCATTCTCCAGGTCGATTTCCCAGAAACCGCGTGCACCCTCCGCCCCGCCCGCCGGCCTGTCGTCGAGGAGGGAGCAGAACACCGGCTCTCCATCCACGCGTGGCACGCAGCCCCAGACAAAGCGCCCCGCCCGGTCCACCAGTGCCGACACCTGACAATTGCCGATCGGCCAGAGTTCCAGCGACGCTGTCATAGACATAATTCCTTCAACCAGCCGCGCACGGCCTCCACATCGGCCAGAGCGTGGCGCGCGCTCGCGGAGCGCCGCGTTCCTACAGCGACGGCCATGCCGCCCAGCGCCACCGCCGCCGCCAGACCCGGTTCGTCCGTCTCGTCATCGCCCAGAAAGATGGGGATCGTGCCCGCCATCGGCGCGTGCTGCATCAGCAGCGATACGGCCACGCCCTTGTCGCTGCCCGGCACGCGCACCTCCGCCATCCGGTTGCCCGGCTGATAGGCCAGTCCCGTCTCCGCCGCGATGCCCTGCGCGAGGGCGATGGCCGCATCCTCATGCTCCGGCGCGCGGCGATAGTGCAGGCCGACGCCGAAACTCTTGCGTTCCAGCAGGACGCCGGGATGGAGGCTGGCGAACCGCTCCATGCGGGCGGCGGCAATCTCCAGCGTCGGCGGACGGACGGGCCGGGCGTCGACCCCCTCCCAGCGATGCTCGCACCCATGGCTGCCGCTCAGGGCGAGCAACCGGCCCACCGGACCCAGCAACCGGTCGAGGTCGGCCAGCGACCGCCCACTGACGATGGCGACACGCCCGTCGAACCGTGCCGCCAGCCGGGTGAGCAGCCCGGCCAGTCCGGCATCCACCACCACGGCATGGGGGTCGTCCTGAAGGGAAACGAGCGTGCCGTCGAAATCCAGGAGGAGGCTGGATCGGCCGACATCGACCGGCTCTGGCGGTGGCAGGCGGGTCGCCTGCGCCTCCGTCGTCATGCGCTTCTCCAATGTTCTGTGACCGGGCACCGATCATTGAACCAGCGGAACGGACGAAAGTTTCCCGAAAAATTGCTGCACCGCCGCAGAAACGGCGGGAAACGACAGGAAAATGCCGGAAACCGGCCTCAGCGGGGGCGGCGTGGGATGGGGGGCCGGTGGTAACTGATATCGCTGCGGTCGCGGCTGGCGGGGCAGGTTTCGCCCGGCCCATAGGCTGGCGGCAGCGCAGCCGCCGCCGCCGCGTCGGGCAGGTCGAACGTCCCCTCCACGATGCACACCCGGTTGGCGATCCGCCACTCCCCGCCGCGCCGCTGGAAATGGTCGATGTAGCGGCCGGTGGACAGGAAATGCGGCGGCGTCTCGCTGACCCCGGTGAACAGATAATAGGTCTCGCACCAGGCGTTTTCGCCATCCAGTTCGCAAAAATGGTTGGTGATGCTGTGCTGGGTGGACCGATACATCAGCGCCACCCGGTCGGCCCAGGCGATGAAATCGTCCGGCGCGCCGATGAAGCGGCCATGATCCTCTATCGCATCGTCGAAATAGCAGGATCGGGCGAGTTCGGCGTCCATCCGGTCGAGGCCACGCGCATAGCGCAGCAGCACCTGCCAGATCTCCTCCCGGTCCGCCATGTCGCGCAGGCGGCTTTCCAGTGCAGCGTCCATCGGCGTCCTCTCTCCAGATCCTGCGCGCAGGAGAAGACCAGCGGCGGCGCCCGGTCAACCCCTGAAGGCGGTATCGAGCGGAGACTTGGGGGCGCAGTCCTTCCAACCCCGTCACACTGACTCTCATCAGGAGGACGGACAGGATTGGGGCGGATCGCCATTCGGAAGATGACACGCCGAAAACGTCGGTTTTCCAAGAGTTCTGGAGCAAGGCACCGGCCTAGCCTCGGCCATGTGCGGGCCGTCCGCACTGGATACCGACTGGCCCTATGCGGCCTGCTCCGGCCGCTGGCGCACCGCCGCCCACCACGCCTCGATCGCCCCTTCGTCGGCGGGCAGGCGCACGAAGAAGGGGTCGGCGAAGCGCGTCCAGCCGTCGTCATAGCGCGGCGCGACGGAGGTCAGCACGGGGATGCCCTGCTCCACCGCGTCGACAAAGGCGGGCAGCAGGCCGGACCGCTGCTCCGCCTCCATCTTGCCGAACTTGCTGAGCAGGACGAGATCGCACCCCATCGCGATGTGCCGCCGCACCGCCTCGCCCGCCGCGACCGCCCCCGCCGGATCGAGCGAACAGCCCGTCGCCGCCGCGCCCAGATGCTGGAACAGAGGATAATGACCGCCGTCGGCCAGTGTCCGCAAATAGCCCGGACCGCGATTCGGCCCGTCCTCGACCGGCGGTTCCTCCACCACCCCGACAAGGCGCAGGTCCGGCATCCAGCGGTCGGCCAATCTGCGGAAAATCCGCTGAATGACCGCGCCTTCCGCGCCCTGAACGACTGCAATCGGCCTGGTGGAACCGTCCATCCTTCGCTCCTGCCGCCCGGACGGGACGGCGTCAGACCCCGCCATAGCGGTCGCGGCGCGGATCGCCAATGCTGCCGGGTCGCTCCACCGGCAGCGCCGCCGCCGCCGGGAATGGCGCGCCGGGCCGTTGCGCGCGCCCGCGCGGCTGGCCCGCTCCCCGCGCGCAAGCCGCCTCTTTTCATTCCGAAAAATGCCCCTTCGGCGGCTTTCAGCGCGCACAACCCCTTACGGTAAGGGGTTATTTAACCAATCCCCCCTACTGACTGTCTAATCTCGAAATCATACGAGAGCGCAGGGACGATCATGAAATTCGCCTATTTTCTTTTTGGTGTCGCACCACTGGCCCTCCTCGCACCGGCGCAAGCCCGTATAGCGGCCGTGTTCGCGAGCGCTGGGCAGGGCCGGATCGTGGCGACGCAGACCCTGCGCGCGGATGATCCCGCCTCTTTCGCCGTGGCGCGTGACCGCGACCGGCCGGACCATAGCCGTTTCCTCACCGTGGCGGACCCCTCCGTCCCGGACCGCACGACCCCGACGCCCATGAGGTTCATCCTCTAGGCAAACAAAAGTAGCCCCGGTCCGACAAGTGTCGGCGTGATCCCTGCCGGACCGGACATAGTGATACCCCCTAATGCGAAAGCGAAACCAATGTTCAAATCTATGAACATTCCCCGGAAGCTGGGCCTGGCCTTCTTCGTCATCTGTGCTTCGGCCGCCGTCATGATGATCGTGTTCTTCACGAACATGACGATGATCCAGTCGGCGACCGACGGTAACAACCTCAGCCAGTCCATCCATGCGAAGGCATTGGCGCTGGACACGGCGATCCTGCGCCAGAACAGCCAGCTTCGTGGCTATCTCGTCACCGGCGATGCGAGCTACCTCAAATCCTATGACGAGGGCCGCGACGAGTATGACAAGACCTCCGCGGAACTGGAGAGTCTGATCACCGACCCGGAGAAGAAGGCGCTGGTGCTGGAATCCCGCAAGGAAACCCTTGCATGGCGCAAGAACTGGGGCGACCGGCTGATCGCACAGGTCCGCAGCGGCCAGCGTGACGAGGCGCAGGAAGCGGTTCGCACCGCCGGCAAGGCGGTTCTGGTCAGCGCGGCGGTGCTGCCGCTGCGCGGTATCCGCGACGCCGAGACGAAGCTGATCGAGGAAAATGGCGTTCGCCAGGAAACCGCGATCACCACAGCGATGATCGTGCTGGTCATCGGCGGCGTCGCCCTGATGGGTATCGCCATCACGCTGGCGATGATGCTGAGCCGGATGATCGCACGCCCGATCAGCGGCCTGACCAGCGCCATGGCCGAACTGGCCGCCGGTCATAATTCCATAAACGTGCCCGACGCCGACCGCGCCGACGAACTGGGCGACATGGCCCGCGCCGTGCTCGTCTTCCGCGACGCCGCCGTCGCCAAGTCCAAGGCCGACACGGTGCAGGAACATGTGGTCGAAGCACTGGGCACCGGCCTGGAGGCGCTCGCCTCCGGCGACATGACCTATACGATCAACCAGCCGTTCGCGGGCGATTATGACCGGCTGCGCCAGTCGTTCAACCGCACGGTGGAAGGTCTGGAGCAAAGCCTGTCGCGCGTCGCCAGCTCCGCCCAGAGCGTCCACAGCGGCTCGACCGAAATCCGGTCCGCGTCGGAGGATCTCTCCCGCCGGACCGAGCAGCAGGCCGCCTCCCTGGAGGAGACAACCGCCGCGATGGATCAGGTCACCGGCATGGTCAGCGAGACGGCCCGCGGTGCGGCCGAAGTGCGCGGCGCGATCAGCTCCGCCCATAAGGACGCGACCGAGGGCGGCTCCGTCGTCACCAAGGCTGTGAACGCCATGGACGCGATCGAGAAAAGCTCGCAGGAAATCGGCCAGATCATCACGGTGATCGACGGCATCGCTTTCCAGACCAACCTCCTCGCCCTGAACGCGGGCGTCGAGGCGGCGCGAGCGGGCGATGCGGGCAAGGGCTTTGCGGTCGTCGCCAACGAGGTCCGGGCGCTGGCCCAACGGTCCGCCGACGCGGCCAAGGACATCAAGGATCTCATCACCAAAAGCTCGGTGCAGGTGTCGCACGGCGTCAGCCTGGTCGGTGAGACCGGCAAGATGCTCGACAGCATCCGCACCAAGATCGGCGATGTGAACACGCTGATCGCGGACATCGCCAATGGCACGGAAACGCAGGCCACCAACCTGCGCCAGGTCAACAGCGCCGTGACCGACATGGACAAGATGACGCAGCAGAATGCGGCCATGGTCGAGGAAAGCACGGCCGCCGCGCGCAACCTGGCGGCGGAAGCCGACGAGCTGGCGCTGCTGGTCGATCGCTTCCAGCTCAAGTCCGCGCAGTTCGGCAGGGCGCAGCATCGTGCGCCGACCCGCGCAGCGCCTCCGCCCCCGGCTCCGGTCGCACGGGCCGCGGCGCCCCGTCCCCTGCCCCAGGTCAGCGGCAATCTCGCCCTGTCCGCCAGCGAGGACGAGGACTGGAACGAATTCTGATCCCGTCGTGGGGGGTTGGGTATCACCCCTCGCGCAGGAACGGTTTTCTCTATCCCTCCCGGTGTCATGCCGGGAGGGATTTTTTTTTGGGTGACGGCCCCAGCCCCCCTGTCTTGCGCGGCCGGACGCAAAACCGCGCTTTTCCGTCCGGCCGCCGTAAAGCCATGTCGCTGATTTAACCCAAGATTAAGGATGTCTACCTACGAATGAATCGCACAGCCCGTTTCGGACGGACGCCCCGCAAGACGGGCGACGACCGGGTGGCGGGAATGGGCAAGAATAGCCTGTCAAAGGCAGCAATTCATCGGGAGGGGATGAATGTCATCGCAGAGGCTGTGACGCGACCGGACGGACCGGCGCAGGCAGTCGCCGGAGGGGCAACCCGCCGGACCGGGTGACCTGATACGACATGCATGGGTCCGCAATCCGCGCCGAAAGATACGCACAATGAATATGATGGCGAAAATCAGTAATGCCGAACTGCTGCGTCAGGCCGAGGTCACGCGCATGCTCGGCTCGCCGTTCGTCGCGGCGGTGCTGGAAGCGGGGCAGCGCCAGTTGCCCAACGCGCCGCAGACCGCCGCCCTGATCGCCAACTGGCCGGGCAACCCCGCCGCCGCCGCCATCGCCATGCGCTTCAACGGCGCGCTCCACGCGCTCGCCCGGCAGGGTCGGCTGCCGTCGCTCAGCGCCCTCTACAATCGTGAGCATGATGATTTCGATGGCGCCATCGGCAACGCCCTGTCCGCCGCCGACGGCTTCATCGCCACCTGGATGCTCGACCCGCCGCAGACGAACGAGGTCGGCCGCGCCGCCGCCATCCTCGCCGCGCTGATGGTGGCGCAGCGGGCGACCGGCTGCACCTTCGACCTGCTGGAACTGGGGTCCAGTTGCGGCCTCAACCTCAACCTCGCCCGATATGCCTATGATCTGGGCGGGGTGATCGCGGGCACGCCCACCTCCCCGGTGCATGTCGCCCCGGCGTGGCGCGGCAGCCCGCCGCCCTTTGCCCCGGTGGAGGTCGCCCGCGCACGCGGCGTCGACCTCAGCCCGCTCAACCCCCTCGACGCGGCGACGCGCGAGCGGCTCCTGTCCTTCATCTGGGCGGACCAGCGCGAACGGGCCAAGCGCCTCGAACATGCGCTCGACCTGGCGCGGCAATTCCCGCCACAGGTCGACTGCGCCAATGCCGTCGGCTGGATCGCCCGGCAACTGGCCCAGCCGCAACAGGCGGGCGAGTGCCGCACCGTCTTCCATTCGATGGTCCTGCAATATCTGAACGACACCGACCGGATGATCGTGGAGAGCAGCATCCGCCGCGCGGGTGAGCGCGCCACGGCGGAGCGCCCGCTGGCCTGGATCAGCTTCGAATGGACGCGCGACCGCCGCGAGGTCCATCTGCTGCTGACCTGCTGGCCCGACGGCGCGACCCGCCATCTGGCGACCTGCCACCCCTATGGCGACTGGGTGCAGTGGCTCGACTGAAAGGGGCGGGAACCGTTTTCGCAGCGGAGGTACGCCCTCCGCCGACCCGGACGCTGACCCGGACGCTGACCCGGACAAGGCGGCAGATCAGACAGTCGGACCCAAAGCGGCCCTAGCCCCGCCGCGCCGCTTGCGCTATCCCCGCGCGGCCCGGTCCTGCCATCCTGCATGGCGCATCGCCCGGCATTTCCTCATGCCGCGTGAGTGCCATGCAACTGACCGACTTCGACACCGACCTGTTCCTGCGCGACTATTGGCAGCAAAAGCCGCTGCTGATCCGCAACCCCTGGGCCGACTGGCACAACCCCCTCGACCCGGACGAACTGGCCGGGCTGGCGTGCGAGGCCGGGGTGGAATCGCGGCTGGTCACGCAGGCGGGCGGCGACTGGAAACTGGAACAGGGACCGCTGGCGGAGGATCGTTTCGCCACGCTGGGCAAGAGCGCATGGACCCTGCTGGTGCAGGCGGTCGATCATCATGTGCCGGAGGTTGCGGCGCTGATCGACCCGTTCCGCTTCATCCCCAACTGGCGCATCGACGATGTGATGGTCAGCTATGCCGCGGACGGCGGCGGCGTCGGGCCGCATTTCGACCAGTATGACGTGTTCTTGGTCCAGGGGCTGGGCCAGCGTCGCTGGCGCGTCGGGCCGCTGTGCGACCATGCCAGCCCCCTCCTGCCGCACGACGACCTGCGCCTGCTGGCGGAGTTCGAGGCGGTGGACGAATGGGTTCTCGGCCCCGGCGACATCCTCTATGTCCCGCCGCGCTTCGCCCATGACGGCGTGGCGGTGGGCGACGACTGCATGACCTATTCCATCGGCTTTCGCGCCCCCGCGCGCACCGAACTGATGGCCCATTGGTGCGACCATCTGCTCGCGGAGTTGCAGGAGGAGGATCGCTATGGCGACCCCGGCCTCGCGCGGCAGGCCAATCCGGGGGAGATCGGCGCGGACGCCCTCGCCCGGCTGCACGCGATGGTGACGGAGCGGTTGCAGGACCGGGATGCCTTCGCCCGCTGGTTCGGCGAATATAACAGCACGCCCAAATATCCCGATGTGGACTGGGAGCCGGAGCAATGGATCGGCGCAGACGATGTGCGCGACGCCCTCTCCGACGGTCAGCCGCTCTGCCGCAACCCAGCCAGCCGCTTCGCCTTCATCCGGCAGGCGGAGGGCGTCCTGCTGTTCGTCGATGGCGAGACGTTCGACTGCACCGGCGACGCGGCGGCTCTGGCGGAGGCGGTGTGCGCAGGGGATGGGGTGACGCCGGGCGCGGACCTGTCCGACAGGGCGCTCGACCTGATCGCAGACCTTGTCAACCAGGGCAGCCTGGCGTTTGGCGAGGAGGATTGAGGCGGGGTTCGGGGGAAGGGGACTGTCAGATTTTGGTGTCAACAGGCCAAAAGCGGTTGAGGCGCATCGCCTGAGTTACCGCCCCGAAAGTCGCAAATGAAAGGAGCATGGCGCCTGACACAAATTGCCCCATGCCAAAAAAGCCGAGTACGAGAGAGGAGACGAGTCCGTAAATTGCGACAGCAGAAAGGCGCCAATCTAACCCTTTCATGAACAGCCCATATTTTAACGCCTGCCGGTTCGAACCAAACCCTAAGTCCTTGGTCGACTTCATCCCTGCACCAAACATCCAACGCACTATGAAAATCTGGGCGATCAGAAACATAACAGCAGCGGCTAGAGAGAGTGGGACGCTGTATGCCAAGCCCAATGGTGACGACAAAAGCGCAATTGAAATACAGATCGCGCCAACGACGGCGATCTTGGCTCCCAGCCATTCAGCAAATTGGCCAAAAGATGATGGAGGATGTTCAATCATTTCCTCCTTCTACTTCACGTGCGAATGTCTGCAAGTGAGCGGCGGCAAATGGCAGACGAACGTCCAAAAATGTTCGATACCACACACCAGCCTCCCCATCCCTCTCCCCTACCCCGTCGCCTCCCGCCACGTCCCCGGCTCTATCCCGTCGAGCGTCCATTCCCCGATGCTCCACCGCACCAGCCGCAGCGTGGGATGCCCCACCGCCGCGGTCATCCGCCGCACCTGCCGGTTGCGCCCCTCATGGATAGTCAGGCGCAGCCAGCAATCCGGCACGCTCTTGCGGAAACGCACCGGCGGGTCGCGCGGCCATAGCGCGGGCGGGTCGATCCGCTCCACCAGAGCGGGGCGGGTCAGGCCGTCGTTCAGTTCGACCCCCCGCCGCAGCCGCTCCAGCGCCGCCGCCTGCACATCGCCCTCCACCTGCACCAGATAGGTCTTGGGCATCTTGAATTTCGGGTCCGCGATCCGCGCCTGCAATCGCCCGTCGTCGGTCAGCAGCAACAGCCCCTCGCTGTCCCGGTCCAGCCGCCCGGCGGGATAGACGCCCGGCACGGCGATGAAGGCGGACAGGGTCGGACGCGCCGTCGGCGTGCCCCCCGTCTGCGTCCCTCGGTCGGTGAACTGCGACAACACGTCATAGGGCTTGTTGAACAGGATCAGCATGGCGCGCGGCCGCCCGCGACACCGGGCAGGACCGTCGCCGCGCCGTCCCATCCCTCAGTCCTGTCCACCACATCCTGCACCGACCGGGCCAGCCAGCGGGCGGAGGGGTGATCCATGCCGACGGGACCGCCCAGCAACGGCAATTGCCGCGAATAGATGACGAAGCCGCCGCCCAGCATGGTGATCGCGACCGCCCGCTCCCGCGCATGGGGCGCGCCGATCCACGCCGCCAGCGGCTCCACCACCAGCGCATCCACCACCCGCGTCGCGATCAGCCGCGCATCGGGATCGGCGGCGGACAATATGGTCATGGCGATGGGCTGCATATCGTCCAGACTCTGGGTTATGAGCCGGGCCAGATTTTCTCCGAAGCCCGACCGTTCCGCCGCCATCACCGGCGCAATGCCGATGCTGTCGACCAGCGCCGCCTCCAGCAGCCCCGCCTTCGACCCATAATAGCGGCCCAGCAGCGTATAGCTGACCCCCGCCCGCGCCGCGATGTCGCGGATGCCCGTGCCCGCATAGCCGACCTGCGCGAAGCATTGCTTGGCGGCGGCCAGTATCCGGGCCTTGGTGGCGACGGAATCCCTCCGGCGCGGGGAGGTTTCTGCCGCTTCCATGGACGCAGTTAGACGGCGGCCCGCCCTCACCGCAAGCCCCCTTCGCACAGGGACAGAACACAAAGTAGTCAGTTGACAACGTCTGCCCTTCCATTACGTTTTCACCTGACAACATATTGGGAGGATAATGATGGCGACCTTTGTTCTGGTGCATGGCGGCGGCCATGGCGGCTGGTGTTATCAGCCGGTCGCGCGGTTGCTGGCGCGGCAGGGGCATGATGTCTACGCGCCCACGCTCACGGGCCTCGGCGAACGGTCGCACCTGCTGCGCCCCGACATCGACCTGGATTTCCACATCAACGACGTGGTGCAATTGCTGCATTATGAGGATCTACGCGACGTCATCCTCGTCGGCCACAGCTATGGCGGCATGGTCATCACCGGGGTCGCCGACCGCGCGCCGGACCGGGTCGGACACCGCGTCTACCTCGACGCCGCCTATCCGAACGACGGCGACGCGCTGGCGGAGATCGCGCCGATGGTGGGCGAGGCGCGCCGGCAATCGCGCATCGTGGACGGCATTGAGCTGTTCCTCTTCCCGGATTCGGAGCATCATTTCTATGGCGTGCAGGATCCGGCGGTGCAGGCGTGGATGGCGCCGCGCCTGACCCCGCACCCCTGGGCCTGTTTCGAACAGAAGCTGGTTTTTCGCAACGAGGCCGTCATGCGCGCCATCCCCGAAAGCCATATCATCTGTTCCATCACCAAGCCCGGCCGCGACATGGAGGCGATGCACGCCCGATCGGACGGGCGCGTGTGGGACGTGGACACCGGCCATGACCTGATGCTGTCGGAACCGGACTGGGTGGCGGACAAGCTGGAGAAGGTCGCCGCATCCATGGGGTGACCGCGGCCCGGCGTCGAAAAAAGACTCGATGGACCGGGGAGCGATCCGACGGCCCGGCTCCGCCGCCCGGTGCCTTTTGCACATTATTGGCGAAACGGGACCGCCCCATCTTTAGGAACCCGTTAACCCTCTTGCCCGCACGCGGCGGCGCCTGCCGATGGCCGCCGCCGCGCCCGATCCGAACTACGCAGTTTGCGCGGATCGCCCCTTTCGCCTGCTAGGCAGGGCTTTGACCATGGCGTCTATGATGACCCAATGCCGAAGTCCCCCACCCCCGCCGCACGCGCCCGACGCCCCGCATTGCTGGCCGATGCGCGGGGCGCGATATTGATCGAGGCGGCGCTGACCCTGCCGATCCTCGTCCTCTTCCTGATCGGCATATTGACCTATGGCACATGGTTCATGGCCGCCCATGTCGTGCAGCAGGCCGCGAACGAGGGCGCGCGCGCCGCGCTGGCGGGCCTGACCGATGGGGAGCGCACCACCATCGTCGCCCAGACGGTGACGCGCAGCCTCGGCGCCAGCACCAATCTGGTCAGCCCCGCCCTCGTCGCCACCGCGACCCAGACCAGCGACGGCTATTATACCGTGACCGTCACCTATGACGCGCCGCGTTCCACCCTGTTCGGCTCCTCGCTCATCCCGCTACCGCCCGGCCCGATCCGGCGTGCGTCGGTGGTCAAGCTGAGCGTGCTATGAGGCGCCTTGCCACCCTCTCCCGCCTGCGACGGGCGGCGCTGTGGCGGGACAGTCGCGGGTCGGCGGTCGTCTTGCTGGCCGCCGCGCTGATGGCGCTGGCGGGGGCGGCGGCGGTCGCGGTGGATGTGGGGTCGCTGTTCCTGGCCAAGCGCCAGCTTCAGGGCGTGGCCGATGCGGCGGCGCTGGCGGCGGCGCAGGGCGACCTCGACGATGGCGGCTCCTTGTCCGCCCGCGCCCTGATCGACCGCAGCGGTGTGCCGGGCGTCTCCCTCGCCGCGATCACGCCGGGGCAATATGCGCGCGACGTGGCGGTCGACACCGGCGCCCGCTTCGTCCCCGGCACCAGCGCGCCGACCGCCACCCGCGTGACCGTGGAGCGCACCGTCCCCCTTTTCTTCGGTCGCCTGCTGACCGGCAAGTCCGGGCTGGTCATCCGCACACAGGCGACGGCGGCGCGGGTCAACATGGCCGCCTTCACCATCGGCACCCGCCTCGTCGGCCTGTCCGGCGGGGTCGCCAACCAGCTCCTGTCCTCCCTCGCCGGGGTCAACCTCAACCTGTCGCTGATCGAGACGGGGCAGCTTGCCTCCGCCAATGTCGACATATTGCGCTTTGCCGATGCGCTGCGCCTGCGCCTCAACATGCAGGGGTCCAGCTATGCCGACCTGTTCGGCGCGCATATCCCACTGGCGCAGGTGGTGCGCGCCATGGCCGACGCCGCGCCGGACGGCTACACCGCCACCATCCTCAACGGCATCGCGGGCGTCCTGCCCAACACGACCACCCGCCTGTCACGCCTCATCGACCTCGGACCGATCGGCGACGCCACGGCGGCGGGGACCAACGCCGGGCTGTTGCAGGTCGATCTCTTCTCCTTCCTGCGCTCCGTTCTGGGCGATGCGAAGGGCGGCTCGTATGATTCGACGCTCAACCTCACCGTGCCGGGGCTGGCGGGGGTGAAGCTGATTCTGGCGGGGGGCAGCAGCGTCTCCTCCCCCTGGCTGACCGTCACCCGGTCAAAGGATGTGGTGGTCCGCACGGCGGCGATCCGCATCTACCTCGACGTCCGGGCGAACGTCATCCTGCCCGGCATCGCCTCGCTCAACATCCCGCTCTATATCGAACTGGCGGCGGCGGAGGCGCGGCTGTCCGACATACGCTGCGGCACCCCGTCGAGCGACGGCGTGACGCTGGCCGTCACCCCCTCCGTCGGGTCCGTCGCGCTGGCGGAAGTGGACGCCGCCGCCGTCCCCAATTTCGCGATCGTCCCGACCAAGCAGGTCGCAACCCTCGTCAACATCCTCGGCACGCGCATCAACGCCTATGCCAATATCGCGCTGGGCGGCATGGCGGCGCAGAGCGTGAATTTCACCAAGGCGGACATCGCCGCCCACCGCACCCGCACCGTCACCACCAACGACCTGACCGCCGGCCTCGCCACCTCCCTCGCCCAGAATGTGCAGGTCAGCGTCACCACATTGGGCATCACCCTGAACGGCGGGCCACTGGTCAGCGCGGTCGTCGGGCAATTATTGTCGCTGACGCCGGTGCTCGACACATTGCTGAACGAAGTGACAGGGATTTTGGGGGTCAAGGTCGGGTCCGCCGATGTGCGCGTGGACCAGATACGATGCGGCGTCCCCGCACTGGTGGCGTAGAGGCGCGCAAGGCTGCGTCGGGCCGCCCCCCCCCCACGACTCCCACCATTGGCCAAGACGCCCCCTCGCCCGCCCTTCCCCCAAAAAAGCGCCCCGCAGGGCGCATCCTCCACATCCGGGAAAAGAGCGGGGACCGGCCGGGCGCGAAACCCGGCCGGTCCCCGTCAAAGGGCCTTAGCGCGAACCGAAGGCATAGCGGAGATTGACGCCGAACTCCTGCGGTGCCGTCATCGAGATCTCCCGATAGCTGGTGGTGCCCGTCTGGCCACCCAATGCCGTGGCATAGGAGGTGGTCAGCGCCGTGCTGCTGCGCGACAGAACGCGCTGGGTGTTGAAGATATTCTTGCCATAAATCGACACTTCCCACGCCCCCGAATTGTCCCGGACACCGGCGTAGAGGTTGACCAGCGCATAGGCCTTCACATCGTCCACGGCGTTGGTCGGGTCGTTCTGGCTGTCGCCATAATAGGTGACGAGGCCGCGCAGATAGCCATCCGCCGATCCACTGACGGGCAGCGAATATTCCGACTGGAGATTGGCGGAGAACAGGGGCGCGTAGGAGGAGCGCACATTGGTCCGGCAGCCGGAGATATTGTCGCCGCCCGTGGCGGTACGGATGCCCTGCACCGTCGGGACCGAGCTGTTGCTGTCGGGCACGCCGTCGCGCGGGCTATAGTCGTTGCACGGCACCAGGCCATTTTGCACCTTGCCGCGCGCATAGCTCGCCTGCACGCCGAAGTTCCAGGCGTCGGAAGCCCGGAAGGCCAGCTCGCCCTCCACGCCGTCCACCTTCACCGGCACCGCGCCGACGAAGTTGAAGCTCTTGACCGAGTCCACCGGACCCGTGCGGCTGAGGTCGTTGCTGACATAGAATACGCCGCTGCCGGGAACGCGGAACGGATAATTCTGGAAGTCCTGGTGAAAGGCCGAAACGTTCAGGCGCAGCCGCTTGTCGAGGAAGCTCGACTTGAAGCCGATTTCATAGGACTTCGACTTTTCCGGCGACAGGATCAGAAAGCTGTTTTCCAGCGCGGTGCGGTTGAGGCTGAAATCGCCGGTGACGCTGAGACCGGGGCGCCAGCTGCTGCCAATGCTGGCATAGGCCATCAGATTCTCGGTGAAATTATGCTTCACCGACCCGGAGTAGATGACCGTGTTGAAATTCACGTCCTCCTTCGCGTCGGGAATCATCGCCCCGTTGATGGTCAGGAAAGCGTAGGACTTGTAGTTGATGTAGCGCAGGCCGCCGGAGATTTCCGTCGCATCGCCCAGATGCACGGTCAGGTTGCCGAACAGCGACCGCTCGATGGTCCGCCCGCCGCGCGTGATCGGCGTGGTGATGATGCTGGAGCAGGTCGTCGGCGCAAGGCAGCTCGTCGGCGTGGCCGCCGCCGGAGAGGGCGCGAAGGCCGCGAAGAACGGCGTCTGCGTGGTCAGGTTGGTCGGCGATTCCAGCCGGTTGACGAAACCGCCCACGACATAGTCGACCATGCCGAACAGTTGCTCGTCAGACGACAGCCGCAATTCGTGCGACTCCTGCATACTGTAGGTGTCGGTCGCCTGGCCAAAGGTCTGGAAGTTCAGCGGCGACGACGGATAGGCCGCGCCAAAGAAATCGCCCGTGTCGCTGGGCTGGAACGAGACCAGATGCTGCTTGGTGTAGGAGCCGACATAATTCACCTTCTGCCCGGCGAAGCGATATTCGCCCTGCCAGTTGTAGATGTCGAACTTCTGCCGGATGCGGCGCGGCGCATCGGTCACGCCCCGCCGGTCTTCCGCGCGGATCGTCACGGGGCTGGCGGGTTGCGTGCCGTCCACCACATTGACGGACTCGCGCTGGTCGAAGATGCGGCTGTTGACCACCATCCCCTGATAGCTGGCAAAGGCGGAGAAGCGGTTATAGGGGACGAAGGCCGGGTCGTTGATGCTGCGGATGCGGTTGCCTTCATTCTTCTCCACGATGCCCGCGACGCGGATGGCCAGCACGTCCTTGATGATCGGGATGTTGAGCGCGCCGTTCAGGTTCGCACCGTGCAGGTCGTTGATATTGGCCGACACATAACCGCCCAGTTCCTGCAAATTGGGCCGGTGGCTGGTCACGGTGATGGAGCCGGACGGCGAAGCGCGACCGCGCAGCGTGCCCTGCGGCCCGCGCAGCACCTCGATCTGGCCGACATCGAACATCGACTGGAACAGGATGCCGGACGCCAGCGGCGCATCGTTGAGGTAGAATTCGATGGTGCCGTTGTTGCCGCTGGCGTTCACATCATAATTGACGCCGCGCACCGACGAAGTGGTGCCGATGCCATTGGCGTTGGTGCTCAGTTGCAGGCCGGGCACCACGGTCGAAATGTCGCGAAAATCGCGGATGTTCAGCTTCTGGAGCGTATCCGCCGTGACGGCATTGACGACCAGCGGCACGTCCTGCGCGGTTTCGTCCTTGCGGCGGGCGGTAACGATGATGTCTTCGGCGACGGTGGCCCCGGACTGCTGCGCCATCACGGGCGTTGCGGCAGTCATGACCATGATACTGGCGCCAGAAAGGGCAGCCAGAACGGCTATCTTCTTCATATCACTCTCCCTGAAATCATTATTGTAGTATTTTTATTATAAATTTCGCCGATGCGTCGCCTGAACGGCGCATCTTACTTACATCATATGAGTATGATCGTTTTGCACGCCATGCAATCGGCGACTCCTCCCTATGGACGTCATTCTCTTGACTGTCCGGGCACAACCGCCGTTTCTTCGCCGGTCGGTCGTGCCTGCTTCCAAATTCTGCGGCGAACCGACAGGCATGTCAACGCCGCCTGGCCTCGTTCGGACCGTAATGAGCCACATGGTGCATGATTTTCGGCCCACTGTGCCATTTTCGGTTCAGTTGCCACCACCCCTTGATTTGGGGTCGATGCAGGACCGGCCCGCCGCCGCACCATCGCGCGGCGAGCCGGTCCCGTCATCCCGTCAGTGCGCGGCGGGCGTCGCCGCCGGTCCCGACTGGGGCTGCGCTCCGAAATTGATCGCGGCGATCTCCGCTATCTCCGCCCGGTCTTCCGGCAGGATATGGCCCGCACGGATCGCGGCATCCAGCGCCTTGTCGAAACGCCCCACATAGTCGGCCTTGCCCTGCGGATAGAGCTGCGCCAGCTTCGCCGCGTCGAACGCCTCACCCACGCCGGCCAGCATCGCGACGAACGAGCCGCTATTGCCATAGCCCGTCATCCGCATCGTCGGCACGTCCACCCATGGCGTGCGGATGCCGCCCTTCGCCAGGCCGTTGGCATCCACGGCCAGCGTCGGCGCCACACCCTCCGTACCGCCGGTCGCCAGTTCCAGCCGGGGCGTGCTCGCCGGGGCTTTGCCGCTGCGCAGCCAGCCGTCGAGACCCGCCAGCGCCGCCTGCACCACATAATGCTGCGTCATGCCGGGGTTATAGGGCTTGTCCATCGCCCCCGCCATCGACCGGGTGGAGGGTACGAAGATGCGCGCCAGCTCCGCGTTGCTGCGCAACCCGGAATCGATGAACGACCCGCCGAACAGATAGCCGTCGGCATGGGCCGCACCCGCGATTTCCCAGACCCGCAGCCGGTCCGTGTCGGGCTGGCGCGAGGCATGATAGCCGGAAAGGCGCGCGCCCAGCAGGTCCGTCTCCGTAATCACGGTCAGCACCGGCACGCGCAGGTCGCGGCGGAAACGCACATGCTTGGGCATCGCGCCCGGTCCCTCGATCATGCGGCTGCCGTCCACCGCCGCGCTGCTGCCAAAGCGCGAATGGACCAGGAAGCCGTCATACACCTTCGCCAGCGGGTCCACCGCATTGACATAGGTGGTCAGGAACGCCGCCGACTGGGACTCGCCCAGCGCCACGACCCGCCGGGGCATCAGGCTGCCCAGCAGGCCGCTTGCGCCCGGCGCCTTCAGCAGGGCGCCCGCCTGCGAGAATATGTCGTAGGAGAAGGCGTCGCCGGGGTGTGACAGGCTGCCATAGCGTTCGGGGCTGGAGACTTTCAGTGGCTTGCCGCCCGCCTGCATCGGCGTGTCGCCACCCTCGACGCCCACCTTCTGCGCGGAGACGGCGACATAGCCATAGCCCTTGCGGACGATCTCGCGGTGCGCGACCATCCAATCGGCGGGCGTGTCCTGCCCGCCCGTCACGTTCAGCCATTCGACCAGCACCGTGCCGTTGAATTTCGCCGCGTCGGTGGGCAGGATCACCACGATGCGCGTCGCATAATCGGCTTTCGCGGCGGGTGTCACGTCCCACTGGCCATCGCCGGTCGCCGCACCGGGCAGGCGATAGGAGGTCGCCGTGCCATTTACGAAATATTCGCTGGCCTGATAGCCGAGCGCGGACAGGTCATAGCCGCCGATCAGCAGGACCGGCTTGCCGGGAACCGCCTTGACCGTGGGGGATTGTGCGGCGGGGGCCTTTGCGGGGGCGGGCGGAGTTTGCGCCTGCGCCGCCGTCAGGGACAGGGTCAACGCCGCGCCGCACGCCGCACCACACAGGGCACCCCCCAGCATCCGAGTCCATCGGTCCTGCATCGCACTATCCTTCCTCTCCACGCGACAGCTTCATGGCCGTCGCCCCGATTGGTATATTGATTACCATTTGTTTGCAATATGGCTGTGCGGGGATAAGGCGGAATCATGAAAGCCCCCGTTTCCCCGCCGCTCCGCGACCCGCTCGACCATCTTCTCGGCTATCAGCTCCGCCGGGCGTCGATGCACACGCTCACCGGCCTGAATGAGGCGTTCGAGGGGCTGGGCGTGCGCCTGACGGAGGCGATCATCCTGCGCTTCGTGGAGGCCAATCCCGGTTGCAACCAGGCGGAGATCGGCCGGGCGCTGGGCGTCACGCGCACCAATATGGTGCCGGTCGTCGCGGGTCTGGTGGATGCGGGGCTGGTCCGGCGGGAGGTGGCGGACGGCCGCACCCATGCCCTGCACCTGACGCCCGACGGCGTGGCGCTGCACGGGCGCATCGACGCGGCGACCCGCGCGCATGAGGAGCATTTCTTCGGCGACATCGACGCGGCGGAGCGCGCCGTCCTGATGCAATTATGCCAGCGGATTCGGGACAGGCCGCTGAAATAGGGCGGCGCAGAACGCTCGCCCCGGAACGACGAAGGGGGCAGGACCGATGGCCCCGCCCCCTCCCGTCACAAGACCGCGATCAGGCCGCCGCCGCTGGTGCGGCCTCGTCCAGCGTCACCGCGTCCACCAGATCGGCCGCCAGCGTCAGCGGCCGCTCGTCGATCCAGCTGTCGAAGTCGAAGTCGGTGATGAAACCTTCCTGCACCAGAAAATCCTTCTGGTGGCGCAGGCCCTGCACATAGAGCGGCGAGAGGGCGACGCTGAACCGTTCGTGCAGCCTGGGACCGAATCCGCGCTTCACCGCCGCCTCCGTCGCGCCGGTTTCCGCCGCGATGGCGCGCACCACCTCCGCCGGATGGGTCAGCGCCCATGCCGCCGTCTTTTGCAGCACCGCCAGATAGCGCGCGACAATCTCCGGGTGGTTGCGGGCCAGCTCGCCGCTGACGGTCACCGGGCGCGGTGTGCCGGCATTGACGCGCAGGATGGGGTCCGCCTGCTCGTTGATGTCCAGGATCGGGCGGAAACCGTGCCGCTCGATCAGGGTCGCGCTGAACGCGCCCTTGGCATAGATGGCATCGCTGGTGCCATCCAGCAGCGACTGCGCCACCGCGCTGGTCCAGTGGGAGAGGCTGGCGTTCGCCGCCTCGCGCAGGTCGGGCGCGCGCTCGTTGGTCAGGTCCACGAACGTCACCTCGTCACGGCCGATCCCGGCAATCTGCAGCGCGGTCAGCAGGCCGCGCAGATCCTGCGCCCGGCCGACGTCGACCACCTGCCCGCCCCGCTGCGGGATGGCCAGCCTTGCGCCGCGCAACTGATCGACCGACCGGATCGGGCTGTCGTCGCGGACGAAGATCAACTGCTCCTCGTCGATCCAGGTGATGCCGACCAGCACCGTATCCTGCCCATTGCCGCGCGCCCACAGCGGCGGGACATTGCCGCCCTCGCGAAAGCTGTTGGCGACATTATGGTCAAAGTGGGAGAGGCGAACCGCCGGGTCGTCCGACGCGCGGATCGACTCCACCGCGATGCCCGACCGGGCGAATTCCTGATGCAGCCAGCGATAATGCTGGGCGACGCCGGATGTCGTCGGAACGCCGCAGCGCGTGTACCAGATCGTATCGGGTTGAGACATGACAGCTTCCTTTTCTGGGGGACGATGAACCGATGGCGCCGCCGCGCGGCCCGCCGGATGAGGGGAATAAGGCCATTATGTTTCCGAAGCAGATGGGATCATCCGCGGACTCGGAAAACGTGCCAAATCAACAGACTGAAACAGCCGAACCGATGCAATCGGATCGGAACCTGTTCTAGATCGCGCACCCTTCGCCACCAACGAATATGCCGTCGCATGGATAGGCGGGTACGGACTTTGCCAGACCCGGATTGGCACGCGGCGATTCCATCCGGCGGGAGGCACCGGACAGATTCAGGACGCCCCGCTACCCTGCGCGGCCAGCCGGGGAGGCTCCTCCTCCGCCCGGTGCAGATCGGCCCGGTCGGCAAAGCGCGGCACCGGCGGTTCCCGGTCCGCCGCAGGCCGCCGCGCCGTCCCGGTCAGCACCGCATAGTCGAGGTGCGGGGCCAGCATCTCGATCAGCCGATAGCTGTAATTGCGCAGCAGAGCGCCGCGCCGCACCGCGATCTTCGTCACCTTGGGCGCGAAAAAGGCGTTGGAGCCACGCACCGTCACCAGATCGTCGCACGGGTCCGCGACCGCCGCCATTTCCGCGACGATGCCGACCCCCATGCCGATGCCGACATAGGTCTTGATAACGTCCGCATCCATCGCGGTCAGCCGGATTTCGGGCACGATGCCCGCCGCCTCGAACGCCGCGTCAATCTGCGACCGGCCCGAAAAACCGGCATTATAAGTGACCAGCGGATAGCGGGCGATGTCGTGCAGCGTCGGCGTCGGCAACTGCGTCAGCGGATGGCCCGGCGGCACCACCACGACATGCTCCCAGCTATAGCAGCTATAGGTGGTCAGTTCCGGGCTGTCCTCCACCGTCTCCGTCGCGATGCCCACGTCCGCGACGCCGCGCAGCAGCGTCTGCACCACATATTTGGGCGTCCCCTGCCGCAACTCCACCTCCACGTCGGGGAACAGGCGGGTGAAGCGGGCGATGACGCGCGGCAGGGCATAGCGCGCCTGGTTATGGGTGGTCGCGATGACCAGCCGCCCCTTGTCGCTCTGCTTATAGTGTTCCGACAGGCGCTTGAGGTTGTCGGCCTCCGCCAGCAGCCGGTCGATCACGCCCGCCACATCTTCCCCCGCCTTGGTCAGGCCGACCAGCCGCTTGCCCCGGCGCACGAAGATCTCGACGCCCAGTTCGGCCTCCAGCTCCTTGATCTGCTTGCTGACCCCGGACTGGGAGGTGAACAGCGTGTTGGCGACCTCCGTCAGGTTCAGGCCGTTCTGGATCGCGGATCGCACATATCGCAATTGCTGGAAATTCATCCCCATCCCCTGTGGATGACGGCAAGGCGGCGCGCGCTCCCGTCCCGGCGTCGGCCCGGACGATCGCCCGAACCGCGCCGATGGACCGCCGGCCCGCGCGCCGTAACGGCGTCAGAATACCCGGCCTTCGTCGAAGTCGTCGCGCACGCCGTTGAGGTAATAATCGCCCAGCACCCGGCCCCGCAGGGAGGCGGGGTTGTGGTTGCACAGCGTCCGCACATTGCGCCAGTGCCGGTCGAAATTGCGGCCCCGCGCCGTCGCCGATCCGCCGCCCGTGTCGAACAGCAACTCCGCCGCGCGCAGCGCCAGCTTGCCGATCATGAACTGCCCCTTGCTGTTGGCCAGCTGCATCGCGAACACGACATCCTCTATGTCCGCCGCGTTGGAGAGGATCGCAGCGGCGGATGCGTCCAGCCCCCGCGCCGTCTCCGCGACCAGCGCGTCGATGGTGTGCGACAGGGCCGCGATCTCACCCACCGCCAACTGCACGAAATGGTCGCCGCCCGCCGTGGCCGACGCCGAATGTTTGGCCGAGCGCGCCTGCCCCCGGACATAGGCGATCGCGTCCGACAGCACGTTACGCGCGATGCCCGCCACCACGGCATAAAGGTGCAGCTGCGCGCGCACCGCGCCATGCCGCTTGACGAAGGGGCTGCCCGCGCCCCGGCGCGCGCCGACCTCATGCGCCTCGACCCGCACATTGTTCAGGAAGACGCTGCCACTGGCGCTCAGCCGCTGGCCCATGCCGTCCCAGTCGTCCCGTATCTCCACCCCCTCGCGCCCGGCGGGGATCAGGACGCCGGTCGGCTTGCCCTCCTCGTCCACCGCGCTGAAGCTGGTGTAGTCGGCGAAGATCGCGCCGGTGGCATAATATTTATGGCCGTTGAGGCGGTAATGGTCGCCTTCCCGGTGCAGCGTCGTGCGGATCATGTTGGGGCGCGGCGTGCCGATCTCCATGTTCGCGCCGCCGAACAGCTTGCCGGCCAGCACCTCGCCCGCGAACTGGCGGCTGGTGTCGCCGTCCGGGTCCAGCCCGATCGACTCCAGAAAGCCGAAATGGCCCCGCAGCGCATGCGCCACGCCGGAGTCGGCGGCGGCGATGGCGCAGGTCACCTCGATCTGGTCCGACGTGCTGCCGCCCGGCCCGCCCAGCGATTGCGGCACGCGCAGCCAGGTGATGCCGGTGGTGCGCAGATAGCGGAACAGCTCGTGCGGCAGGCGCCCCTCCCGCTCCCGCTCCGCCGCGCCTTCCGCGACGCGCGCCGCCACGGCGGGCAGGCCCGCCAATATCTCCTCCCGGCTCAGCCGCGGCGCAGGGGCCGAATCAGGCGTAACGGGGGCAGCAGCGGAAGCGGCGGGTACGGGTTCCAAAAGCTCGGTCGGCATCGAAATTCTTCTCCGGGGGCGGCCCGTCGACCGCCAGATGATATTTACACATATTTCCTAGCTGTATTATAGACTATTGAAATTGACAAGGCGCGGATGGACTCGCCTCCCTCCCTGTCTCCCCTTTCCCTCCGGTGCCCGCCAAGGCCCCGGATGTCTTTCTCGCCGTTCCCTCACACTCCCTCGGAGGCCGATCCCATGAGCACGACGCCCACCGCCGTCTGGTACACCCGCTGCCCCGCCCCCACCCCGCTCTCGCTGGCGGTCCAGCTCGGCTGGATCGACAAGAGCTTTGCCGCGCATGGCGTGGGCGTCACCTCCATCCGCGACAGCGCCGACCCGGCGGTGCGCGACAGCCATTACACCCATGCGCTCGACTGGTCCTTCCGGCAGGGCGGCAATATCCCGCCGATCTGGGCGCGGTCCGGCGGGCGGGAGACGCGCATCGTCGGCATCACCCGGACGGACGAGTTTCAGGCGATCCTCGCCCTGCCCTCCTCCGGCATCGCCAGCGGTGAGCGGTTGAAGGGGCGCCGCATCGGCATCCCACGCAAGCCCGCCGGGCCGATCGTGGATTTTCAGCGGATCACCGCGACCAAGGGCATCGTCTCCGCCCTCTCCCTCGCCGGGCTGACCGCGCAGGATGTGGAGCTGGTCTATATCGACACCAACCGCGCGCCCCTGCTTCCGGGCCTGCACCAGAGCGGCGGCGACAGCTATCATGGCCTCAACCGTCGCTATCCCTATGGCGACGAATTGCTGGCGCTGGCGCGGGGCGAGATCGACGCCTTCTTCGTCAAGGGGGCGGAGGGGCTGGTCCTCGCCAGCCAGTTCGGCGCGACCATCGTGTCCGACTTCGGCTTTCACCCGGATGCGAAGATCCGCATCAACAATGGCACGCCGCGCCCGCTCACCGTCGACCCGCTGTTCCTGGAGGAGCGGCCCGACCTCGTCGCCGATCTGGTCGAGACGGTCGCGCGCGTGGGCGACTGGGCACAGGCCCATCCCGATGACGCCGTCCGCTTCATCGCGCGGGAAATCGGCGTGTCGGAACAGGCGATCTGGGCCGCCAACGGTCCCGACGTGCATCGCCACCTGCGCCTGACGCTGGACGAGGAGGAGGTGGCCGCCCTCGCCCATTTCAAGGATTTCCTGCTCGAATGGGGGTTCATCCCCGCCGATTTCGATGCGGCGGCGTGGATCGACCCCCGTCCGCTGGAGGCCGCGCGACGCCTGCAAGCCGCCTGACGCCCGGCCTCCACCTCAGAGCGCCGTCGCGGCGATACTGCGACCCGTCGCTGCGGCGGCGCTCCCTCTTTCCCATCCCATCCATTCGAAAGGCCGCCCATGGCGACGTCCCACCGCCGGCTCAATCTCAACGTCGGCATCAATCCCACGGGCTATCTGCCGAACGCCTGGAAATATCGGTCCGGCAGCGTCAAGGACATCGCCAATCCCGACCATTATCTGCGCCTCGCCCGCATCGCGCATCGCGGCGTGTTCGACGCGGTGTTCGTGTCGGACATGCCGCTCCTGCGGCTGGGCCGGGATTCCCGTCCGGGGCAGACCATCGACCCGCTGATCCTCGCCACCGCGCTGACGGCGCAGGTGCCCGACATCGGCTTTGTCGCGACCGTCTCCTCCACCTTCAACTCGCCCTATAATCTGGCGCGGCGGGCGCAGTCGGTGGACATCATGTCCGGCGGGCGGCTGGTCATCAACATCGTCTCCAACTTCGTGCCGGAAGTCGCCGCCAATTTCGGCCGCGATCCCCTGCCCCCGCGCGAGGTGCGCTATCCCCGCGCGGTCGAGTTCGTCGACGTCGCCAAGAAACTGTGGGCAAGCTGGGACCGCAGCCGGGAGGGCGAAGTGCCGGACGACCAGTTCTGGGACGACTCCTCCGCCCATACCATCGACCATGACGGCGCCCATTTCTACGTGCGCGGCCCCCTCAACGTGCCGCGCAGCCTGCAAGGGCACCCCGTCATCGCACAGGCCGGCGCGTCGGAGGGCGGCATCGACCTCGCCGCCCGCCATGGCGAAGTCCTCTACGCCAATGTCCTGTCGCGCGGGGCCGGTCATGCGCTGGGCAAGAAGGTGCGCGATCTCGCCGTCACCTATGGCCGCGATCCGTCCTCCATCCGCCTGATGCCCGGCCTTGTCGCGATCGTCGCGGACAGCCGGGAGGCGGCGCTGCGCAAGCATGAACTGTTCAGCGGCGCAGGGTCGGAGGACGGCCTGCTCGCCCGCTTCGTGGAGGCGCACGGGCTGGACCCCGCGACCTTCGATCCCGACGCGCCGCTCAACCCTGCCGACTTCGTGCCCGATCCCAACCGGCAGCAGGCGCTGGGCTTCACCCTCGGCCTCGTCGATCTCCTTACCCACGATAGCCTGACCGCGCGGGAGGCCGTGCGGCGGTCGGAGGGCAATCACCGCCTCCTCCTCGGCACGGCGGAGGAGGTGGCCGACCAGATCATCGACCTGTGGGCCGATGGCTCCGTCGACGGCTACACGCTCCAGCCGCCGCGCGCGCCCGACGACATCATCGAATTCGTCGACAAGGTGATCCCCATCCTTCAGGACCGCGGCGTCTATCCGCGCGAATATGTGGGCGACACCATCCGCGAACGCTACGGCCTGCCCCACCCGGCCTGACCCCATCCGACGGACGGCGGCGGCGCGGGGAGGCCGCCCGCCACCGGCGGCGGGCCTCTCCCCCGGACCGGGCACGCCCACGCGCCCGTCTCCGGTCTCTTTCTGCCTACCCCCTTTTTGCGCGCCCTTTCTGCGCGAACTGTCTCACCACCGCCCCTTGCAACCGTGACCGGATGCAATATGCCTTGGCCGTCCGGCGCCGTCCGGACAGGCCCGACCGCAAGGGATAAGGGGCAGGCGGAGAGATTGTGCGTGAAAGACGGCGCGTGAAGAAGCAGATGTCCAACCCCACCCAGCTCGTCATCAACGAGGCGGAGGGCATCGGCGTGCTCGATGGCCTTGCCAGCGTGCAGTTGCGCCGGGTCGACACCTTGTTGCTACGCGGCTTCGCGCATGTCTCCAAGGCCATGCACCTGCGTCCCGGCATGATCTCCTGCCTCGGCCTGATCGTCGCCCATCCCGGCATCTCGCAAAAGGATATTGCGGCGCGCACCGGGCGGGACAAGTCGATCATCGTCAGCCTGATCGACAGTCTGGAGGAACGCGGCTGGGCGACCCGCACCCGGTCGAAGGTCGATCACCGCCGCTACGAACTGCGCCCCACGGCGGAGGGGGAGAGGCGGCTGGAGGAGCTGGCGCGGGATATTCGCGAGCTGGAGGGCGGGATGCTCGCCGGCGTGACCCCGCAGGATCTGGAACAGCTCTTCCACCTCCTCCAGAAAATGCATCATTCCTGCGTCAGCTTTCTCAAAAACCAGCCAAAATCTTAGGGAAACGCGGCGATCTGTGGCCATTACGGCACAGATCGCACAAAATAATGCACCATCGCTCCAATAATGGTTGAACTTTTCAACTGAGGATGAGAAGCTTCCTTCAGAGGCCGGGGATGCCCTTCCCGCTGGGTGTATAGGAATTCACCGGCCCTGTAAATTCGGACTGGCACAGGCCAGCCGACATTGGGGAGGATGTCATGAACCTGATTACCAGGCTCGCCTTTGCGAGCGTCAGCCTGATCGCGCTCAACACCGCTGCATCGGCCCAGACCCAGGGTCCGGCCCAGGGCGAAACCGTCGAAACCGAAACCATCATCGTGGAGGCCCGCCGCCGCGACGAAAGCGCGCAGGACGTGCCGCTGGTGGTCAACGCCGTGACGTCGGAGAAGATCAGCCAGCTCAACCTGCGCGACTTCAAGGATATTCAGTCGGTCGTCCCCGGCCTGGCGATGACCAGCAACAGCAATGGCATCGGCACCACATCGTCGGTGCGCGGCGTCAATTTCGACGTGAACGCCAGCGGCGCCTTCGGCACCATCGAATATTATCTCAACGACACGCCGATGACCTCCGGCGCGATCTTCAACGCGCTGTTCGACATCGGCCAGATCGAGGTACTGCGCGGCCCGCAGGGTACGTTGCGCGGCAAGGCGTCGCCGTCCGGTTCCATCACCATCCAGCACAAGAAGCCGCATCTGTACGATGCCGGCGGCTATGTCATGGGCACCGTCACCGACATCAACGGGCTGAACGTCAATGGCGCCGTCAGCCTGCCCATCATTCCCGGCAAGCTGGCGATCCGCGTCGCGGGCCTTGCCTCGCGCGATGAAGGCAGCCGGGTCCGCAGCATCAATAGCCCGCTGTCCCCTTATGCCCGTTCCACGGCGGGCCGTGTCTTCCTGCGCGCCGAACCGACCGACTGGCTGAACGGCGAGGCCGTGTACCAGCATATCGAACAGAGCGCGCGCCAGTTCAACCAGGCCGCCTGCTTCAACCAATTCTCCGCCGCCGCCCCGGCCTGCCCGGTGACGATCCGGCCGGAGGACCGTCTGGGCATCCAGAAGGGCGCACAGATTACGCGGAGCATCTACGACATCTTCACCTGGAAGGCGTCGGCCGGTTTTGCCGGACAGCGGCTCTATTATGCCGGCCAGCACACCCGGCAATTCATCAACAGCTTTGGGATCGGCGACGACGCCAACAAGGTCAACGGCGTCTTCTGCGGCACCTGCACCACCAATGATTCCAAGATGGACACGCACGAAGTGCGTTTGCAGAACGAGGAACTGGTGTTCGGCCTGTTCGACTATGTCGTCGGCTATTTCAAATATAAGGCGAACACGCCAAGCTATCTGGTCACGGGCCGGGTTTCCGGCGGCACCGCGGATGCTCCGGTCTTCGCCTTCTCGCCCACGCTGCGCACCTCGCTGGTCAAGGAAGAATCCTTCTTCGGCAACGTGGTGCTGCATCTGGGCGAGCGGACAGAATTTTCCGGCGGTGCCCGTCATATCGAGGTCAACAGCGACTCGCGCCTGTTCACCGTCGTCCTGCCCGCCGGCACCACCGCACCGCAACTGACCACCGCGACCGACCTGCGCCCGCTCATCACCAGCGGCACGCCGATCGAACTGCTGTTCGGCGCGCCCAACCCGCGCACGTTCAAGAAGTGGATCTATTCCGCCAACGCCAAGCATCGCTTCAGCGACGACTTCATGGTCTATGCCAATTTCGGCACGTCCTTCCGGCCCGGCAACAATGTCGTGCGCTTCCCGCAGAGCGCCCGCACCTCCGCGCTGGAAACCAGCTTCCTCGTGACCCCGCCAGAAACGTCCAACTCCTATGAAATCGGCTTCAAGTCGGAATTCCTGCGCGACACGCTCAAGCTGAACGTCGCGGCCTATCGGCAGGACTTCGTCAACTATCCCTATCGGTCCTCGTCGGGCGTCTTTTACCTGCATTATGACTCAGTGGCCGGCAATCCGCGCGTCGCGCAGAGCAATTTCGTCGCGCCCGTGCCCGTGCAGGTCAACGGCGTGGAGGCGGAGATCGACTGGCGCCCCAGCAAGCGCTTCAACCTGACGCTCAACGGCTCCTATGCGCTGGGCAAGATCAAGAACGGCAATGTGCCCTGCCTCGACCTCAACGGCGATGGCGTGCCCGACACGGGCGGCGCGCCCTCGGCGGCGGCGCTCGGTGCGGTGGTCGGACCGACCGGGACGGGCCAGAATGTGTCGGTCTGCAAGGTCAACTTCCGCTCGTCCAACGCCTCCCCATGGGGCGCCAACGTGCAGGCCGAATATTCGCTGCCGGTCAGCAACGGCGCGGACGCCTTTGTCCGCGGCCTGTTCACCTACAGCGGCAGTTCGCAGAATGACGCCGCCAACATCTACGACGATTATGGCTCCTATGGCCGCCTCAACCTCTATGCCGGTGTCCGGGCGGAGAATGGGGCGTGGGAATTCACGCTGTACGGCAAGAATATCTTCCGCAACGACACGGTGCTGGCCACGACCAACGGCGCGATGTTCACGACAGTGGGCACCACCACCGCCACGTCCGAATATATCGGCCTGGGCAACCCCAGCTCGCCCGGCCTCGTCGGCCCGCGTGAGTTCGGCCTGACCGCCCGCTTCGCCTTCGGTTCGCGCTAGAGCGGGGTCCGATCCGATCGCATCGGCTCGACGGCTCTGGACTGTTGATCGGCCGCGTTGGCCCAGTCAGCAGAGGATTCCATCCGCTCCGCAAAGGCTCCAGGCGCAGTTCCTGTGCGCCTGCCCCCCCGGAGGGCGCAGGCGCACAAGACGACGGAAGCATGGTCCGGCCCCTGCGGATCGGATCATGCCCCCGGCATCCCTTTTTCCCTGACTTGAAGCGGCCGGCGGACTTTCCACCGGCCGTCTTTTTGCAGGGTGCAGGAGAGGATCCTGCCGCCCCGTCCCCCGCGACAGCAGGTTAGCCTGCCCCACCCCATTGTAATGATTGGCGGAAGCGAAGTTTTTCTACTTTGCCCCCTGTGACTCTACCAATATGCTAGAGATATTACATGGGTCGCCCATACGCGACGGATGGTGAGGGAATCGACCATGCACAAGCTGACTGTCTGTGTGAGCGCGTTGCAATCCTGGGCGACCGTCTGCGACCAGTTGCACGTCAGCCATGGCGAAGCGGACCGGCTGATGGCGCAGGCGCAGGACGGGGTTGTGCCGCTGGGCCAGTTCGTCAGCGCGCTCGAAACCATCGCTACCACCGCGTCCCTGCGCGATCTGGGCTGGTCGGTGGGCGAACGCTATGACCTGCGCCTGCTGGGCGAGGTGGGCAGCGCCATGCTCTCCGCCTCAACGCTGGGCAGCGGCCTGCGGCGCATCATCGACTATTTCAGCCTGATGCAGGACGCCGCCGAGTTCGAATTGCGGCAGGATGCCGATCAGGTCGTGCTGAGCTATCGCATCCTCGACCCCGAAATCTGGCCGCGCCAGCAGGACGCGCTGTTCACCCTGTCGATCATCGCGCAACTGCTGCGCCGGGCCATCGGCTTTGGCTGGGATCAGGTGCAGGTCGCGCTGGAAAGCGACGACCCGGCCATCGCCGCGGAGCTGTGCCGCCGCACTGGCGTCGCCTGTTCCGACAATGCGGACAGCAACAGCATCCGCTTTCCGGCCCATTTCATGGCGCTGCCGCTGGTCGCCAGCGGCGATGTGATCCCGCCCGACTATCGCGCGCTGAACCGCAACATGGTGCGCAAGCGCCGGGCGATGAGCATCGAGCTGCGGGTGCGGACCGCCGTCTATCGTCATCTGGGGTCCGACACACTGGACCAGGAGCATATCGCCGGGGAATTGGGCATGTCCACCCGCACCCTGCGGCGCAAGCTGGCGGAGGAGAACAGCTCCTTCCAGCAGATCCTCTACGCCTGCCGGATGCGGCAGGCGGCGCTGCAATTCAGCCTGCGCCGCACCGTGTCCATCGCGGACATGGCGCTGCGCCTCGGCTATTCGGAGCACAGCGCCTTCACCCGCGCCTTTTCCCGCTGGAGCGGCATGCCGCCGCATATCTTCCAGCAGGCGGGACGCAGCGTCGCCTCAGCCTTCTGAGGCGGCGACGGAGAGGCTCTCCCGATACTCCTGTGCCGACTGGACGGCGGCGATGCCAAAACCCAGCGCGGCGAGGAAGGCGGCATGGACCTGCCGCGCCGGAACCTCCACGTCGCCAAAGCTCAGGTCGCGCGTCGCCACCGCATCATGGATGACGGTGACGGAGAGGCCCAGATCGGCCGCCGCCCGTGCGGTGGAATCGACGCAGATATGCGCCATCGCCCCCGCCAGCACGACCGCCTCCACCCCCAGATCGTCGATCAGCGTCTGGAGGTCGGTGTCGCGAAAGGCGTTGGGGAAAGCCTTGGTGATGACCGGCTCCACCCCCTGCGGCGCGACCAGGGGGTGGATGGCCACGCCCGGCGTCCCCCGGACAAAGAAGGGCGCATCCTCACCGGGAAATTCATGGCGGACATGGATGACCGGCGTTCCGCTGCGCCGCGCGGCATCCAGCAGGCTGGCGGCCTGCCCCGCCGCGGCCTCCACATCCACCAGCGGGAAGCGGCCGCCGGGGAAATAATCCTGTTGCAGGTCGATGAGGATGAGGGCGTGCTGTGCCATGGTCTGCCTTTCTGTTGGATTGTCTCTTGGATGTTCAGCGGGTTTCGACGAGGAGCGGCACCTTGCCGACCTCCGTCAGGTGCAGGCCGGGCGCACCCGGCGTCAGGAGCGAGAGGGTGAAGCGATAGCCGCCGTTCATCAGCGCGTTCAACGCCCCGGCGGCATCGCAGCGCGCGCCCAGCGACCGGACCAGCCCCGTCACCAGCGCGCGCGAC
Organism: Sphingobium sufflavum; assembly: GCF_021403115.1. Lineage (GTDB taxonomy): Bacteria > Pseudomonadota > Alphaproteobacteria > Sphingomonadales > Sphingomonadaceae > Sphingobium > Sphingobium sufflavum. The sequence continues at coordinate 290,406 of NZ_JAJSSH010000004.1, forward strand.
GCGGCGACGCTGGCGGCCTGCCCGGCGAGTGACTCCGCGTTGGGCGTCACCACGATCAGCCGGAACGTGCGGGCCGCATGGTCCAGCCGGATCTGCACATCCTCCGCCTCCCCCTCTATGTCCAGCAGGCCCCGGCGGCGCAGGTTGACGGCAATGCCTCCCAGCGCGTCCGTCGCGAAAAAGCCCAGCGGGCCGATGGCGAAACGGTCGCTGCTACGCCCGACATATTCGAATTGCACCGCGTTCAGCGCCGCCGTCTGCCGGTCCTCCCGCCGGACGACCCGGTCGCCGAGGCGATAGCGCAGGACGGGCGCGCCATGGCCGAACAGGCGGGTGACGACCAGTTCGCCCTCCTCCCCCACGTCCACCCATCGGCCCTGTTCGTCCACCACCTCCACCAGATGCAGGCCCGGCACCGCCGTCAGCACGGGCGAGTCCACCTCCAGTTGCAGGCCGATCGTCTCCGCCTGCATCGCGGCGAAGAAGCTGAGGATGGACAGGTTGGGATAGGCGGCTTTCAGGTCGGCCCGCACGCGCGGCTGTATCTCGCCGCTGCCATAGAGGGCGACGCGGAAGCTCGCCCGCTCCTCCGGCGACAGGTGGTTGGCGTGGCTGACCAGATCCGCGATGCTGCGGCTGGTGCCCATGATCGCCTTGGCCCCCGGATAGGCGAGGATGCGGCCAAAGACATGGCGGTCGATCGCGCCCGCGCCGATGAAGTTGATGCCCGGTATCCGCTGCAACACCCCGCCGACCATGGTGCTGCTGCTCCACATCATATGGTCGGCCAGCGTGGTGGCGACCCAGTGGGGACCATCGCCGGGCATGTGGGGCGCCACGACATGGCGGCCCAGAAAGGCGCCTGCCCATGCATAGGTGTCCCACAGTTCGTCGAGCGGATAGACGATCTCGCTCGGCTTGCCCGACGCCGTGCCGCCGCTGGTCGCGACCTGGTACCCGCCCCGCTCCACCGGCACGACCAGCCCCGGCCGGTCCTCCGCATAATAGATGCGCGACAATTCCTTGTCGGTCAGGGGCAGCGACTGGAAGGCATCGAAATCCGCCACGGGATCGGTGCCGACCGCGCCCGCGATCCGGTCTCGCCACAGCGGATTGACCCGGCTGATCGCCACGAGTTGGCGGAGCCTGCGCTGCACCAGCGCCTGCTGTACGGGCAGGGACAGCCGGTCGATGGGCGTGTTCGTCCGCTTCTCCGCCGCGTGCAGTGCCGTCAGGAACGTCGGCAGGGCCAGCACATCGTCGACGCTGCGCGGCTGGAGCTGCGCGTCGGGCAGCACCGCCTCCGCCAACGCCCGCGCCGCTTCCCGCACCAGTTCGGCGGGGGCGGGATGCGGCGCGGCGGACGGGGGCGGTGGGGGATCGCCCGGCATGGCAGGGGAAGACGCCGGATGAGAGGATGCGGGGTCGCCCGCCATGGCGGTGGGGGAAGCGGGGTGGGAAGGCACGGGATCGGCCGCATGGGAGAGATGGGAGGCATGGGAGGCCGCGGCGCTGCCCGCCTCTGCGCCCGCACCGGCATCTGCGCCCGAGCCCGCACCGGCACCGGCATCTGCGCCCGCACCCACGTTCAACAGCCCGCTCATGCCGCCACCCCCTGCCGCGTCCAGTCGGCGATGATCGCGGCGGCCTGCTGGCGGATCTCTTCGACCAGCCCGGCGATGTCGGCCCGGCCGATCCGGTGGTTCATCAACACGATGCGCAACACCGTCTCACCGTCCAGATCGACCTTGGAGATGAAATAGCGCCCGTCCGCGCGGATGCGGTTGCGCAGTTCCAGTTGCAACCGGCCCAGATCGGCGGCGGCAACCCCCGGCGGCCGGTGGGTGAAGCACAGGATGTTGGATTCCGGCCGGTGCGCCACGGCGAAATCACACAGGTCATTCAGTTGGTCATGTGCAAAATCCGTCAGCTCCGTCAGATAGTCCAGCTTCTCCTCGAAGAAGCGCCGCCCGAACAACGCCCATGCCAGCCAGAGGTTGAGGATGGCGGGCCGCTTGGTACATTCGAAATTCTGCGTACCGCTCTCGAACCGGCTCATCTCATCCTCCTGCGGGTCGAGGACATAGCTCGCCTTTTGCGGGAAGGCCGTCGCCGCCAGCCCCCGCTCGCGATAGAAGAGCAAGGTACACATGGCGGGCACGAACAGCGTCTTGTGCGCGTCGAGGCAGAAGCTGTCGGCCAGCTCGATCCCCGCCAGCCGCCCGCGCAGCCGGTCGGACAGCAGGAAGGCGCCATTATGCGCCGCATCGACATGCAGCCACGCCCCCCGTTCGCGCGCCAGATGGGCCAGCGCCTCCAGCGGATCATTGGCCCCGACGGAGGTCGTGCCCGCCGCCGCCACGATGCAGAAGACGTCCAGCCCGCGCGCCGCAGCGGCATCCAGCGCGGCAGCCGCGCCCTTCGCGCAGATGCGCCGCCGGGCATCAAGCGGCAGGCGGACGATCTGGTCCTCGCCAATGCCGATGATGCCGCCGATCCGGCTGACGGAAAAATGGGCATCCTCCCCCATTGCGATGGCCGGGCGACCGCCCGCACCGTCTCCAACCCCCGCCTTCCAGCTATCGGCAAGGCGGCGGTTGCGGGCGACCAGCACGGCGGTCATGTTGGCCAGCGACGCGCCGGACGTGCTGACCATATCGAACCGGCCGGTCTCCCAGCCGATGCGTCGCCCGAACTCCTCCGCGATGATCTTGTCCGCGACATTCGCGAGCTGCCCCACCTCATAGAAGGACGCCGGTTGCGGAGCCATGGCGCTGACCAGGTCGAAAGCAGCGGTGACAGGCGCGACGGAGGAGAATTGCCGCGCCATATAGCCCCGGCTGTTCAGCTTGACGCCGGTGCGGATGTACAGGTCGAGGATGTCGGAGAAGCGTTCCGCGTCGAAGCTGTCGCTCTCCTGCGTGGTCATCAACGCCCGCGCCTCCGCCAGCAAATCCTGCGGCCGTTCCAGGCTGACCCCCTCCAGCGCGTCAGAATCCAGCATCCGGGTCAGCTTGTCCGTGGCGATCCCCACCGCTTCGGTCAGCCGATCAACACCGAAGGCATCGGTGAAGGCCCCGGTCGCACCCTGCGGCGCGGAGGAACAGGAAGCAGGGTTCGTTGCGCTATGGGCACGGATGGCGAAAGGCATGCTGTTCATGGCGATCTCCCTTAGTCAGGACATGCTGCACCGCACCACGAACGCCCATCGGGGCGCCGCACAGGCCCGGTCGGCATGCAAGGCTGAACTGGTTCAGGATGCGGCCCGCGAGCATCCACCTTCGATCGTGGATTCGTGGATCTGCGGCCCAAAAAGGCGGGAAAGGCAGCTCCACCCTGTTGCGGGTCGTGCAAAAATCCGGCTCCCCGTGGAGTAAGCACAGGATTAGGCTGCGCTTTTTCCAAGGTCAACGCAGGCGCAACATCTTGGCCAGCTATGTCAAGTCACGCCCCCGCCGTCCCGCCATGGTCTGTCCGGCGGGATGCAGCGCAATGGCGCTCGCCCTGCGAACAACCGGCGCCGCGGCGTCAGACGGGGGACATGGACGTGGTGAATGACGAGTATGTACGACCGAGGGGAATGACGACAGGGACGCGCGGCACGCGCCTGACGCGCTGGGCCTTGACGGCCGCCGCGCTGGCACTGTCCGCTGTCGCCCATGCGAAGACGGCGGAAACGGCGGATGCCACCGCTGTGGAAGGCGGTCAGGCCAGCGGCGACATCATCGTCACCGCGCAGCGGCGCAGCCAGACCGCCAGCAGCATCGGCATCGCCATCACCGCCATTTCCGGCGAAACCCTCTCCGAAAAGGGGATCACCACCGCCGACCAGCTCTGGCAGGTGATGCCCGGCCTGTTCGTCAAGGACAGCGGCTATGGCGTGCCCAACTACACGTTGCGCGGCGTCGGGTTCGAAAATTACTTCGTCAATTCGTCCAGCACCGTCGGCCTGTACGCCGACGAAGTCGCCATTCCTTATCCGGTGATGAGCCGGGGCGCCTTTTTCGACCTGGAACGGATCGAGGTGCTGAAGGGGCCGCAGGGCGACCTGTATGGCCGCAACACCACGGCGGGACAGATCAACCTGATCGCCGCCAAGCCGACCCGCGATTTCCACGCGGGCGCGTCCATCGAATATGGCAGCTTCTACACCACCAATGCGGAAGGGTTCGTCAGCGGCCCGGTGAGCAACGGCGTGCAGGTGCGTCTGGCGGGCGCAGCGAACATCTCCAGCGGGTGGCAGCGCAGCCTGTCCCGGCCCAATGACAAGCCACTGGGTGACAAGAGCCAGATCTCGTTGCGCGGGCAGGTCAATATCGACCTTGCGCCGGACAGCAGCCTCCTGCTGCGCGGCTACTGGATCGACGATGACAGCGACAATGTGGCGCCGACCCCGGTGGATGGCCACCAGATCGGACTAGCGGGGGCGCAGGCGCGCGCGACCACCGGCACGGTCCGCTTCTCCAGCGGCGACAATCGCGTGGCCGACTGGACCCCGGCCTTTCGCCCCCACCGCAACAACCGGCAGGAGGGCGTGTCCGGCACGCTCAACCTGGCGCTGGGCGGCCTGACGCTGACATCGATCACCGCCTATGACCATTTCAAGCGGGATGAGACGAACGATTTCGACGGCGCGGACCAGAGCGACTCCAATGCCCGCAACATCAGCGACATTTCCGCCTTCTCCCAGGAGGTCCGCCTCGCCGACCAGAATGCACAGGACGGGCTGAGCTGGATCCTCGGCGGCTATTACAGCAGCGACCGGGTGCGGGAGGATTATCGCTTCTTCATGCCGGACAGCTTTTTCGGCAATGTACTGGGGATCAACGCGCTCAACACCCGCTATCGGCAAAAGACCACCAGCCTGGCGGGCTTCGCCCATGGCGAAGCGCGTGTGACGCAGGGGCTGACCCTGATCGGTGGAGTGCGGGTCACACGGGAGACGCGGCGCTTTGCGGGTTGCACCTATGATCTCGACGGATCGCTGACCGGCTTCGTCAACACCATCCTGATCCCCAATGTCATCCGGGGGCAAGGCCTGCCCGTGCCCGCCAACATCCCGCCGGGCGGGTGCAGCGTCTATGACGACCGGACCGGCTCCCCCACCTATGGCACCTTCGCGGATGCAGAAGAGCGGGCGGCTACGACCAAATGGATGGGCAAGGGCGGCGTGGAATATGAAGCCGCGCCCGGCACATTGCTCTACGCCAATGTCTCCACCGGCTTCAAATCGGGCGGGTTCAACGGCGCCAACGCCAATCTGAAGAGCCAGCAGTCGGCCTATCGCGCCGAGCGTCTGATCGCCTATGAGGCGGGCGTGAAGGCGACCCTGCGCGACCTTGGCTTCTATGCGGAGGCGTCCGCTTTCTATTATGATTATCGCAACAAGCAGACCAACGGTACCGCCGTCACCTTTGTCGGCAATATCACCGGCATCACCAATATCCCCAAATCGCGCATCTATGGCGTGGACGCGCTGCTGCGCTGGACACCCCTGCCCGGTGCGTCGATCGAGGCGAGCGGGACATGGCTGGAATCGAAAATCCTGCGCTGGACGGCGGTCAGCCCGCTCAGCGGCTTCCCCACCGTGCGCACCTATGATGCGGCGGGGATCGCCCTGCCCAACACGCCGCGCTGGTCGATCAACGTCTCGCCCAGCTATCGGGTGGAGGTGGGGTCCAGCCTGTTCGTCAAGGCGGGGGTCGATTATCTCTATCGGTCCAGCACGTCGGGCGCGGGCAATGTCTTCCAGCAGACGCCCGGCTATGACCTGGTCAATGCGCAACTGACGCTGGGCGACCGCGACGGAGCCTGGCACTTCGGCCTGTGGGGCCGGAATATCTTCGACAAATATTATTACAACTATGCCGGGATCGGCGGGAACAGCAATTACCTGCGCGTCGTGGGGTCGCCCGCCACCTTTGGCGTGCGAATGAGCGTCGCCCTGTGACGGGGCCTGTCGCCGGAGACTCAACGGCGAGACAATATGGCGAAGGGTGGCAGCCGCGCTGGCGCCTGCCACCCGACACCGCGCCAGTGGTGGGGCTGGCGGCAATCACCGCCACCGCCCTGCTCGCCGCGCCCGCCATCGCGGCGGAACTCACCAGCGGCTGGGGCCTGTCCCCGTCCGCCATCGGCCTCTATTTCACGGTCGAGCAGGGGGGCATGTGCCTTGCCACCCTGCCCGCGCTGTGGTGGCTGAAACAGGTGCCATGGCGGCGCGCGGCGGCGGTCGCCATGGCGCTGTTCATCCTCGCCAACCTCCTGTCCACACAGGTGACCAGCCTGCCATGGCTGCTGCCGCTGCGCGCCCTTTCGGCGCTGTCGGGCGGATCTCTGATGGTGCTGAGCATGACGCTGGCCGGGCGGTCGCGGCAGAGCGAGCGGCTGTTCGGCCTGTGGGTGCTAGGGCAACTGGTGGTGGGCGCGGCGCTCCTCACCCTGCTACCCCGGCTCTTCGCGCTATTCGGCCTGGCCGCCCTCTATCTCCTCCTCGCCGGACTGATGACGGCGGCGAGCCTTCTGCTGCGCCAGTTGCCGGCGACCGTCGCCCCCGACGGACCGGCGGCAAAGGGCGCACGCACCGCGCCGCGCCTCATCGCCATCGGCGTCGGCGGCATTCTCCTCTATTATATCGGCTATGGCGGCGTCTGGCCGTTCATGGCGGCCATCGCGCGCACGGGCGGGTCGGACGCCATCGCCAGCGGCACGGTGCTGGCCATCGGCTCGCTGTTCGGCATCGCGGGCGCGTTCCTTGCCACGCTGCTGGCGGCGCGCAAGGGGCAGGCGGTGCTCGTCATCGGCTATGCGCTGATCGGCCTGTCGGTCGCGCTCCTGCTGCACGAACCGTCCCTGCTGCGCTTTGGGGCGGCGGCCTGCCTGCTCAAGGGCGCGTCCACCTTCACCCTGCCCTTCATCCTTGGCCGGGTCGCCGCCCTCGACCCCGGCGGGCGGTTGATGGGGCTGACAAACATGGCGATCGGCGGCGGTCTGGCCATCGGTCCGCTGCTGGCGGGTGGCGTGATCCAGCATGCGGGCGGCCTGCCCGCGATGATCAGCCTGACCCTGTTCTTCCTGCTCGGTTCGACGCTGTTGCTTCTGGCTCTGGCCCCGTCCCGCGCTCCTCAACCCGGCATCGGTCAATCCGACACTGGGCAGCCCCGCTCCCAGCCCGAACCCCGGCCCTCCCCAGAATCCCGGCCCGCCAAAGCCTGACCTTTCAAGGAGCCACCCCATGTCCATCCTTGCTGACTATGACCGCCATGATGCGCTGGGCCTCGCCCGGTTGATCCGCACCGGCAGCGTCTCCGCGACGGAGGTGCTGGAAAGTGCCATCGCCCGGATTGCGACGCATAATCCCGCGCTGAACGCCGTCGTCCATACGCTCTACGACAGCGCGCGGCGGGATGCGCTGCGCCTCAACCTCTATGGCGAGGATGGCCGGGTACGGCCCTTTGCGGGCGTGCCCTTCCTGGTCAAGGACAGCAGCATACAGGTTGGTGGCGAGCAAAGCTCCAACGGCAGCCGTTTCTGGCAGAGCCATGTCGCCGTGCGGGATTCCACGATCACGCGCCGATACCGCGCGGCGGGGCTGCTGTTGCTGGGCTTTACCAACACCGCCGAAAACGGGCTGGCCAGCGAAACCGCGCCCGCCGCCCATGGCCCGACGCTCAACCCCTGGAACCCGGCGCACAGCCCCGGCGGGTCGAGCGGCGGCGCGGCGGTCGCCGTCGCCGCCGGGATCGTGCCCGCCGCCCATGCCACCGACGGCGGCGGCTCCATCCGCGTGCCGTCCGCCAACACCGGTCTGTTCGGGCTTAAGCCCAGCCGGGGCCGCACCCCCTTCGGCCCCGACATAGGGGAGGGCTGGAACGGCCTGTCGGTCCATCATGTCATCACCCGCAGCGTGCGTGACAGCGCCGCCTTTCTCGACGCCACCCATGGCGCAGAACCGGGCGACCCCTATTCCGTCCCGGCGCAGGCGGGTAGCTTCCTCGACGCGCTGGACCGCCCGACCCGGCGGCTGCGCATCGCGCTGCAAACGGTCGGCCATGACGGCAAGGGAGTGCACCCCCTCCCCACCGTCGCCGCGCGCAATGTCGCGGCTCTGCTCAATGATCTGGGGCATGAGGTGGAGGAGGCCCGCCCAGACATCGACCTGTCCGCGCTGAAACAGGCGACCCGCATCATCGTCGCGTCGAACACCGCCAATGGACTGGCCGCGCGCGGCATCGCGCTGGGCCGCCCGGCGACGGAGACCGATGTGGAGCCGGTCACCTGGGCATGGGGGGCGGAGGGCCGCGTCTATACGGGGCAGGATCTGGCCTGGGCGATAACCACCATCCACCGCGTCTCGCGCGCCTTTGGCCAGTTCTTCGAACGCTATGACCTGCTGCTGACCCCGACGCTGGCCGACCCGCCCCTGCCGCTGCGCACCATCGACATGCAGTCGCCCGACCTCGACGCCTATTTCGAGATTCTGTACAACCACACCATCTTCACCTCCCCCTATAATTGCGCGGGCCTGCCCGCCGCGACGGTGCCGCTGGTCTGGACCGACGGCCTGCCCATCGGGGTGCAGATCGCCGGGCCGCTGGGGGCGGAGGGACGGCTGCTGCGCGTCGCCGCGGAGCTGGAGGCGGCGCGACCATGGGCCGACCGGCGGCCCCTGATCGCCGATGCGGGACAGGCGCCGCGCCCGCTGGAATCGCTCGGCCAGCCATGAACACCCGTATCGCAGAAAGGAAGGCGGCAACGACCGGCCTCGCCCCGCTCCGCCACTTTATCCGCGCCTTCGCTGCCCTTCTGGACGAGCGGCTGGACGACCAGGCGACCGTCACGCGGGGGGCGCCGCTGCTGGCCGCCCTGCTCGCCGCGCCCGACTGGCTGCCCGACGCCTATGCGCGCACCGATCCCGACCGCTACCAGCATTATCTCCTCCATTGCGACAGTGGCGAGCGGTTCAGCATCGTCAGTTTCGTCTGGGGTCCGGGCCAGTCCACCCCGATCCACGACCATCGCCTCTGGGGACTGGTCGGCGTGCTGCGCGGCGCGGAACAGGTCGAACATTTCCGGCGCGGGACCGATGGCCGCCTGCACCCTACCTCACTGCAACGGCTGGAGGCGGGGCGGGTCGATAGCTTCGTTCCCGGCGACGCGGGCGAGCTCCACCGGGTCGCCAACGCCAGCGCCGATACGCCCGCAATCAGCATCCATGTCTATGGCGGCAATATCGGCCGGGTCGAACGCGCGACCTATCAGCCGGACGGCACGCCCAAACCCTTCGTCTCCGGCTATAGCAACGACCGGCTGCCCAACCTTTGGGCGCCCAGCGCATGAGCGGCTCCGTCGCCACCCTCTCCCCGGCGGAGGTCCGCGCCATGCTGCTGGCGGGTGAGGAACTGGCGCTCATCGACCTGCGCGACGAGGCGGCCTTTGCGCTGGGCCATCCCCTGTTTGCTGCGCAGGTTCCGCTGGACCGCATCGCGGTGGAGGCGCGCTAGCGCATGCCCCGGCCGGATGTGCCCGTCATCCTCTATGACGATGGCGAAGGGCTGGTGGCACCGGCGTTGGCGGCGTTCGCGACGCTGGGCTTTACCCGCCTTTTCTCGCTGGCGGGCGGCCTGTCCGGCTGGCGCGATGCGGGCCAGGAACTGTTTGCGGACGTCAACAGCTATGCCAAGGCTTTTGGCGAACTGGTCGAGCATGTCCGCCACACCCCCTCCCTGCCCGCCGAAACCGTGCAGGCGCTGATCCGGGAGGGGGCTGACATCCGGATCGTCGACGCCCGCCGGCCGGAAGAATATACGGTCATGAGCATCCCGACCGCCACCAGCGTACCGGGCGCGGAGCTGGTGCTGCACGCCCGCGCCATAGCGCCCAACCCCACCACCACTATCATCGTCAATTGCGCGGGCCGCACCCGGTCGATCATCGGTGCGCAATCGCTAGTCAACGCGGGCGTGCCCAATCCGGTCTTTGCGCTGCGCAACGGCACCATCGGCTGGACCCTCGCCGGGCAGGCGCTGGAGAGGGGGCAGGCGCGCGGCCATGGCCCGGTCGATCCGGCGTCTGTCGCGGCGGCGCGGTCCGCCGCGCGGAACTGGCCCGCATCCGGGCGGATGATACCCGCACCCATTATCTCTACGACGTGGCCAGCCCGCGCCCTATGCCGCCGGGCACCGCCCCGGATTTCGCCATGCGCCGGGCGGGCAACTGGTGCAGGAGACGGATCATTTCGCGCCGGTCCGGGGCGCACGGATCATCCTGTCGGACGATCTGGGGCCACGCGCCACGATGACCGCTTCCTGGCTCGCCCAACAGGGCTGGGACATATTCGTGCTGGAGGCCGACTGGCCGTCGGCGCTTGAAACCGGCCCCGACGACGCACCGCCGCCGCGCGGCCTGGACGGGCGGTACAAGCGCCCCTATGAAGGGACGGACAATCGGGCGGAGGCGATGCAGGCCTATCTCGACTGGGAATATGGGCTGGTCGCGCAGCTTGCCCGTGACGGCACGCATGGATTCCGGATCATCGCCTGAAGGCAGCGGCGAAACATGCGGTGGGATATGACGCCCACTTTTCACGACCGGCAGCGATCGCGGACTTCTGTCGCCGGAACGGCAGTGCACCTTATCCGTTCTGTCCTCCGGGGCGGTGCAGGAGAGGCACATGACGACGATCATGATTGTCGAGGACGAGCCGCTGATCCGTGAAATAGGCGCGGAAGTGCTGATGGATGCGGGCTATGACGTGATCGAGGCAGAAGACGCCGACGAAGCCATGGACATATTGGAACATGGCAGCACCATCGCCCTGCTGTTCACCGACATCCGCATGCCCGGCCCGATGGACGGCATCGAACTGGCGACGCGCGTGCATGGGCGATGGCCCACGATCCGCCTGCTACTGACATCCGGCCATGTCGACCTGTCGGATGACGAACTGCCGGATCATGGGGCATTCATCGCCAAGCCCTATCGCTGGACGCAATTGACCCAACAGATCGAGAGGTTGCTCATCACCCAGCATTGAGGGAGCGAGTGGGACGCCAGGGTCACGGCGTCAGAACATTACCAAATGACCTGTGCGCATCCCGCTGGCGAGGCGACGGATGCCCTTTGCGGCCAGCAAAATGCTCTTATCGAATGATCGCCCAGCCATCGTCCCGGCGACCGATCGCGGCAGACCAGCCAAACGGCCCATCCTCATCACGCCCCTGCAACAAATCCTCGCCAGCGGGATCGAGCAACAGCAACCACCTGCCATCGGCGCAAAGACGCGACGCTGCAATCGGGCGCAGTGTGGTAATCGGCAACTGGGTGGTAATATCCTCCACGACCACCGCCTCTATCGCGGCCAGAGTGCGGTTGGGGAAAGCCCGCGCCATGTCGTGATGCTTGGGCTTTGCAGCGGCGATCAGCCACCCTGCGTCGCGGTTGCGCCAGGCATCCACCACCCGCTCTATATAAGGATGTGCCTGATCCATGGCAGCGTCGATACCGGGCCAGCGGCGGCAGGTATCCCAGGCCCAGACCAACGGGCCAACCGGGCTGGTAAAGGTCATGGCGACCGGCTCCTCGCCCGGGGGACGGACGGTCTATTCGCGCCAGATCGCGCCCGGCGCCTACGAAAAACTCCTCGCCATCGTCGAACAGCGCGATGCGCAGCAACAGGCGCGGCGGCCCCACCACGCGCAGCCGCACCTCCAGCCGGTTCGCGCCCTGCACAATGTAGGACGGAACCGGCAGATAGGCCCGGAACGGCATAGGCTTGACGGGAACGACGGGAATGTCGTTGATCCGCACCTCCCCGACCAGACCCTCACAATCCAGCTCCATGTAGAGAAGGTCGCTCATCCTGACGCGTCATCCTTTGGCGAAGTGCCACCCCACAAGACATATTGCTTGGTCTTGTTCTTGCTGAACGCGGATCGGTAGAAGATAGTGGCGACGATGGGATCACCGAGCAGTCGTTTGTCCCATTGTCCGAAATCCAGCAGGTTGCGCGGTTCGCACGACCCCAGCCAGCGCACGCCCCCCCCCGCCGCTGCACCACCCGCCGCACCGACCTCGAACCACAGAAATGTCGCCTTGCCGATCAGCGTGCTGGACAGGGTGATGGTGCCGATTGCCTTGAGTTCATGTTCGAACCCTGCGGGCGGGAAGGCCAGCGACCGCCCCTTTGCCTCATAGGCCACCGTCGCGGTGCCGGTCGCCGTTACCGAAAGCTCCACCGACGCGCCCGTTCCGAGCAGGCTGCGCCCCACCGTGACGCCGATGCTGCCCGATATTTCGAGCAGCTTCGCCGCCACCTCCACATCCCAATAGGGTTGCAGCGCACGCCAGCGGTCGCCCTTGAGCGAATCCGAACCTGTCAGCTTGTGGCCCAGGAACAGGTCGATGGTCATCACCTCCAGCGACAGGGAGGCCGAGGGGCGCACGATGGAAGGAGAATAATCGTTCAGAAATGCAAAGGCGAGCATCAGATTATCCTTGATGCCCTTACTGAAGTGCAGAATGTCGTTGACGCATTTCAAAGCCGTCGCCGCGCTCTTATACTGCTGCTTCAACTCCGACCAGCCGATCGCCCGATCATTGACAAGCACCGTCAGGTCAAGGCCGTCATCTTCCTCCTTCCCCCAATAATCGCCAGACAGGCGCGACGTGGGCGGAGGGCGCAGCCGTTTGATGTCCGCGCGGGCCGCCGTGCGCGCCTTGGTCGCATCTTTGTTCGCGGACTTCCAGCGAGCACGGGCCGCACGAGTGCCACCAGCGAGCTTTTTCGGTCGCGCACCCGCTCCATTGCCATCTGCGACCGATTGGAGCGCGTCGCGCTTTTCCGTGTAGTCTGCATTGGCGGCGTCGCGCGCATCGCCAGCACCCTGATAACCCCAGCCGATTTCCCAGCAATAGGGACCGAATCCCAGCTCGATCCCCGTAGTACCGGTGGGATAGGCCAGCACCAGCGCCTTCAGCCCCGTGGTATCCGGGCCAGAGGCCGGGCGACCAGCCGTCAGACCGACCTATGCGCCCTGCTCCGCACCTTCGCTTTGCCGATGGAACAGGCCTGAACGAAGAAGCAAAGGTCTTGCCACAAGATGATGGCCCTTACGAACTTGCGAATCATCCGGGAGCGTAGAGGCCAAAATCTTCCTTTGAAGATCCGACCAACCGTGGCTTTACCATTGACCAGATGGCAAAGTTGGCAAAAATTCGTTCCCGCCAAACGCCACAGGAGCGCAACTATACGCAATCCGTAACCCGTGGGTATCTCGCCAACCCATGACGGCCTGACGGCCTTTAAAATCGAAAATAGAGGCATGCGCCCTTAGCATCGATCAAGGATGCTCATCCTGAAGCTTTAAAGCAAGGCAAAAAGATCACCCCCATTGTCAAATTGAATGAAATTTGCGATATGGCGCAATAATATTATTCAATTCTAGCGTTGAGGCTCAGAATGAACGCAGTCATAGATCAAATCGGCGATCTCGCGGAAGCGGGTGAGAAAATGATCGAGCGCCTCCGACGCAAGGCTTTCTTACCCGAAAGCCGCAAGGAGTTGAATGTCCGCTTCGGCATCGCCGAGGCAGCGCAGCTTCTCGGCTGCTCAACCAACCGTATTCGTATGGCGGAGGACGATGGTCGTCTCCCCCCTGCTCCACCGACCGAAAATGGCCGCCGTCCCGGCTACACCGTAGAAGAGCTGCTCAACATGCGATCTGTTCTGGGAGCCTCACCCGAGCGTGCGCCGCTCGACATACCAGCTATCGTCGCAGTGCAGAATTTCAAAGGCGGCGTCGGCAAGTCTACCGTGACCTGCCACCTCGCCCATTATTTCGCGGTGCAGGGGTATCGCGTGCTGGTGGTCGATTGCGACAGCCAGGCCACCACCACCACCCTGTTCGGATTCAACCCGCACTTCAATATCCAGCGGGAGGAGACTCTCTACCCATATCTCTCGATCGACCCAACCCAGACGGACCTGCTTTATGCAGTCAAGCATACGGCATGGCCCAATGTCGACCTCATCCCGTCCAACCTCGAACTGTTCGACGTGGAATATGAACTGGCGGCGGCAGGCAGCGATGGCGGCTCTGTCCTTGCCGCACGCTTCCGCAAGCTCAAGAAAGGACTGGCCGACCTCGCACGCAACTATGATATCGTGCTGCTCGATCCGCCTCCAGCGCTGGGGACGATCAGCCTCGCCGTGATGCAGGCCGCCAACGCCCTGCTCGTCCCGCTGGCCGCGACCACTCCGGACTTCTGCTCGACAGTGCAGTTCCTATCGATGATGGATCAGGTGCTAGCCCAGTTGCGACAAGCTGGCATCGATGTGGACTATCAATTCATTCGCCTGATCTGTTCCAAATATGACGCCAATGACCCCAGCCATGCGATGGTCCGCGCCATATTGGAGCAAAGTTTCGGCCCCGCCCTCCTTCCCGTTCCCATATTAGAAAGCGCGGAAATCAGCCATGCCGCGCTGCGCATGATGAGCGTCTATGAACTGGAACGACCGATTGGCACGCCACGCACCCACAAGCGGTGCCGTGCCAATCTTGATGAGGCTCTCGGTCAAGTCGAGGCGCTTGTCCGGCAGAGCTGGGGCCGCGTTACCCCAGCGCGAGAAGAGGATATTGTCAATGCAGCCTGACCTCCTCACGGCATCCAACAGCCTGTCCTACAGCCACCCCAATGGCATAGGTACGCGCGCCCTGCCCCATCTGGAGGTTTCCCATGGCACGTAAGCAGTCCGATTATCTTGCGGCCCTCCTTTCGGACGAAGTGGACGCAAACGCCGTTGCTGTGCCAGAGGAAAAGGCGCCTGACGTGGCTTCTCTCCGCCCGGAACGGACGCGCGGAACCACTCTGCTTGGCCGCGAATCCGCCCTTGCTCGTGTTGCCTCGGGCGAAGTGCGGCAGGTCACCCAATTGCTCCTCAACCCGGCACGCGTTCGCATCTGGACGGGCAACGCGCGACATTATGCTGACCTCAATGCGGAGAACTGCGCGGAACTGATCGACTCCATCGTAGCGGAGGGCGGGCAGAAAGTCCCCGCCGTCGTACGCCGCGTGGAGGATGACCCAGACCATGATTTCGAAGTTATCGCGGGCACCCGCCGTCACTGGTCGATCAGTTGGCTGCGTAAACACAGCTATCCCGATATGCAGTTTGTGGCACAAGTCGCACAACTGGATGACGAGGCCGCCTTCCGCCTCGCCGACTTGGAAAACCGCGCACGTAAAGATGTGTCGGATCTCGAAAGGGCGCGTAATTATGCCGAAGCCCTGAAGGCCCATTACGGCAGTCATCTGACTCGCATGGCGGAACGACTAAAGTTATCTAAGGGCTGGCTGTCCAAGATGATCAAGGTCGCGGGCATCCCCGATGCAGTCATCGCGGCCTTCGCCTCTCCCTCCGATGTGCAACTCAAGCCCGCTTACACCTTGGCGCAAGCGTTAGACGACCGGGAAGCGGCCAAGGCCATCGCCGCTGTTGCCCGCCGTATCGCTGTTGAACAAAAAGCGCTACGCGAAGAGGAAAACGCCCCAATTCCAGCCGCTGATGTGCTCAAGCGGCTACTTGCGGCGCCCACCATCCAGGTCGACCGATCCGAACCCTATGCGGCCCTCAGCCGTCATGGCCGTACCCTGCTCTCTATCCAGTCGGCCAATCGGCAAGGCGTCACCATTCGGCTGCACTCCGGTTCCGGGGCAAACGAGGATGAGATTATCGATGCTCTGCGCGCCGCACTACGGCATTTGGAAGAGTGTGGCCGGGGCCTACACCGTTGAAGAAACTCACGATCCGCCTCGTCTTTCTCCTTAACGGTGGGAAGTTGACCATGGAGGGGCAAGGGCATTGTGTGGGGTCGTGCCATCAGAGACCTGTTTCCCCGGGGAAACGTTGAATCCAAACTACAGGTTCGCGGCCGCCATCGCCCTGCTCCTTGGTTGTCGTCCCCTTTCCTATTCGCACCATATTCCTCTCTCCTGACCGGATGCCGCCTGCCATGACCATCTCCTCCAAACCCGGCATCAACGACCAGTTCGACCTTTTCCTGCCCTATGTCGTCGACCTCCCCATGCGTGACCAGCGCGAAATGATGGAGCGCCCTTTCTTCTCCCTAGCCAAATCAAAACGGGTGAAACCGATCGATTATCACTCCCCCGACGGGAAAACATGGGTCCATGTATCGGCCAATCCCGATTATGGCATGGCGACTATCTGGGACGCGGACATCCTGATTTATTGTGCATCGACGCTGGCTGACATGGCACGCCGTGGCCTCAACGACGTTCCTCGCAAGCTGCATCTTATGCCCTATGATCTGCTTCGAGCAATCAACCGCCCGACGACTGGCCGTGCTTATGAGTTGCTGGGCCAATCTCTCGACCGACTCGTCTCGACCACAATCAAAACCAATATCCGCGCCGAAAACCGGCGGGAAGCAACCTTCAGCTGGCTCGACGGCTGGACTCAGTTGGTCGATGAAAAAACCGAACGATCGCGCGGGATGACCATCGAACTGAGCAACTGGTTCTATGAGGGCGTGCTGATGAAAGGCGGCGTCCTGTCCATCGACCGCGCCTATTTCGACCTGACCGGCGGACGCGAACGCTGGCTTTACAAAGTAGCACGCAAGCACGCAGGCGGCGCGGGTGAAGCAGGCTTTGCTATTTCCATGCCCACCTTGTTCGAAAAGTCTGGGGCTGAGGGGCAGTATCGTCGCTTCAAGTTCGAAATCGCCAAGATTGCAGAGCGCGATCCCTTGCCCGGTTATCGCCTTGAGATGGAGCAGGCGAGCGGCAAGCGTGAACCCTCTGTCCGCATGCGCCGCCGGGACGAATCTGGGAGCAGTACACTTTCCACACAGCGTACCGCTTCTGCCCGGAAATCTGCCTCAACTGTGCACTCCAGTTCATTACAGACCCCGACCACCAACTCGACTTCCGCTCTCCCCACCAATTCCAAATCAGCCGCGTCCATCTCCGTCTCTGCCCCCTCCCCACGTGCGTCTATGGATGAGGCAATGCCCGTCGCTGATGTCAGCACCCTGATGCGCCGCAGCGTCATCAGAATGGCGACGCGCGCGACGGCTGGAGAGATGACCGACGCTACGCTAGCGATCCTGCGTGCCGAGTGTCCGGGCTGGGATTATCAAACACTTCACCAGGAGTTTCGCGACTGGATCGATGGCGATGCTACCCGCACCCCAGT
This sequence comes from Sphingobium sufflavum, assembly GCF_021403115.1. Classification (GTDB taxonomy): domain Bacteria; phylum Pseudomonadota; class Alphaproteobacteria; order Sphingomonadales; family Sphingomonadaceae; genus Sphingobium; species Sphingobium sufflavum. The sequence goes on from NZ_JAJSSH010000004.1 coordinate 307,630, forward strand.
CAACTATCAGAAAGCCTTTATCGGCTTTGTCCGTCGCTTCCATGAAAAGAATCGACACCGCTGACCTGCGCGGATCGGCCATTGTCATACGGCTCGTGCTTTCCCTTTTTATTCTTTCGCCTGCGGTGTTGCGAACTCCCCCAAGCTTCCCCCTTACACCCTAACGTGGGTAGCTCCTGTTTGCCCGTTCACCGGTTTATATGCGCAAACATTAGCGTATCGGCTACTGCCCATACCGGTCAGAATTGCAGGCCTATTGCTGCACGCTCACACAGAAGAGCGCATCATGGCCTATACGGTTTCGTTTTTATTACCCTGCAAACGCGATAGCCGCCGAGAAGCTCAGACTGCGACTGACGTCCGTCAGACCTGCCGTCCCCAAGCCTTGTGCTTACAGCCTTTCTCACCAAGCATTACCGTCTATGCCCTACTGTGCGTCCTCTGAAGCGAGGACAGCAGAACAAGATCGGCCCGGTGGCAATTTTCTTCTTACGAAGAGGGCAGTGCAGGGGCGCAACCACATCCATCGCCGGAAGGAATCTCATAAGGTATGCCTCCCTCATATCCTGCGTCCTTGGTCGGACATTCCCATTGGTTCACCGGAATTATATTTTACGATATCGGCCTGTTCCTGAAGTGTCGGGTTTCTTGCATCTCTCCGATCCAGCGGCCGCTTCCACCTTCCAACCGTCCATTTTGCCACAAGCAATTGAACCACCTTGCCTCACTGTTGATGTGAAGTGATTCAATGCGCCGCCTCTCGACCACCATATATGGCTAGCTTCGACACAAGAGGAACGGATGTCGCTCCATCGGGAACGGAGGCCCGACACATCAGGAACGACAGCACCGACATTTCGGGGACATTTCTTCGACATTTTAGGAACGAGCTAGAAGGGCCGAATCGCGGATTCATCGCGATTCGCAAGGTATCCCTAGTGCCTTAACTCTTTAACCTTAGAGATAAACCTCATAACTATCAGGATATATTGGCTTTTTCTTGGAAGGGAGGAGGGGCTTTCCACCTTGCAGAACCCTCATTTCCATCCTCTCGTATAACTCTATGCGTTCGGTAGCATCCGCCCCGCAGGGTCTGCTTCTGCTTGGACCATCTCACCAGCTTCCTCTGCTGATACTGCCAGAGTTAATCCACGCCAGTCACCCCAACGGTAATAACTTCCCGTCAGCAACACGGAAATGACACCACCGATAGGATAGCTCCACCAGATCGCGTCTGATCCAATCAGTGGTTTTAGCAACAACACGCTACCTAATCGTCCAGGCAGATAGGCCACAGAGATAATCAGCAAGGGCATAAGCGTCGCACCATTCGCACGAGTAATCCCTGTCCACACCATAGTCGCCCCGATCAGGACGAAACTCCAGTTAACAATCAAACCGATGGTGCGGCCAATCTCTAGCGCCTCGAAGTCCGTTGGCAGGAACAGCTTCAATATCTGCACTTCAAAGAGAGCGATGACGATAACCAGCATACCGGTCAGGACGATATTCGTAATCAGCCCCGCTCGTGCGATGGCACTGACCCGATCCCAACGGCTCGCACCAATATTCTGCGCAGCCATCGCGCTCACGGCCATACCTACGGCGATGCCGGGCATCTGGATATAGGTCCATATCTGCGTCGTGGCGCCATAAGCCGCGACAAAGGCCATCCCTTCCGCATTAACGAAGCCCAAAAGGGTGATGGCAGACCCTGCGACTACGATCATCTGGAGGCCCATGGGAATGCCTTTCGCCAATATTACCCGCACGAGCGTCCATTCCGGCAACAGATAACGCCATTCCGCCCCCCGCAACCGCACCATTAGGTCATGGCGATAGATGACAACAATCATCAACAGGAAGGAGAAGAGGTTAGCCAGCATGGTGGCGAGAGCGGCACCCTCTATCCCGAGCTGCGGAAGGCCGAACATCCCTCGGATCAACAGAGGATTGAGGATGATATCCAGCAACATGCCAGGAATTTGCAAATAGAGCGGAGTCATGCTGTCTCCGACTCCACGCAGCGACATGGCAAAATAAACGGTTAGTAGCGCGAATGGGAGGCCCAGAAACATCACTCGCAAATATGTCAGGGCCCCCGGATAAACTTGAGGTGGAGTGACCAGAACGTGCAGCAGCACGGGAGAGATCAACCAGCCCAGAACAGCACTGGCTATACCCAACATCAAGAAAAGGCTCAGTCCCGTACCGAACGCCCTGCGCATGGCTGTAATATCCCGGCGCCCGATATTCTGGCCGATCAGGATAGTCGTCGCCATGCCAAAGCCGAACACTAGGCTTAACATCATAAACATGATCAGGTTTGCATTGGCGGTCGCGGCCAGTCCTGCAGCGCCCAGATATTGCCCAACCCATACGGCGTTTATCGACCCGTTTATCGATTGGAGTATATTGGATCCCAGCGTGGGTAGAGCAAAGAAGAATAGGGTCCGCAGGATCGGGCCTTCAATCAGATTGGGTGCGGCCTTGGTGCTTGTCCGGTTCACGTTGCTATCGCCCAGTTGTGAGAGGAAGAAGGCGGATGGCCCACCCAGGGGTTACAGAGCATCCGAATGGCACCCAAGCATAACCCCGAAACGTCCATATTGCAGCCTTGTTGGACCAAGAATGGCTACGCAAGAGTATCGTACTGATCGGTTAGCGGGAGACGCACGGGGGTTCACGCAATTTTTGCTTCTCACGTCTTTGCGTCTGTATTCGGCTTTCGCGTGGCAGGCCCATGGAGACCATGGGAGCTGGATGGATTGATCCGCCTTCGGCAATAGCGATGAAATTCTCGCATCTTCTGCTGACGGTTGCACCACGCGCACTCGCGACATCGGCCGGGGCGGAGGCCGCTCCCGCAAAGGATAGCGCGACGTTCAGCGCCAAGAAGGCGGACGATAGCGAGATGGTGACGACAGGCGTTGCGCGTGGCCGCGATCGCCTTGACAGCGCCACCTCCACCTGTTCCATCCGTGAAGGTCAAATCAGCAAGCTGTCAGCGCACTCGCTGGGCGAACTGTTCCACAACATCCCCGGCGTTCGCGCCGAAGTGACGTCGGGCGAAACCAGCGCCAACGTCACCATCCGCGGCCTTCCTATGGCATCCAGTGGCGCAAAGTTCCTGCAAATCCAGGAAGATGGTCTGCCCGTCGTTGAGTTTGGTGACATGATTACCGGCGGCGCGGACCAGTTCCTGCGCGCAGACCTCAACCTGTCGCAGATTGAGGCTATCCGGGGAGGTTCTGCCTCGACGTTCTCCTCTAACTCGCCCGGCGGCGTCATCAACCTGATCTCCAAGACCGGCGAGGTCGAGGGGGGATCGCTGATGGTCAGCACGGGCCTCGACTATGAGGAGTATCGCACCGATTTCGACTATGGCGCGAAGATCAGCGACAGTCTGCGCTTCCACATCGGCGGTTTCTATCGTCAAGGCGAGGGGCCGCGCCGCGTCGGCTATGATGGTAACAGGGGCGGCCAGCCCAAGTTCAGCATCACCAAGACCTTCACGGGCGGTTATATCTGCTTCAACGTCAAATTTCTGGATGATCGCACCCCGGTCTACCTGCCTGCTCCGATTCGTGCGACGGGCACCAATGCCGATCCGAAATTCGAATATCTGCCGGGCTTCAATGTCAGCAAGGACACGCTGCTGTCGCGCTATCACCTCGATAACCTTATGCTGGACGGCAACAACAGCCCGATCGTCAAAGATGTTCGCGAGGGACAACATTCACTGGTCAAGTCGGTGGGTGTCGAGGCGCAGATTGATCTAGGCGGCTGGGTTCTGACCGAGAAGTTCCGCTATTCTGACATCAGCGGCAGCTATGGCGGTATTTATCCGGCGGTGGTAAACATGCATCTACGATCGCTCCGATGTTCGGCGGACCGGGGGCGACGCTCAGCTATGCGACCGGCCCCAATGCCGGACAGACAATCACCAATCCTGCCGCGCTCAACGGCAAAGGCCTCGCCGCAGCGATCATAACCAGTGACAATGAACTGCGCAGCTTCAACAATTTCACCAACGACCTGCGCGCCAGCAAGCTCTGGCAGTTGGGCAGCGGTGAACTGACGACGACGGCGGGCTTCTACAAGTCCAACCAGAAGATCGACACCGTATCCACCAACACGTCGCAAATCAGCGAAGTGCTGGGCGATGGCAGCGCCGCCTTGCTGAACGTCACAACGGCGACCCGTGTGCCGCTCAACGAAAAGGGCGTCTATGCCTATGATGCGACCTTCTTTGGTGGCATTCCGCGTAAGCGCCTGAACGTCGAATATGATACCAATGCGGCGTTCGGCTCGCTCAACTATCGCTGGGACCGTTTCTCGGTCGGTGGCAGCCTGCGCTATGACTTCGGTGGCGCGAACGGCACGATCTATAGCTCACAGGTCAATGGTGCCTCAGGCTCTGTCGCTCGCGACATCAACGGCGACGGCGTGATCTCCGCGCCGGAACGCAAGGTCGGCATCATCCCGCTGACCAGCAGCGCGCCGGTCGATTATACCTATAACTATATGTCCTACTCGGCAGGCGTGAACTTCCGCGTTTCCGAGCCTCTGGCGGTCTTTGCCCGCTACAGCCGCGGCGCGCGCGTCAATTCCGACCGGCTCCTGTTCAGCCCCGCGATCAGCACCGTCAATGGTGGGCTGGCTAATCCGGGCGCTCTGATCGACTATGTGAAGCAGGCCGAAGCAGGCGTGAAATATCGCAAATCGGGCCTGACGCTGAAACTGACCGCTTTCTGGGCCAGCACGCTGGAGCATCAGGTCTATTTCGGCCCGATCATCGATCGCCAGTACAAGACCTGTGGCTTTGAGTTCGAGGGCGGCTATCGTACGGATATCTTTAGTATTACCGCTGGCGCTACCTATACCAAGGGTGAGATCGAAAAGGACGCGATCAACCCGACGATGAATGGCAAGACGCCGGGTGGCCAACCAAAGCTGTTCGGGTTTGTGACGCCGATGATGGACACCGAATTGTTCAGCCTGGGCGCTAATGTCTATGGCCTGACCTCGCTTTTTGCCCAGGATGCGAACCAGTTGAAGCTGCCCGGCTATGTGACCGTGAATCCGTTCGTTCAGGTTCGCCCGGCCCCGCGGGTCACTGTATCGCTGAATGTGAACAACCTGTTCAATGCCAAGGGCATTTCGGCGGCGTCCGTGCCGACGCTTCCCGCCAGCGGCATCGTGATGGTTCAGGGCATCAACGCCCGCACCGCATCGGCTTCGGTCCGGTTCGATTTCTAATGGCAAGGGCCGGGCCGCTATTGCGCCCGGCCCTTTGTGTAACTGCAGAGGGCAGGGGAGGCTGCGTCACCATCCGTGCGCAGTCATCCCCTGCTTTCATCTTATTCGGCCGCCTGAGCCTCTGCAGGTTCGGCCTGGGCTATGCCCTTGGTCTGGGCCAGCGAACTGCCAAAACTGTGCAGGCCCAGCGCGTGCAGGCCGCCCAGACCGCCGCAGACGAAGAGAACCAGATCCTTGGGCTCTGGCGTAGCATAGACCCGGCCATCAGAGCGGACGCGGCCCTGTGCTTCCAACTGGTCACGGTGCAGCTTCTGGAACCATTCGGCGGGGACGGCGGCATGGTTCCACAGGACTTCCTGCACGTCCTCGATAGTGGCAAGTTCCTTGGCAATGATCTCCGCACAGATTGGGTTAATGCCGATCGTCATCTCCGAATATTCCATCGAAGGGGAATAGCAGTTGGCCCCTGCATAGCTGACCGACTTGCCGATCATCTCCAGAAACGCCAGTGCGCCCGACGAGGTGGTGTCGAGGATGTTCATCGTGCCCATGGTGCTGAACGCCGTAACGGCGTTGCCGGCCAACCCTGCGCGGCGCTCCGCCAGCGGGGCCCAGGGGGATTTCTCCTCCCATTCGCCCAGGATCAGGCCGCCGAGACGACCCGGCGAGCCGAACGTCGTCTGGGTGGTGACGCCTGCCACCTGCCCGGCGACATTACGCATGATCAGGCGGATGGCGCGGCCGATGGCGTTAGCCCGTGTGGACACGCCGCCCGCACAGCCATAGCTGTAGGGAATTCTCAGCGCGTCGCGGATCGGTCCGTTGACGATGAAGCCGGGGTAGACGGGCGCTGTGGTGGCATTGACCCCATAAAGTTCGAAATCCGGCTCGCTGATCGCCTCGATGGCGGCGATGATGAGTTCGAGGGATTCCGCAGGCGCTCCGGCCATGACGGCGTTGATGACGATTTTTTCGACCGTACATTCCGAATTGTCCGGCATGCGGGCGATGAGTTCGTCAGGGTAGCGGTCATTCTCGCTGAGGAAGGTGCGGACCCGCGCGTCGGTCGGCGGGATGAGGGGCAGGCCATCGCCCCAGCCCAGTTCCACCGATGCCTCGGTAAAAGCCTCGATGCTGTCCTCCACTTCGACGCGCTTGCTCGTCAGCCAGTCGACCTCGCAGCCCGCCGGGCCGCAGTCGCGGCTGACGAGGGTCTTGGGAGCGGTGGTCGTGCGGTTCGACGGCTTGATGAGATGGATGCTCATGCCGCAATTTCCTTTTCGGTCAGGGAAGCGCCCATGACGGTTAGAAGGCCCTCGAAATAGGCTTCGGCGACCGGATCGACCTCTTCGCGCGAAAGTTCGTTAAGCGGGTAGGGGAGGACATGGACACGCAAACCCGAACGGCCACCGCGCGCGGCCAGTTCATGAGCGAAATCCTCAAAATTCTTTGTCGCGACCGCAACCGTGGGAACGCCGGTGTTCGCGGCGGCAACGGCGTCGCGGATAGTCCAGCCGGTGCAACTACCGCAATTGGCGAGGCCGGAAATAACGATATCCACGCTCTTCAGCCATGCGTCGAGAGAGCGGGCCTGTTCCTCTCCTTCCTCGCCGGAACGGTTGGTGGAACGCCAGAAACTGACCTCTGCGCCTGCTTCGCGGAACTTGTCTGCCCAGTTTTCGCTGATCCAGTCCCAGCAGCGCCATATCTGATCGAGGCGAAAGCCGATGCGCTTGCCCGTCAGCGATCCTGCGTCGGGACCGGGGCTGGCATTATCGTCCATCCGCTTGGCAGTGGGGTCGAGAACTTTGATAAGCGCCATGTTTCGCCTCCTATTGGGGCGACAGGGGAGGGGCGGCTTTATCACGCTCTCCATCAATCGCCCAGCTGTTCGCCTGTTCTTGTGGCAGCATGCTTGCAGAGGTGGTCTGTAACGTCCAATGTATTTGGAGGTCCATTTTAATACGTCTGGCGTATCAAATGCTCGAGCTGCGCAACTTGCGTCATCTGGCGGTGCTGGCCCGCCGCCTGAATTATGCGCGGGCGGCGGAGGAACTGGGCATTTCCCAGCCGACGCTGAGCCGGTCGATCCAGGCGCTGGAGCGACAGCTTGATCTGCGGCTGTTCGACCGTGACCGGGGCGGGGTGGAACTGACGCCGCAAGGACGGCTGGTAGCGGAGCGGGCGGGGCTACTCGTAGCCGACGCGGAGGATCTGGAGCGGCAATCGCACCGCAGTGCGCAGGGCGGGGCTGGTCGCATCCGCTTTGGCATGGCGCCGATGCCTGCCCGCGCGCTGCTGACCGGTGTCTTGTCGGAGCGGATCACAGAGGCCCCGGATGTGGTGCATGAAGTGGTTGTGCGCGACGTGGCGGCATTGTGGGGCCTGCTGCTGGCGGGGGAGATCGAATTCTTCGTCAGTCAGGATGGGCTATTGCCCGATACCAGTCAGGCGCGGATCGACTTGCTCGGCCATTTTCCGCTCTGCCTGATCGTGCGGAACGGGCATCCTTTGCTGCAAGGCGGCGGCATGGGTGATGGGCAGATGGCGGAACGCTATCCGGTCGTGCGGTCCAGTTGGGCTGGCCTGCCACTGCCGCCGGAGATCGCGGCGCATGTGCGTGGCGCGCCGCAGGTTATCGAGGATTTCAGCTCGCTGGCCGGGATCACGGCGGCGACGGATGCCATCTGGTTTTCCAGTGCCTTTGCCGCTTCGGAGGCGCTGGAGGCGGGGTGGCTGCGCGAGTTGCCCCGGCCCGATGGCCAGCCCGCGCCGGAAGTGCGGGTGGTGATGACCAGCCTCGCCCGCCGGTCGCTGTCGCCGCTGGCCCGGCCGCTCAGGAAAGCGTTCCGGGCGCGTGTTCGGGCGTGGCATGAGGCGCGCAATGAGGATGCGGCAGGGTATCCGACGCCCGATGGGGAATAGCGCGGGTTCGTCCCTCGCTGCTCCATGGTTTCAACATGACCAACCGGAAGGGTGGTTTGAAAGAGGGGGAAAGCCGCCGGGATGCGGGGTTTGGGGCATTTTGCACCCCGAAAAACGCGATTTTGGGCACCCCCACGACCGCAAAGAGCAAAAGTTTAGGCCCAAATGCAAAAAAAATGCCCCCCGTTAGCAAAAATTTAACCACGAAATCGCTTTAAGGAAGCTTGTGACGCTCGCTGGCAAGACGGCCAACAGGAGCGGCAAGGGACTGAGACATGACCGCAATCAATACCAACATCGCCGCTGTCCGCGCCCAGAACGCCTCCAACAAGGCGTCGTCCGATCTCCAGACCGCGATGGAGCGCCTCTCCTCCGGCCGGCGCATCAACTCGGCCAAGGACGATGCCGCGGGCCTGGCCATCGCCACCAAGATGACCTCCGAAATCCGGGGCATGACCATGGCGGCGCGCAACGCGAACGACGGCATATCGCTGGCGCAGACCGCGGAAGGCGCGCTGGGCGAAATCGGCAACATGTTGCAGCGTATGCGCGAACTGGCGGTGCAGTCGGCCAACGGCACCAACGACAGCGAGAGCAAGGCGAACATCAAGGCGGAGCAGGAGCAGCTCGCCTATCAGATCATCAATGTCGTCGACAACGCCAAGTTCAACGGCATCAGCCTGCTGGGCGGCACCGCCGGCACCAGCCAGGACATCAGCATCCAGATCGGCGCCGGCAGCAGCGACACGGTGGTGATGAGCATCCAGAATTTCTCGTCCGGGTCGGACCTGGCGGGCATCATCAACTTCACGTCGACGGTATCGCCGCTCAACACCATCTCCATCGACCAGTATAATGACGCGATCAACGAACTGACGACGGCGCGCGCCAACCTGGGTGCGTTCCAGAGCCGGCTGGAATCGACGATCAACAACCTGGTCACATCGACCACCAACCTGACCGAGGCCCGTTCGCGGATCGAGGACACCAATTTCGCGGTCGAAAGCACCAGCATGGCCAAGAGCCAGATCCTGTCACAGGCCAGCACCGCAATGCTGGCGCAGGCCAACCAGAGCCAGCAGGGCGTGATGAGCCTGCTGCGCGGGTAAGGTTCCGGCGGCGCGGGTATGGCGCGCGGCGGTTAGACGGGGACAGATGCAGGCTGAACGGCGCGCCGCAAGGACGCGCCGTTTCTGTGTGTGTGGGGGAGGAGGGCCGGTTTGCGCCAATGAATGCCGCTCCGGAAGGCAATTCCTTTTCCCACAACCGGCCATTCGCTCCATTTAAGGTGTTCGAAAATCTAAACGAGAACTGCTCGTCGGTACTTAACCGTCAGTAGTCGATAGCGGATAAAACACTTCGATGCCGTAGGCTGCACAATCTTAGTCGAATATCGATATAGCCATCCGTTGTGCCACCCGTTCCGAGACTTCTACCTGGAGATGCCGAAGGTCATTGATCACATCCATAACGCGCTGAGGTATTTCGGTAGCCATCGCCCACTCCATTTCCTCATTCGTGATACTGAGGTTGGAAATGCTCAATTCCGAACTTTCGAACAATTCGACGACTGAATCTGGAAAGTTGTAACCTTTCAACTTTGCGTCCGACAAATTAGAAAATTCTGTCTTCAACATTCTGCTGTGGATAATAGCGCCTGCATCTACTGGAAGCCCATATAGAATAGCTAATGTTCTGAGAGGGCCACCCCAGCTATTCGGTGCCCACCCATATCCACCGAATAAAACATCCTCGCTGTCTGGAGTCTTGATGATATTATATGATATCACGATATCAAATAGAACTTCATTCCATAGAGCAATGCTCTTTTCGCCATGTTTTGTTAGGAAGTTATTCAGAACCGGCAGCACCCATTCACGCTCAAGTTGTGCCTGATCAAGTTCAAAGACCATGGGGGCAACGTTCTCTGATAAACCCGCCCTATAAATTGCGTCGTGAACTTTAAAACTCTCGTTACCCTTATACCGCGTTATGAATATTGCACTAAAATACTCTTGGAATGAGCGGTGAATAAAAAATATCTTTGACCCATCTTGACCTGACCCCCAACCTTCATCCGGTTGCGATTAGAGTCTCGGCATCGTTTTTGCGCATGAGCGCGGGTTGAGCAATGGCCTGTGCAGCGGAGCCCGTAGGGCGTAGCGAAGCGGGCCATTGCTTA